>CAZHXG010000005.1:0-89164 GCA_964536285.1 uncultured Bifidobacteriaceae bacterium
GCAATCGGTTGTTTTCCAATTCGCGACATAAAATTTTACCAGATGTAGCAGAGCAATTCTCCGCCGAGATTTTTCTTGCGCGCCTGCACGTCCGTCATCAAGCCTTCGGACGTTGAAACGACCGCGACGCCGAGGCCGCCGCGCACGCGCGGAATCTCCGTCGCGCCGACGTATTTGCGCAAACCGGGCTTGCTGATGCGTTTCAAACCTTCGATGACGTTTTTTTTGCCGTTATATTTCAAACGGATTTTGATTTTTTTGATCGTGTTGCCTTCAACGGCCACGTCGCTGACGTAACCTTCGGTCTTCAAGATTTTCGCCACGCTCTCTTTGATGCGCGAGTGCGGCAATTCGATCACGGGCAACAGCGCGCGTCCGCCGTTGCGGATGCGGGTCAACATGTCGGAAATGGGGTCGCTCATAAAATTACCAGCTTGCCTTCGTCACACCGGGAATCAAACCGTTCAAAGCCGCTTCGCGGAACGTCAAACGTGACACTCCAAACTTGCGCAGATAACCGCGGCGGCGTCCGCTGAACGCGCAACGGTTCACGAGGCGCGTCGGGCTGGCGTCGCGCGGCAATTTCGCGAGTCCGGCATAATCGCGTTTCGCCTTCAGTTCGGCGCGTATCGCGGCGAATTTCTTCACCGTTTCCGCCTTGCGCTTGTTCCGCTCTTTCCATGCTTTCTTGGCCATAAAAATTAAAATTATTTTTCCGCGAACGGAAAACCCATCAGCTTCAACAAATCCAGCGCCTCGTCATTCGTCGGCGCGGTCGTCACGATCGTGATATCCATGCCCTGCTGGCGTTTGATTTTATCCAGTTCGATTTCCGGAAAAATCGTCTGGTCGCCGATACCGAAAGTATAATTTCCGCGTCCGTCAAACTTGCGCGGCGACAATCCGCGAAAGTCGCGGATGCGCGGCAACGCCGTTGCGACCAGCCGATCAAAAAATTCATACATCGCGTCCTTGCGCAACGTCACACGGCAACCGATCGGCATGTTTTCGCGCAACTTGAACTGCGCGATGCTGTGGCGCGACATGCTGATGGCCGGTTTGCGTCCGGTGATCAGCGACAAATCCTTCGCCGCGTCCTCGACCGCGCCTTTTTCCAGCGACGCGCTCACGCCCATGTTCACCACGATTTTTTCCATTCGCGGAATCTGGTGGATGTTCACATACTTGCGCTTTTCTTTCAGCGCCGGAACAACTTCGTTCGTATATTTTTCGTAAAGTCTGGCTTTCATTTTTCAATGTCACGGATTTTGCCGTGACGAAATTTTTATGCGGTTGCCTCTGCTGTTTGCGCTTCGGCCTTTTTCACATTTGAAATGTGAATCGTTCCTTCGCGCTCGACGATCGCGCCTTGCGGATGCTGCTGACTCTTGCGCGTGTGGCGCTTGATCAACTGCACACCCTCGACGATGACGCGCGATTTTTTCGTCAACACGGCGATGATCTTGCCGCGCTTGCCCTTTTCTTTTCCGGCCAGCACGACCACTTCATCGCCTTTTTTTACATGAGATTTTGGCATAACTTTCAAATCACTTCCGGCGCGAGCGAGATTATTTTCATGAACTTCTTGTCGCGCAACTCGCGGGCCACCGGTCCGAAAATGCGTGTGCCCTTCGGGTTCAATTCCTTGTCAATGATGACGCAGGCATTGCGGTCAAAGCGCAGATAAGAACCGTCGCTGCGGCGGATGATGTGCCGCGTGCGGACGACCACCGCGTCATGCACTTCGCCTTTTTTCACCGAACCATCCGGCGCGGCGACCTTGATGTGAACCTTGATGACGTCGCCGATGCCGGCATAACGCTGGTTCTTGCCGAGTACGCCGATGTTCCAGGCGATTTTTGCGCCCGTATTGTCCGCGACATCCAAACTGGAACGAACTTGCAACATAAAATTCTTTAGACCGGCACGATTTCCCGCTCATTGCGCTCGACGACCTCGACCAGACGCCAGCGTTTCAACTTCGACAACGGCCTTGTTTCCTCGATGCGCACCGTGTCGCCGATCCTAGCCTCGGCCTTTTCGTCGTGTGCATAAAATTTCTTGTAATCGGTGACAATTTTTTTGAACTTCGCGTGCGGAAAGCGGCGTTGGACGCGGACGACAATCGTCTTGGTCATCTTGTTCGAGACGACTTCGCCGACGCGTTCCTTGCGATTGCTCCGCTCTGTTGAATTTTTTGTTTCTTCAGCCATACACAATTATTTTACCGCTTTATTCCGCAACACCGAGATGCGCGTTTCGAGCCGCGCGATGTCCTTGCGCAGCACGCGCAGGCGCGCCGGCTTTTCCAACCGCGCGCTCGCCTGCTGCAAACGCAGGTTGAACATCTCGTGCCGGAGGTCGCGGCTCTTGGCCGACAACTCCACCAGCGTCATATCTTTTAATTCTGCAAATTTCATTTTATCAATGACTGTGCCGTGAAATGAATTTCGTTTTGATCGGCAGCTTCGTCGCTGCCAGACGCAACGACTCGCGCGCAACCACTTCCGTCACACCGTCCACTTCAAACAAAATATTCGCCGGACGGATGACCGCCACCCAGCCTTCCAGCGGCGCCTTGCCCTTGCCCATTCGCGTTTCGAGCGGCTTCTTCGTGAACGACTTTTGCGGAAACACGCGTATCCACATTTTCCCGTGCCGCTTCATGTTGCGTGCAATCGCCACGCGCGCGGATTCAATCTGCTTTGCGTCCATCCAGCAACGCTCCAGCGCCATCAATCCGTATTCGCCGAACGCGACCGTGTGCCCGCTGCGCGCCGTTCCCTTGCGGCTGCCGCGGTGCATCTTGCGAAACTTCACTCTTGCCGGTTGCATTGCCATAACAAAAATCTTTTCTAAAAATTAATTTGCAGCAGTGACGACTTCATTGGCCTGCTGCTGCTCTTTCTTCTGAGGTTTGTTTTCACCTTTGCAAATCCAGCACTTGATGCCGAGTTTGCCATAAACGGTCAGCGCTTCCGCAAATCCGTAATCAATGTTCGCGCGCAATGTGTGCAACGGCACGCGACCCCAGTGATACATTTCGACACGCGCGAGTTCCGCGCCACCAAGACGGCCCGCCGCGCGAACCTTGATTCCTTCCGCGCCGAAATCTTTCGCCGTCTGCAACGCTTTTTTCATCGCGCGACGGAAGGACACGCGGCGTTCGAGTTGCAACGCGATGTTTTCCGCGACAAGTTGCGCGTCCAATTCCGGCGTCTTGACTTCGACGATATCCACGTAAACTTCCTTGCCGGTCATCTTGCTCAATTCTTCCTTGAGCTTGTCGATCTCCGAACCCTTGCGGCCGATGACGACACCGGGACGCGCGGTCAAAATGGTCACGCGGCAGCGGTTCGTCGCGCGTTCGATCAAAATTCTCGGCACTGACGCCGTCTCCAGTTTTTTCTTGAGCAGCGTGCGAATCTCGCGGTCTTCTGTGAGCAGCTTGCCGAATTCCTTTTTGTCGGCGAACCACTTCGAGCGCCAGTCTTTGTTGACGGCGACGCGCAGACCGATTGGATTAGTTTTTTGGCCCATATTATTCGTCGGACAAAGTGATTTTGACGTGGCAGCGGCGCTTGATGATTGGCCCGGCCGAACCGCGCGCCTTGGGAGTGAACCGCTTGATGCTCGTCGCCGTTCCCGCGACCGCTTCCTTGATCCGCAAACTTTCCGGTTTCATCTTGTTGTTGTTCTCGGCGTTTGCGATGGCCGATTTCAACGTCTTGGAAACAACACGCGCGCCTTTGCGCGGAACGATTGCCAGAACCGCCTGCGCGTGCAGCGCGGGAAGTCCCTGAATCTGCCGGACGACCTCGCGCATTTTCTGCGCGGACATCGGAATATTTTTTGTGATCGCAAAAGCTTCCATAAAATTATTTGGCTTCCGCCTTCGCCGTGTGCGCGCCGTGTTTCTTGAACACGCGCGTCAGTGAAAATTCACCAAGCTTGTGGCCGACCATGTTTTCCGTCACGAACACCGGATTGAAAATTTTTCCGTTGTGAACCGTGAAAGTAAGACCGACAAAATCCGGCGTGATGGTCGAACGGCGCGACCACGTTTTGATCGGCGTCTTTTGATTCGCGGCCTTCGCCTTCTGGATTTTATCCAGGAGGTGCTGTTCAACAAACGGGCCTTTTTTAATCGAGCGTCCCATAAATTATTTGGTCTTTATTGGCAATCCGTTGCGACGGACGACGATGAAACGGTTTGAATATTTGTATTTCACGCGCGTTTTGCCGCCTTTAGCGATCTTGCCCCACGGCGAGGTCAACTGCTGCCAGCCGCCGCCGGATTTTGATTTGCCCGCGCCGCCGCCGTTCGGATGGTCAACTGGATTGCGTGAAACGCCGCGGTTGATCGGCCGAATGCCGCGATGACGTGAGCGACCAGCTTTTCCTAAAATTATATTTTCGTGTTCCGTGTTGCCGACTTGTCCGATCGTTGCGTAACACTCTTCGTTCACTTTGCGAATTTCGCCGGATGGCAAACGAATCTGCGCATAACCTTCATCTCGTGACATCAACGTCGCCGCGCCGCCAGCCGAACGAACGACTTGTCCGCCGCGACCGGGGGTTAATTCCAAATTGTGGATCGCACTGCTGATGGGAATCAGTTTGAGCGGAAGCGCATTGCCGATATCCGGCGGTGCTGTCGGACCACTCGAAATTTTTCCGCCGACCTGGATGCCGACAGGCGCGATGATGTAACGTTTTTCGCCGTCCTTGTATTGCAGCAACGCCAGACGCGCCGAACGCATCGGATCGTATTCAATCGCTGCGACCGTCGCTTCCACGCCGTGCTTGTTGCGCTTGAAATCCACGAGGCGAATTTTTTGCTTGTGCCCGCCGCCGATGCCGCGCGCAGTGACGCGACCGTAATGATTGCGCCCGCCGGTCTTCTTGCGAATCTCGACCAGCGACTTCTCGGGCGTCGTCTTCGTAATGTCGCTAAAGTCCGCGATAGTGATGTATCGCGTGGACGGCGTTAGCGGTCTAAATGTTTTTACTGGCATAAATGCAAAAGTTTTATCAGCAACTTTGAAGTCGGCAGGCCATCAATCCTGTTCCTGTGGGAAATCAGTTATCGGTCTGCAAACATGCTGTCCGCGCGGCTTTTCAGACGAAACGGAGCGCATAAACTATCAAATGAACGCCTCGATGCAAGAGGTTTTTTGAAGAATTTTTGAGTGTCTCAACGGCGGATGGGAGCAATAAAACCTAGTAAGGCGGCTCAAATTATTTGGAAACAGGAGCGCCAAGCGCTTCCGCCTTCGCCATTTGCTGCAACGCCTCGTCGTGCCCCAAAGCAAGTGCGGCGGCGATTTTCTTCTGCTCAATGGTAAAGGAACCAACCGGCAGCGGTCGAAGTGGTCGGAATACCCGGATTCGGATTCCCGCCGGCGGCTCTTTCATCAGGTCGAGGGCGGCGTTGTAATGCACATTTTGCCGCGCGGTCCAGACCTTGGCCACCGCTGGAAATTCCGGATAAGCTATTTTTCCCATCCAGCGCGGAATCGGCTTGAGGCGGAAGGCGGGATTGTGCGTGAGCACCACGGTGATGTCCGTCGCGCCGTCATGTATCGCCCGGCGGATGGGAATTGGATCCGCGACTCCGCCGTCGGCATAGGGTTGGCCATCTACAAAATCAAATCCGCGCGTCGCCAGAGCCATGGACGATGTGGCGCGGAGCGCCGCAAACACGCGGTCATCGCAGACGTGAAAATAAACCGGCTCGCCCGTGTGACAGTCGGTCAACACGATGAAAAATTTTGTGGGCGCTTTTTGCAGCGCCTCGACGGAAAGTGGAACACGCTTTCTGATGATGTGATCCACCAGGTAAGCCAGATCAATGATCGGTTTGCGACGGAGAAAATTGCTTTTGCGAACCACGTTGCAAGCGAGTTCGCGCCAGATGGCCAGACCCGGTTCCCACATGTCGGCGACGAAATAGGCCGCTGAACAAGCACCGGAAGAAGCCGCATAAACAAAATCGTATTGCCGTCGTCCGCGCTCTTGAAGATACGCCAGCACCCCCGCCGCCCATGCTCCGCGCATCGCTCCGCCTTCCACAATCAATGCGGTTTTTTTACTGGTACCTGACTCTGCATTTTCAAGAATCGGCGGCGACATCCCATTTTCCTTTCACATGCGGACTCGGCTGCATCTTGTGAGTCCATAGACGGGATTCTGATCAATTCAACATAGCACACTCCCTGTCGAATCATAGTGAATCGCACGCAATTCGCGCCTCAATGCCGGAACTGCAACTGCTTGCTGACTTTGGCCAGTCGTTTTTCCCAATCGCCCTTGTGCGCCAGCGGGTCGGCGTCCGTGCCCCAGAGTTTTTTCACCATCTCGCGCTGCGGCACGAACGGGCATTTCGCCTTCGGATTTTTGAATGCGTCCTCCATCTCGCGCAACGCCAGTTGCGCGCCGGTCATGATCGCCGTCGAACCGAACTGCGAATTTAATTTATGCGATGCGTCGTCGAGCGCGCCCCAGCGTTCCGCGTCGGTGCGGCCCCACAACGTCGGCTGCGTGTCCAGCCGTGCGAGATTCCAGAATGCGATGAGGATCTGCCGCACGGGTTTGAATTGACCGGCCATGACGCCGCGAAAAATTTCCTCCAACACCGCGTTGAAAGTCGAATTCAAAAATTGCGGCTCGCGAAAACGATGACTGCCGCCGACTTCGGAAAAATCGTTGAAGCGAATCGTCAGCGACAATTCGCGCGCCTGCATTTGCTCGCGGCGCAATTGCCCGACCAGCCGCGTCGCCTCGCTCAACGTGAACGTCAGCGCGGCCTCGTAATCTGGCTCGTCGTAAGGTAGCGTCGTGTTGCTGGAAATTGTCGTGCGGTCTTTGACTTCGAGCAGGAGCGGCTCGCTCCAAAGTCCGTTTGAAAAAAGCCAAAGTTGTTGTCCCCAGATTCCAAATTTCTGTTTCAATAAAGTCGAAGGCAGTTTCGCGACGTGACCAAAAGTTTGCGCGCCGAGCGCGGCGAGCGAGCGTTTACGATTTTTGCCAAGGCCGGAAAGTTCGCGCACACAGCGGTCCTTCAGAAATTCCTTTTCTTCGCCGGATTTGATCTCGATGAAGCCGGGCTTGGCCGCGTCCGTCGCGAGTTTGGCGAGCCGCGAGGAATTGGCGAGCCCGGCGGAAACCGGCAGTTTCACTTCGCGCCAAATCCGCGCGCAGATTTCCTTCACATATTTTTCCGGAGTCGTGTCGCGCCAGACGTGCTTGTCCATCGTTGTGAAATCGAGGAAGCCTTCATCAATCGAAATCGGCACGAGCGTCGGCGCATATTCTTCGAGCACGCGAAACATTTCCGCCGAGAGCCGGCGATATTCGTCGTAGTGCGGCTTGCACAAAACGCCGCGCGGACAAATCCGTTTCGCCTCGAAGCACGCCATGCCGGTCTTGACGCCGAATTTTTTCGCCGCGCGATTCGCCGCAATGACAATTCCGTCCCCTCGCCGACCACCGCCAACCCAGACCGCGTATTCCTGTAATTTTGGATTGAGCGCGATCTCGCAACTGGCGAAGAAGCTGTCGCCGTCCACATGCAAAATTCGATTGGGTGCTTTTACGTTCACGGGCAAACTCTAATTGACCCTAAATTTCTTCCGTGTCAAATCTTCGCATGATGGCACGGACAAAAGTTGTCCAAGCAAATGACAAAAGATGATGAGCAATTCCGGACAAAAAATGCTCTATTGTTACCGGATGAAACCGATTTTCATTCACCTATGAACGAACTCATTAAAAATCTTCTGAAACTTCAATCGCTCGAATTTGAAAAACAAGTGGAACCAGACACGGAAAAACGGATCGCGGAGTTACGTGCTAAAATCCCAACACCGATCCTCGCACACTATGACCGTCTGGTGGCGCGCGGCAAAAAAGGCACCGCTGCCATCCGCAATGAAGTTTGCACCGGCTGCCACATGCACGTGCCGCGCAACGTGGTGTTGACGCTGATGCACGACGAAGACATTCAGCTCTGCGAAAACTGCGGACGCTATCTTTATTTGCCCGAACAATCGGAATTTCTGATCCCGGAGACGCCAAAAAAAATTTCCAGAAAACCGCGCAGACGCAATGGACTGTTGCACGCCGCCTGAAAACAAAAAAACCGGCAGATCGCCGGCCTTTTGCGTCTGAAAAATCGAACCGATCAAGTCAAAACGATTTTGTCGCCGTCTTTCAACGTGACAATCGCTTTTTTCCAACTCGGCGCCTGTCCGGCCTGCGATGTACGCTGGCGGCGAAATTTTCCGCGCACGTTTAGTGTGTTGACCTTCGTGACCTTGACCTTGAAAAGTTCCTGCACGGCCTGACGAATTTCCGTCTTGTTCGCGCGGCGGTCGGCTACGACGGTGTATTGATTGAACTTCTCGCCCTGGCGCGTGCCTTTTTCCGTCAGGCGGACGGTCTTGATGACTTCAAAAGCGTTCATGGTTCGTTAAATCGTGAATCGTTAAATTGTTGAATCGGTCGCGCAATCAATCATTGGCAAGTCGAGCTTCGACTTTTTCAAATGCGCTCTTCGTGAAAAGCAGCTTGTCGGGACGCAGCACGTCATATGTGTTGAGCGAATCGCTCGTCGCCAGCGCGATTTTTTCGATGTTGCGCGACGCGAGCGTCAAATTTTTGTCCGTGCCGGACGAGACAACCAGCGTCGTGCCTTTCAATTCCAACGCGGAAATGACGCCAACGAATTCTTTCGTCTTCGACGAAGATAATTTCAAATCGTCCACGACGACCACGTCGCCGGCCTTGAGCCGTTCGCTCAACGCCTTGCGCAGCGCGAGCGCGCGGGTTTTCTTGGAAACTTTTTTGCTAAAATCGCGCGGCCTCGGCCCGAAGACCACGCCGCCGCCAGCCCACAACGGCGAACGGAACGAGCCGGCGCGGGCGCGACCGGTGCCCTTTTGTTTCCACGGCTTCTTGTTTGTGCCCGCGACTTCGCCGACAGTTTTTGTCGAAGCCGTTCCGCTACGTTGCGCGGCCTGATGCGCGACAACCGTGTCGTGGACGGCCTGCGTACCTTTTCCATCTTCAACCAGCGCAAACTTCACTTCGAGTTCGCCCTGATTTTTCCCTGCGATATTTTTAATGGCAATTTTCATGGCCTAAATTATTTCTTGGCTTCGGCGGGTTTCGCCTCGGCTTTCTTTTCGGCGGCGGCCTTCTTCTTCATCGGCGCGGCGCTGACCGGCGGCTTCCAGCCCTTCGGACGTTTCTTGGATTCGCGGATGACGATGTAATCGCCTTCCGAACCGGGGATCGAGCCTTTGATTAGCAAAAGATTTTCCGCCTCGCGTACCTGGATGATTTCGAGGTTCTGCGTCGTGCGCTGAACTTGTCCCATGTGGCCGGGCATTTTCAAACCGCGCATGACCGTTCCGGGAAAAAGTCGTTGGCCGATTGCGCCGTTGCGCCGGTGAAATCCCTTGGCGCCGTGCGTCGAATCACCGCCGGCGAAACGATGGCGTTTCACGACGCCTTCAAAACCGCGCCCTTTCGTGACGCCAATCGCGTCAATGAAATCGCCCGGGGCAAAAAGTGTCGGGCCGACAACGTCGCCGGGCTTCACGTCTTTTGAAAAATTGCGGAATTCCTTGATGCGTTTGACCGCCGTGCCGTTGTGTTTCTTGATGTGGCCGAGCAACGGTTTGGTGACGCGCTGTTCCTTTTGATCGTCGAAGCCGAGTTGAACGGAATTGTAACCGTCCTTGCCCGCCTGCGATTTCACCTGCAGCACGCGATTCGGTCCGGCGAGCACGACCGTGACGGCCATGACATTGCCGCGCGAATCATAAACGCGCGTGTGTCCGAGTTTTTTTCCTAAAAGTCCGAGTGGCATGGCAGTAGTCGTTAAATTTTGATGGTGATGTCCACGCCTGCGGGCAGATTGAGTTTTTTCAATTCGTCCACGGTCTTGGCGGTCGGGTCGAGGATGTCAATCAGTCGCTTGTGGGTGCGTTGCTCGAAAGTTTCCTGCGATTTCTTGTCCGCGTGCGGAGAGCGCTGGACGGTGAAGCGCTCGATGCGGGTCGGCAGCGGGATCGGCCCGGCGACGCGCGCGCCTGTGCGTTTGACGGTGTCGGCGATTTCGCGCGCCGACTGGTCTATGACGCGATGGTCATAGGCCTTGAGACGGATTCTGATGCGTTGTGCAGCCATACAAAGAACAATTTTATAGTTATGGTTGTTAAGTTCGTGCCGCAGGCTTCTTGGAGGCGGCGTCCAAAATCGTGGTCAATACACTATTCGGAACCTGCTCAAAGGTCAATGGTTCCATTGAATAAGATGCGCGGCCTTTTGAAAGCGAACGGATCGCCGTGGCGTAACCGAACATTTCGGCCAGCGGCACTTGTGCATTCACAATCGTCTGTCCCTGCTTCGCTTCGATGTTGATGATCATTCCGCGACGACGCGTGATATCGCCGATCAAATCGCCCTGATATTCGTCCGGCGTGGTGAGTTCGACCTTCATGATCGGTTCGAGCAAGATCGGATGCGCCTTTTTGAAAGCGTCCTTGAGCGCAAAAATTCCGGCCATCTTGAACGCGAGCTCGTTCGAATCCACTTCGTGGAACGTGCCATCCGTGACCTGCACCTTGATGTCAATGACCTGATAGCCCGCATAGACGCCGCCCTTGATGGCTTCTTCGATGCCGTCAATGACCGCCGGGATGTATTCTTTCGGAATCGCGCCGCCGACGATTTCGTTTTCGATCTCGACGCCCTTGCCCTTTTCGTTCGGTTGAATCTTGACGCAGGCGTGTCCGTATTGGCCGCGACCGCCGGATTGACGGATGAACTTGCCTTCGCCGTCCGCGTCCTTCGTGATGGTTTCGCGATAGGCGATCTGCGGCGCGCCGGTGTTGGCGTCCACCTTGAACTCGCGCTTGAGCCGGTCAATGATGATTTCCAAATGCAGCTCGCCCATGCCCGCGATGATGAGCTGGCCGGTTTCCTCGTTCGTGAAACAGCGGAACGTCGGATCTTCCTCGGCGAGACGTTGCAAGCCTTCGGACATCTTGTCGCGATCCTGTTTCGTCTTTGGCTCGACGGCCATCGAAATGACCGGTTCGGGAAACGTCGGCGGTTCGAGCGTCACGTCGTATTCTTCATCTGCGAGCGTGTCGCCGGTCGTGATGTTGCGCAGACCGACGAGCGCGGCGATGTCACCGGCGAAAACCTCATGAATGTCCTTGCGTTCGCTGCCTTGAATGATCATCAGGCGGCTGACGCGCTCACGTTTGCGCGTGCGCGGATTGTAAATGTTGTCGCCCTTCTTGAGATGGCCGGAATAAACACGGAAGAACACCAGCTTGCCCGCGTAAGGGTCGGTCCACAGTTTGAAGGCAAGCGAACAAAATTTATTGCCGTCGCTCGTCTCGACGTGAACGACGTTTTCAGTGCCCGGCTCAAGACCTTCTGCTCCGGGAACGTCGAGTGGGCTCGGCAAATAATCCACAACCGCGTCCACCAAAACCTGCACGGCTTTTTTCTTGAACGCCGAACCGCAGAGAACGGGAATGAGTTCGATTTTGCAGGTGAGACGGCGAATCGCCGCTTTCAACGTCGGCGCATCAATCGGTTTTTCTTCGAGAACCAGTTCGGCAATCGCGTCGTCCTTGTTGGAAACGGCGTCAATCAATTCCGCGAGCGCGGCCTTGGCGCGTTCCTGATGCTCGGCGGGAATTTCTTTGACTTCGTAATTCAACCCTTCATTTGCAACATCACCCGGACCCCAGACGAAAGCCTTTTGATTCACGACGTCAATGACGCCTTCAAATTTGTCCTCCGCGCCGATGGGCAGGAAAATCGGGAACGCATACGCGCGCAGTTTTGTGCGCATGTCGTTGAGCGCGTTTTCAAAATTCGCGCCGGTGCGGTCCATCTTGTTGACGAACGCGATGCGCGGCACTTTGTATTTGGTCGCCTGACGCCAGACGGTTTCGGATTGCGGTTGCACGCCCGCGACGCCGCAAAACACGGCGACCGCGCCGTCGAGCACGCGCATGGAGCGTTCGACTTCAGCCGTGAAATCCACGTGACCTGGCGTGTCGATGATGTTGATGCGATGTGGAACGTTGTTGAACGACTTGTAAATTTTATCTTCGCCCGGTTTGATGGTTTTCTGCGTCCAGAAGCACGTCACGGCGGCGCTTGTGATCGTGATGCCGCGCTCGCGTTCCTGCTCCATCCAGTCCGTCACCGTGTTACCGTCGTCCACGTCGCCGATCTTGTGGATGAGTCCGGTGTAAAAAAGGATGCGCTCGGTCGTGGTCGTCTTGCCCGCGTCAATGTGCGCCGCGATGCCGATGTTGCGCGTGCGCTCCAGCGTGTATTCGCGGTTGGGCGAATTGACCGATTTCGATTTTTCAGCGACTGCTTGCATTAGAGAATAAAAATGCCCCGACTTTTCAGCCTTCGGGGCTTGTTCAAATTTACACTACCAGCGGAAATGCGCAAACGCCTTGTTTGCCTGCGCCATCTTGTGGACTTCGTCGCGCTTGCGAATCGCGTTGCCCTGACCCTGATATGCTTCCAGAATTTCCGCCGCGAGCGCCGCCTTCATCGGCGTACCTTTGCGGGCGTCCGCAAAATCAACGATCCAGCGCAACGCGAGCGCGTTCTGGCGGTCGCTCGGAATTTCCAGCGGCACTTGATACGTCGCACCGCCGACGCGACGCGCTTTCGTTTCGATGCGCGGCTTGGCGTTGTCCACCGCGCGTTGCAAAATCTCCACCGGATTGCTCGCCGGATTTTTTTCGGAAATGGTGTCGAACGCACCATAGACAATCCGCTGCGCCGTGCTTTTTTTTCCGCCCTGCATGATGGTGTTCACGAGGCGTGAAACCAAAGCGCTGTGAAATTTTCCGTCTTTGGAAACCGGCCGTCTTGTTGCTTGTCGTCTGCGTGACATGAGATTCGTTGAATCGTTAAAAAGTTAAATCGTTGAACCTGAAAATTATTTAGCTGGTGCAGCGGCGGCAGCGGCGGCGGCTTTATCCTTCGGTTTCTTCACGCCGTATTTGGAACGGCTCACTCGTCGCTTCTCGACGCCGGCGGCATCGAGCGTGCCGCGGACGATGTGATAACGCACACCGGGCAAATCCTTCACGCGTCCGCCGCGCACAAGGACGATGGAGTGTTCCTGCAAATTATGTCCCTCGTCGGGAATGTAAGCGATGATTTCGTAGCCGTTCGTCAAACGCACTTTCGCCACTTTGCGCATCGCCGAGTTCGGCTTCTTGGGCGTGCGCGTCATGACCTGAATGCAAACGCCGCGGCGAAACGGGGAGTTCTCCAAAGCCGGTGACTTGGATTTGTATTTCACCTTCCGCCGGCCTTTGCGAACGAGTTGGTTGATTGTCGGCATTTTATATTAAAAATTGGAGCGCGGAATATATCAGACGTGCTTTCGGTTGCAACAAGTATTTGGCGCGTTCCGTGTTTATGCCAGCAACGGGTTTTCCGCCGGAACGGTCTCCGCCGGTTCTTCCGCTTCCGGTTCGTCGGGAATTTCAACGAGCATCTTGAGTTGCACCCTGCGATGACGATCAAAACCGGTGCCCGCCGGAATGATGTGGCCCATGATGACGTTTTCTTTGAAACCACGGAGCGAATCCACTTTGGAACGGGTCGCTGCCTCGGTCAAAACGCGGGTCGTATCCTGGAACGACGCCGCGCTCAAGAAGCTGTCGGTTTCGAGCGACGCCTTCGTGATGCCGAGGAGCACCGGCGACGCTTCGGCGGGTTTGCCGCCCATTTTATCAACACGCTCGTTCTCGGCCTCGAATTCCAATTTGTCAATCTGCTCGCCCCAAAGAAATGTCGTATCGCCTGGCTCGGTGATGCGAACCTTGCGCAACATCTGGCGCACGATAATTTCAATATGCTTGTCGTTGATCGTTACGCCTTGCAGACGATAAACTTCCTGTACTTCGCCGACGAGGTGCTCCTGCAATTCCTGCGGCCCGCAAACTTCGAGGATCTCGTGCGGATCCATCGGACCTTCGGTCAATTGCTGGCCTTTCTTCACCATGTCGCCCTTGAAAACAATGACGTGTTTGCCGATCGGAATGAGATGTTCCTCTTCCAGTTGCGTCTGCGCGTCCTTGATGAGAACGCAGCGCTTGCCGCGAACGCTTGGACCAAAATCAACGAGACCGTCAATTTTGGATATTTCCGACGCGTCCTTTGGCCGGCGCGCC
The DNA here is from genome assembly GCA_964536285.1 of uncultured Bifidobacteriaceae bacterium. Taxonomy (GTDB): domain Bacteria; phylum Verrucomicrobiota; class Verrucomicrobiia; order Limisphaerales; family UBA11358; genus UBA11358. Next base: position 14,244 of record CAZHXG010000005.1, read on the forward strand.
TCAAACAATTCCGCCACACGCGGCAGACCGCCGGTGATGTCCTTTGTCTTGGACATCTTGCGCGGAGATTTCGCCAGCAACGTTCCAGCTACAATCTTGTCGCCTTCGCTGACAACGATGTGCGCACCGGACGGAATCGGATAATTCGCCACGACTTCGCCGCTGTCGTCGCTGATGATGACCTGCGGATGCAAATCTTCCTTGTGTTCGATGATGACCATCGCTTCCTGCTGCGTGGTCTCATCCATTTCCTGCTTCATCGTCACGCCTTCGATGATGTCGTGGAATTTAATCTTGCCGGCCTTCTCCGACAAAATAGGGACGTTGTACGGATCCCATTGGACGAACGTGTCGCCCTTTTTCACCTTCGCGCCGTCCTTGAATGAAATGACCGCGCCGATGACGATGGTGTGGTTCTCCAATTCGCGGCCGTCTTCGGCGAGAATCGAGACTGAACCGTTTTTGTTCAGGACGATGTTGTTGCCGTCTTCGAGTCCGACATAGCGCAATTCGTTGTAATGAATCACGCCTTCGAACTTGGCCTTGATCTGCGGCTGTTTGAAGACCTGTGACGCCGTGCCGCCGATGTGGAACGTGCGCATCGTGAGCTGCGTGCCGGGTTCGCCGATGGATTGCGCGGCGATAATGCCGACGGCTTCACCGAGTTTCACCAAACTACCAGTCGCGAGATTGCGGCCGTAACAGTTGATGCAGATGCCGTGCTTGCTTTCGCAAGTCAGCACCGAGCGGATGCGCATGCGATCAATGCCGGTGGATTCGATGACCTTCGCCTTCGTCTCATCAATTTCCTCGTTCGCGTGGATGAGAAATTCCTTCGGGTTCGTCGGGTTGACGATGTCGTCGCACGCAAAACGCCCGACCAGACGGTCACCGAGTTTGACCACTTCATCTTCGCCTTCGTAAACAGCGGAGACCCAGATGCCGTTCGTCGTGCCGCAATCCTGCTCCTGGATGATCACGTCCTGTGAAACGTCCACGAGCTTGCGCGTCATGTAACCGGAATCGGCGGTCTTGAGCGCGGTGTCGGCCAGACCTTTGCGCGCGCCGTGTGTTGAAATGAAATATTCCAACACCGACAAGCCTTCGCGGAAATTCGCGAGAATCGGTTTCTCGATGATGTCGCCGCTCGGCTTGGCCATGAGACCGCGCAAACCGGCGAGCTGGCGCACCTGTTGTTTGTTGCCGCGCGCGCCGGAATCCACCATCAGATAAACCGGGTTGTATTCCTTCTTGCCCTGGTTAGCTTCAAGCGTCTTGAACATGACGCCGGCGATCTGGTCGGTGCAATGCGTCCAGATGTCCACGATTTTGTTGTAGCGTTCGCCCGGCGTGATGACACCCTTGCGATATTGCTTCTCAACTTCCTTGATCTGTTTCTGCGCGGCTTCAATCTGTTCGTCGCGTTCTTTTGGCACGATCATGTCGTCGATGCCGATGCTCACCCCAGACTTCGTCGCTTCGCGAAAGCCGAGCTCTTTCAACCTGTCGAGCATCACGACGGTTTTGTCGTGGCCGGCAAACTTGTAGCACTTCCAAATCATGTCGCCGAGTTCGGACTTCTTGACGGACTTGTTCGGGAAACCGAGTTCCGTCGGCCAGATTTCGCTGAACAACACGCGGCCAACCGTCGTCTCGATGAGTTTTTTGTCCGCATTTCCGAAAACGGTCGGCTTGCCAAAATCAAGATTCGCCAGACGAATACGGTCGTGCGTTTTCAATCCGCCATCGTCGTAGGCAAAAATGATTTCTTCTTTCGTGCCGAAGAGCGGCAGCTTGCGCGAATCGCTCGGCGCCGGCGTGCGCGGCTCGGCGGTCAGATAATAGCATCCGAGCGTGATGTCCTGCGTCGGTGTGATGATCGGCTTACCGCTTGATGGCGAAAAAATATTGTTCGTCGCCATCATCAACAGGCGCGCTTCCATCTGCGCCTCGACCGAGAGCGGAACGTGAACGGCCATCTGGTCACCGTCGAAGTCGGCGTTGTAAGCGGTGCAGACCAGCGGATGAATGCGAATCGCTTCGCCTTCGATCAGCATCGGCTCGAACGCCTGCACGGACAAACGGTGCAACGTTGGCGCGCGGTTGAGCAACACCGGATGACCCTTTGTGACTTCTTCCAAAACGTCCCAAACTTCCTTTGTCTGGCGCTCAATCATTTTCTTCGCGCTGCGAACAGTGTGAACGTAGCCGAGTTCTTTCAAGCGGCGGATGATGAACGGCTCGAACAAAACGAGCGCCATCTTCTTCGGCAGACCGCACTGGTTCAATTTCAGTTCCGGCCCGATGACGATGACCGAGCGGCCTGAATAATCCACGCGCTTGCCGAGCAAATTCTGACGGAAACGTCCGCCCTTGCCCTTGAGCATGTCGCTCAAAGATTTCAGCGAGCGGTTTCCCGCGCCGGTGACCGGGCGACCGTGACGGCCGTTGTCGAACAACGCGTCCACGGCTTCCTGCAACATGCGTTTTTCGTTGCGGATGATGACTTCCGGCGTCTTGAGCTGGAGCAGCGTCTTGAGACGGTTGTTCCGGTTGATGACGCGGCGGTAAAGATCGTTCAGGTCGGACGTCGCGAAACGTCCGCCTTCGAGCGGCACCAGCGGGCGCAAATCCGGCGGAATCACCGGCAGCACCGTAAGAATCATCCATTCGGGACGGCTCTTGGACGATTGCAAACCTTGGAGCAACTTGATCCGCTTCGCCAATTTTTTGCGGATTTGTTTGCTCTTGGTTTCCGTCATCGCCTGCTGCAATTGATCAATGCCTTTCGCCAAATCCACGCGTGCAAGTGCTTCACGCACGGCTTCAGCGCCCATTTTGGCGACGAATGCGTCCGCGCCGTAAGTTTCCTTTGCTTCGCGGAACTCACCTTCGTTGAGCAATTGATTCTGTTTCAGCGCCGTGTTGCCGGAATCAATCACGAGATAATCCTCGTAATAAATCACGCGCTCCAAATGCCGCGCCGTCATATCCAGAGCCAGGCCGATACGTGAGGGCATGCACTTGAAAAACCAGATGTGCTGCACGGGTACAGCCAGCTCAATGTGGCCCATGCGTTCACGACGCACGCGAGCGAGCGTCACTTCGACGCCGCAACGGTCGCAGACGATGCCGCGGTGCTTGATGCGCTTGTATTTTCCGCAGGAGCATTCCCAGTCCTTGACAGGGCCGAAAATGCGTTCGCAAAACAAGCCGCCTTTTTCCGGCTTGAACGTGCGATAATTGATGGTCTCTGGATTTTTGACTTCGCCCTTGCTCCAAGACCGGATGGCGTCAGGCGACGCGACAGTGATGCCGACGTAATCCACCTGATTGACCTTGTCCAGTCCGAGCAATTCGCGGGCGTTTTCTTTTGAGCTAATCATAAAAATAATTTCAATTACACCGTCGTCAGCGCCGCAACCGCTTCGCTGTTTCCGTTTTGATGTTCGGCCGGGTTTGAATAGCCGACTTTCACGTCGAGGCCGAGCGATTGCATTTCCTTCACCAGCACGTTGAACGATTCGGGAATGCCCGCTTCGAGCGCGTTGTCGCCCTTGACGATGGCTTCGTAAATTCGCGTGCGGCCTTGCACGTCGTCGGATTTCACGGTCAGGAGTTCCTGCAACGTGTAGGCCGCGCCGTAGGCTTCCATCGCCCATACTTCCATTTCGCCGAAGCGCTGGCCGCCGTATTGCGCCTTGCCGCCGAGCGGCTGTTGCGTGACGAGCGAATAAGGCCCGACCGCGCGGGCGTGAATCTTGTCCGCGACCAAATGGCCGAGCTTCATCATGTAAATGTAGCCGACGACGATTTCCTGATCGAATTTCTCGCCAGTGCGTCCATCAATCAAATGCGTCTTGCCGTGTTCCGGCAATTTCGCTTCTTTCAAATAGCCGCGAATTTCCTTTTCCTTGATGCCGTCGAAAACCGGTGTTGAAAATTTCAATCCAAGGATTTTCGCAGCCCAGCCGAGGTGCGTTTCCAAAACCTGTCCGACGTTCATGCGCGAAGGCACGCCGAGCGGATTCAAAACGATTTCCACCGGCGTTCCATCTTCGAGGAACGGCATGTCTTCTTCCTTCACGATACGCGCGACGACACCCTTGTTACCGTGACGTCCGGCCATCTTGTCACCGACGGACAGTTTGCGCTTCGACGCGATGTAAACTTTCACCGACTTGACGATGCCGGCTTCAACGCCATCGCCCGCCTCGGCACGTTCGATCTCCTCGTCGTACTGCATCTGCAAATCGTCGAACTTCTTTTTGAACTGGCCGATGATTTCCGTGATCTTGTTACGGATCGGCGACGGATCAATTTCGATGCGGTCGTAAACCGTCGCGAGTTTGCGCAACAGGGTTTTCGTGATTTTGCGATTGGCCGGGATGATGATTTCACCGGTCTCGGAATTCACCACGTCGAGCGGGATTTTTTCGCCAAGCAAAATGTTGCTCAACGCCTCGGTCAATTGATCCTGCAATTCGCCGGTCTTTTTCTTGTGATCGTCTTCAATCTGTTTCGAATGGCGTTTTTCCTCGCTCGAAGCCGAACGGCTGCTGCGTTCGCCGTCTTTTTTGGATGAAACTTTCACGTCCATGACGATGCCGTAAGTGCCGGACGGAACTTTCAACGAAGTGTCCTTCACGTCCGCGGCCTTCTCGCCGAAAATCGCGCGGAGCAAACGCTCTTCCGGCGCGAGTTCGGTTTCCGACTTCGGCGTGATTTTGCCGACGAGAATGTCGCCGGGCTTCACTTCCGCGCCGACGCGGATGACGCCGTCGGGTGCGAGATTTTTCAACGCCTCGTCCCCGAGGTTCGGAATATCGCGCGTGATTTCCTCCGGCCCGAGCTTCGTGTCGCGTGCAGCCACTTCAAATTCATCAATGTGAATTGAAGTGAAAATGTCTTCCTTGACGATGCGTTCGGAAATAAGAATGGCATCCTCGAAGTTGTAGCCGTTCCACGGCATGAACGCGACGAGCACGTTGCGACCGAGCGCAAGCTCGCCGTTTTGAGTGCAAGGGCCGTCCGCGACAATCTGTCCTTTTCTCACATGATCACCCTTGTGGATGAGAATTTTTTGATTGATGCACGTGGCGGCGTTCGAGCGCATGAATTTGCGGATCGGATAAACGTGAACGCCGTTCGCCGGGTCGTGCTTAATCTTCTTTTTCGATTCCGGCAATTTGCCGTCTTCAGTCACAATAATCTGGTTTCCTGTGACGGACGCGACCTTGCCACTCTCTTCGGCAACCATGACGGCGCGCGAATCCAGCGCAACGCGGCCTTCGAGCGCGGTCGCAACGAGCGGAGCTTCAGTGACAAGTAATGGCACAGCCTGGCGTTGCATGTTTGAACCCATCAACGCGCGGTTTGCGTCATCGTGTTCAAGGAACGGAATCAAACTCGCCGCGATTGAAACCAATTGCTTCGGCGAAATGTCCATGTAATCGACGCGTGCCGGTTCAACGTCGACGAATTCACCGCGTGCGCGGCAAACAACGCGTTCGGTGGTGAAATGTCCGCGACCGTCAATCGGCGAATTCGCCTGCGCGACGATAAATTGTTCCTCGCGGTCAGCGGTAAGATATTCAATGTCTTCCGTCACGCGACCGTCTTTGACTTTGCGATACGGCGTTTCAAGAAAACCAAATTCGTTGATGCGCGCAAATGTTGCGAGCGACGCGATGAGCCCGATGTTCGGGCCTTCCGGCGTTTCAATCGGGCAAATGCGTCCGTAGTGCGACGGATGCACGTCACGAACTTCAAAGCCTGCACGATCGCGGGACAGGCCGCCTGGCCCAAGCGCCGACAAGCGGCGTTTGTGCGTGAGCTCCGCGAGCGGATTGATTTGATCCATAAACTGTGACAATTGCGAGCGGCCAAAGAAATCGCGGATGACCGCCGACAGCGCTTTCGGATTGATCAATTTCTGCGGCGTCATCGCCTCGACGCTTTGATCGAACAACGTCATGCGTTCCTTCACAAGACGTTCCGTGCGCGCGAGACCGACGCGGCATTGATTTGAAAGCAATTCGCCAACGGTGCGGATACGGCGGCTGCCTAGATGGTCAATGTCGTCCAGCGAGCCTTCACCCTTTTTCAAACGCAAAAGATATTTTGTCGCAGCAACCAAATCGTCTTTCGTTAAAATGCGCGAATTTTCCTTATCTTTAAGCCCAAGTTTCTGATTGATCTTGTAACGACCGACGCGTCCTAAATCGTAGCGCTTCGGATCGAAGAACAAGCGTTTCAATAATGCGCGGGCGTTCGCCGCAGTCGGCGGATCGCCCGGACGCAAGCGACGATAAATATCTTTGAGCGCTTCCTCCTCATTTTTCGCCGGATCTTTCTTCAGGCATTTGATCATGATGCCTTCATCAAGCGACGTGTCCACGACCTTGATTTTTGTCACGCCGAGTTCGGCAATCTGTTTGACGACCGCCTTCGACAGCGGCTCGAACGCGCGCGCCACAACGAGGCCTTTTTCCTCATCGGTCGCGTCCTGGATCAAGACGCGGTTGGGCAAATCTTCGAGCTTCTCGGCTTCCTTGACCGTGAGTTCCTCGATTTCGTAAAACAACTTGAGAATTTCTTCGTCAGTGCCACGAGTTTTTTCGCCGTTGTCCTTGCTCTTGGTGTTGATGCCGCCTTCGACATCGAGGAACGACAGCGCGCGGAAAAACGTCGTCGTCAAAAACTTCCGGCGGCGCTTTTTCCGGTCGAGATAAACGTAAAGCAGATCGCTCGTGTCGAATTGCGCTTCATACCACGAACCGCGGTCGGGAATGACGCGGAAGCTGTGGAGCAGTTTTCCGTTCGGATGTTGCGTCGCCTCGAACGCGATGCCGGGCGAGCGGTGCAATTGTGAAACGACGACGCGTTCCGCGCCATTGATCACAAACGTGCCTTGTGGCGTCATCAGCGGGAGTTCACCCATGAAAACTTTTTCCTCCTTCGCACTTTTGCTTTCTTCCTTGAGCAAAAACGTGACGTAAAGCGGCGCGCCGTAGGTCAAGCCTTCGCGCAGACATTCCAGCCAGTCGATCTTGGGCGCGCCGATCTCGTAGGAATCGTAATCAAGCACGCACTTGCCGTCGTAGCTCTCAATGGGAAACACCTCGCGGAAAACCGATTCGAGGCCGTTGTGCTTGTTGCGCTTTTTCGGCGCCACGTCGGCCTGCAAAAATTCCACGTAGGAATTCGTCTGCAATTCGATCATGTTCGGCGGCGCAATGATTTCCTTGATCTTGCCGAAGTTGATACGTTCAGTGACTCGCGATGGCATTTTTACTTTCTATTTGGCCCGGCAACATGCCGCGCCGACAATTATTATTTAACGACACAAGGCAAGCGCGCCGCGTTCAACGGCAAGCTTGCCAAACCCTCAACCGACTGTTCCGTTTTTGACCTGATAAAATTCTTAATGGAGCGCTCCGGCAAAACCGCCGGAGCAACTCCGATAAACTGCGATTACTTGACCTCCACTTTCGCGCCGGCTTCTTCAAGCTTTTTCTTGGCGGCGTCAGTGTCGGCCTTGTTCGCGCCTTCGAGCACCGGCTTCGGAGCGCCTTCGACCAAAGCTTTCGCTTCGGCAAGACCCAAACCGGCCTTCACTTCGCGAACGGCTTTGATGGCCGCGATTTTCTTGTCCGCCGGAACGGAAACGAGAATCACGTCGAACGTGTCCTTCGCTTCTGCGGGAGCAGCGGCTCCACCGGCGGCAGCGCCACCGGCAGCCGCGACCGCGACGGGCGCGGCGGCGGAAACGCCCCACTTGGTTTCAAGTTGTTTCACCAGGTCGGCGGCTTCCAAGACCGTCAACTTGCTCAATTCTTCCACGATGTTTGCGATGTCAGCCATATTACTATTTCTTTCTTCGTCTCGTCGTCCGCCGCGATCCGCCTTCGCTCATGCTCCGGCGCGACACGCCACGGCGTAATTATGTTCGTTTTGAACCGACGATTTACGTTGTTGTTTGTTGTTTCTCCGATTTGAAATCTCAAACCGGAAATTGTTTATGCCTTCTCCGATTTCGCCTTGATGACCTGCGCCAACTGCGAAGCGGGAGTGTTGAGCAAAATCGCCAGCTTCGTCGCCGGAGCGACGAGTAGTCCCAAAATTTTCGCGCGCAAAACGTCGAGGCTCGGCAAATCCGCGAGCGCAACGATCGCCGCTTGTTCGAGACGCTGATTGTTCAGGTAACCGAACTTGATCTTCAGCTTGTCGAATTCCGCGCCGAAATTTTTCAGCGTTTTCGCCGCCGCGGAAATATCCTTCTGCCCGGTCACGACGGCCATTTGTCCGGCAAGCGAGCCGTTCAATTCCGCCACGCCGGCTTCCTTCGCCGCGATCCGGAAAATGGAATTTTTCACGACGTGAACTTCCGCTCCCGCCTTGTGCAAACGCTGGCGTAATTCCGTCATGTGGGCGACCTTCAGCCCTTGATAACCGATCACGATGAAGAACGGCGACGCGTTCAACCGCGCGGAGTATTCCTTCGTCAATAATTGTTTTTCAGCACGCATGGTAAAAATCGGTTAATTGTTTGAGAACTCGCGCACGTCCACGCGCACCGGCGGACTCATCGTCGCCGAAAGCGTGCAACTTTGGAGATACTCTCCCTTGACGCTCGTCGGCCGCGCCTTGGCGACAGCTTCAATCACCGCGCGCGCATTTTCTTCAATCTGTTCCGGCTTGAACGACGCTTTACCGACGATGACGTGGACGTTTCCGGCTTTATCGGTTTTAAATTCAACGCGACCAGCTTTCACTTCTTTAACGGCTTTCGCCGTGTCGTCGGTGACCGTGCCGGTTTTCGGATTCGGCATCAGTCCGCGCGGTCCAAGGACTTTGCCGAGTTTGCGGACTTCAATCATCGCTTCTGGCGTCGCAATCGCCACGTCAAAATCATTCCAACCTTCATTGCATTTTTGAATCATGTCGGCGAAACCGACGTATTCCGCGCCTGCAGCTTTCGCCGCTTCGGCCGCATTTCCGTCGCGCGTGAAAACCAAAACGCGAACGGTCTTGCCGCTGCCGTGCGGAAGCGGAACCGTGCCGCGAACCATCTGGTCCGATTGCTTCGGGTCAACACCGAGACGGAACGCGAGATCAATCGTCTCGTTGAATTTCGCCTTCGGAAATTTTGCGAGGACGCCGACCGCTTCCTTGAGCGGATACGTTTTTTTTGCATCCACAACTTCGAGCGCTTTTTTGAATCGTTTACTGGGCATTTTGTTTTGGTGCGGTGCAATCGAGTTTTTAGCTCTCCCGTGTTTTATGTTTTTGTTTAACCGACAACTTCAATTCCCATGCTGCGCGCAGTTCCAGAAATGACGCGGAACGCCGCTTCTTCCGAAGAAGAATTCATGTCCTTCGATTTCATTTTCACGATGTCCAAAACCTGTTTGCGCGTCACCTTGCCGACTTTTTCCTTGTTCGGCGTTTTTGAACCGGCGGTGATGCCCGCGGCTTTTTTCAAAAGAATCGAGGCTGGCGGCGACTTGGTGATGAATGTGAACGACTTGTCCTGATAAACGGTGATGACGACGGGAATCACGAGTCCCGCATCATTTTTCGTCGCCGCGTTGAATTCCTTGCAGAAGCCCATGATGTTGACGCCGTGCTGGCCGAGCGCCGGGCCGACGGGTGGCGCGGGATTCGCCTGGCCCGCCGGAATCTGCAATTTGATCTGTCCTGTGACTTTCTTTGCCATAAAAATTCTTAAGCTTTCTCCACCTGCCAGTATTCGAGTTCCACCGGCGTGTTGCGCCCGAAAATGTTCACGGTCACTTTCAACTTGCCGCGTTCGGGATCAATTTCCTCGATCACGCCGCTGAAATTCAGGAACGGTCCGTTGTTGATCTTTATCGTCTCGCCGACCTCAAAATTGACCTTCGGCTTTTCCGTTTCTTCCGACTGCGAAATCTGATTCTTGATCTGCTCGACTTCATCCGTCGGCGTCGGCACGGGCGGTTCGCCGCCGACAAATCCGATCACACCCTGTGTTTCTTTAATGAAATACCAGGGCTTTTCGATGATGCGGTTGTTTTCATCCAGCAACACCATGTCCACAAAAACGTAACCCGGCCACAATTTGCGATTGGACACGGTCTTCTTCTGGTTGCGCACCTCTACCACTTTTTCCATCGGCACGAGGACTTCCTTCACGAAATCCTGCATCTCGTCGGTCTTGACGCGCTTCTCAATGCTGTCCTTGACCTTTTGTTCCTGGCCGGAAAGCGTCTGGATGATGAACCACTGGTTGCGCATGTCAGAGCTTAAAGAAAATAAAATTCAAAATTAAATCGACCACTACGGTGAACGCACCGAGCAATGCGATTGTGATGCCGATAAGCACCGTGGAGCCTTTCAATTCGTCCCAACTCGGCCACGAGCATTTTTTCAATTCTTCGCGTGTTTCGAGAACATAATCAGCAAAGCGTCGGACTTGCCCCTGCCACCATAAGTAGGCAAAGATTCCAACGATGACGACCGCCCAAACTATGATTGACGTATTGCTCACAAAAATTTTTCAAATTTGTCCAGCCCGCCTTTGCGCTATGCGCTTTGGCGGAGAGGGAGGGATTCGAACCCCCGTCAGGCTTTCACCTGAAGCGGTTTTCAAGACCGCCGCGATAGACCACTCTGCCACCTCTCCGTCGCAGATTGGCACGGCAGGAGGGACTTGAACCCCCAACCAACGGTTTTGGAGACCGCTACTCTACCAATTGAGCTACTGCCGTATCCGCCCAATCTTTTCTTTCGGACAAAAAGGGAGACGGAGAAGTTCAATCTCCGTCTCCCGAATTAAAATCGCATTACGCAACAACTTCAGAAACGCGACCCGCACCAATGGTGCGACCGCCTTCGCGAATAGCGAAACGCTGGCCCTTTTCCATCGCGACCGGCTTCTGCAATTCCACGTCCACGGCGACATTGTCGCCGGGCATGACCATTTCGACGCCCGTCGGCAAAGTCAGCGTGCCCGTCACGTCTGACGTGCGAAAATAAAATTGCGGACGGTAATTCGTGAAGAACGGTGTGTGACGGCCACCTTCATCCTTGGAAAGAACATAAACCTCCGCCTTGAATTTCGTGTGCGGCTTGATTGAAGCGGGCTTGGCCAAAACCATGCCGCGTTCGACTTCTTCCTTCTTCGTGCCGCGCAACAGAACGCCGACGTTGTCGCCCGCGCTCGCGGAATCCAAAAGCTTGCGGAACATTTCGATGTCGGTCGCGACCGTCTTGCGCGTGTCTTTCAGGCCGACAATCTCAACTTCTTCCATCTTCTTGAGCACGCCGCGTTCAACGCGACCGGTCACGACCGTGCCGCGACCTTCAATGTTGAACACGTCTTCGACGCACATCAGGAACGGTTTGTCCACTTCGCGCGTCGGGAGCGGGATAAAATTGTCAATCGCGTCCATCAATTCCTGAATGGCCTTTTCGCCTTCGGGTTTGTTTTGCATCGCCGCCGTCGCGCTGCCGCGGATGATCGGCGTCTTGTCACCGGGAAATTGATACTTCGTCAGCAAATCACGGATTTCCATTTCGACGAGGTCGAGCAATTCCTTGTCGTCAACCAAATCAACTTTGTTCAGGAAAACCACAATCGCCGGAACGCCGACCTGGCGTGCGAGCAAAATATGTTCACGCGTTTGCGGCATCGGGCCGTCCGCCGCGCTGACGACGAGAATCGCACCATCCATTTGCGCCGCGCCAGTGATCATGTTCTTCACGTAATCGGCGTGGCCGGGGCAATCAACGTGCGCGTAGTGACGCGTCGCGGTTTCATATTCGACGTGCGAGACCGCGATTGTGACGGTCTTCGTTTCATCGCGCACCGTGCCGCCTTTCGTGATATCGGCGTAGGAAATCGGTTTCGCCAGATTCTTTTTGCTCTGTGTATGCACAATCGCCGCGGTCAAAGTGGATTTGCCGTGGTCAACGTGACCGATGGTGCCGACGTTGACGTGCGGTTTCGTTCGTTGAAATTGCTCTTTAGCCATTTTAGTTCTCCTGCGTTGGTTTCGTTATTTTTTTATCAACAAATTTGTCTGGAGCCCATGATCAGGATCGAACTGATGACCTCATCCTTACCAAGGATGTGCTCTACCAACTGAGCTACATGGGCGCACAAATCATTCGTTCAAACCGGATACGCAAAACGACAAAAAACCGATCCCCTCAATCTTTTCTTTCGAAAATTCAAGGGGCAACGGCTAAATTGTTTTTTTACGGACTACCGACGCCTTTAAAACTATTAAACAACCCCGTTTCTGTCAACAGGCAATTTTATTTTTTCTTGTCGGCCAAAATGCTCTGTGCGCGGTCAAGCGATGAATCAATGTCGCCGCAGATATTATCCATCCCAAGCCGTTCAATAAAACCCGCTCGAGTCAAAGCAAATAGCGGTTGCGAATGCGGCGCGCAAAGAATCAGTTCCTTTTTGTGCTTGCGCAATTTCTCCATCAAATCTTCCAGCGCATCGAGGCCGGTTGCGTCAAGCGCCAGCACGTCGCGCATTCGCAAGATCAAGACATCGGGCAACTGTCCCGCCCTTCGAAGCGAAGTCTCCAATTTATCAGCCGCGCCAAAAAAGAACGCGCCAAAAATACGGAACACCAAAACACCGTCTGGAATTTTTTTGGCGGATGTGGTTTGCTCCGGAGAACCGCCTTGTGTCACATCCACATCCGGTTCGACGTTGGCCGTTTCGGCCAGCCGTTTCACAAGCAATGCCGAGGCCAGAATCAACGACGCACCTACCGCCGTCGGCAAATCCACGGCGACGGTCAAGCCGAACGCGCAAAGAAAAACGGCTACGTCGCTTTTCGGCCAGCGCTTCAGTCGCACGAATTGATGCCACTCACCCATTCGCAAAGAAACGACAACGAGCACCGCGCTCAACGCCGCAAGTGGAATGTGTTTCGCCAAAGGCGCGGCGACGATCAAAATAATCAGCAACGTCAGCGAGTGAATAATTCCCGCGACCGGCGTTTGCGCCCCACAGCGAACGTTTGTCGCCGTCCGCGCGATGACGCCCGTCGTCGGCATCCCGCCAAAAATTCCCATCGTCATATTCGCAATTCCCTGCGCCATCAACTCCTGATTTGAATCGTGCCGGTCATCAATCATTCCGTCCGCAACGACCGCGCAGAGCAATGATTCGATCGCGGCCAAAACAGCAATCGTCATCGCCGCTGGCAACAACGCACGCCACTCGTCGAACGACAACGAAGGCCAATGAGGAAATGGCAAACTGCGCGGCATTTCGCCGAACGCAGTTCCGAGTGTTTGAATTCCTAAATTGTCCGGCCAATTAAAAAAAGCCGACGCAATCGCAGCCAATATGACTATCGCCATCGAGCCGGGAATCCTTCGCCCAATTTTTTTCGGCCAAAACCAAATCGCCAGCGATGCGAGCGTGGCAAGAATGACCGTTGCCCAATTCGGTTGAAAATTTTCCGCGAGGACGCGCAGTTTGCCGATGAAGTCCGACGGCAATTTAATTTGCAGCCCGAAGAAATCGCGGATTTGCGTGCTCAAAATGATGATCGCAATGCCGCTGGTAAAACCGGTGACAACCGGAAACGGAATGTATTTGATCATCACGCCAAGTTTGCACGCGCCGACCACAATCAGAATCACACCCGCCATGAGTGCGCAAACGGTCAGCGCCTGCGGGCCGTGCACCAGCACAATCGGCGCGAGCAGCGGCACGAACGCTCCCGCCGGCCCGCCAATCTGCACGCGCGAGCCGCCGAGCAGCGAAACCAAAAGTCCGCCGATGATTGCGGTAAAAATCCCGATCTCCGGTTTCAGGCCGGACGCAATCGCCAGCGCCATTGCCAGCGGCAACGCGACGATGCCGACCGTCAAACCGGCGGCCAAATCCGAATAGAATTTTTGCGTTGAATAATCTTTCAGCGCATCCACCAATTTGGGTCGAAACGAAAAACTCCAATTCATTTAACACACAGGAAAATTTTCCTTAAGTCTGATTCTGCGGAAGCGGCGGCGGAATTCAAATCTTTTCTATGCCCGCGGATGCGCCGCGTCGTAAGCCTTCTTCAGCCGCTCCGTCGTGACGTGCGTGTAGACCTGCGTCGTGACGAGATGCGCGTGGCCGAGCAGTTCCTGCACGCTCCGCAAATCCGCGCCCGCGTCCAGCAGATGTGTCGCGTAACTGTGCCGCAGTTTGTGCGGTGTCAAACACGGATCCAGCCCGGCGATGGCGAGAAATTGTTTCAACCGCCGCGCGAGCTGGACCGGCGCAAGCGGCGCGCGTTTTTTTGTCTCCGCAAAAAAAATCGGCGACGCCCCGCCCGGCGGCTGTTTGAACGTGTTCCAATAATCCTGGATCGCCATCAACGCCGGCCGGCCGATCGGCACGAGCCGTTCCTTTTTTCCCTTGCCACGCACGCGGACGATTTGCTCGCTCCAGTCAAGGTCGTCCACGCGCAAGCCGCACAGCTCGCTCACGCGCAGGCCGCAGGAATAAATCGTTTCGAGAACCGCAACGTCGCGCAACGCCGCGACTTGGGAAACCGGCCGGCCGGCTTTTTTTGTTTTCTGGATTTTTAAAAGCTCGAACGGCGCGATGAGCAGCTCTTCCATCTGTTGCTTCGTCAAAAATTTCGGCAGCCGCTTTTCCAGTTTTGGCAGCGACAGATTTTTTATCGGCGAACTTTCAGCCGCGCCGTGACGGATGAGAAATTTGTAAAACGTCCGCAGCGCGGAAAAGCGAAGCTGCGTCGCCGCGCGGCTCAAATTATTTCTTCCGAGAAAACGGACGAAGCTGCGGAAATCATCGCGTTGAAGTTTGTCCCAAATCGGCGGCGACTTTCTTTCTTCAAGATGCCAGCACGAAAACTCCGTCAACGCCTGTTTGTAATTCCGTTGCGTATAAACCGACGCGCCGCGATCCGTCGCCAGATGCGCGAGGAATTTTTGAATCCATTTGTCCACCTGCAGCGGTTTGGTCGTTGAAGCATCAGTCACGTGAAACAAATACAACATCCCGTTGCAACTTGCAGTAAAATGGAAATGGTTTCAGAGATAGAAACTCCGACCGATGATTCTGCTTCAATACAAACAAGTGACCCCATTACTGTTCACTACGGCGGAACAACAACAGGGAAAGTCCACCTAAACCAGCCAATGCAATCGTCCCCGGTTCAGGAGTAGGAATCGTAAGCGGTATCGCATACAACTGTGTGTTGAGGGAATTAATCGGAAGTCCATTTTGATTTGCACTTGTGCCAAACACCGGAGTGCCGGGGTTGAAAGCGCCCGGGTTAAGAAAACCCGTGGCTGATTCACCAAAGAAAGGATCTCCAGTTAAGAAGGGTTCGTCGGTATTCCAATTTGCCAGAATGTTTGACACCGTCGTCCATGAAGTGCCCAGATTGGCCGACCAGCCGACAAGCATGATATTGTTCGTAACGCCATGCGCCCATGGCACTGTCGCTGCCGCATTACCGGCCACTGGCGCGAGTTTACCTGCTGAACCGGCTGCAGTCGTATTGGTTGCGGTTAACCCGGTATCAAGCCATGTTCCGCCAAAAAGTTGATTATATGTCGGGACTGATACTTGAGAGCCGGTGAATGCCGTATTATACAGCAGCTCAAAATAAAAAGCTGGACTAGCACTGGCAGATGAAATGTTACCAATAGTGCCGTCCCCTGTTGATCCAGCGCCAAATGCAAACTGCGTCGCATTGGTTTGGGCGGTTATTGCAGCAGCATTAAGCCCAATCCAATTCACCGTTCCTTGGGCAAAGGCAGCACCTGTCACTCCCAGCGCGCAAATAATTGTTAAGTTTAATTTTTTCATAAGGGAGTCGTTCCCTAATATCGACATGAAGTCGTATTTTTAAATAAACCTATCTGATTGCTTCGACTCTACACCTGTCCCCCCCATTCCTGTCTAGGATAAGTTATACACATTCTGTATGGCGAGGGATGTGCTTGCTTTGAAGATGCCTAAAGAGGGCTGACATTAATTACACCGCACTGTGTGGCGTGATTTTTAATTGTTTGACTAGCCTTCTTCGCGTGGCGGAAAATCAAAAGTGATCTTCCCCTTCGCGTCCATCACAAGATACGCCGGAAACGGCTTTCCCGCCTTGGAAATAAATTTGTCGAGCAGAGCGCTCTTGCCGTCGGCGAGAATTTTCCTTGCCTGCACGGCGTCAATCGGCTGTTGCAAAATTTCCCGGCCGATCTTGAATTTGCACGCCTTACCGTCGCGTTGGGAATTTTCGCAGATGTAACCTTGCTCCGTATCGTAAATTTTTCCGCCGCATTTCGGGCATTTGCCGATGACTTCCTTGCCGGTGAAATCAATCTTCGGCAGCGGTTCGCGCGGCGTGCCGTCCTTCGCCTTGCCCTTTTTTTCGCGCGGTTCAAATTCAAACGCCGTGCCGCCGTCCTTGATCACCAGAAACGCCTTGAACGCACGGTTGTTTTTTTTGGAAATAAATTTTGTCAGCAAATCCGTCTTGCCCGTCTCCAGCATTTTTTTGACCTGCGCGGCCTCGATTGGTTGCTGCAAAATAATTTTGCCCGTCTTGAACGTGCAGGTTTTCGCCGCACCCGTCGCGTTCTCGCAAAGATAATTCATGCCGCCGTCGAAAACCCGCCCGCCGCACTTCGGACATTTACCGAGCGGCTCTTTGCCCGTGAAATCGATCGGCGCAGAATCCGCGCCATCGGCATTTTTGTCGTTCCCGAAATCGAACTCCGGCTTGAACTCCGCGCCCATCTTGACGATCGCGGCGAATGGAAATCCCTGCTTGCTGCGGAAACCTTGCAACGGCCCGACGACACCCTTGCTGATGAGTTCCTCGATCTCCGCCGGTTCGAACTGCCGGCCTGCCGCGATTTTCCAGAGCGCAAAATCGCATTTCTGGCACTGGAACTTTTTGTAGTTCTCGTGGATCTCGCCACCGCATTTCGGGCACGGCACGTTGAGCACGCCGAAATCGCCGGGGATCGTGTCGCTCTCGTAACTCTTGGCCTTCGCCACGATGTCGCGCGTCGCGTCCGCGATTTCCTTCATGAAAACGTCGCGCTTCAATTTGCCGCGCGCCATCTGGTTCAATTTGAATTCCCATTCACCGGTCAATTCAGGCGAACACAATTCTGGAATCTGTAAACCGCGTAAAAGTGTAATCAATGAAAATGCTTTTGCTGTCGGCTGCAATTCGCGTCCGTTCCGCAAAACATATTTTTCCCAGATCAAACCTTCGATGATGGTTGCGCGCGTCGCGGGCGTGCCGAGACCTTTTTCAATCATCGCCTCGCGGAGATCCTCGTCCTCAACGAGTTTGCCCGCGCCTTCCATCGCGCCAAGAAGCGTCGCTTCCGAATAGCGCGCCGGCGGTTTCGTGACGTTCGCCTCGACTTCGATTTTCTCGGTCTTGACCGTTTCGTTCGGCTTCACCGGCACGAGGCTCGGCGTGTCGTCGGACTCCGCCGCCTCTTTGCCATAAACCGCTAGCCAGCCCGCGTTGACCATCACCTTGCCTTCGCTCTTGAACGGCTCACCTTCGACGCGCGTAATGCGCGTGGTTACGAGAAATTCCGCTGCCGGATAAAAAATCGCGAGAAACCGTTTCGTGACGAGGTCGTAAAGTTTCTGCTCCGGCTCGCTCAAATGTTTTGGCGCGACGAGCGTGGGGATGACAGCGAAGTGATCCGAAATTTTCGCATTGTTAAAGATGCGCTTGTTCGGCTTGACCCAATCGCTTTTCAAAATCTGGCCGGCGAACGGCGCATAATTGGTTTCGCCGAGCATCTCCAGAGTTTTTTTCACCGTGCCGATGTAATCCTCCGGCAACGCCCGCGCGTCTGTTCTCGGATATGTCAGCACCTTGTGTTTTTCGTAAAGCGCCTGTGCGAGTCCTAAAGTGTTTTTTGCGGAAAAACCAAATCGTCCGTTCGCCTCGCGCTGCAACGTCGTCAAATCATAAAGCTGCGGCGACATCGAGGTCGTCGGCTTGCTTTCTTCCGTGACGATGCCCGGCTTGCCGAGACATTTTTTCTGGATTTCTTCCGCCCGCGCAATTTCCCAAACGCGTTCCGGCTTTGATTGTTCGTCGCCTTCCTTCTTGGAAAACTTTTCATCGAACCAGCGTCCCGGATATTCGCCCCCCTGCGCGCCAAATGTTCCGTGAATTTCCCAGTAGTCGCGCGAAACAAATTTTTTAATCTTCTCCTCGCGCTCGACGAGAATCGCCAGCGTCGGCGTCTGCACGCGGCCAACAGTCGTCAGGTGAAAGCCGCCGGACTTGGAATTGAACGCCGTCATCGCGCGTGTTCCGTTGATGCCGATGAGCCAGTCGCTTTCGCTGCGGCATGTCGCGGCATCCGCGAGCGGAAGCATCTGTTCATCCGTGCGCAACGCCGCGAAGCCTTCACGGATCGAGGCGGCGGTCATGGATTGCAGCCAGAGCCGCTGGATCGGCTTGTCGCTTTTGGAATATTGGACGATGTAACGGAAAATCAATTCACCTTCGCGCCCGGCGTCGCACGCATTGATGAGCGTCGTCACGTCTTTGCGTTTGATGAGCTTCAATAAAACTTTTAGCCGTGCCTCGTTTTTCTCGATGGGCAGCAAATCAAAGTGCGGCGGAATGACCGGCAGATTCACGAACGTCCACTTGCCGCGCTTCACCTCGAACTGTTCCGGCACGCAAATCGTGAGCAGATGGCCGACCGCCGACGAGATGACGTAATCGTCGTTCTCGTAGAAGTCCGCGTTCTTATGGAACTTTCCGAGCACCTTCGAAATGTCTCCGGCGACGGACGGTTTTTCCGCGATGATGAGTGCTTTACCCATTTGTTGCGCGGCAAACTTGCGAAGAAAAATTGTTTTGTCAACACTCGTGCGATTGACACGGGCGAAAAGTTTTGCAGAAATGCATGAAATCCGAACCGAATGACGACGCAAAATAAAACTATTTCGACTGAATCGCTGTCGCACGAGAGCCGCACATTCCCGCCATCGCCGGAAGTTGTGAAACGCGCGCTGCTCAATGCGAAACAGTTCAACGCACTTTACGAACGCTCTCTTCGCGAGCCGGAAAAGTTCTGGCTGGAACAGGCTAACACTTTGGATTGGTTCAAGAAACCGACCGTCGCCGGAAAATTTATTTGGGACACCGACGCGCGAAAAATCGAACACACTTGGTTCGAAGATGGCCAGTTGAACTTGAGTACGAACTGCCTGGATCGCCACGTCAAAACGAAATTGCGCGACAAGGTTGCCATCATCTGGCAGGGCGACAGCGAGGATGAAGTGAAGAAGCTGACTTACTGCGAATTGCATCATGAGGTCTGCAAGTTCGCCAACGCGCTGAAATCGCTCGGCGTCAAAAAAGGCGACCGCGTGGCGATTTATATGCCGATGATTCCCGAAGCCGCCGTCGCGATGCTAGGTTGCGCGCGCATCGGCGCGATCCATTCCGTCGTGTTCGGCGGTTTTAGCGCGGATTCGCTTTCGGATCGAATCAACGATTCCAGTTGCAAGTTATTGATCACGGCAAATGCTTCGTTGCGCGGTGGGAAAATAATTCCGCTCAAAGCTATCGCCGACAACGCGCTGCAAAAAACTCCGAGCATCGAGAAAGTCGTTGTTGTCAAACGCAACGACGAACCATGCAACATCACTACTGGCCGCGATGTCTGGTATCATGACTTGATGGCGAAGGCGTCGGCGGATTGTCCGCCCGAAAAAATGAATGCCGAAGATTTTTTGTTCATCCTTTACACATCCGGCTCGACCGGCAAACCGAAAGGCGTCGTCCACAGCACCGCCGGTTATCTGCTTTGGAGCGCGCTCACGCACAAATACGTTTTCGATATTCACGACGGCGACATTTATTTCTGCACCGCCGACGTCGGCTGGGTCACCGGCCACAGCTACGTTGTTTATGGCCCGCTCTGCAACGGCGCGACGACGCTGATGTTCGAGGGCATCCCGACGTTTCCCGACGCCGGACGTTTTTGGCGCATTGTGGAAAAATTTCGCGTGACAAGTTTTTACACCGCACCGACGGCGATCCGCGCGCTCATCCGGCTCGGTGATGAATGGCCGAACAAACATGATTTGAGTTCTCTGCGCGTGCTTGGCTCGGTCGGTGAACCGATCAATCCCGAAGCGTGGATGTGGTATTACAATGTCATCGGCAAAGGTCGTTGCCCGATTTCCGATACTTGGTGGCAAACGGAAACCGGCGGACATTTAATTACTCCCCTGCCCGGCGTGAACATTTTAAAACCCGGCAGCGCGGGACGACCATTTTTTGGTATTGAACCGGTTGTTCTCCGCGACGACGGCACTGAATGCAAACCGAACGAAGGCGGAAAACTTTGCATCAAGAAACCGTGGCCGGGAATCATGCGCACGACTTGGGGCGACCACGAACGTTTCGTGAACACGTATTTCACGACGTTTGCGAATATGTATTTCACCGGCGACGGCTGCCGAGTGGACGCCGAAGGCGATTACTGGCTCATGGGCCGGGTTGACGACGTTGTAAATGTTTCCGGCCATCGCATCGGCACGGCGGAAGTCGAGAGCGCGCTCGTGAGCCATCCGAAGGTGGCCGAAGCCGCCGTCGCGCCCATGCCGCACGACATCAAAGGCCAGGCACTCTACGCCTTCGTGACTTTGAAGGATGGAATTTCCGAAAGCGAAGAATTGAAAAAGGAGCTGGCGAATCATGTTCGCAAGGAAATCGGCGCGATCGCCGTGCCGGACAAAATTCAATTCGCGCCCGGCCTGCCGAAAACGCGTTCGGGAAAAATCATGCGCCGCATCCTCCGAAAAATCGCGGAGAACCAGACCGACCAGATCGGCGACATCACGACGTTGGCCGATTCATCCGTCGTTGAAGCATTGGTCAAAGGCAAACAGTGATTCGCGCTCTTGCGCCCGGCTCCAAAAACACTATAATTGTCTCGATGAAATTTTATCTGGCGATTCTGGCTTATGGACTGATCGGCCTCGTGTTAAGCGCAGGCATTTTGCTGGTGTGCGCGGGCAAGCCATTGTTCCTGATCCTTGCGCTCATCGCCTACGTCGTTGCGTTCGGCAGGCTCGGCTGCCAGACGCACTAAATAAATCGCGGCTCGCCGTTAGTCTAGCCTCGCCTTGAAAATTATTTCTTCGGGACAGGAAACATTGTCGAAAGTTTTGTCGTGATTTGCGGCCAGCTTTGATGTGAAAAATCCGCAAACCCCGCAGCCATGCCCGTCGCGTTGGCCGCCGAGACAGAGGTGCCCTGCGTGAACCACGGCTGGTTGCCGAGATACGCGATGGTCGAGTCGGGCACGGCCATGTCCACGAAGCTGCCGTAGTCCGCATACGGCGCGATCTGTCCGCGCTCCAGCGCCGTCACCGCAACGACGCCCGGATACGCCGCCGGATAAACGGGCGTGGCGACAGGCTGATTACCCGCCGAGCCAAAAATGAGAATGCCGTCGCCAATCGCCGCCTCGACCACGCCGTTGAGGACGGAACTGTCGCCGGAACTGCCGAGACTCAAATTGATGATGGTCGCGCCGCCGTTGACCGCCGCCGTGATGCCGACGGCGACATTCCACGTCGTCGCGTTCGCGCCCGAACCATAAACGTCCACGGGCAAAATCTGGATCGAAGAACTTCCCTGCTCCACCATTCCCGCCGCGCGCAGAATCGTTTCGGCCATCGCCGTACCGTGAGTCAATTCGTTGCCGTTCGCTTGCGTGCCTTCGGCGACGGAAACCGGAGTCATCATGAATTTGTCCAATGTGTCGCCGAGCGGCTGCACCGCAGTGTCAATCAGACCGACAATGACTTTGCCGGAATCCGGCGGCGGTTTGAGTTGCAGATTGACCGGCGCTTGCGGCGCGTCGCCGGACATGACCGCCTGCATCGGTGGTGGTTGGTCCAGATAATAATCGTAACCAGAATCAAGCACATCGCTGTTATTCTGAACCTGTGCGAGCGCGGCATCCGTCGCGGCCTCATCGCCAAACTGCAAACGGTAAAGGCCGAGCTTGTCAAGGCGACCGGTGATTTTTGCGCCGAGCAATTTCGCGAGCACATCAATATCCGTGCCGGGCTTGACGCGCAGAAGCAGTTCGTTGGCGACACGCCGGGGTTTTGCGGCAAGCACTTGTTGCGTCGCGCTCCGTATCGTCGTGCGAAAGACGTAGAGTTGTGAAGGCGTGTTGGTTTTTGGAACGAGTGCGAAATTCAAATCGCCAAGCAGCATTTTCAACGCGTCGCCTGACGGCAGGTCTTTGAATTTGGCGGACGCGTTGTGTTCCGCGCCCGGCTCTACGAAAATCTTCCAGTCCGCACTTTCGGCGATGTGCTCCAGCAACGGCCACAACGCCATGCCGCGCACATCCGCGTCCACGCGGTCGGTCGCCTTGTGCCAGACGAGGGAATTTGTCTCTGCTGCGCCTGCGCCGAAGCAAATGGCGGCGAGCGAGGAACACAAAAGGATTTTGCGCAGCAGAAACATAAATTGTCAGACGATTTGAAAGCGCCGCCGGTTAAAGCGTTCGGTTTATTTTTTCGAAGCGACTGCTTTCACCCACGTTTGATTGTCGAGATACCATTGCACAGTTTCGCGGATGCCGCTCTCGAATTTGTGTGCGGGCATCCAGCCGAGTTCTTTTTTGATCTTCGTCGCATCAATCGCGTAACGGCGGTCGTGCCCCGGACGATCCTTGACGAATAAAATCAATTTACGCGAATTGCCACCAAGTTTCGGCGCGAATTCGTCAATCGTGTCGCAAATCAATTCGACAATTCTTATGTTCGTCCACTCGTTGTGTCCGCCGATGTTGTAAGTCTCGCCGAGTTTTCCTTTTTGCAAAACCGCCCACAACGCCTCGGCGTGGTCGCGGACGTAAAGCCAGTCGCGAATGTTCATGCCGTCGCCGTAAACAGGAACCGATTTTCGCACGAGCACGCTTTGGATGACGACAGGGATGAGTTTTTCAGGAAATTGAAACGGGCCGTAGTTATTCGAGCAATTCGTGATGACCGTCGGCAACCCGTAAGTGTGATGATACGCGCGAACGAGAAAATCGCTCGACGCCTTGCTCGCGGAATAAGGCGAGTTTGGCGCGTAAGGCGTCGTCTCGGTAAAAAAACCCGTAGCAGCGAGCGAGCCATAAACCTCGTCAGTCGAAACGTGATGAAATTTTTTGCCCGCAAAATTTGTT
This sequence comes from uncultured Bifidobacteriaceae bacterium, assembly GCA_964536285.1. Taxonomy (GTDB): domain Bacteria; phylum Verrucomicrobiota; class Verrucomicrobiia; order Limisphaerales; family UBA11358; genus UBA11358. The sequence goes on from CAZHXG010000005.1 coordinate 37,485, forward strand.
CCCCAAAAAGCGCGACAGGCCTCAAGCAGATTGAAAGTTCCGTTGATGTTCGTCGTGATGAAATCGCCGGGCCCGGTGATGGAGCGGTCCACATGCGATTCCGCCGCGAGGTGCATGACATGCGTGATGGAGTGTTTTTCAACGACTCGCAACACGGCGGCTTTGTCGCGCAAGTCTGCTTTCTCAAAAACGTATTTTGGATTACCGGAGATTTTTTCCAAATTCGCCTGATGACCGGCATAAGTCAGGCAATCGAGGTTCACCAGCTTCGCGACTTCCGCGTGCCCGATGATGTGATGGATCACGTTCGAGCCGATGAAACCCGCGCCGCCTGTTATCAATAAGTTCATTTTGTCTGGCCACAGATTGACACAGATGAAACACAGATAAGGCCAAAGTCCTTCCGAAATCCGTGAAAATCTGTGTTCATTTGTGGCTTGATTTGTCCGGTTTCCAATTTTTCAGCGAATCTTCCAATGCTTCCTCAACGCCGCGGATTTTCACGCCCGTCGCCAGCAGTTTGGAAACATCCAGCACGCAGTTCGAGCGCGGCGTCTTGGCGGCAAACTTGTAAAACTCCTCGTCGCCAGACCAAAATTCAAATTTCCTTTTTGACTTTAAGAATTTTTCGACCAATGCAACAACATGGCGTGTCGTCACGAAGCCCGGATTTGTCACGTTGTAAATGCCGAACGGCGCGCGCAACTCCCATGTGTCGAGGCACGCCTTGACAAAATCCGCGCGGTGCGAAATGGAATTCACGTTTTCATAAACTTTCACGTAGCGCTGCACCTTGCTCAAGTAATTCCGCGCGTTGTCGAACTCGTCAAACGGAATCCGCAATCGCCAGATGTAACTTTGTCCGATTCCACCAATCGCTTCCTCACCTAACGCCTTGCTGCCGCTGTAAAAACTGCACGGCAGATCGCGGAACGAAAAATTCGGCGTGTCCACTTCGTTAAATCCGCGGACTTTGTCCGGCGATTTTTCAACGAGCGTGTGAAGTTCCGGCTTAGTCAAATCTTTTTCAACTCTTGGTTTACCGTTCTCAACAATTTTTGCGCCGGAAAAAATGCAGCCGCTCGAAACGTGTCCCCACGAGATTTCGGCTGCGGCGCAGGCACTGGCAATCGTCTGCGGCAGAATCGCGTTGCCAAGCAACGTGTCGGCCTTGTGCAGTTCGCACGCGTCCACGTTCGGCTTTCCCGTGTAACCGGCGGCATTGATGATGAACTCCGGTCGTTTTGTTTTTAGGAATTCCAGCACCAAATCAAAGCGCGTGTAATCAACCTGCTTCCGCGACAACGGAATGAAATCCATTTTACGTCGCTGTAATTCTTTTGCGAACGCTTCGCCGATGTAGCCGGATGCGCCGAGGAGCAATATCATAATTTAGCCACAGACTGACACAGATGAAACAGAGATAAAATTGAAGACGCGAGTTTTGAAAAAATAAATCTGTGAAAATCTGTATTCATCTGTGGCTTTAACTTTTCAACCGCTTCGCTTCCGCGACGACTTGTTCAAGATAATCTCGGTATTCGCACTTCGGCATTTTGTCCGCGAGTTTTTCAAGTTCGGCGAGTTTGAGAAACCCAAGGCGAAACGCCGCTTCCTCGGGACATCCGATCTTGATGCCCGCGCGTTTTTCAATCGTCTGAACGTAGGCCGAGGCGTCGTGCAAACTGCTGCTCGTGCCGGCATCCAACCACGCGAACCCGCGCGCGAGCCGTTCCACGCGCAACGCGCCGCGCTGGAGATAGGCGATGTTGACAGCGGTGATTTCCAGTTCGCCGCGCGCCGAGGGTTTCAGCTTTTTCGCGATGCCGACAACTTCATTGTCATAAAAATAAAGTCCGGGCACGGCGTAATCGCTTTTCGGCGATTTCGGTTTTTCCTCGATGGAAATCGCGTTGCCGTCCGCATCGAATTCCACGACGCCGTAGCGTTCCGGATTGTTGACGTGATAACCGAAAATCGTCGCGCCGGTTTTGAATTCCGAAAACGCGCGGTAAAACGAATCGCTCCCGTAAAAAATATTGTCGCCGAGAATCAACGTCACCGCATCCTTGCCGATGAAACTTTCCGCGATGAGAAATGCCTGCGCGATGCCTTCGGGTTTTGGCTGCTCGCGATATTCGATAGAGAGACCGAAACGGCTGCCATCGCCGAGCAGTTGCTTGAAGCGCGGCAGATCCTGCGGTGTGGAAATGAGGCACAATTCGCGAATGCCGCCCTCGATGAGCGTTGTCAGCGGATAATAAACCATCGGCTTGTCATAGACCGGCTGGAGCTGTTTGCTCGCGACGAGCGTGAGCGGATACAACCGCGAACCGGCGCCGCCGGCGAGGATGATGCCTTTCATTTCATGAAAGCGTAAAGATTCCGCGCGAAAATGGAAATGCGAAACTGTTCAACCACAAAGACACCAAGGCATAAAGAAAACTTTGTGTCTTTGTGGTTAAAAAATCAACTAGCCACCGCGCCCGCAGCCGCGGCGTTTTGCTTAAAGACCAATTTGTCGCCGTCTCGCGTGACTTGAATCAACTCGCCTTCGTGCAAGCTGCCTTTGAGGATTTCCTCGGCGAGCGGGTCTTCGAAGAAACGCTCGACCGCACGGCGCATCGGACGTGCGCCGTATTGCGGGTCGTAACCTTTCTCCACCAAAAAGTCCTTCGCCTTTTCGTCCAGTTCGAGCTTGAGATTTTTGTGCCGCAGCCGTTCCAAAACTTTTTCAACTTCCAGACTCAAAATCTGGATGAGGTCAGGCTTCGTGAACGAGCGGAACACAATTACATCGTCGAGTCGGTTCAAAAATTCGGGACGAAACGTTTTCTTCGATTCGTCGAGAATTTTTTCACGCATCTTTTCGTAAGTGCTCTCGTCGGTGATCGGCGAAAAACCGAGCGTGGACTGCTTGCGGATCAAATCCGAGCCGACATTCGACGTCATCAAGATAATCGTGTTGCGGAAATTCACGACGCGACCAACATTGTCGGTCAATTTCCCTTCTTCAAGAATCTGCAACAGCATATTCCAGACATCCGGGTGCGCCTTTTCGATCTCGTCAAAAAGCACGACGGAATAAGGATTGCGCCGGACTTTTTCCGTGAGCTGTCCGCCTTCCTCGTAACCGACGTAACCCGGCGGCGAGCCGATGAGCCGCGACACGTTGAATTTTTCCATGTATTCGCTCATGTCCAGATGGATGAGCGATTTCGCGTCGCCGAACATCTGTTCAGCCATCGTCTTTGCCAAAAGAGTTTTTCCAACACCGGTCGGGCCTAGCAAAAGGAAAGTTCCAATCGGACGTTTCGGATCTTTCAAATCCGCACGCGAACGCCGAAGCGCCTTGCAGATCGCGGAAACGGCTTCGCGCTGGCCGATGACGGTTTTTTCCATCTCGCCTTCGACCGTGAGCAGCCGCGCCATTTCGTCCTGACCCATGCGCCGCAACGGAACGCCGGTCCATTTTGAAACGACGTGCAGAATATCTTCCTCGTCGACCTTGATGCGTTTTTCCTCGCCCGCCGCGCGCCATTCGCGCAACAGCGTCTCGAGTTTTTCCTTCGCCTGCTTTTCCTTGTCGCGCATCGCGGCGGCACCTTCGAAATCCTGATTTTTGATGGCGCGTTCTTTTTTGGATTTAATCTCCTCAATCTCCGACTCCATCGTCTTGACCTCAGGCGGACGCGTCATCGTGCTGATGCGCGCGCGCGAACCGGCCTCGTCCAGAACGTCAATCGCCTTGTCCGGCAAAAACCGGTCGGTAATGTAACGGTCGGAAAGTTTCACGGAAGCCTCGACCGCCTTGTCCGTGAACTCGGCCCTGTGATGTTCTTCGTATTTGTGACGCAGACCTTTCAAAATCTCGATCGCGTCGTCGATCGAAGGCGCTTCGACTTTGACCGATTGAAAACGGCGTTCGAGCGCGGCGTCCTTCTCGATGTATTTGCGATACTCGTTCAACGTGGTCGCGCCGACACATTGCATCTCGCCGCGTGACAATGCAGGCTTGATGATGTTCGAAGCGTCCATCGTGCCTTCAGCCGAGCCTGCGCCGACAATCGTGTGCAACTCGTCGATGAACAAAATGACATTCTTCGCGCGACGGATTTCGTCCATCACCGCTTTGATGCGCTCTTCAAATTGTCCGCGATACTTTGTGCCCGCGACCATCAGCGCGAGGTCGAGCGTGACGACGCGCTTGTTCAACAAAATTTCCGGCACGTTGCCCTTCGCGATTTCCTGCGCGAGACCTTCGACGATGGCTGTTTTGCCGACGCCCGCTTCGCCGAGCAGAACCGGATTGTTCTTCGTGCGACGGCAAAGAATCTGGATGACGCGCTCGATCTCATTTTTGCGACCGATGACCGGGTCCATGTCGCCTTTGCGCGCGATTTCCGTCAGGTCGCGGCCAAACGCCTTGAGCGCGGGTGTTTTGACTTCGCCTTTCTTCTCCGGCGTTTTGTCGCCAGCGCCGGGAATGGACGATTCCTCCGCGGCGAAATTCGGGTCAAGTTCCTTCAAAATCTCCTGGCGCGTCAACTCTATATCCACGTCGAGATTTTTCAATACCTTCGCAGCCACGCCGTCACCTTCGCGCAACAGGCCGAGCAAAATGTGTTCGGTGCCGACGTAAGTATGATTGAGCGCCTTCGCCTCCTTCGACGCGAGCGCGAGAACTTTTTTCACGCGCGGCGTGTAGGGGATGTTGCCGATCATCTTTTGATCCGGGCCGGTGCCGACCTGTTTCTCGACTTCCATACGGACAGTTTCGAGGTCGAGCCCCATTTTCTGGAGCACGTTGACGGCGACGCCCTGCCCCAACTTGATGAGGCCGAGCAACAGATGTTCCGTGCCGAGAAAATTGTGATTGAAGCGGTCGGCTTCCTTGCGCGCCAACGCCAGCACCTGCTGCGCGCGCGGGGTGAAATTACTCATGGCTTCGTCGCTCATACTTGAAATATAATGCTATAAATCGTTCGATTTGTCCAATGCAGTTTGGAAGATTGAATTAAATTTTTGCCTTGCCCGCTCTCTTCCAACATAGAAAATAATTCCCATGAACCGATTGGTGACTGTTTTCCGTTTAGGAAATCCCTTAAAAACTCCCTTGGAAAAAAATAAGGCTATTGAGATTTTTGTGGCGATTTCGATTTCGGTTTATCTGTTTTTTTTGCTCATGCCTCAGGCCGCTGCTCCAAGACTACATGATGGCGATGTCACCAATGCCTATCTGTTCTCTTACCTTTCGCATCATCCGTCTTCAACCAATGATTTGGCTAAAGATTATCCCATGTGGAAAACACGGTTTGCCGGATCCCTTGTCACCGGCAAAGTGACAGACTTGTTCTGGACTTCTGACTGGTTCGCCTTCAACCGTTATAAATTTCCGGGAAACAGTCTTGTATTTGCAGCATATCATGCAAGTTGGGTTTTATTGACTTTCATGGTTTTAATCAGGTATCGGCGTGATGCGCTTTTGCCAATCCTCGGGACGTTCGCGGGCTTGACGTATAATTTCATCGAGCCGAGCGGAGAATGGTTTTTCCCCTGGGATTATCCGATGATGTTTTTTTTTACATGGTCATGTCTCCTGTTCTTGAAACAAAATTACTGGCTGATGCTGACGCTGATTTGGATCGGCTCGATGTTCAAGGAAACCGCCGCCTGTGCCGCGCTGTTAATTTTTTGGACGGACAGCTGGAGCGTGCGAAAGAGAATCATTTCGTTCGTTGGTGTTTGTGTGGCCTGTTATCTTTCGCGACGATTGTTCATGCTCACCTATGGCGTGATCGTCCCTGCATTGCAACCGCAATACAGCTTGTGGGATAATTTGAAGTTATTGGGCAGCCCGATTTTGAATCATCCGATTTGGGCCAATGCCGGCGCCTTATTTCTTTTTTTTATTCTTCCGGCAAAACGCGAAATGATGCCAATCAAAATTGTGGCAGTCGTTTTTGCGGCTGGTCAATTCCTGTTCGGCGACATCATAGAATTTCGCGAGTGGTATGAGTTGTTGCCGATAGGTTGGATGTTGGTCGGCGATTATGTTGGGAAAAATTTCCCCGTCATTCAGCCGTCACCGAAACCCCCGCCAATCGCGAAGTCAGGCAATCGCGTTGGCAGCGGAATTATTGTCCTGATAGTTGGCATATTATTGCTTATCGCGGTTGGAAATCATTTGATCAAATCGAGATTCACACCACCAGAATTAAATAATAATTTGGCATGGTCACTTGCCACAAATCCAGACGCCGTCAAAAGAAATGGTTTGCTTGCGGTTAAACTTGCGGAAGATGCCTGCCAACGGACGCAATATCGGGTAACGATTATGGTTGGAACTTTAGCAGCCGCTTATGCCGAGGCGAGACGATTTGACGATGCAATTTCAACGGCGCAAAAAGCCATTGCTTTGGCTTCTCAATCGGGCGATCAAGAATTACTTGAAAAAAATCAGAAACTGTTGGCCTTGTATCTGAATCACCAGGCGTATCATGAAAGCCAAACGAATTCACCAGAACTTTTACCGGTCAATTGAAGTCTTTTTTGTCTTCTGAACACGTGCAGATTGAACGAACGATTTAATTCGCTGCGTTCGGAGGCGTCTTGACGACCGGCCGGCTCACGCTCTTCAATCGCTCGCGCACCATGTCGGCGCGTATCAAATCGCGTTCCTCGGCGGTCAGTTTGTCAGAAAATTGTTTCTGCAAATGCGCCGGCTGCGTCGTCAAAAACAATTCGTCCACCAGCGACCGTTCCGCGCCCGGAAACAATCCCATATCCACGCCAAGCCGCAGCAACGAGAGCAGGTTCATCGCCTCTTTCGACGAAATGCTGTGCGCGTTCGCCAGCACGCCGTAGGCGCGCCCGATGTGGTTGAACACGACCTTCGGCTTTTTCTCCAGCAGATTCTGCCGCGCGTTCTCCTCGTGCTCGATGATCTGCGACAAAACTTTTTCCAGCCGTTCGACGATGGCCGATTCGTCTTCGCCGAGCGTCATCTGGTTCGAGACCTGAAAAACATTTCCCAGCGCCTCCGTGCCTTCGCCGTAAAGTCCGCGAACAGCGAGGCCGAGCTTGTTGACGGATTGGATGATGGGATTGATCTGCTCGCCGAGAACGAGTCCGGGCAGATGCAACATCGCGCTGACGCGAATGCCCGTGCCGAGATTCGTCGGACACGCGGTCAAATAGCCGAGATCGCCGTCGAAGGCGTAATCCAGTTTTTTCTCCAGTTCGGAATCCAGATGGTCGATCGCGTTCCATGCCTGCTTCAATTGCAAGCCGGGACGCAACGCCTGCATCCGCAGATGATCTTCCTCGTTGATCATCACGCAAAATGTTTCCTCGCGGTTCAAGACGAGTCCGCTGCCGGAACTTTTCGCGGCATGCTCGCGGCTGATGAGATGGCGCTCGACGAGAATCTGTTTGTCTAGCGCGCCGAGATTGTCCATCGCCTCGGAAAAAGCGTCCTTCATCTCCGGCAGACTCTCGACGGCGGGACGGATGGTCTCCAAGATTTTCACGCGCTCCGGCTTTTTCGCCCAGCCGGGGAACGCCGCGTCCTTCAGATTGCGCGCGAGCCGGACGCGACTCGACATGACGATGCGGTCATGCGGGCCGTGAATCCGCGCGATTTCGGCAGGAGAAATCAAAAATTCGTGAAGGTTTTTCATCGCGTCAGATTTGTCGGCGTTGCCGGGCGCTCGTTGATTTTTTTCAATTCATCGCGCAACTGCGCGGCTTCCTCGAAATTTTCCGATTCAATCGCCTTGTTCAATTTTTTCTGCAACGACTTCAGCCGGTCGGCGTTTTGCAGCGACGAGCGCAGCGCTTCCGGCGCCTTGCCGATGTGCCGCGTGCCTTTGTGCATCGTCTTGATCAAGCCGGTCAAGCCTTCCGAAAAAGTTTTGTAACATTCCGGGCAGCCGAGCCGGCCGGACTTCTTGAAATCCGCCTGCGAAAAACCGCAGCGCGGGCATTTCAAATCCGCGCCGACGGCCTGTTCGACTTCCTGCGCCGCGCCGAGTCCGAGCATGATGTCCGCCAGCGCGAAACCCGACGGGTCATTGACGCCCTTGGTCTTGGCGCAATCCTCGCACAAATCCAGCTTCTGCATCTTGTCGCCCACGATCTGGGTCAGATGCACGGTGGCCGGTTTGTCTTTGCAAATGGAACACTGCATTTTTGAAAATGTGATTCGTTAAATCGTCGCAAAAATTAAATTCACTGCTTAAAAATACATTATCGCCGTTGAAATTGCAAAAACAATGAACGCGCAATTGTGAATGGAAAATGAATTTTGAAAATCCAGCGCCCTAGGCGCGACATATTTGTAGAAACGAAAATCAAAAATATTTTTAGCTCCGTCAGGAGCGGCATATTCCGGCGAAATGATTTTCAAAAGATGCCGCTCCTACGGCGCTAAACGGCTGGCGTTTGCGAATTGGTTTTGCTTTGAAATAATTCTCGCACATCGCGGCGCATCAGAACCCAAAGCATCCAAGCAGAAATTGCGATGTAACTTATCATAACCAAAATCACCGCGAACTGCGGGACGATTGCATGAGGACGGTCATCAATCAAAATGGATGAAAACTGGAAAACAATTCTATCTGAATTGAAAATCGCCCAAAGAGTCATTGGCAACGCGAACAATAAAAATGAGCCAAACATAAAAAGACAATACCAACGCGCATAGCGCCAAAGTTTTAACAAGCCGAACCCGGCAATCATTGTTAAAAGATTCCAACTGGGAGCAAGTGCAAGACCGTGAGTCCGTATGCAATCTGCCACGATGCCGGACAGTCCCATTAAAAAAACCAGCACCGAAACAACAGTTAGTGCAATTGGCCGTTTCATAATTGTTTCTCCAGTTTTATTTTTAGTTTCCGATTCAACGATGTAACGATTCAACAATTCACGTTTCACACAATCGGCTCGCCCGACACTTTCGTCAAGGCGCGGTAATCGGCCACGAGCTTGCGCGTGAGCGCGCCCAGCTTGCCGTTGCCGATGACGCGACCGTCAATCTTCACCACCGGAATCAGTTCCGCGCCCGTGCCGGTGAGAAAACATTCGTCGGCGTTGAACAGATCGTAGCGCGTCAGGTTCGGCTCGGAAACTTTCAAGCCATCTTCTTGCGCCAGTTCAATCACCGTCTGCCGCGTGATGCCGTAAAGCGCGCCCGCTGAAAGCGGCGGCGTGAACAGTTCGCCGCTCTTCACGATGAACAGGTTGTCTCCGGTGCATTCGGCCACGTAACCTTCCGCATTCAACATCACCGCTTCCTCGCAACCGCCGTTGTTCGCCTCGATCTTCGCGAGGATGTTGTTGAGATAATTCAGCGACTTGATGGCCGGGTTGAGCGCGCTGTGCAGATTGCGCGCCGTCGGCACGGTGATGATGGTCAAACCCTTCGCGTAAAATTCCGGCGGATAAAGCTGGATGCTTCCGGCAATGATGATGACGGACGGACGCTTGCAACTTTTCGGATTCAATCCAAGCGAACCAACTCCGCGCGTCACGACGAGGCGGATGTAGCCGTCGCGTAATTTATTTTTCCGGCAAGTTTCAAGGACGGCCTCGGAAATTTTTTCGTGCGACATCGGAATTTCCAGAAGAATCGCCTTCGCGGAACAAAAGAGCCGGTCAATATGTTCCTTCAATTTAAAGACACGGCCATTGTAAGCGCGGATGCCTTCGAAAATCCCGTCGCCATAAAGAAGTCCGTGATCGAACACGGACACTTTTGCGTCACGCTCGCTGTAAAATTTGCCGTCGATAAAAATTTTCATGCCTGTTCAGCAGCGTATTTCAAAAAATGAGCCGAGGCAAACGTGAATTTGCCGTCTCAAAATCGTAGCGGCGAACGTGAGTTCGTTCTGACTTTGGAATTCGAGCGAAAACAAACAATGAGCCGGCTCACATCGGTTGCTGCAAGAGGATTTGAAATTTGCGTGACAGTAGTTGAAAGATGATTATATTGGCGCGCTCTTTGACGACCCTATGGTCTAGCGGTTAGGACACTGCCCTTTCACGGCGGTAGCTCGGGTTCGATTCCCGATAGGGTCGCCATTTTCCAGAGGAATTTTTCCCGGCCCATGAATCACGGCTGCTGCAATGCGCGATAGAAGCGGTGCGGAAAATTGGTCGCGTTTGGATAGAAAAAATAAAAAATGTTGGTAGGCAATGTGACGCCTGGATTCGGCGGTGAAAAATTCGTCATGATGGGAGCCCAATTCGCAAAGTTGCTGCTCGCCTGCAGGACATAATCTTTTCCCACCAGACCCGCCAGCCAGAGTTGGAGTGAATTATCGGCAAAACTGTTTATGGATTGTCTGAAAACCGGTTGGTAGGTCGGATAGAGTTGTGTTTGCGGGATGATGGCCATGGCGGTGGAAGGGCTGCTCCAGGAAAGTTGAGCCACCGCAGCACCTGTGTTTTCGTAGTATTCCATTGTGATCGGATATTTTTGTCCGGCAATCAGAGAAATCGAGCCGCTCCATTCAGTTGCCGCCTGGTCAATCCATTTGTCAACGAGCAACTGACCATTGACCCACAGGCGCACTCCGTCATCAGTCGTAGTATAGAACGTGTAGGTTTCGCTGAACTGTGGTTGTACCGCGCCCGTCCAGCGAACGGTAAAAAGGTCGGTGCCAATGGTTGGGTCGGGGGAACCGATGCCCCAATTAAAATTCACTGTCGGATCAATGCGAACCAGCGTCGGCGGATTGGTGAAAGTCGCCAGTTGATTGGAAAAATATTCGCCGGTCAGGCCGTTGGCGTTCGTTGGAAAAATTCCGAACACGCTCACGGCATATTCCACACCGACATAAACTTTGCCGTTGGCAACGGTCGGCACGGTGAATTTCACCGCGCCACCGGGATTGTCGCGTACGCCGGCTTGATTGCTATTATAAATTTCCTGCGCGACATTGGTGGCGTTGTAAGCGTGCAAGACCGACGGGCCGTTGGTGCTGAAGGCGTGAGAATCAATTGCCCATACAATCGCATCTTTGCCGCCATTGGCTGAAACACTTGGAGTTGCACCGGGGAAACCAAATTTATTGGAGTTTTGCACCGCCGCCGGCCATGATATGAGTCCGTTGGATATTCCATATGCCTTTAATGAGTCGCTTGCACCGAGGTAATAAATTGTTTTGTTGAAATAAGCAGGCGTGGAGAAACAACTGCCGATGACACCGGCGGTGTTGATGTCTTCGACAATTTGGCTGTTGTTGGTCGGGTTGAATTGCCCCAGATTATCACGGTCAATCAGATAAATTTCTCCCTCCTTGCCCGCATCAACCAAAAGATGCGGATGCTGCAGGCTTCCCACTTCGTCAGGCAACACGATCATTCCGCCGGAGCCAAGATCGCGATCATTGGCCTCCAAAAAACTTTCATTAAAAGGTGTGAAATAATCAGCCAACGCCACGCCGTTGGTGGTAGAAAATTTTAGCAGCGTGTCACCGTAATCGTTGCTCACGCCGTTCGTGGCATCAAACGTCCCATTGCCGGTGGATATATAAATGTTGTCGTTGGTATCGCAGGCCGGACCATCGCCCGCTTCCCAAATGCCGCCCAATTGCCCGTTTGGAGTCGAAATGAAAGCATTTGATAGAGTCAGTGTCTGTGCGTTATAAGCGAACAGCCAGCCGTGCCCACCTATGCCGCAATGCGAGGAAAAACCGAAATAAACGAGCCCTTTGTCCAACAACAGCGCCATCCGTTGCAACTGCCTGATCGGATCAAACGGAACGTGACCCGCGCCGTCGTTTCCCGTGCCGCTGCCTGCCGCACTCGCCTGAATGACCACCGGCCCGCCAAATTTTTCCGCGCCGTTGGTGATGCTTAATGCATGCAAACGTTGGACATAATTCGTCACACCGCCAGCGACTTCGCGCGTTTTGGCCACAACGTAAATAATTTGATTAGTCGGATCAATGACCGGCGTGCTGGTGATGCCGATTTCCGGCACAATATCAGTGCAATTGATATTGGGATCGGCGCTGGAAACCGAAGTGACGCCGCTGTTTGTATTGATGAAGCTGACCTGCCACAAAGGAACAGAACCTGCGTTGCCGTCGGCATCAAAGGCATACACGCTGTCGTGCTCGGTCGCGACAAAAAGCACATTGTGAACACCCTGACCGGGGATTGTTACATTTGTGAGGATGAGCGGCTGGGCATATACATAACCATCCACCGGATAAGTAAAAAGCAGTCCAAAGCTGTTGGTTTTGACGTTGGACAAATTCAATACTGTTTCGTTCGTGTTCTGACCCGTGCGGGCATTGTTGTTGTGATAAGTCAAAACGCTGACACCCGCTGAAACATGAAGACTCGTCACGGCAAGCAAGATTGCCGTCCACAAAACTCCAAGAGCGCGCTTTTGATGCATTGCCATACAAAAAACGGAAGCTTACAGCAGTTTTAGTTCCTGTTATGGAAACAACCGGTTTTCATCCTGATTATCAGATATTCCGAGTGTTTATCTTCAGCCATGATTCCTTATAAGGCAAACAAAATGTTAAGATTCAAGCAGCCTGCCGGACTTGCGTTTGCGTGGGTTTCCGTCAAAATGACCGCCAATGGACTGGCTCGACAAACTTTCCCAGTTCTGGCCGCATCTGGCTGCAGGCTTCGACTTTCTCGCCGCCGCGTTCGCTTCCGTTCACGCCCTGCTCCAAAAACGCGATTCCCGCGCCGCCACGCTTTGGCTGGGCATCATCTGGTTTTTGCCTTTGTTCGGACCGATCCTTTATCTCTCGCTCGGCGTCAACCGCATCCGGCGACGGGCAATTTCGCTCGGCGTCCACAAAACTTTCAGCCGCCCGATTCCTGAAAATCTTGGCGAACCGCAGCACGACGGTGCCGAACATCTCAAAATGGTTGCGCGCGTCGTGAGTCGCGTCGTCGCGCAGCCGCTCACCGCCGGAAACAAAATCCAACCGCTCGTCAACGGCGATGAAGCTTTTCCCGCAATGCTCGCGGCAATCGAGTCCGCAAAAAAATCCGTCACGCTCTGCACTTACATTTTCGACAATGACCCGAGCGGCAAAAAATTCGTCGAAGCGCTCGCGCGCGCCGTCGAACGCCGGCTCGAAGTCCGCGTCTTGATTGACGCCGCCGGCACGCGTTACTCGTGGCCACCCATCACTTACAAATTGAGACATGCAAAAATTCCGCACGCAAAATTTCTGCCCGCGTCCGTCTTCACGCCCTGGCGCGTGGCGACCATCAATCTCCGCAACCACCGCAAGGTGCTCATCGTTGACGGAAAAATCGCGTTCACCGGCGGCATGAACATCCGTCAAGGTAACATGGTCGCCGCAAAGCCAAAAAGTCCCGTTCAAGATTTGCACTTTAGCGTCGAAGGTCCGGTCATCGCGGAATTGCAGGAAGCGTTCGCCAATGACTGGGCCTTCGCCACCGGCGAAATTCTCGACGGCGAATTGTGGCTCCCGAAATTGTCCGGCTGTGGAAACGTCATCGCCCGCGCCATCACCGATGGACCGGACGCCGACTACGACAAATTGCGATTAACTCTGCTCGCCGCGTTGACCGAGGCGCAAACGTCCGTGCAAATCCTTACGCCATATTTTTTGCCGGATAACGCGCTCATCACCGCGCTCAATCTCGCCTCGCTCCGCGGCGTACGCGTGGACATCGTTCTTCCCTTAAAAAATAATCTGCCACCCGTCCATTGGGCATCGCGTGCCATGTGGTGGCAGGTGCTCGAACGCGGCTGCCGCATCTGGCTCACGCCGCCGCCGTTTGACCATTCGAAGCTGATGATCGTTGACGGCCATTGGGTTTCGTTCGGCTCGGCGAACTGGGACGCGCGCAGCCTCCGGTTGAATTTTGAATTGAACGTCGAATGTTACGGGCGCGATTTCGCAAACGACATGAGGAGGATCATCGAGAAAAAACTTTCCACCGCACACGAAGTGACTCTGGCCGAAGTGGACGCAAGAAATTTCCCGACAAAATTGCGCGACGCCATCGCGCGATTATTTTCACCTTACTTGTAATTTATGAAAACCTTTGACAGCCTGACTGAACAGGAAGTTCTCGCGCTTGCCATTTCACTCGAAGAAGAAGATGCACGCATCTACGAAGATTTCGCCGACGGCTTGCAAGAAAATTATCCGGAGCAGGCGAAAAAATTTCGCGAGATGCGACATGACGAAGACGGTCATCGCCACCGACTACTGGAACATTACAAGCAACGTTTCGGAGATCACGTGCCGCTCATCCGACGACAGGACGTGCGCGGTTTCGTCAACCGCCGCTCCGTCTGGCTCGTGCGACCGCTCGGTCTGAAGGCCGTCCAAAAAACCGCCGAGAGCATGGAAGTCGAAACGCGGCGATTTTACGAAGTCGCCGCGCGCCGGACGCAGGACGCCGGCATCCGCCAGTTGCTTGGCGACCTTGCGGAAGAGGAGCGCAATCACGCACACATCGCCGAACAAATCGCGCGGACAAAATTGAGCGAAGACGAAAAATCACGGGCAAAACGGCTTTTTCTTCTGCAAGTCGTCCAACCGGGACTGGCTGGTTTAATGGACGGCTCGGTCTCGACGCTTGCTCCACTCTTCGCCGCTGCATTTGCCACGCACAACAGTTGGGAAACTTTTCTCGTCGGACTCGCTGCGAGCGTCGGCGCGGGCATCAGCATGGGATTTGCCGAGGCGTTGTCTGACGACGGCAGCCTGACCGGGCGCGGACATCCGTGGGCGCGCGGTTTCGTTTGCGGCGCGATGACCGCGCTTGGGGGCATTGGCCACACACTGCCGTTTTTGATTTCAAACCTGCACATCGCCGTTTCAATCGCCGTCGCCGTGGTGCTGGTGGAATTGAGTGTCATTTCTTGGATTCGACACAGATTCATGGACACGCCGCTCGTGTCCGCGTTGCTGCAAGTCGCGCTTGGCGGCGCACTCGTCTTTCTGGCGGGAATCTTGATTGGCAATTCGTGAATATAATTTTGATTTCGCAAACGAATTTTGTTTTGGCAAGCGCCCCATTCACGGATTAACTGATGCCATGCAAGTCATTCTCGATTATCTGAAACGCAACCAAACCCGCTTCGTGGCCGAGTTGTGCGATTACCTCCGCTTCGCCAGCGTCTCCGCGCAGCCGCAACACAAAAAGGATTTGCGCGCCTGCGCCGAATGGCTCGTGAACCATTGCCGCAAAATCGGACTCGACGCAAAAATCTGTCCCACCGCCGGTCATCCCATCGTCGTCGCCAAAACGCCGCGAGAAAAAAAATCCCGCAAGCCTCACTTCATGATTTACGGCCACTACGACGTGCAGCCGCCGGAACCGCTCGACTTGTGGAAATCGCCGCCGTTCGAGCCGCGCATTCAAGGCCGTTCGATTTTTGCGCGCGGCTCAACCGACAACAAAGGACAGAACTTCGCGCATTTGAAAGCGGTCGAGGCTTATTTGAAAACCGGAACTCCCCTGCCCTGCGATTTGACTTTCGTCATCGAAGGCGAAGAAGAGGTCGGCAGCGAGAACCTTGCAAAATTTCTCAAATCGCATCGCGCGGAACTGAAATGCGATGCCGTCGTCGTCTCGGACACGGGAATGCCCAGTCCGAAACATCCCGCGCTCACCTACGCGCTGCGCGGCATCATCGCATTCGAAATCAAATTGCACGGGCCGTCACGCGACCTGCACTCCGGCGTTTTTGGCGGCGCGGTGGAAAATCCCGCGATGGCTCTCGCACAATTACTCGCGAAACTTCGCGATGCAAAGGGAAAAGTTTCCATTCCGCATTTTTATGACGACGTCGCGCCGCTTTCAGCTTACGAACGGAAACAATTTGCGCGCCTACCAATCAAGGATGCTCAACTGCAAAAACTGCTCGGCGTAAAAAAACTGTTCGGCGAACGGGGTTTCACGCCAACCGAACAACGCAGCGCGCGTCCGACGTTTGAAATCAACGGCCTGACGAGCGGCTATCAGGGCAATGGCAACAAAACCATCGTGCCCGCGTGGGCGAGCACAAAAATCACTTGCCGCCTCGTGCCAAACCAAAGGCCATCGCACATCCGCAAACTCGTCTGCGATTATCTCAAAAAAATCTGTCCGCCGACGGTGCGATTGGAAATCGAAGCCGGTCACGGCGCGGAAGCGTATCTCGTTTCACCGACGAGCAAGCAGGCGCAGGCGGCGTTGCACGCTTTGGAAAAAGCTTTTGGCTGCAAACCGGTTTTGATGCGCGAGGGCGGCTCGATTCCGATTGTGAACGATTTCAAAAAAATTCTCGGTTCGGATTCTTTGCTGCTCGGCTTGGGTTTGCCGGACGACAACGCCCATTCGCCCAACGAAAAATTCAACCTCGATTGCTTCGCCAAAGGTCAATTGATGAGCGCGCACTTGTGGCAGGAGTTAAGTCTTCCACTCACTTAATACCACGCGCAATTGTTCGAGCGGCAGGCCGACGACGTTGCTGTAAGAGCCAGAAATCTCCGCGACAATCTTGTCACCGTGTTCCTGAATCGCGTAAGCGCCCGCCTTGTCCAGTGGATTCATTTTTGAAAGATAGTCGCTGATTTGTCCGGCCGTGAGCGGACGAAACTTCACGTCCGTGCTGACGGCAAAAATGCGTTCACGATGCGCCCGCAAATGCATCAGGCAAACGCCGGTGACGACCTGGTGCGTCCGGCCTTGAAGTTTCGCCAACATGCGTCTCGCGTCCGCAAAGTCGCGCGGTTTGCCGAAAATTTCTCGCTCCAAAAAAACCAGCGTGTCCGCGCCGAGCGCGAGCGCGTCGGGAAATTTTTTAGCCACAGCGCGTGTTTTGCGGTGCGCGTTGAGCTGGCAAAGTTCGAGCGGCGACAGTTGCTCGTCGAAAATTTCCCCTGCATCACTCGGCAGGATTTCAAAATTCGGCTGCAATTGCCGCAACAGTTCCGCGCGGCGCGGCGACGCGGAAGCAAGGATGAGAGGCGGCAGCTTCACGTGGAAAATCTAGCCATAGACGGCGGATTGTCGAGCGAAGGAATAATTTGAAGCGTGCGCTGAAATCAGATTTCGGTTAATCCGTTGGCGTGCAAAGCGACCGCCGCATCGTTAATCTCGCGCTCATCGGTTTCATGGGCACCGGCAAGACTTCCGTCGGACGGCTCGTCGCGGAACAACTGCGTTTCGATTATGTGGACACGGACGATATGATTCAGACGGCCACAGGACGCACCATCAACGATATTTTCAAGACGGATGGTGAACCGGCCTTTCGCACGCTTGAAGAAAAAATTGTTGCCGAATTTGTGAATCGCACAAAAACAGTCATTGCCACCGGCGGCGGCTCGCCGACGAATCCGAAAAATCTCGCAAGCCTCAAGAAGCATGCGCTGGTCGTCTGCCTTTGGTCTTCACCGGAAAAAATCTGGGAACGTGTCAAAAACCAGACGCACCGTCCCCTGCTCCACGATGCCGATCCGCAGAAAAAAATCCGCGAACTGCTCGCCGCGCGCGAACCGTTTTACAAGCAGGCCGATGTGCTGCTCAACACGGACATCCGTTCCGTCCGCGAAGTCGCGCAACAAGTCGTCCATCAATTTCGTCTTGCAACGTCCAGCCGCTGATGAAAGAAAAAATCCGCCAGCGCGCGCTCGCACTGGGCTTCGACGACTGCCGCTTCACTTCCGCCAGCGCGCCCGCAAGCGCAAAACGATTTCAAAACTGGCTCGCGAAAAAAAATCACGGCGAAATGGACTGGCTCGAGCGGAATTCCGAAAAGCGGGTCGAACCGCAGAATGTTCTGACAAATGCAAAGAGCGTCATCGTTCTGGCGGCGAGTTACGAAAATCTCAACTCAAAATCAAAAATCAAAAATCAAAAATCCGGCATTGTCGCCCGGTATGCGCAATTCGACGATTATCACGAAATACTTGGCGCTAAATTAAGATTGCTGGCGCGGTTTGTTGACGAGCTCGGCGGCGCAAATTCACGCTCCCTTTGGTATGTGGACACCGGGCCGCTGCTGGAGCGCGATTTAGCTCAACGCGGGGGCATCGGTTTTGTCGGCAAACACACAAACCTAATCAGCCGCAAACTTGGCAACTGGATTTTTCTCGCGGAGATTTTAACGACACTGGAACTCGAACCCGACCCGCCGGAAAAAAATCATTGCGGCAAATGTTCACGCTGCATTTCGGCCTGTCCAACCGAAGCTATCACCGCGCCGTTTCAACTCGACGCGCGCAAATGCATTTCTTATTTGACGATTGAACTTAAAGGCTCGATCCCAATCGAGTTTCGCAAGGCCATCGGTAATCGCATTTACGGCTGCGATGATTGCCTCGCCGTTTGTCCGTGGAATCGTTTCGCACATGAAGGAAAACTGATGAAACAACACGCACGAGCGGATTTGAATTCACCGGATTTGATTGAGCTGCTTTCACTCGATGAAAAACAATTCAAATCACGGTTCGCCGGTTCGCCGATTTTGCGAACAAAACGTCGTGGATTTTTGAGAAATGTCTGTGTCGCGCTGGGAAATGTCGGCGATGAATCCGCGTTGCCCGCTTTGGAAAAATCCGAGAGAGATTCCGAGCCTTTAATCGCCGACCACGCACTCTGGGCGATTTCAGAAATCGAATCGCGACGGAAATAACTTATTCAGGAATTGTTTTCAATTGCTGCTCGCCATTGATCGCCGGTTTGCCGGCTACACCGGCGCGAACGGCCTTCAAGTCGTCGGCAGTGACTGCGCTGACGTTGTTTCCCCATGAACTGCGAATGTAAGTCAGGACGGCGGCAAGGTCGGCATCCGACAAAGCCGCACCCATCGCCGCCATCGAGGCGTTCCATTCCTGTCCTTTGACATGAACCGTCCCATTGAGTCCATCCAGCGGAATCTGTGCAAGCCGCTTAAAATCTTTTTCATTGACCCATTCCGAACCGGCCAGCGGAGGAAATTGACCAGGCTTTCCCAATCCATCCGTTCCGTGACATATACCGCAAACGGTCTCGTAAGTTTTCCTGCCTTGCGCGAGCAATGCCGCCGCGCCGGATTTCGGCTGATACGAATCCAATTCCTCCGCCGATGAATAAGGCCCGTAAACTTTCGCGTCGAACCAGCCGCCGTGATGGTCAAAATAAACCGCGCCGAGAAAAATCAACACAAGCGTCAGCGAAAAAATCCACATCGGCACGGTCGAGCGCGTCGCCGTCGGTTCGGCGTCGGGCGTGGGGGAACAAGATTTTATTTCGTCGCTCATTTTTTATTTGGCCGGGGCGTTCGTCGAGACTTGCAGCGGCGTGAACGGCGCTTCATACAGCGGCACGTCTTGACGCAGGCTCAACAGATACGCCGCGAGATTTTTTGCGTCGTCTGTAGGAACTACTTCGTAACCGGCGGGCGGCGCAAATACTTTCGGCAATTGCAAAGCGTCCGGTGAAGGCACGTCGCCGATTTTTTTTGATTCAAAAAGAAAATGGAACGGCGGCATCGCGGAATTTTTCACGACGCTTCGCGGTGCGTAAAGATGGAGCAACTGCCAGTTTGCATTACTCAAACGCGTGCCGACATCTGCCAAGTCCGGCCCGACGCGAATGCCGCCAAGCTGGACGGGCGAGTCGTAAAGATAATCCGCCGCGACGCTGCGTCGAACACCCCAACCGCGCGCGATGTCCGCGCCGGTTGCGACAATGTGAATTTCAACTTTGCCGCCGGCAGCCGTGATCTTGTCGGAATCGCCGTCAGCTTGTTCCTTCGTCAGTCCGGTCAATTTCAAAGTGGAAATTAAATTTGAGACCGCCGATGGATTTTTTCCCGCGCCTGTCAAAATCACATCGCAAACAACGCCGTCTTGCTGAATTTGTTCCGTGTGACAAGCCGCACAGCCGTTCGCGCGATAAACTTGCAAACCAAGAGTCGCATCGCCGGTCCGTTGAATCGGATAAAGGTCGGAGGAATTAAGCACGGTCGTCTGTTTCGCCGTGCTCAGTTGCACCGCAGGCGCGAGCACAAAACCGCACCACGAAGCGCCAAGCGCGATGAAGGCCGCTATGAAAACTCCAAAGCCGTTTTTCACGATTTCACCTCCGAGGTTTCCATCGGCGCTTTGACGGCGGCGATCACCGATTTAATCAGCGCGAGTTTCCACTTGAAGGTCATGGCAAAAATATTCGCGGCGAACAGAAAACTGCCGAGCAGTAGGAACAACAAGCCTGTCGTGCTGACACGCAGAAATGGCAGCGACGATTCGAGGCTGTAATTTTTCAATCCCTGTTCAATTCCTCCGACGGCCAGCGACACGACCAGAAGAATGATTCCGAGCATGAATAGCCAATGTTGAACCCTGACAAATTTTGGAAACGGCAATCCGAAGCCCATCACGCGCGGCAGCAGTTCGTAAATCGCGCCGCAAATGACGATTGCGAAGAAACCGAAGATTTGCAGTTGCGTCTGCGCCGGGACGAACCAGGTGAATTCTACAATTTTGCTAAAGTGTGGACAGCCGAGCGAAATAAGCATCAACGACGAAAGTAAAAAAGTGACCGTTCCAAATTTGATGTAACAAAACGGCCCACCTTTGCAATCGGTGTTAGCGCCGCAAACGGTTTTGACAAAGATGACGGCGATGGCGATGAGCGGGATGATTGTCAGCGCGGACGCGACCGAACTCAACCCCGGCAGCCACGCGGGCACGGGCGCGCCTTGCGGAATGCCGCACCACGTTCCGAACAAAATCAAAGTCCAGAATGCGAACAACGCGAGGTAATGGCTGTGCAGAGATTTTCCGGCAAGTTTTGGCAGAAAATAAAATGCCGTGCCGATTCCGACGAGCGCGAGCCAGACGAAAATCAGATTGTTCGCGAACCACCAGCCGATGACGGCTTGCGCGACGCCGCGAACCGGATGGGATGAGGCGAGAAAAAGATTTGCCGTCGAATAAATCCACGGAAACCAAAACAAAGCCGCCAGCAAAAACCAATGTGATGGATAAAGTTCACGTTCGCGCCGCGCGCCAAATGTAGCGACGGCGGAAATGGCGATGAGCAAAAATGCGGCAAACAACAGAACCGAACTGCCGCGAGGAAATTCGAGCCATTGAGATCCGATGCTGTCGCCGATCAAAATGGCGACAAGTCCGACGAGTACGCCGAGATGCCAGATGTTCGCCGCGACAATCGGAACGATTGGCAGAACGAGTTCGCCTTGGCTCAAGCGCGCAAAAATCCAGAGCATCACGCCGAGCGCGGCGGGGATCGCAAAGCCGTAAAGAATCGCGTCGTTCGCGGCGGGCTGGACGCGACCGTAAGTCAGCAGCGGACAATTTGCAAATTTTTCCGGCATGTGAAAAGTGAGCGACGCTACAATCGCCAAAACCAAACCGACAATAAGCCACAAAGCCGCGCCGCCGAACAGCGCGAGCAGCGGCACGCGGCACGACGCGTCAATTTTTTGCTGTGAAATTTCGTTCATTCAAATTGGCTCGGTTTCGGCGCGACTTTTGGCGCGGGCGCGCTGGCTTTTTCTTCGCGCGCGATCAAATCGGCGCGGGCGGAGGAGGGATTTTGCCACGCTTGTTCCGCCTTTTGTAGCGCGGTTTTGATCGGCAACCGCACGATACCGCGTTGCTGGTCAATCCAGCCGACGTTGTTGAGCGACGCGACTTCGTTTGTGCGAATTTGGTAAAGCGCCTGTGAAATCGTCGCGTTGCGGTCGGCGTCAATGGCCGGAACTCTCAACGAAAATTTCACGACGACCACAAGCGCGATGAAAATCAGGCTCGCGGCGATGAAGCCGATGGCCGCGCCGGACGCGTGATTAACGTTTTTGATTTCGTTATTCATTGGCCGGAAGTGTGTCGGGAAATTCCTCTGGTTCGTCATGAACGAGTCCCATCGCCTCGAGCACGCGCGGGTCGCGCTGCGGATACGGCGGATGACTCAGGAGTTTTTTCAGAAACACGCGCGCCAAAAATCCGGCCATAAAAAGGAAGCAGCCGAGTTGCAGCCAAATCCATTTGAATGGATAGCCGTTTTGATGGATCGCGGGCAAAATGTTGAAGCTTAAATCCAGAAAAGTCATCGCCCACGCCCACACACAAACGGGCAGCATGATTTTGAAATTCATTTTCACTTTCACGGGCAACAGGATAAAAAACGGCAGCACGAAATGTCCGAAAATCAGAATCATGCTGACGCCAAACCACGAGCCGTGTTCGCGGATGAGATACCAGAAGGTTTCACCGGGCATGTTCGCGTTCCAGACGACGAAGTATTGCGCGAACTCGGAATACGCCTGAAACAGCGTGAACGCGAGCAGCAGCACACCGATAAAATAAAACTGGTTGTCGTGCAACACGCGGTCGAGGATGCGCTGGCGCTGCAAAATCATCATCAAAATGTAAAGCGTCGCGAGCACAAGCCACGCGCAGTTGGCAAAATAATAGACGCCGTAAATCGCCGAATACCACTGGAATTGGATGGCTTGCATCCAAAGCACGGGCGCGAAAACCATCGTCAGCGCGAGCACGACGACGCCCCAGCCGGAATGAAAGCGCATTTTGTAAGTACAAAGCGGATCGCCGGTCACGTCCTGCCGCAGCGACCAGTAATTGATGCGCGCGGTCATCAGCCACCAGATGCCGAAGAAAATTGCCGACGTGATCCAAAATCCCGGCGTCGTGAACACCGGCCATTTGACCGCGACCAGATGATTCGACGGATCGAGCGACATCCACGGATAAATCTGTTTCGCAAAAATTCCGACGGGCAAAAACAAAATCGCCAGCCACGGAAACAGCAGCGAGCCGATGTGTTCGCAGACACGGCGCGTGGCCACCGACCAGCCGGCGTTGCTCAAATGATGGATAAAAACGAAAAGCAATCCGCCGAGCGCCAGCGTCAGGAAAAGCATGAACGACAGCAGCCATGAATAACTGAATTCCTTCAAATTCACGAATGCGCCGATGACGGATAAAATTCCGCCGATGACCATCAAAACGACGGGCGCAATTTTCCAGCCGGACAAATCCAGCGGCGGCGGCAATTCAATTTTATTTTGCGAACTCATTTTATTTCAGCGCGGCTTGTTGGTCGGGTGTCAAGTCGTTGGTCGAACCGAGCCAGCTCAATTGCAGCACGCGCAAATAGGCGACAATCGCCCAGCGGTCTTGCGCTGCAACAATCGGGCCGTAAGCGCCCATCGTGCTTTTGCCAAAAGTGATTGTGTTGAAAATTTCGCCGTCGGCCATTTCCACGATCCGTTTGTCGTGCAGATTTGCGACCGCCGGCATGTCGCCAATTTTTTTGGTGATGCCGTTGCCGTCGCCTAGTTTTCCGTGGCACGGCGCGCAATAAATGTCGAAACGTTCGTGTCCGCGCGCGAGCAAAGCTTCGTTCACAGGCAGCGGATTATTTTCGATGAAATTCGTCGTGCCGGAAATTTTGCCGTTGTTGACGGGTGAATTTTCAAAAGAGTAAACCGCGCCGTCCGTCGTTTGGATCGGTTCGCTGCGGGCAATCGTGCCGGGCGGCGGCAATTGCGAGCTGACGCCGTTCGCAAAAAAGTCGTTCGGCTTTTGCGGACGCAATTTCAACTGGCGGTCCATGTCCGAAAAAACTTCGATGGGCGGTTTGCGCGACAAACCGCCGCGAAAACCGGCGATGCCGATAATCGCCGCGCCGAGCGCCGCGCCGATCAACGCAAAGGAAATCAGAATGCCGAGATGTCGCGTCATTCGTCGTCCTCCACGAGTTCGATGTGCGCGCCGCCGATTTCTTCGAGCAGTTTGCGGGTTTCGGTTTCGGAAAATTTCGGGTCGGTCGCGCCGACGGCGAGGAAAAATTTGTCGCGCGAAACGAGTTCAAACCGTTTTTTGCCGAACAGCGGATGATGATGGCGCGGCAACTGGTTCAACGCAATCATGCCGACGAACGCACCGATGGCAGCGGCGAGCACGAGTAAAATGTAAGATGGCACGAAAGACATCGGCACACTGAACATCGGTTTGCCGCCAACGATGAGCGGATAATCAAATGCATTCGTGAACCAGATGAGAACCATCGTTCCGACAAACGCGCCGCCGCCGAACACGAGCGAGAACCAGCCGACGAGCGAGTTGCCGAGTCCCATGACTTTGTCGAGACCATGAACCGGGAACGGTGAAAAAACGTCCCAGCGACGATAGCCGGCGTCGCGAACTTTTTCCGCCGCACGCAAAACTGCCGCAGGCGAATCAAATTCAGCAATGAGGCCGTAATTTTTTTTGCTCACGACTTGCCTCCTTTCGCGCCACCGAGCGGATGATGCGGATCGGCTTGCGGCGTGATGGCTTTGACCTCGGAAACCGCGATCATCGGCAAAAACCGGATGAACAGCAGATACATCGTGAAAAACACGCCGAGCGTGCCAAGGAACGTGCCGATGTCCACCCATGTCTGTTTGTAGAAACCCCAGTTCGCCGGCAGAAAATCCTGATACAACGAGCCGACGATGATGGTGAACCGCTCGAACCACATGCCGATGTTGATGAGGATGGCGAGAATGAAAACGATTTTCAAATTCTGCCGGATGCGCTTGAACCAAAGCAATTGCGCCATGAGAAAATTGATTCCGAGCATGATCCAGCCGCCATACCAGTAAGTCGTGCCGAACAGCCGATGGCTGAAGACCCAGCGTTCATACGGGTCGCCGCTATACCACGCGATGAAATATTCCATCAAATAAATGTAAGTGATGGCGAGGCTGCTCAACAAAGTCATTTTGCAGATGCGATCCATGTGCCGCATCGTGATGATGTCTTCGAGATGGCAAAGCTTGCGGAGCGGAATGAGCAAAACCAAAACCATGCCGAAGCCGCAATAAACCGCGCCGACGACGAAGTAGAGCGGGAAAATCGTCGCGTGCCAGCCGGCGAGTTGCGACGTGGCGAAGTCCATGCCGACGATGGAACTCACGGTGAACACGAGCAACGTCGCCAGGCCGGACAAGACCGTGTAGGCTTTTTCGTAATTATGCCAGTGCCGCGCCGAGCCGGTCCAGCCGAGCGCGAACAGGCCGTAAAGAAATTTCCGCACGCGCGTTTTCGAGCGGTCGCGCAGCAACGCGAGGTCGGGAATCAATCCCATATACCAGAACAGCGTCGAAACCATGAGGTAAGTGTTCACGGCAAAAACGTCCCACATCAGCGGCGAACGAAATTGCGGCCACAGGCCGTTTGAAGTCGGAACCGGAAACATGAACCAGTCGAACCACGCGCGCCCGACGTGAATGCCCGGATAAAGTCCGGCCATCATGACGGCGAAAACCGTCATCGCCTCCGCCGCGCGGCCAATCGCCGTGCGCCAGTGTTGTCGCGTCAGGAAAAGCATCGCCGAAATCAGCGTACCCGCGTGCGCGACACCAACCCACCAGACGAAGTTGATGATGTCCCAGCCCCACATGACCGGATGATTGTTGCCCCAGACGCCGACGCCGGTTGAAATCTGGTAAATCAACATCGAAGGCAAAATGACCGCCGCACCAAATACCGATGGAAAAAATAAAATCCACCACCAGCGCGGTGTTTTGCCTTCGTTGAACGCCGTAAGCTTGTCCGTCAAATAGCCGAGACCGCGATTATTGATGACGTTCTGCGAACGTTTCAATTCCGCCGGCGGCGCGAGCGTTTTCAAATTGTCCAGAACTTCAGCCATTAGCTGTTTCCTTTCTCTACGCCGTTGCGCGTTTCATATTCTTCCGTGCTGAACGGCGCGTGATAATCCGGCATTTTCGGATTCGGATTGCGAATGCGCGCGAGATAACTCGTGCGCGGCTTCGTCAGCAAATCGCCGAGCAACAGATAATTTTGCGGCAGCGTTTTCAATCTTGAAACCGTGCTGTCCGGGTCGCTCACGTCGCCGAACATGATCGCCTGCGCCGGACACGCCTGCTGGCACGCGGTTTTCGGAATTGTTCCTTCTGATTCTTTCAATCGCACGTCGCCGCTCGCGCCGGCTTTCACTTTCTGAGAAATTTTCGCCTGCTCGATACGCTGCGTGCAATAAGTGCATTTTTCCATGACGCCGCGCATCCGCACCGTCACGTCGGGATTTTTCGACATCTTGATCAAATCCCATTCGTCGTCCGGGCGCATTCCCGCGTCGCGGTCTTTCCACCAGCGGAACAAATCCAGTTCGCCGTCCGTCTTGTGCAAAAGCGGCGTCGAATAAAACGGCCCTTTCAATTCGCTCAACGGGCGTTTGTTATAATCGAGGAAATTAAAATGCCGGACTTTGTAAGGACAATTGTTCGAGCAATAGCGCGTGCCGATGCAACGGTTGTAAGCCATCACGTTCAAGCCTTCCTGATCGTGAACAGTCGCGTTGACCGGGCAGACGTTTTCGCACGGCGCGGCTTCACACATCTGGCACATCACCGGCTGGTTCACCGCCTGCACGTCATCAATCCATTCGGAAAATTGCTGGTCGTCGTCTTTGACAAATGACGCTGGAAATTTTTCCGTTTTCGGATCCGCCGTGTAATAACGGTCAATGCGCATCCAGTGCATTTCGCGGCCGCGATTCACCTGATCCTTGCCGACAATCGGAATATTGTTCTCGCTCTGGCACGCGACCACGCATGTGCTGCAACCGACGCACGCGTTCAAATCCACGACCATGCCCCATTGATGCAGCGCGGTTTTCTTCGCTTCGTCGAGCGGATTCGGATAAAGCGATTGAACGATGGGCGGTTCCGCACCATGAAAATTCTCTTCCGCAAATTTCGGCTCTTTGAGAAATTCCTCAAGGTTCGCTTCGCGCACCGCCGGACGGCCTTCCATTGACCAATGCGATTGCGTCGTCGCAATCACATGAGTCTCGCCGGTTTTGCGAACTGTCGCGCCGGTCTCGATATATTTTCCGCTGAAAATCTTATACGCGTTGAAGCCGACGCCCGTGCCGACGCGCCCTGCCCGCTCGCGTCCGTAACCGAGCGCGAGGCCGAGCGAATAATCCGCCATGCCCGGCTGCGTCCAGATCGGGCCGGAAACTTTTTTGCCGTTCAATGAAATCTCAACAACGTCGCCGTTCGCCACGCCAAGTTCGCGCGCCGTCTTGCGGCTGACGAGAACGGCGTTGTCCCAGGTGATTTTCGTGACCGGATCGGGCAACTCCTGCATCCAGCCGTTGTTCGCGTAACGCCCGTCGTCCACTTTTGAATCGCGGTAGAAAATGACTTCAAGATTTTGGGCGGATGTCGCTGAAACATTCGCCAGTTTCGGAATGGTCATCAACTGATCGCTTGGCAAAATCGCCGGTTTCGGCGCAGAACTCATAAGAAAACCATTGAACAAAAATTCCCGCCAAACATTTTCGCGATTATACTGCGGCATATCCAAATTTCCCTCACTCGCAGCAAGAATTTGGCCGAATGTCTCGCGAACAATTTCGTGCGAATTCGTTTCCGACTCGCCGGCGATTCGCGCGAGAAATTCCAGTTCGTTCAATCCGCCGAACAGCGGTTGAATCAATGGCTGAATTGGAACGAGCGTTCCATCGCTAGTTATCGCATCACCCCAAGATTCGAGATAATGCGCCGCCGGAAAATTCCAGTCGGATTTTTCCGAAGTTTCATCTTCGTAATAGCCAAGCCGAACAATTGTTGTTAGAACGCCTTTTGTTACTATTTTTAATGCGTCCAAAGGCAACCAAGAATTAAAGTTGTAAGCCAGATTGCCGCCAAGGATGACTAGCGTGTCAATCGCACTGGAATTAAGATTTCTCAAATCAGCGAGAAGTGCAGGAGTCAAAGGGTGCTGCGGCGAGATAGAATTGTTAAGATTTCTCAAATCATCGGAAGAATTTTCTGTCGCCGGAATCAAAGTGACTGTGTTGCCAATTGCGCCGAGCGCAACATTCATTGCGTGCGCGAGCAAGTGAACTTCAATCGGTTGCCGCTGGCCAGCAACAACGAGTGAATCTTTTCCAAATTTGCGCAAATCGTTGGCGCAGTTAAATGCCCACTGGGATTCAAAATCGGGAAAGATCCCCGGAACAGCATATTGTATAGCAGCAGCCCAAGCTGAAATCATCTCCGCGACGTAGGCCACCTTGCTTGCACTTGTTCGCATCCGATGATCCGCATTCGCGCCGGTGAGCGTGAATAAAGATTCAATCGCGTAAAGCCGGCTCATGCCGTCGCCTGCTTTGCGGCTGGCGGCAAATTTGCGGATGTGATTGTGCGCGTCATCCTCGCCGCCGAGAAAATCGCAGTCAAGCGACAGGATGACTTTCGCTTTGTCGAAATTGAAAACCGGTTTGACCGATTGGCCGAACGCCTGCGTCGCCGCGCGTTGATGGATGCCGGAATCAATCGCGTCGTAAGTGAACCACTGCGACTTCGGAAATTTCTGCGCGATGATTTTTTGCAATCGCGCGCGCGACGGCGACGTGCTGCTTTCGGCGAGAAACGCCAGACCTTCGCCGTGGTTCGCAGAAAATTTTGCGGACAAGTCGTCGAGGGATTTCAACGCTTCGTCGCGCGAAACGATTTTGCCGTCGTGCTTGAAATGGCGCGCGCGGTCGGGATCGTAAAGATCCAAAATCGAAGCCTGGGCGTAATGATCCGTGCCGCCGTTGCTGCCGGGATAAAGTGAATTGCCTTCGATCTTTATCGGCCGGCCTTCGTAGGATTTGACGACGAGCGGAATCGCGCCGTTGCGCGTCGGCATCGCAGTCGCAAAATATTCTGACTTGCCGTAGACGTAATCATCCGGCTGCTTGCCGAACGGTTCGAGTTTTTCCTCCGGTCGCCGGCAGCCCGCGCCCGCCATCGCCAGGCCCGCGAACGCGAACGACGCAGACATGATTTTCAGAAAATACCGTCGCGAAACGTCGTCGGTGAATTCGCTCGCACCTTTCGGAAATTCGCGGTGCAGCCAGTCCTTGAACTCCTGCGTGTCGGCCAGTTCGTCCAGGCTGCGCCAGTAACGGCGGCCGGTTGCGGGAGTTGTTGGGTTTGAATTCATCATCTGTGACAGGCCGAGCAGCTTTGGAGCGATTCGACTTTCCAATCATGAACGAATTTTGCGCCGTTCACTTCTTGTAATTTTTCGGCTTCAACGGCGTTCGTGCTCCACTTCCAACTCAAGTCGGTGACTTTGTCGGTCGGACGGATGTGCGCCGCCGGGTCGCGATGGCAATCAAGACAGAAACTCATGCTGAACGGCTTCGCGTGATAAACCTCGTCCATCTGGTCAATGCGCCCGTGACATTCCACGCAACTGATACCACGCGCGACGTGGACGGAGTGGTTAAAATAAACGTAATCGGGCGTGATGTGGACCTGTACCCACGGGATCGGCGTGTTGTTCGTCGCACTGTCGCGGACGATTTGCAGGCGCGGGTCGTCCTTCAAAACCGTGCTGTGGCAATTCATGCAAGTCGAAGCCGCCGGAATGTTTGCAACCCATGATTTTTCCACGCCGCTGTGGCAGTAACGGCAGTCGAGTCCGAGTTGTCCCGCGTGGACTTTGTGCGAAAATGGAACCGGCTGCACCGGCTCGTAGCCGACGCGCGTGTACTTGGGCGTGAAGTAATAAGTCACGCCAGCAGTCACGGCACCACCGGTCAGCGCCGCGCCGATGCCAAGCACCAGAGGCAACCAGTTTGTCCACTTCGGAAAAATCGCTGGCATCTCGAATAAACCGTCAGTTAGTCAAAAATTGTCCATCGCTCCGCAACACAGGCGAAGATGTTTAATGATTGTTCGCCCCGCCTGCAAGAAAGTTTGTGAAAAATTTCACGTTATCCGGTTTATGAAACCGATTAGCCGAAATGTTCCTGCAGTCTCATGAAAATCCTTTGCACGACAATTCGCACCAAAAAGTTTGACGGCGCGCGCAAGCCGGAGAATCTTGTGCAGGTTTTTCGCCGTGAAAGAAACACTTTTCAACAAACAGATGGATTTAAAATCTCTTTTCGCCTTCGCGTCGCTGCTTCTCTTGACTGTTTCCGCGAACGCAAAACCTTACGGCCTCGATTCGCGACCGGAAGTCGCGCCGTTCTTGAATGGCGCGATGCCCGAAACCGCGCCGGGCATTTCAGGAAACTGGTCGGCGGTCGTCGCGTTCACAAATCTGGTCTTCACAAACTCGGTCGGACTCGCATCTGTTCCGGGTTCAAACCTGCTTTGTCTGTGGGAACGCGAAGGACGCGTCTGGACTTTTGAAAATTCTCCGGGCGTTGCGCAAAAAAAACTCGTGCTCGACATTCACAATCAATGTCAGGGCTGGGACGACTCCGGTTTGCTCGGCGTCGCGTTTCATCCCGGTTTCGCGACGAACCATTTTGTTTTCGTTTATTACACATGGGTCAAGCCCGGCACCGTCGTCGGCGACCCGTTCACACGACCGAACCCGACTTTGCCTAACACATATCACGACCGGCTCTCTCGCTTCACGCTCGATGAAAACGGAGTCGCGATCCCCGACTCGGAAGTCGTGTTCATCGACCAAACCGATCAAACCGTCTGGCATCACGGCGGCGGAATGTTTTTTCATCCGGCAAACGGCTTTCTTTACCTGACCGTCGGCGACAATTCCGTCGGAGACAACGACCAGATCATCAACAAGAGTTTGTTCTCCGGCGTGTTGCGGATTGACGTGGATTGTCGCGGCGGAAATGTCAGCCATCTAATCCCGCGCCAGCCGCTCAACGGCGTGACGGCGAATTATTTCATTCCGAACGACAACCCGTTCGTCGGCCAGTCGAATGTGCTCGAGGAATTTTTCTGCCTCGGCCTGCGCAGTCCGCACCGGATGACTTGTGATCCGGCGACCGGAAGAATTTTCATCGGCGATGTCGGTGAAAGCGCACGCGAAGAGGTGGATGTAATTGAACCGGTTGAATCCGGCCTGAATTTCCAATGGCCGTATTGCGAAGGAACGCTGGGGGAAATGAAGTCGCCCTATATCGGCATCAGCCGCGCGCCGGTTCTGGACTATCCGCACACCGACGGCCGCGCGGTCATCGGCGGCTACGTTTATCGCGGCAGGGAATTCGCCGCCGACCTCGGCGGAAAATATATTTTCGGGGACAACGTCTGCCGCACGATCTGGGCGATGGACGAGACGACCACGCCCGTGCAAAAAAATCTCCTCTGCGTCATGCCCAAGGGCGACGGCCCGAATTCCGGCTCCGATTATACCGGCCTTTCGTCATTCGGCACGGACGCGGACGGCGAGATTTATTTTTGCCAGATGAGCAGCATCGGCGGGCGCATCTACAAACTCGCGCGCGGTGGCCCGCCGCCGCCGAGCCACCCGATGCCCAGACTGCTTTCGCAGACCGGCGCGTTCGCGGATCTGGAAAAGTTGCAGCCGCAGAATTTTCTAATCCCCTACTCCGTCAACTCGCCGCTCTGGTCGGACGGCGCGGTGAAATCGCGCTGGATGGCGCTGCCCGATGATTCGAAAATCAACTTTGCCGCGACCGGCGAATGGAAATTCCCCGCCGGAACCGTCTTCGTGAAAAACTTTTTACTGCCCGTGAACGACACGGACCCGAAAATCCTGCACCGGCTGGAGACACGGCTGCTCGTGTGCGACACCAACGGCGCGGTCTACGGCGCGAGTTACAAATGGCGCGCGGACGATTCCGACGCCGATTTGGTGACGGCTGGGACGAATGAGGAAATCCAGATCAAGACTTCCACCGGCGTCCGCGTCCAAAAATGGTTTTATCCCGGGCGGCAGGATTGCCTGACCTGCCACACTCCGGCTTCCGGCGGCGTGCTCGGCGTCAAGACGCGCCAGCTCAACGGCGATTTCAAATATCCAAACGGCGTGACCGACAACCAGCTTCGCGCCTGGAACCACATCGGGCTGTTCGACACCGCGCTCGACGAAAAGCAGATTCCGCGCTTCGAAAAACTCGTGCCCATCACGGACACCGCCGCGCCGTTGAACCTTCGCGTCCGTTCCTACTTCGACGCGAACTGCGCGCAATGCCATCGTCCCGGCGGCGCCGGGGCGTTTTTCGACGCGCGGTTCGACACGCCGTTCGCCAAACAGGGCTTCGTCAACGGCCCGGTGGAAAATCCGCTCGGCATTCCCGGAGCGAAAATCGTCGTGCCCGGCGACACCGCCAAATCCGTCCTCTTCCATCGCATCGGCATCACCGGCAATGATCAGATGCCGCCGCTCGCAAAAAACGTCGTGGACACCAAAGCCGTCGCCGTCGTCGCTGCGTGGATCAACTCGCTGAACTTCACCGCCGCGTCCCTTCCGGCCAACTGGTCGCACGCCGACATCGGCAAGGTCGGTTTTCCTGGCGACGCGAGTTTTCTGAACGGCTGCTTCAACCTCATCGCCTCCGGCAGCGACATCTGGGAAAACGCCGACAGTTTTCATTTCGCCTGCATGCCGTTGACCGGCGACGGGCAGATCGTCGCGCACATCGTCTCGATGCAATACACGGATCCGTGGGCGAAAGCGGGCGTGATGTTCCGCGAAAAATTTTCGCCCGGCTCCAAATACACGTTCGAAGCTGTCACCGCAGGCGGCCTCTCCACTTTTCAACGGCGCACAAAGCCGGATGCCTCCAGCGGCAACACCGACGTCTTGTCCACGACCGTTCCGCACTGGGTGAAACTGGTTCGCGCAGGCGACACCTTCACCGGATTTGTTTCGGCGGACGGCAACGACTGGCAGCGCGTGGACAGCGTGACGGTTCCGATGGAGAAAAAGATTTACGTCGGCCTTGCGCTTTCCGCGCACAATAATTCGGAGTTGAACTCGACGCTCTTCGACAATGTCACCGTCTCGCCCTGATTGCATCGCATCTCGACAAACCGGCGCATTTTCTTAAATTGTTTGCGATGTCGAACCAGCCATTGGTCATCGCGGGAAGAATTTTCCGTTCGCGGCTCATCATGGGCACGGGAAAATTCTCGTCGTCCGAAGCCATGCGCGACGCGCTTGAAGCGAGCGGCGCGGAAATGGTGACAGTCGCTCTGCGCCGCGCCGATCTGTCCGGCAAAAATGACCCGTTCGCGAACATCCTGGAATTCATCGACCCGAAAAAATTCCTTTTGCTGCCCAACACGAGCGGCGCGATGAACGCCGAGGAAGCCGTCCGCCTCGCGCGCCTCGCAGCCGCCGCCGGTCTGCCTAAATGGGTGAAACTTGAAATCCATCCCGACCCGCGCTATCTGCTGCCGGACCCGATTGAAACGTTTCGCGCGGCGGAAATTTTGGTGAAGGAAGGTTTCACGGTTTTGCCTTACATCAACGCCGATCCGGTTTTGGCGAAGCGGTTGCAGGATGCCGGCTGCGCGACGGTGATGCCGCTCGGCTCGCCCATCGGTTCGAATCGTGGCATACAGACGCGCGACCAAATCCGCATCATCATCGAGCAGGCGACCGTGCCGGTGGTCGTGGATGCCGGACTGGGCGCGCCGAGTCACGCGGCGGAGGCGATGGAGATGGGCGCGGACGCGGTTTTGATCAACACGGCGATCGCCGTTGCGAACGAACCGAACAAAATGGCCGTCGCGTTCAAGATGGCCGTTGAAGCCGGACGCGCCGCCTATGAAGCCGGGCTCGGCATGCAAAACGAAACCGCCAGCCCGACGAGTCCGTTGACAGCGTTTCTTGATTAGTCGCGGGCGTCCGGTTCAACCGCTTGAAAATTTCTCCAATCAATATGTCGCTCCTCACCGGCCGGCAGTTTTTGTTTCTTGCTTCCGATGGCGAAATCTTTGTTTCCTTAATCCGCCAGTCCGGTTAAAAGATAACCCGTGAACCGCACCACCTTATCCCCCGCGCGGGCGCGGCAGATTCTGGCCGCCGCGTCGAAAAGCCGCGTTCTCGTTCTTGGCGACGTGATGCTCGACCAGTTCATCTGGGGCGGCGTGTCGCGCATCTCGCCGGAAGCGCCCGTGCCGGTCGTGGATTTCCAGCGCGAAAGCTTCATGCCTGGCGGCGCGGCGAACGTCGCGCGCAATCTGGCGTCATTGTTCGTACCGTCTGAAATTTTCGGCGCGACCGGCGATGACGACGCCGCGAGAAAACTTCAAAGCCTTTTGTCGGAACAAAACATCAATTGCAGCGGACTGATCAGAAGCCGCGTGCGGCATACGAGCGTCAAGACCCGCATCGTCGCGCACAAACAACAGGTAGTGCGCATCGACCGCGAAACGCGCGACGGTCTGGACACGAAATTGACCGGCAGTTTGATCGCCGAATTGAAACCAAGGCTTGCGAAGGCGGACGCTGTCATCGTCGGTGACTACGGCAAGGGCGTCGTCAGCCAGCAGTTGCTGAACGAGATCAAGGCGTTGTGCCGCGCGCGCGGCGTCTGGTTGAGCGTCGATCCGAAGCCGGTTCATCATTTGAATCTGACCGGACTTTCACTCATCACGCCAAACCGTAAGGAGGCTTTTGAACTGGCGAACCTGCCGGATGAAACGCGTAATATAAATCCCCTCGCGGACACAAACCTGATGCTCGTCGCGGAACGCCTGCTCAACGAATTGCGCCCGGCGGTTTTGCTCATCACGCTCGGCGAACTCGGAATGCTGCTCTGCCAGCGCGCGCAAAAGCCGTTCCACATCCCGACGGTCGCGCAGGAAGTCTTCGACGTGTCCGGCGCGGGCGACACCGTCATCGCGACTTTCACCCTGGCCGTCGCCGCCGGAGGTTCCCCGATCGAAGCGGCGATCCTTTCCAATCACGCCGCCGGAATCGTCGTCGGCAAAATCGGCACCGCGACCACCTCGCCGTCGGAACTGCTGAAAAGTTTCAGCCGGCGATGAGTCCTCCGAAAATCACCGTCGAGACGATCCGCGCCATGAAAAGTCGCGGCCAAAAAATCGCCGCGCTCACCGCCTACGATTTTCCGATGACGAAGCTGCTGGACGAAACCGGCGTTCCGATAATTTTCGTCGGCGACTCGCTCGGCATGGTCGTGCTCGGCTATCCCGACACTACACACGTGACGATGGCCGACATGGAGCATCACGTCCGCGCCGCTGCGCGCGCGAAACCGAAAGCGTTGCTCGGCGCGGATTTGCCTTTCAAGAGTTACGAGACGGTTGAAAGCGCCGTTGCGAATTCAAAAAAACTCGCTGCCGCCGGCGCGGAATTTGTGAAGGCCGAAGGCGTCGAAAAAATCCTGCCGCAAATCCGCGCTATCATTTCGGCTGGAATTCCGTTCATGGGACATCTCGGAATGCTGCCGCAACACGTCCTCGAAGAAGGCGGTTATCGCGTCAAAGGCAAAGTGGAGAACGAGCACCGAAAGTTGATCGAAGACGCGAAGACGCTGGCCGATGCGGGCGCGTTTTCGATTGTGCTCGAACTCGTCACACCGCCGGTCGCCAAGGAAATTTCAGAAAAAGTTTCCATCCCGACCATCGGCATCGGCAGCGGCGACGATTGCGACGGACAGATTTTGGTGACGGCGGATTTGATCGGGATGTTTCCGTGGTTCACGCCGCGCTTTGTGAAACAGCGCGCCAATTGCGCGGCGGAAATAAAGTCGGCGGTCGCGGACTGGAAGCGTTCCGTGTAAGGAAAATGATTTTGACGCGCAACAATTTTCAAAATAATGGTGTTGAACTTTAGATGAAATTTTTCGTCGCCATTTTACTTTTGAGTCTGGCCGCGACCGGTTGCGTGGAAACGAAATCGAAGGCGCGCGCGCAGGCGCAGGCCGCTTTTTTGGCCGGAGAAAACGCGGCGCTTCTGAAGCAGCAGCAGCAGGCTTCGAGCGTCACCATCATCGGGCCGGTGCAAAATCCGCGAGTGCCGTGGGTGGAAGGATTGACTCTGGCGCAGGCCATCGCCACGGCGAACTATCTCGATTCACGCGCGCCGAAGGAAATCATCATCACGCGCCAAGGAGAAGACGCGAGCATTGATCCGAATGTTCTGTTGCGCGGCACGGTCGTGCCTTTGGAAGCGGGCGATATTATTACGCTGCGGTGATTTTGTCTGTGACTTCTTTGTGATGCATAACAATTTATTCCAGCTTAAAAATTACGCCGACTTCCTGTGATTTTGCATTATTTGAGTAAATTGTGAATCGCATTGGCAATGATGTCGTTGGATAATTTGTTGGAATATGTAATTTCGGCAACGGAATGAATTTATTTGGTGGAATAAGCTTGAACGTTTCTAATCTCATACTACGAGCACGAGAAAATGTTTTTGTACTCGGATCCAAAAAATCTCCATTTCCCAAATCCTGCCATGTCCTATCTCCCGTAATGTTACACTGATCAACCCAAGGTGTCGTAAATTCAATAGTGAAATGGTCGGCGGGCGTGTCACCATAAACCGTGATTGATAGAGATATATCTTTTGAACCTTTCAGATTTATTATCTCTCCCGCTGCGAGCCCTTCTAGGCTTGCGGTCCTGCTTTTAACTATCTTGTGAACAATATTCATGTAAGTAACCGAATCTTTTTTCACGAGATTTGTTTCAACTTGATCTGATATCTGTTTTTCTACAAATGAATTAAGAAAAAGCTGGAAGGTTGGTTTTGTAGTATTTGTTTCTATTTCTCCCAATGTTTCAGAAGTGACTGCTTCTTTTTTTTCTTGTTCTAAATATTGAGGAATTGCCAAAGCAATCCCAAAAAGACCAAGACATATAAACGCAATGCGATACCACTTTTTCTCTTTGTCTGCTGGAGGATTTATGGTCATTTCAACTCCTATAAGAGAAGAAACAAAAGAAGTTCCCCAAAGTAAGATGACCAAAATCATACGCCAAAGCATCTACAAAACTAGATATTCGTCAAATATCTTAATTCGTTAACTAATACTCCCGAATTTATTTTCGCTTGGACAGCATTTGTCCTACCTCGCCTGCGAGAATGTCGCGCATAGAAAGGTTAATTATGACAAATGCGACAAACGAACAACTCGAACTCGGTTTCAACGGCGTCCAAATCCGCGCGCGGCGCGAAGGCCGCGTGGCCCGCGCGAACTGGTGGTTCGCACAGATGCGCGACATCGCGCGGCGTGCGATGGATTGGGAAGCCGCCGGCCAGCCGCGTCCGGAGCAAATTTGGATCCCCGGCGCGAATCGCGAAGTGAAGGTCTAAACTTACCAAGCCCGCGCACCCGCGCGGCCCACCAACGCGCCGGTTATCTCCCCACAACAGGATAACCGGCGCGCACAAATTCACGCAGCACGGCGATCTCCTCCTCGCCATGGATCGTGTGTGCCTTTGGAAATTCGCGCCACTCGACGTTGAGTCCGGCAGCTTTCAGTTTTTGAACCTGTTTGCGCGCCGGCTCGAACGGAATGACCGGGTCGAACGGCCCGTGCGTGATGAGCAGCCGTTGTTCGAGCGCGACGGGCGAAAGTTTTTTCAGCAGATTTTCCACTTCATAAATCCAGCCGCTGATGCCGACGAGCCCGGCGAATCTGTGCGGATAGCGCAGGCCGACATCCACCGTCATCAGGCAGCCCTGCGAAAATCCGGCGAGCATGGTCTGGTCGGTCGGAAAATTTTTCGCGCGCAAATCGTCGAGCAGTTCGACGAGCAGTTTTCTGCTGCGAAAAACTCCGGGCGCGACGTCGTCCGGATAATCGAACCACGAATAGCCGCCGAAGTATTCGTCGGGTGCGTTGACGAGCAGGAAATTCAGCCACGACAGGCCCATCGCCTCCGGCAGCCAGCGATAGCCGTCCATGCTGTCGCCGAGGCCGTGCAGCATCACCATGAGACGGCGGGAATCTTTGTCGGCGGCGGGAATCAGTTCGCTGTGCAGCATGAAATTATTTTGTCGCGGAAGATTTCAGCCGCGCGGCTTCGGCGTCAAGCCAATCCGTCATTTGCTTGCGCTGGCTTTCGGTCAGGCGTGCGTCGGTGTGGATCAGGGTGTATTTCTTCAAAGGCATCTCGCCGTTGCCGATCTCATCGCTCATGTTCTCCAATCGTCTCACTTCCCAATCGGGCTTGTCGCGGGGCCAGTCGGACAAATCCAGATGACTGCGGCCTTTCTTCACGTCGCTTGCGATGAGCCATGAGACCGGCGCGACGCGGCTGTACCACGGCCAGCGCGTTTCATGGGAATGACAATCGTAACACGCCGCACGAAACATTGCGGCGATCTGCGGCGAAGGCGGATCGGCTGCCATCATGTCGTTGACGACCGGCGGGTTCGTGCGCGAGGGATTCGCGAACTGCGACAACACGAACAAGACGACCAGCGCGGCGAAAATCCACTTCAATTTTTTCTTCATGCGATTCAAGGATGCATGAAGGATGAAAAAAATCCCATAGCAAACTGAATTGATCGGACATTTTCAAATCCGGCGCGCGATTTTATTCGTTGCCCCGCTCGCGCGGCCTTTTTAGGATGAGGAATCATGGCTGAATCCCAAACGCCGCGCGCCGACGGCCGGCTCCCGAATCAATTGAGGCCGGTCCGTTTTCAGAATCACATCGCGCCGAACGCGACCGGCTCGACGCTCATCGAATGGGGCAACACTCGCGTCATCTGCGCCGCGACCGTCGAGGAAACCGTGCCGCGCTGGATGAAGGAACAAAAAGTCGAGGGCGGCTGGCTCACCGCCGAATACTCGATGCTCCCCTACTCCACTTTGGAACGCAAACCGCGCGACGTCACCAAGGGAAAACTCGACGGACGCGCCTCGGAAATCCAAAGATTGATCGGCCGATCTGTTCGCGCGGCGATTGACCTGGAAAAAATCGGCGCGCGGACGATTTGCGTGGACTGCGACGTCCTTCAGGCCGACGGCGGGACGCGAACGGCGGCCATCACCGGCGCGTTCGTCGCGTTGTCGCTCGCCGTGAAGAAATTGCTACAAGAAAAAAAGCTGGCGGAGAATCCGATCCTCAAATCCGTCGCCGCCGTGAGCGTCGGTATTTTCAACGGCCACCCGCTTTTGGATTTATGCTACACCGAAGACGTCGGCGCGACGGTCGACATGAATCTCGTGATGAATTCCGCCGGCGAATTCATCGAGCTTCAAGGCAGCGGCGAGGAGGCGACGTTCAGCGATAAACAGCTCGCCGATCTGCTCGCGCTCGGCAAAACCGGAATTTCCCAATTACTCGAAGCGCAACAAAAAGCGCTCGCACAAATTTAACCATGTCATCCACCAAGCTCACGCGCCTGCTGCTGGTTCGCCACGCCGAAGTCGAAGAAAATTATCAAAAAAATTTCGGCGGGACTATCGACATGGACATTTCGCCGCGCGGCCACGAGCAGGCCGGAACGCTGGCGAAATTTTTGCACGGCAAAAAGATTCACGCGATCTACGCCAGCCCGATGAAGCGCGTCCAGCAAACGCTCGCGCCGTTTTTGACAAACGGGGCGCCCGCGCAAACCATTTTGCCCGGTTTGCGCGAAGTGGACTTCGGCGACTGGACGGGCTTGGAGTGGGAAGTCGTGAGCGAGCGTTTTAATTTTCACACCCACGACTGGCTCGACTACATCGAGCGCGGCGGCGCGCCGAATGGCGAAAGCGGCGTGCAATTCCGCAAGCGCGTAGAGCCGTGCCTACGCGAAATCATAAAAAAGCATCCCGGCGAAACCGTCGCCATCTTTTGTCATGGCGGCGTGGTGCGGATGATCCTTTCGATTCTCCTCGAATTGCCGCTGCCGAAGACAAATTCCTTTGAAATCGAATACGCGAGCGTCACGCAGGTCATTCTGCATCTGCGGCTGGCCGAAATCGAGTTGCTCAACTTCACGCCTTGGCGCGATTTGCCATGAAGTCCTTGCGGACGGACACCATTTGAAATTCAAAAAGACAGCGCGGCCGCTCTGGCGAATCTCCGTCGCCACGACGCTCGAAGCCGAAGATGCCGTCGCGGAATTACTCGGTTCGACGCTCGGCAGTCCATCCTCGGCTTATTTCAATGCCGAAACCGGCGTAAGCGTCGTCAACGTTTTCAACCCGAAAAATTTTCCACACGGAATCAAAAAGGAAATTTCCGCCGGATTAAAACAAATCGAAGCCTGCGGATTGAAAACCGGCCCGGGCAAAATAAAAATCGGAAAAGTCCGGCACGAAGATTGGGCAGAATCGTGGAAACGCCACTTCAAGCCCATGGAAATCGGCGATTCGCTGCTGGTCAAACCGAGCTGGAGCAAAAAGCGACCCGAAAAAAATCAGGCGGTCGTCGTCCTCGATCCCGGATTGAGTTTTGGCACGGGTCAACACCCGACGACTTCGTTTTGCCTACACGAGATTGCACGCCGCCGAAAAATCGGAGTCAGCCAATCCTTTTTGGACATCGGCACCGGCTCTGGAATTCTGGCGATTGCGGCGGCGAAACTCGCCTACAAGCCGGTTCGCGCGATTGATTTCGATCCCGAAGTGGTCCGTGTCGCGCGGGAAAACGCAAAAACAAATGGAGTTTCCAAGAAAATCGAAATCGTTCGCGGTAACGTGATAAAATTCACAGCAAAGCCGGAGAACCGATTCGATTTGATCTGCGCGAACTTGATTTCCAATCTGTTGATCGCCGAACGGAAAAAAATCGTTGCTCGATTGAATCGCAGCGGGACTTTGGTTTTGGCTGGAATCTTGAGGACGGAATTTTCGGAGGTGCAGCGGGCGTTTGAAAAATCGGGAATGAAATTGGTTTCGGCGAAGACGGAAAGGGAATGGCGATCGGGTTCATTTTGCTTTTAAAAATTTTTGAACGCTTTGAGATGCCGCGCGTCTCATCTTCAAGATCGCCATGAAAAACTCGGTGAAGAAAACGGTTGGCATCATTTACGCTACAATGCCGTTGAAAGGAAACGAGCCATGATAAAAACATTGGAAATCATCGGTGAAGCAATTCGTAATCCGAAACATC
Source organism: uncultured Bifidobacteriaceae bacterium (assembly GCA_964536285.1). Lineage (GTDB taxonomy): Bacteria > Verrucomicrobiota > Verrucomicrobiia > Limisphaerales > UBA11358 > UBA11358. Next base: position 78,311 of record CAZHXG010000005.1, read on the forward strand.
CGTTCCGCAAAACGGAACATCATCCCAAAAAAGCGCTGAAAAACCGCTACGAGCGCCGCAAGATCAAAGAGTATCTGAACATGGCGGATTGGCTGGCTGAAGAAATGGCTTAAGGCCAGATTTTTTCAGGCTGTGCGGAAAACGCCAGTTGCTTTCGGGACGCAACTGGTTAGGAAAGAAAAATCGTCACTGGCAGCCGGGGCAGATTCCAAAAAATTCCAGCTTGTGCGTGACGGCTTTGAATCCGTTTTTTGTGGCGATGCGTCTCTCGATCTTTTCAGGAAAACATTCTTCGATCTCGACGACTTCGGAACAATTCGTGCAAACCAGATGATGATGGTGCCCGTCGTCGTTTTCGCCGACGAGTTCAAATCGCGCCGCGCCGTCGCCGAAATCAAAGCGTTTCACCATGCCCATTTTTTCGAGCAGGTGCATCGAGCGGTAAATTGTCGCAAGGTCGCACTGGTCTTTGGGCATCTCGGAAAAAATTTCCTTGTTTGTGAGCGGATGCGGATGCTTCCTTAAAATTTCCAGGATCGCCGCGCGCGGGCCAGTGATTTTGCGCGACTCACCGCGCAAGCGATTCGTGAGAGCAGACATTTCCTGCCGCTTGTGCGAATGCGAGTGCGCGCGCTGTTTCATTGTGGTTCAAAAATCGCACCGGCAGTTTCAAAAATCAAGTCAATTGCAAACCGTTTGCAGGTTATCCTGATAAAAAAACCGCCCGACTGCAGGCGCAGCGGGCGGTTGAAAGCGTATTTGCCTACTTCATCAGGAGCATCTGGCGGGCGCGCTTGATGGCGCGGGTCAGGCGGCGCTGATAATGTGCGGGCATGCCGGTGTATTTGCGCGGCAGGATGCGGCCCTGGTCGGTCACGTATTGCCGGAGCAGGTTCGTGTTCTTGAAATCGAGCGCGTCCTCGGTGAAATCAATCTTCGGTTTCGGGCGCGGCGTGCGGTTTTCCGTCGAGCGGCGTGAACCGCGCTTGTCTTTTTCGGTGTTCGTCTTGCGTGGCATGATTATTTGATCTCCTTGTGCAACGTGTGGCGGCGCAACGCGGGATTATACTTTTTGATCTCCAGCTTTTCCGTCTTCAATTTTTTGTTACGCGTGGTTGAATAGCGCGAAGGCGATTTGCCTTCCTTGCGCGCCTCCGTGCATTCGATGGTGATGACTTCTCTGGCCATAAATCATTCTTTCTCTTTGGACGCCTTTTGTTCCTCCGGCTGGTCTTCGTCGTCGCTTTCAACTTCTGTCGCGCCTGCGGAATCCACCGTGCCGAGCTGACCGAGCCGGCGTGATTTCAGCGCGCCATCCTTCTCCAACTGCGCCTGCGCCTCGACCGTGAAACGCGTCCACGGAATCGCTTCGAGCCGCGCGCGCGGAATGTTTTTGCCGGTCAACTCGCAGACGCCGTAGGTTTTTTTCTCGATGCGCTTGAGCGCCTCCTCGATTTCATAAACGGCGTCCTGATCCGACGACAGCAGGCTCAACGCGAAGTCGCGGTCAAAATTGTCCGTGCCGGAATCCGCCATGTGCAGGCTGTAGCCGGGCAATTCCTGCGCCGATTCCTTCGCCAGGCCGTTCATCTGGTGGAGCAACTGTTCGCGCAATTCAAGCAGGTGACTGTAATATTTCTGCCACTCCGGCTTGATTTTCTTCGGTTCGACGGAGGCGCTGGCCTTCAACATCGGACGCCCAAGGATCGCCGCTGCGGTCGCGGACACCTGTGATTTGCCGGATTTTTTGATTTCTTTTTTCTTTGCTATCACAAAATAAAAATAATTTTCGGCAACAATGCCGGTTCATCAAGAGCGCGGGAATGTATCAAAGGAAAACAAATAAGCCACAAAAATTTTCGCAAATTTTTAGCCTCGGCCTTATGGCAGCCACATCCCAGACAGCGCGGGGAAATTATTTTCAAGGCGCGATGTAGACGTCCCGCTTCTTGAGTTGCTCCAAAATCATCTCCACCGTGCGGTCAATTGCGCCTAGATTTTCCGAGACCACCCGCAACGCGTTGCTTCCCAACTCCGTGCGGCGCGCCTTGTCCGCAAGCAATTCGCGAACCGCATTCTCCAGCATCTCCGGGTCGCGCACCTGAATCGCCGCGTCGCGGGCGAGAAAATTCCGGGTCACATCGGCGAAATTCTGCATGTTCGGCCCGAAGACCATCGCCTTGCCCAACGCGCCCGGTTCAATCGGATTTTGTCCGCCGATGGCTGTGAGGCTCTTGCCGACGAACACGACTGTCGCGTGCTTGTAGAAAAATTTCAATTCACCGGTCGTGTTGACCAGGAGGCATTCGACTTCACCTTCGTCGAACCGCGTTGCGGGGGAAATTTCATCGCGATAAGCGAACCTCACGCCCCGCACGCGCAGTTCACGGCCGACTTCGCGGCAGCGCTCGAAGTGTCGCGGCACAAGAACCAGAAACAATTTTGAAAAATGTGAACGCAACCGCTTCGCGATTTCCGCCAAAATGACTTCCTCGCCATCATGAGTGCTGCCCGCGACCAAAATCTGGGCGTCCGTCGGAACGCCGAGTTGCTTCAACAGCCCCGGCACGTCGAGCGCACGGCGCTCGTCCAATTTTGCCGCATCGAATTTCAAGTTGCCCACGATGCGGATTGTTTCAGGACGGCAACCTACTTCAGTCAAACGCGTGCCGTCTTCCTGATTTTGCACACCAACACCGACAAACGCGGCGAAAAGCGGCCGGAACAAAAATCCAAACCGTTTGTAGCGATGATACGAGCGGTTGGACAACCGCGCATTGGCCAGCAGCAACGGAATGCCGAGTCTTTTCAAGCGCCAGACGAAGTTCGGCCAGATTTCCGTTTCAACAAGCACGACAGTCTCGGGATTGATGCTCGCGATTGCACGATTGACATATTTCCGCCGGTCAATCGGATAATATATTTTGCTGACGTGGTTTGGCAAACGATGACGCAGTTCGCTCATGCCGGTCGTCGTGGTCGTGGAGACAACGATTTTAAGATTGGGCACGCGCGGCTCGAGTGCGCGGATGAGGTGTGTGCAAAGGTTGACTTCGCCCACGCTGACCGCATGAAACCAAATGACATGGCGGTTTGTCAGCGCCTGTTTGATGCCGGGATCGTATCTGGCAAAACGCTGTGAAAAACCCGGAAGCCAGTTGCCGCGCCGGCGCATCCGCCAGAAATAATACGGCGACGTCACCACGAAAAAAATTATGAACAGGATGTTGTAAAGCGTGCGCATTCCGATCTCCGAGGCGACGGCGGCCTTGATTTCCAGGGTTAAGACGCCGCCATTCGGCGGAATGTTTCACAATCGCGACATTTTTTCAACCTCGGAAGAACAAAAGCCAGAGCACGAGCAGCATCGGCAGCAAAAACGGCAGAGAGAATTTCAAAATAAATTCCAAAAATGAAGGCGTTCGGATTTTTTGCCGGTCGGCGACGGCCTTGATCATGAAGTTCGGTCCGTTGCCGATATAAGTGGCCGCTCCGAAAAAAACCGCGCCTACGCTGATCGCCAGAATGTTTGAAGAGTTCCGGCCAAGAAGTTCGGAAATTTCCTTCACTCCCGTCGCGCCAAACAACGCGTTTAAAAAGCCGAGATATGTCGGCGCGTTGTCCAGCACGGCGGACAGACCGCCCGTGCTCCAATAAAGGATTCCGGGCGATGGATTCGCGCCAATCACTTCACGCGAGTGAATGTTGAGCAAATCGAGCGCGGGCAACATCGTTGCAAAAATTCCGGCGAACAAAATGGCGACTTCTCGAACCGGATGAAAATCAAAATGATTCGCTTCATGCACGGATTTTTTGGTCGTGAAATACGAACCGAGCGCGGCGGCAAGCATCACGACTTCACGCACAAAAATCATTTTCATGAACACCGCGCCGAGGATGACGGCCAGAAAAAAAAGGTTGGCGAGTCCGTCAAATTTCCAGGCTTCACGGACGGCCTCCGTTTCACGGATTTCACGAGAGGCGTGCGCCAAGTTGATTTTGTCCACGATGTAAAACATCGCGAGCAGGATTCCGACGCCGACAGCCCACATCGGCCAGCAAAATTTTGCGACCCACCAAAAAGGAATGCCTTGCAAATAGCCGAGGAAAAGCGGCGGATCGCCTATGGGCGTGAGACAGCCGCCCACGTTCGCCACGATGAAAATAAAAAAAACGATGTGGTGCGCTGCGACACGATATTTGTTCATCCGAATCCATGGACGAATCAGCAGCATCGCCGCGCCGGTCGTGCCCAGAAAATTTGCGGTGACCGCGCCGACAAAAAGGAAAGCCACATTCGCAAACGGCGTGGCTTCGCCTTTGACATTGACGTGGATACCGCCGGCGACAACAAAAAGCGAACCGATGAGCATGATGAAGCTAATGTATTCGTGCGCGGTATGCAGGATTTTTTTCGGCGCGTGCAGTCCAAAAAAATAATAACCAAGCGTAATCCCGGCAAGTCCGAGCGCAACTTTCGCATAATGGCACGACCACCATTTCGGCGCGAACAATGGAGCGAGCGCCATCGCGCCGAGCAACAGCACGAAAGGCAGAATCATCCACGGATTGGCAAGCGCATCGTGACCCATACGAAAGAGTGGTCGGACAAGCAAAAGCGGGTCAAACAGAAACGGCTGAAATTGAACTTGAAGTCAGCACGGACTTCATACTATTTTCGCCCCTTGTCCGGTCGCCAGAAGATTCACCCAAACACAAAAGACAGCAGTTCAATTGTAAACCTATGAAAAAGTTCGAATCGCGCCTAGTTCGCCTTTTTACTCTCGCTCTTGCGATTTTATTCCTGTCCAACCCGGTTCAAAATTTGCCGGCGGGTGAAGACGAACCGCGCCTGCCGTATGCGCAAATGGCCGATCTTCCGGTGCCCGGTCAGCTGCTTTTCACCACCACGTACGAACAGTCCGAAGCCTACCACGTCTGGGAGGGCAACAACCGGATGCCGGCCAATTACCGGAGCAGCGGCGAAAATTACGGCATTGATGTGCGTCAGGGTTATTTCACGTTCGATTACGGCATCGCTCCAAACTGGGCGGCGGACTTGAACATCGGCGGCACCACGGTCGGCTGGCGTCCTTTTGACAGTGGCGGAATCCAAAAGACCACCGGCGTGATGGATCCGACTTTCGGCGTGCGGTATCAAATCTTCAACGAAAACCAATCCAACGCGCCGGCATGGATGCCGACGTTGACCTTCCGCGCCGGAGCGATTGTTCCGGGCGTTTACGACCGGCATCTCGCGTTTACGACCGGCAACCACGGCGTGGCAATCGAGCCGTCCATCCTTATCCGCAAACACATCGGCTGGCCGGGCTTCGGCGTGTGGGGCGACTTTTTATATCGCTGGGAACACACCGTCGGCGCGGATCAATACATCGCGGAGTTAGGCATATTCCAACAGATTAAAGGCTGGGAACTGGACCTCGGCTACCGGCATTTGCAGACGTTGTCCGGTGAGAACATCGTGCTCGGCCCGGAAACTGGCCCCGGAACTTCAACCTACACCTCCATTACTTATCCGACCGACGTGCGGGAAATCAGTGATTCGGCTGACTTCGGATTCAGCTACACCACATCCAAGCGGCACGTCCGCATGGGATTCGAAGCGCGTAAAACCTTCGACGGGAGCAACACTGATTCCCCTTTTTGGCTGGGCGCCTCCTTGCAAATTCCGCTCACCATCCTGAAAAATCCTTCGGGGTCGTGGCCGTTTTAATCTGCTTGTTTCCCATTGCCTGATTTGGTCAATTGCCGCGCATGACGCAATCACCAGTCAGCGCCGGAATTTTTGAACGGCGCTGGAAGTGGTGGTTCATGCTTGTGGTGCTGGTGCTTGTCGCTGGCGTCCGGCTTCGCCTGCTGAATTTTCCGCTGGAGCGCGACGAAGGCGAATACGCCTATTCCGGCCAGCTCATGCTTCAAGGGATTCCACCCTACGAACTGGCCTACAACATGAAATTTCCCGGCACTTACGCCGCTTACGCCGTCATCATGTCCATCTTCGGCCAGACTCCGGCGGGAATTCATTTCGGCGTGCTGCTGATGACGACCGCGACCGCGCTCATGCTTTTCTGGCTGGGCAAAAACATTCTCGACACGACGGCGGGAATCGTCGCCGCCACTTCATACGCCGTGCTGGCCGCGAGCCCTTCAATGCTCGGACTCGCCGGACACGCCACGCATTTCGCCGCATTTTTTGTAACAGGTGGCTTGTGCATGATGTGGCGGGCGAGACAAAAAGGAAACTGGCTCGCAGCTTTTCTGTCGGGTTTGCTGTTCGGTCTTGCGGTTTTGATGAAACAACACGCCGCGCTGATCGGAGCGTGGGCTGCAATCAGTTTTGCCATTACTTGCTTTCGCAAAACTGAATTACCGATCCAAAAAAGATTTTTGTCTATCACAGCTTGCGCTGCCGGAATGATTTTACCGTTTGCCTTGTGTTGCTTGATCCTCTGGCACGCCGGGGTTTTCCAAAAATTCTGGTTCTGGACAATTGACTACGCGCGGCAATACGCGTCCGTCGTGCCCATCAGCTACGCCCCGCAACTCTTTTGGCATACTTATTACCGGATACTGGAAAAAAGTTTTCTGCTGTGGGGAATCAGCGGCGGCGGATTGGTTCTTCTCTGGTTCGACGAACGGTTGAAACCTTCGCGTCTTTGGCTGCTGGGTTTTTGCCTCGCGTCGGCGCTGGCCGTTTGCCCCGATTTTTATTTTCGGAAACATTATTTTCTTCTGACGCTTCCGGCTGCTGGCTTGCTCGCCGGCTGCGCCGTCAGCGTCGCACGCCGGCTTTGGGGACAGAAGGCGAAAAGCCCACGATTCGCCGACTGTCCGATTTGGATTTATGCGATCGCAATTGCACTCACAGTATTTCTTAACAGCGAAATCTGGTTCTCGCTGACGCCGTTGCAAATCGCGCGAAAAACCTACGGTGCCGATCCGTTGCCTGAAACGGAAATCGTCGCCCAATTCATCCGCGACAACTCCGCACCTGACACGCGCATAGCCGTGATGGGTTCCGAGCCGGCGATCTATTTTCTTGCCCACCGTCATTCGGCGACCGGTTATATTTACACCTACGGATTGATGGAACCGCAATCGTTCGCACGGCAAATGCAGGATGAAATGATCCGCGACCTTGAGAGCAATACGCCGGAATTCATCGTCTTCGCGGACAACATCATGTCCTGGAACCGCCGGCCCGATTCCGATTTGAAAATCTTCAACTGGTGGGATTCTTACAAGACCAATTACACGCTCGTCGGGTTGGCTGACATCATTTCGCCAACAGAAACGATTTATGCCCTTGGCACAAATTGGATCGCGCATTATGGCGAGGTTCACGGCAGCGGACTGGAAATTTACCGGCGAAAATGATTTTATGACTGCGTCGTTACAAAAAATAATGCGCCAACCCGAGTGGCTCGCGGCCATTTTCATCACGGCGGCCATTGTCTGGCTGCATTTCTATTTTCTGCTTCACGCGGGCGGCTTCTGGCGTGACGAAGTCAATCTCATCAACCTCGCCGGCCGTCATTCTCTGGGCGACATGAGCAAAGATTCGTTTCCGGCATTTATGCCGTTGCTGGTTCATGCATGGATCGCCGTCGGGCTTGGCCAAAACGATTTGAGCCTGCGCGTTTTTGGATTTTTGGTCGGCTTGGGAATTCCCGCCGCGCTTTGGGCCGCAGCGTGGACGGCGCGGCGTCCGCCGCTGTTGAGCCTTGCGCTTTTCGGATTGAACCTTCTGGCAATCATTTATGGCGATTCCCTGCGCGCCTATGGTCTCGGCAGTTTGCTCATCGTGCTGACGGTCGCAGCCATGTGGTCGTTCTTAAAAAATTCATCGTGGGCGCGCGCGGGAATTTTGGCCGTCGCCGCGATTTTGAGCGTGCAATCCCTTTACCAAAACGCCGTGCTCTTTGCCGCTATTTGCTTCGGCGCATGGACGGTTTGCGGACGGCGAAAGGATTTTTGCGCTGCCGGAAAAATTCTTCTCGCCGCGTTGCTCGCCGCGTCGTCGTTGCTGCCGTATTGGAAAATCATTTCCGGATTGCCAGCCTCGGCGGTTTCGGAACGGACAGGATTTACACCGGTCAATGCGTTCAACAGTTTTTGCACCGTCATCAAGTTTCCGAAACCTGCCTGCGCTTGGGTCTGGATATTTCTGACGCTCGCCGTGCTGACTTTCGCCGGTGCGAGGTTGTTTGCGCGTGGCAAAAAATCCATTGTCGCGGATAAAACATCGCCGGACGATTTGTCGGTCTTCGCGGGCGTAACGTTGCTTTCGGCGTTTATTGGATTCACCGGCTTCCTCTGGTTTGCCGCGCTGCCAACCCAAGCGTGGTATTTTCTGCCGCTCGCTGCGTTGACGACGATATGCTTCGACTTCGGCCTGCCGCTGCCGGCGTTGAGCCGGCTTTGTCGGGCGGCATTTCTCGCTTTGGCCGCAGCCATCGCGCTGTTGGCGATTCCCATCGCGCACCGGAATTTGAACCAGCGGTTCACCGACGTGGACGTGCTCGCGCGGCAACTAGCGGCAAAAGCGTCGCCGCAGGATTTTGTCATCGTTACGCCGTGGTATTGCGACGTCAGCTTTGAGCGCTATTTTAAGTCGGTAACACCGTGGCAGACCCTGCCACCGCTGGCCGACCATTCCACGCATCGCTACGATTTGTTCCTCGAACAAATGAAAACACAGGGCGCGTTGCGACCCGAGCTGGACCAAATCACCGCGACATTGCAAGGCGGCCACAGCGTGTGGGTCGTCGGCAACATGGACATTCCCGAGCCCAGCGCGCCACGTCTGGCTGATTTGCCGCCGCCCCCGTTGAAGGATTACGGCTGGTCCGACGTTCCCTATATTCTGGTTTGGACGGAACAAATCGCGTGGTTTCTGAAAAACCACAGCGTCCAATTTGAGATCGTGGACACAGGCACAAACGACAACATGAATTTCGCCGAAAACCTGCAATTATTCGTGGCCAGCGGCTGGAAAGATTCCTCCTCCTCCAATTCACCGACAAATCTGGGAACAAACAGACCATGACTTCTCCGCTCACGCCAGCTTGACGTTGGCATTTTCACCGGCAAACTTGCCGTGCTTGGCGCAAAACGAATCCTCGTCAGCGGCAGGCAAATTGTTCGCTGACATCGCAAAAGCTCCCGCCGTGCAATCCCTCGCCCGGCGATTGGAGAATGGCGAAGCGTTGCCTTGTGTCGGCGTCAGTCCAGCCGCGCAACCATTCTTCGCCGCGCTGCTTCAAAATATTTTTCCAGCCCGGCCAATTGTCATTGTCACCGAAGACTTAAAGACACAGGAAAGTTTTCAACAGGACTTGGAAACGTGGCTTCATGCATCCCCGCTTTTTTTTCCATCCTGGGAAATCCTACCGCACGAAGGCAAACTTCCGCCCGCAGATGTCATCAGCGACCGGTTGCAGACGCTCGTCACGTTGACGCAACCGGCTGCGATTTCAAATATCAAATCTCAAATCGTCGTCACCAGCGTGACGGCGTTGCTGCAAAAAACTTTTTCGCCCGGTGAAATCCAAAAGCGCACGCGCAAATTGAAACGCGGCGACAAAATCGCGCCGCTCGATTTGATTGATTGGCTCGAAGAACAAGGCTACGAACCGGAGGCTCAAGTTTCCCAAAAAGGCGAAATCGCGTTGCGTGGCGGCATTCTCGACGTTTTCCCGCCGACGAGTCCGTGGCCGGTGCGATTGGAATTTTTCGGCGATGAAATCGAATCGTTGCGAGAGTTTGATCCGTTGACACAAATGTCACGCGAAGAAATCACCAGCATCACGCTGCCGCCCGCTAGCGAACTGGGGATTTTGAAACGGAGCGCGGACGACGCGTCCGCGGGTTCACCGCCCAAGTTCGCAACGTTGCTTGATTACTTGCCCTGCGAAACAATTTTCGTTTTGTGCGAATCGGAGCAACTCGCCTTGCGCGCCGATGAATACGCGCAACAAGTTCCGACGAACGATCCGTTCTTCATCACATGGGAGGAATTTTTAGCCGCGCTCGACAGCAGCGGCAAGACACGACTTGAATTGGAAGAAAGCGATACTTCGTTTTTTGCAAGCCTTGATGCGTTTCGTCCGCTGGCCGATCGGATGCCTGAACCGCAGATCGCCGAGGCGCAGCGCCGCGAATTCTTCCACCAACTCCATCGCTGGCTGCGGCAGGATTATTCCGTCCACGTCTTTTGCAACAACGATGGCGAGCAGAAACGCTTCGCAGAAATCTGGAAAGAATACAGCTTCGCTCCGGAAAAAAATCTCTCCATCCAAATCGGTGCGCTCGCGCGCGGCTTCATCTGTGACGAAGCCAAGCTCGTCGTCGTCACTGATGCGGAAATTTTTGGCCGTTACAAAATCCAACGGCCGCGCCGCCAGAAATCTTCTCACGCGCTCGCGACACGTTCCGCGCTCGACATTGATTTCACCGACTTGGAAGAAAGCGATTACGTCGTTCACTTGCAACACGGAATTGGCCGCTACCTCGGTTTGAAAAATCTGCCGTTGACGACGGGGAAAACAATTCAACGATTCAGCGATTCAACGATTCGCGAAACCGAATGTCTCGTCATCGAATACGCGCCCGCCAATTCCGGCGAAGAAGCGCCGAAACTTTACGTCCCCCTCACCGAGGCGCATCTCGTCAGCAAATACGTCGGAGCCGGTGGCCGCGGCGCAAGCCGCCCGCCGCTCAACACGCTAGGCGGCACACGCTGGCACAAGGCGAAGGAGCAAACCGAAAAAGCCGTCCGCGATGTCGCGTCCGAACTGTTGCGCATCCAGGCCGTGCGCGAAACGCAGGCGG
>CAZHXG010000006.1:0-80152 GCA_964536285.1 uncultured Bifidobacteriaceae bacterium
CGATCCTCGGCGACATCCTTTACAGCCGCGTCGCGCGCTCGAACATCTGGGCGCTGACGAAACTCGGCGCGAAGGTGACGTTGTGCGGTCCGTCCACACTCGTTCCGAAGGCGTTCGAGCAGATGAATTGCCGCGTGACATACGACGTCGAAGAAGCGATCCGTGACGCGGACATCATCCACTTGCTGCGCATCCAGCACGAACGCCAGCGCAAGACGATGTTCCCAAGCATCGGCGAATACACAAACCTGTTCGGCCTGAACAAGGCGCGGCTCGCCAAGACGAAACCCGACGCGCTCATCATGCATCCGGGGCCCATCAATCGCGGCGTGGAGATTGACAGCGAGATCGCCGATTGCGCGCGTTCCGTGATTTTGGAGCAGGTGACCAATGGACTCGCCGTGCGCATGGCGGTTCTGTTTTTGTTGAACGGCGGCAAAGGGCCGCAGGAAGTGGCGTAAATTTTCTTTTCAGAAAATTCAAGCGGGATGGTCACGCCGTTCATCTCCGCGCAGAAGTGATGGGTGCCAAATAAAAACAATCCGGATCGTCAGGCGCCTGTAGCCCAGTTGGATTACCTCCACCGCCATGCTGGGCGAGTGTAACAGTGTATGTGCGACTGTCCAACCACTTGTGAATGATCACATGGCCATCGGCAAAGGATATGCCTGCCGCGCCATTGTGGTTGCCGGCAGGAAATTCAATGAGATAGGTGTTTCCAGTGGTCGCAACAGCAGATATGGCAATGGATCCATCATTTATCGCGAGCGGGTTTTCATCAATTATCACAAAAGTGTTGGCGGGACCCGGTCTCGTGAACGACGACATCTTGCCGTAAGTCAACCACGTCGTCTGGCTGTCATTGTAGGCTGCCCCGGGCAACCATCCACCGCCGACCACCGACCCGAGTGGAGGTGCAGTGGAACCTCCTGCATAAGAGGAGGAGGAATTCCAGCGTGTGCCGACCGCCGAGTTCATTGACACACTGCGCGGATGAACCCGATGTCCTGCAAAAACATCAATGTAATTATCAGCCGGACAATGATAAGGCGCCGCGTTGGTGATGTATGGAGAAAGCAACGTGTGTGGATCCGTTAATTCCCAGGAATTGGCCGTGGCCACATCGAAAGGACTTTCCATGGTGCCGGCAACCCAGTTCTTCATTGCATTCCGTGCGGAGGCGCTTGCGGTGGCGAAAGCGGTCAAATAGGGATAATCGTTTGGCGGCAGAAGGCTGTTGTTGTCCTCCGCATACATTTGCCAGCCCAGAATCAACTGGCGCTGGTTTTCCATGCACTGGAAGGCCTGCGAATCCGGGTGCGTGGCGGCCAGCGCGGGCAGCAGCAACACGGCCAGAACCGCAACGGTCGCGATGACGACGCATAACTCGATCAACGTGAAACCGCCGTTGCGATTTTTTTTGAAAGCAGGTGGACGCGCCGTGTTCATCACATCAAGGATTTAAAATGACGAGGTAAAATCATCTCCGCGCAGAGGTGATGGGAGCCAAATAAAAACAATCCGGGTCGTCAGGCGTCGGTTGTCCTATGCCGCCTGGTTGTCCATGCAGGGAGAGCGGAGCAGTATATGTGCGGCTATCCAACCATTTGTGAATGATCACATGGCCATCGGCAAATGACATCCCAGCCGCGCCGTTATGATTGCCGGCAGGATAATCAGTAAGGTAGGTCTGTCCAGGAGCCGCAAGCGCAGGTATGGCTAAAGTGTCATCATTTATCGTGATCGGGCTCTCATCCATTATCACAAAAGTGTTGGCCGGCCCCGGTCTCGTGAACGACGACATCTTGCCGTAAGTCAGCCACGTTGTTTGATTGGCATTATAGGCGGCTCCGGGCAAAAATCCACCTTGGACAGCCGACCCGAGTGGAGGTGCACCGTTACCTCCGTTATAAGTGGAGGAGGAAAACCACACTGTGCCAACGGCTGAATTCATTGACACGCTGCGCGGATGAACCCGATGTCCTGAAAAAGGATCAATGTAATTATCCGCCGGACAATGATAAGCTGCCGCGTTGGTAATGTATGGAGAAAGCAACGTGTGTGGATCCGTTAATTCAGAAGGACTCGCCACATCAAAACCATTTTCCATGGTGCCGACAACCCAGTTTTTCGCTGAATTCTTGCCGGCGGTGGTCATCGTGGCGAAAGCGGTCAAATAGGGATAATCGTTTGGCGGGAGAAGGCTGTTGTTGTCCTCCGCATACATTTGCCAGCCCAAAATCAACTGGCGCTGGTTTTCCATGCACTGAAAGGACTGCGAGTCCGGATGGGTGGCGGCCAGCGCGGGCAGCAGCAGCACGGCCAGAACCGCAACGGTCGCGATGACGACGCACAACTCGATCAACGTGAAACCGTCACGATGTTGAGCAGAAATTTTATCGGAAACAAACCGTCGCGGCGCATTCATAAAATTTTCAAGGATTCAAAACGATCCGATAAAATCTTTTGTCCGTCGTCGGCGAAAAATCGGTGATGTAGCCGGTGTCGCCGATGAAGGTGATGTCACCGGGCAAATCCTGCCAGCTCGGATCGTTCAAATCATTTTTGAACTGCACTTGATAGGTTTTTCCGGAAATCAACGGCCAGCTTATCAAGGGATATTGGCCTTCCTGTCCGAATCCCCCGGCAAGGGTCAACTGCATGTAAAACGTGGAGGCTGAATTGATCGTGCCTGCGCCGCCGGGAAACGAGGCGAGGTTGAGCGCAAAAAGATCGCTGCCAGTGTTGAAATCATCGCTTGCCAGATCGGAAGCCCAGCTTTGGAAGAAAAGTGTCTGGCTGTCGCCGGTGAAAACCGGCTTGAGCGAACGGTCGTTCGCGGTGAAGTTGCCGGAGCCGCTCGCGCTCACAACAATTGTCGCGGCGTTCGAGCGGTCGTAAATGAACAAGTCCGCGAGGTTGTTGAAATCGTTTGACACGACATCGCTTGCAAAACTGCGGTAGGCGATGAAATTTCCGTCGGGACTGATGGACGGGGAATCGGAACTGGCGCCGGCCGCGCCGGTGGAATTGAAATTCTGGCTGGCCAGCAGATTGGTTCCGGCCTGAAAATCGTAGAGATAGACGTTTTGATTTGTGCTTGGAGGAATTTGCACGGCATAAACAAGGAATCGTCCGTCGCTGCTGAATTGGATTCCGTCGTGAGATGAAAAAGTTCCGCTCGCGCTAATCGTCAAGACGGTATTTGAAACCAGGTCCGCAGCCATTAAACTTACCGACGAACCCAAACTCGGCAGATATGCCACTTTCTGTCCGTTTGCGCTGATGGAAAGAAGCGGAAATGTGCCTAAAGCAAAAATGGAACTGTTGGTATAGGTCAGCGCGGCCAATTGGGAATTCCAGACGTATAATTTCGTCCCGGAAATCCCCGTTGCCGTGCCGATAAAGACCACGGATTGGCCGTCAGGCGTCATGGAAGCCGAATTCACACCGCCGGATGTGAGCGCGTGAGTCGTGCCGGTTTGCAAATCGCGGAAAAATAAATTTTCGCCGCCGAACGAACCCGACGCCAGATTTGACGCTTTGCTATGAAATAAAACATAACGCCCGTTCGCGCTGATTTGCGGCGAAAAGGAATCGGCGTTTCCGGGATGAATCCCATCCGTGCTGATGCTGGCGAGCGTCGTCGCGCCGCTTTGCAGATCGCGGATGAAAATGTCCTGCGCCTTGTTCGTGTCGTTTGAGACCAGATCATCCGCCGAACTCGTGAACGCCACATAACGGCCTCCGGCGGAAATGGCGGGGTCGGTCGAAATGCTGTCGCCGACAACGCCGTTCGTGTTCACACTGACCAAAGTATTTGTGCCGGCGACAAGGTCGCGCACAAACACATCGCGGCATCCGTTCGCGTCATTGGGCGCAAGATTATCCGCGTCGCTGTAAAACGCGACGAACCGGCCGTTTGAACTTGTGGAAAACGACGTGAAGCCACTGATGCCATCGGGCGTCTGCGACGGCAAAGCCGGATCGTGGGCGGAAATCAAATCGGTTGCGGCGGCTGTCAAGTCACGCGCAAAGACGTCGTAATTCAGCCGCCGGTTGTCGCCGAGCAGATTTTCGGATTCAAACGTAACAACACTGCCATCGGCGCTTAAAGTCGGAGCTGTCGTTGGATTCACGCCCACGCCATTGCCATACGTGTCGGTGTCGAGCAATTGCGTGACAGCGGCTTGCATGTCACGGATATAGACGTGGTAATCACCGGTCAATGTGCCCGTGACCAGATTGGTGGCGCTGCTGACGAAGACGACGAACTGGCCGTTTGATGAGACCACGGGCGATTCGCAAATTCCATTTGCCGGACCGAAATTGTTCAAGTTTGAGCTTACCAGCGCACTTGTGCCGGCTTGCGCATCCCAAAGATAAATGGCCGTGTTCGCTCCGGAAGCGCTGCCGACATTGGCGACGAATGCGGTGAACCGTCCGTCGGGCGTCATCGCCAAATCATGGATTTTTTCAAACGACTCAACGAACGACAACAACGGCACATGGGCATTCGTATAAATGACGTCGGTCAAACCGGTTTGCCGACCGTAGCGCAAAATGATTCCGAGCGCGTATGAGCCGGTCGGAGAATTTGTGCATGCTTCAAACGCGACGAATTTGCCGTCGTCGCTGATGTTGTAATTGCAGGAAACGACATTTGTGCTGCCGGCCGCGGATTGAAAAATAGCGCGCGCGTTGGTGCTGGCCCAAATCGTATTTCCGGCGACCAGGTCGCGGACGTAAACTTCACCCGCCGTTGTCACGCCGGGAACGAGATTTGTGGCCGTGCTGTAAAAAGCAACGTAACGTCCGTCCGGCGTGATTTCCGGCGATTCCGAACTGCTGGCGTTGAGTGGATTCGAATTGGTGGCCGCGCCGACGCTGACCCACGTTGTTGTACCCGTTTGCAAATCGCGGACAAAAACGTCGGCGAGGTTGTTCGTGTCGCCCGCCACAAGATTGGAAGACGCGCTGGCAAACGCGACGTAACGTCCGTCCGGCGTCATCACCGAACCGCGCGAGACGCCGTTGCCGCTTGCGCCGTTGGTGCTCACGCTGACGAGCGTCGTCGTGCCGTTGACCAGATCGCGGACAAAAATGTCACTGACATTATTCGTGTCGTTGGCGACCAGATCGCTCGCACTGCTTTCGAAAAGCGCGAACTGGCCGTTCGTCGAAATTCCGGTCGGGAATGAATCTCCGTTGCCGCCGCCGGTTCCGGCAAGATTGACGCTGACCAATGCGGGTGTGTCATTGGTGCGATCCCGAAGAAAGACATTCAGGTGGCGCGGAAGCACGGAATTGTTGTTATTCGTCAGTGTCAGATTGTTTGCCGCGCTGGCGAAGAGCACAAAACGTCCGTTTGGGCTGATGATGGAAAGTCCGGAATCTCCATTGCCGCCCGCCGGCGCGGCAAAAAATGGATTGCGCGAGGAAACGAGTTGAACCGAGGCGCTGGCTGTTGAAAAGCCAGAGTATATGCTGAAGGCAATGGGAATGATGAACACCCAATTCCAACCGTTGATTTTCACCGTGGCTTTCATGCGTTGCCTTTTCTGAAGGGTAGCTTGACTTAAGTTATGTGTAAAAAAGCCGTTTTTGTCAAGACAAAGCGCTGGTCTCGCGATGACGGCTTCATATTTCGCCGCCGGGAAAATTTTTACCGCAATTGAACGCTGATTTTTCGCCGCTCCGTTCTAAACATCACGCCGCCGCCGGACTGATTCCACTTTGCGATGGTGCGTTCTTTTTGCCACGTTTGCGCGTGGTCCATTCGCGGAAGGATTCCATGTAGAGATAAATCACCGGCGTGATGAAAAGCGTCAGGCATTGCGAGACGATCAATCCGCCGACGACGGTAAGACCGAGCGTGCGTCGTGATTCACCACCCGCGCCGAGTCCAAGTGCGATGGGCAATGTCGCCATGAGCGCGGCCATCGTCGTCATCATGATTGGCCGGAAGCGCAGCAAGCAGCCTTCATGAATCGCCTCGGCGGCATTTTTCCCGTGCTCGCGTTGCGCGACAATCGCGAAGTCAATCATCAAGATGGCATTTTTTTTCACGAGACCGATTAGCATGATGAGGCCGACGAAACCGTAGATGTTCAAATCCAAACCGAAGATCATCAACGTGAGCAGCGCGCCGAAACCGGCGGACGGCAGTCCGGACAAAATCGTGAGCGGATGTATGAAGCTTTCGTAGAGAATTCCGAGGATGATGTAAATGATGAGAATAGAAACGGCGAGCAATACAAGAAGTCCCGCCTGCGATGATTTGAAAACCGCCGCAGCGCCTTGAAAACTTCCGGTGATGGTCGCGGGCAGGTGCATATCAGTTTCGATTTTTTGCAATTGCCCGACGGCGGTTCCGAGCGAAACACCCGGCGCGAGGTTGAAGGAAATTGTCACCGACGGAAGTTGTCCGACGTGCGAAATGCTCGTCGGGCCGACGGTGCGCGTTAATTTTGCAACGGCGTTCAGCGGAATAAGATTGGGTGTGCCGTTGGTGCCGGTGACTGAACTGGCGATATACAGTTGCCCGAGTGCGTCAGGATCGCGTTGAAATTGTGGCTGGACCTCGAAGACGACCCAATATTCGGCCACATCGGCGTAAATCGTGGAAGCCTGCCGTTCGCCATAGGCATCGTAGAGGCCGTTTTCAATCTGCTGGGGTGTGACGCCGAGCGCGGCGGCTTTGTCACGGTCAATCTCCACGTTGACCTGCGGCGCGGCGATTTGCAGGTCGGTCGTCACGTCCTGAAAGCCGGGTTCGTGCGCGAGTTTGTCTGTCAGTATCGGAGCCCAATGAAAAAGTTCCTGCACGTCGGTGTCCTGCAGGCTGTATTGGTAAAGTCCTTTGCTCTGCATTCCACCGATTGGAATAATCGGCGGATTTCGCAGATAAACATTCAGGCCCGGCATCTGTGCAAATTTCACGCGCAATTCCTGGATGATCTGGTTCGCATTCAATTTCCGTTTGTCTTTCAAACGAAAAAACATGCGGCCATTGTTCAGAGTTCCGCCGCCGATGACCGATACGAAACCGTCAACGTTCGGATCGGCGGCGACGATTTTCATCGCGGCAAGCTGATGTTCGCGCATAGCGTCGAACGAAATGTCCTGCCCCGCCTCGGTGGTGACGGCGATCCGGCCGGTGTCCTCGTCAGGGAAAAATCCCTTCGGAATCACGACGAACAAAAACACCGTCGCGACGAAAATCGCCAGCGACACAAACATCGTCGCGGGACGATGGCGCATGACAACTTGCAACGTGCGATCATAACGACGACGCAACCCATCGAAAAATCGCTCGAAGAAGTTGTAGATTTTTCCATGTCTTTTCTCTTTTTCCGAATGTACGAACCGGCTGCACATCATCGGCGTCAGTGTCAGCGAAACGAAACCGGAGACCAAAACTGCTACGACAATCGTCACGGCGAATTCATGCAACAACCGTCCAAGCAGTCCGCTCATGAACAAAATCGGAATGAAAACGGCCGAAAGCGACAGCGTCATCGAAACGATCGTGAATCCGATTTCTTTTGAGCCTTTCAGAGCGGCTTCCATTGCGGGCTCCCCGTTTTCCATGTGGCGCACGATGTTTTCGAGCATGACGATGGCGTCGTCCACGACGAACCCGACGCATAACGTGAGCGCCATAAGCGAAAGATTGTCGAGGCTGTAATTGAGCAGGGCCATGGCAGCGAATGTGCCGATGATGGACATCGGCAGCGCGAGGCTGGGAATCATTGTCGCCGACAGATTTCGCAGGAAAATAAAAATGACCATGATGACGAGGCACACAGCCAGGAATAAAGTGTGTTCCACGTCCGAAACCGATTTGCGGATGGTCAGCGAACGGTCAATGAGAATGTCCAGGTTCACCGATGCCGGAATCGCGGCGCGGAATTGTGGCAGCAATTTTTTGATGTTGTCCACCACTTCAACCGTGTTCGCGCCCGGCTGGCGTTGGACGGCCAGCACGACGGCGCGTTGATTATTATACCAGGCTATACTTTTGTCGTTTTGTACGCTGTCGAGAACATTGCCCAACTGTTGCAGCCGAACCGGATTGCCGTTGCGATAGGCGACAATCATCGGACGAAAATCCGCCGCTACGTTGAGCTGACCATTCGCCTGAACGGTAAACGCCTGATGTTTTCCATAAAGCGTTCCGAGCGGCTGGTTCACGTTGCCCGCCTCGACCGCCTGCTCGACTTGGTCAATGCCGAGTCCATAGGCCGCAAGTTTGTTCGGGTCAAC
Source organism: uncultured Bifidobacteriaceae bacterium (assembly GCA_964536285.1). Taxonomy (GTDB): domain Bacteria; phylum Verrucomicrobiota; class Verrucomicrobiia; order Limisphaerales; family UBA11358; genus UBA11358. The sequence continues at coordinate 8,269 of CAZHXG010000006.1, forward strand.
CTGAATACGCACGGCATAAGGCTGCGCACCGAACACGCCGACCTGCGCGACGCCGTTGACCTGCGAAATCTGTTCCGCCAGCAGATTCTCGGCGTAATTGTCCACGTCCGACATCGGCAGCGTCGGCGACGACATCGCCAGAAAAATGATCGGTGAATCCGCCGGATTGACTTTCTGATAAGTCGGTGGCGTCGGCATGTTTGGCGGCAACTGTCGGCTCGCCTTTGAAATCGCCGACTGCACGTCTTGCGCCGCCGAGTCAATGTTGCGGTCAAGCGAAAATTGAATCGTGATTGACGCCGAGCCGACTGAGCTGACCGACGACATTGAATCCACGCCGGCGATCGTGGAAAATTGTTTCTCCAACGGCGTCGCAACGGCTGAAGCCATCGTTTCGGGACTCGCGCCGGGCAGACTCGCAGAGACCTGTATCGTCGGATAATCCACGCTCGGCAAATCGCTGACGGGCAATTGGCGGAAACCGACAAGGCCGAACAATAAAATGGCCGCCATGACCAGCGTGGTCATTACCGGCCGGCGGATGAACAGTTCAGGAACGCTCATGGCGCGTTGGTAGGCGAAATCACTGCAGGATCATTCGGACTTTTAACACTCACTTTCACGCCGGGCGCAAGACGCAGTTGGCCGTCCGTCACCACCGTTTCACCAGCTTTCAATCCTTTTTCCACAACCGTTTCATTTTGATATGTGATGCCAGTGGTCACCGGACGTTCTTCAACAGTTTGATCCGCTTTCACGACGTAGATGAACTGGCCGTTCTGTCCCGTCTGCACCGCTTGCGACGGTACGATGACTGCATCCGTCAATTCCGAAAGCGTCAAAATCACATTCACAAATTGCCCCGGCCAGAGTACGCCGTCTTCGTTCGGAAACGTCGCCTTGAGCAGTATTGTTCCCGTTGTTTGATCCACGGCGTTGTCCACGAAAGTCAAATCACCTTGCGGCGGCGGCACGGTCATGTTTTGAAAAGTGACCGAGGCTTTCAACGTTCTTTCGCGTCTCTGTTTTTGAATTTCCGGCAGATATTGTTCCGGCACGGCGAACTCGACGTAAATCGGATGAATCTGATTGACTGTCAACAGCGTGTCATCGGGGGCTTTGACGACATTACCTTCGTGAAATTGCAAGCCGCCCGTGACGCCGTCGAACGGCGCACGGATTTCGGTGAAACTCAAATTCAATTCGTCAGATTGCACGGTTGCCGCCAGCGTATCCCTGTTGGCCTTGCTTGTGTCGAATTGATCCTGTGATTCAATTTTTTGTTCGAAGAGTTTTTGATCACGGTTGAATTGTATTTCCGCATTGTCCAATTGCGCTTTGTCGCGCGCCAAAGCCGCTTGCGATGGACGCGGGTCAATAGTGAGAAGCAATTCATTCGATTTCACCTCCGAGCCTTCCTTGAAATGCACCGCGCTGATGATGCCGCCGATTTGCGAGTGAACCGTCACCGTTTGCACCGGCATCACATGGCCGACCGGCGGTGGGTCGATCTGTACCGGCACATTCGTCGTGATGGATTTGACAACCGTCACCGGCACGCCCGCCGGCGCGGCCTGCTTTTTGTTGGAGCAACCGCAAACCAAAAAAACAGTGACGAGCACGCTCGCAACTGAAATGAGGGCAAATTTTTTCACGCGTCTTTTCTTTATTTGGCAAAACTTATTTTCACAGTCTGTGCTTCGGCTGGCCGGAACGCCACTGCGAACTTTTTCAAAAACTCCATGCGTTCGCGCTGGAATTTCGGGTCAAAAACCGATTTGCCCACGATCAATTTCGTCAATTGCGGAAACGCCACCGGGAACATCGTAAGCGACCGCATCGCCAACATCACGTGGCGCGGATCGAACTCGGCGGAAATCTGCCCTCGCGCCTGCCGCTGCCGGATTCGTCCCAGCCCGCGCGTCACCGCTGCGCGCCGCTCTTTTTCGTCAATCACCCTTTGGCCGTCGTTTTGCAACGCTTCCCATTCGAGCATGCGAACCCAGTCCGCGTCCTTGCACGCCGCCTCGAACCAAAATGACAGGCTTTCCGCCGGATCTCCCGACAAGTTTTCGGCCCATGCCTGCCGCTCGGAAATTTTCCGGCGCAAAACCGCTTTGAACAAACCTTCCTTGTCGCCGAAATAATGGTAAAGCATCCGTTTGTTGATGGACGCGCGGCCGGCGATCGAGTCCACGCGCGCGCCGGCAAAACCTTTAGCAGCGAATTCCTTCAGCGCCGTGGACAAAATGCGTTCCCGCGTGCGTTCGGGATTCCGCGTTGTTTTCGCGTCGGTTTTAGTCGGCCCGGCCATATGTTTGCTTATAAGTAACCATCAAGTTACTTAAAGCGCCAGCTTTATTTTTGCCGGTTTACCGGGGAGGGTTTGGTGGCGGCTGTTGGTCCGGGTTTTTGAGTTCCTGGATCTCCTGGATCATCTTTGAAGCGGCTTCCTTTGAAAGTCCGTGCGAGACAAAAAGTCCGAACCGGCGTTGAAGATATTCGTCCAGACGTATCCACTGGCCTTCATATTTCACCTGGCCGGTCCACGCGCAGACGGTGACGACCTTCTGCAATTTTTCCAGACGCAACACGATGAGCACGATGAATATCAACGCCAGTGCGACTGTCCCGATGAGAACAACCGATGTGATCTGGCTGGAAATGGTGTCGCTTTCGGCGCGTTGCTGGCTGTTGTTCAGCAAAAATTCCTCGGCTTGTCCCATCTCGAACAACACATGTCCGATTTCATTCATGGTGTTTTTGCCTTGGTCGGTCAAAGCGATGGCCAGTTCGTTATGCAGATTGGTCTTTCCGTCAGACATCATGTTTGGATCAATGCGCAGCCGGTCTGAAATAAGGCTTTGCAGTTCCAGAAGATTGGTCTGCTGATCCGCTTTGTCATAGGCGAGGTTTCCGAGTTCCTGAATGTCGCTGCGCACGGATGACATGGCTTTTCCGTAGGCGTTGAGATATTCGTCGCTGGCGGTCAGCAAATAACCGCGCCGTTCGGTTTCTGCGTCCAGAAGATGCAACTGGGTTTGCTGGACAAGATTCAAAACTTTGTAGGTGTGCGCGACTTGAGAAAACGAATCTTTGAACTGCCCGCCGGTCTGATGGACAATCCAGCCGATCACCACCAGCGCGAACATCGGCAGTGACAACCCCAGCCAGAAAAGTATCCTGTTAGTGTGCTGTATAAGCTTCATACTGTCCCCCGGTTCAGGTTAACGTCGGTTTTTCCTTGTGCCACCCGGTATTCTGCTCGTAGGCGTGCGCAATTTTCAAGAGCATTTCTTCGCCGAAAGGCTTTCCAAGCAACTGCAAACCGATCGGCAATTTGGGCGATTTGGTGAATCCGCACGGAATACTGATGCCGCAGATGCCCGCAAGGTTGCATGAAATCGTAAAAATATCGCTCAAATACATCTGCAACGGGTCGTCCGACTTCTCGCCGATCTTGAACGCCGCAGTCGGCGAAGTCGGCGTGACGATGGCGTCCACTTTCTCGAACGCCTTCAAAAAATCGTTGCGGATGAGCGTGCGGACTTTCTGTGCCCGCAAATAATACGCGTCGTAATAGCCGCTGCTCAAAACGTAAGTTCCGAGAATAATCCTGCGTTTAACTTCGTCGCCAAAACCCGCGCCGCGCGTTTTGCTGTAAAGTTCAACCGGATCGTTCCCATCCACACGCAAGCCGTAGCGGATGCCGTCGAACCGCGCGAGGTTCGCCGACGCTTCCGCCGTCGCGATGATGTAATAAGTGGCGACGGCGTAATCCGTGTGCGGCAAGGAAATTTCCACGATTTCCGCGCCGAGTTCCTGAAATTTTTTCACGGCGGCATCAACGACGGCTTTCACTTCCGCGTCAAGCCCGCCGATCATGTATTCCTTCGGCAAACCAATTTTCAGTCCCTTGATTTTTCCGTCGAGCGCGGCGGAATAATTCGGAACCGGCTGGGGCACGCTTGTCGAATCGCGCGGATCAACGCCGCTCAAAACTCCGAGCATCGTCGCCGCATCGGAAACATTTTTCGTGAACGGCCCGATTTGGTCGAGAGAACTTGCGAACGCGACAAGTCCGTAACGCGAAACACGTCCGTAAGTCGGTTTCAATCCGACACAGCCGCACAACGCGGCGGGTTGGCGGATCGAACCGCCGGTGTCCGAGCCGAGCGAGACAATCGTTTCATCCGCCGCGACGGCCGCTGCCGAACCACCGGATGAACCTCCTGGAATTCTTGAAATGTCCCACGGATTTTTGGTGACGCCGAACGCGGAATTTTCCGTCGAGCTGCCCATCGCAAATTCGTCCATGTTAAGGCGTCCGAAAACAATCGCGCCCGCCGCTTTCAATTTTTCGATCACCGTCGCGTCGTAAGGAGAAATGAATTTGCCGAGGATTTTTGAGGCGCAATTCAGCGGCTGGTTTTTTACGGCGAGAACGTCTTTGATCCCGATTGGAATTCCGAGCAGCGGAAGGCTTGCGTTGCCGCCGCCTTGAGAAAGCAATCTGTCGGCCGCGTCGGCTTGAGCGAGTGCATCTTTGTCATCGTGGCTGATGAACGCGTGAATTTTTCCGTCCACGCGTCCGATTTGGTCGAGACATGACTGCATCACTTCGCGCGCGGAGACTTCGCGTTTGGCGAGTTTGGCCGTGAGTTCGGAAATGGTGAGCCGGTTCAGCATCGAAAAAAGTTATTCCACAATTTTTGGAACGATGAAAAGTCCGTTGGCTTGTTTGGGTGCGTTGCGCATGGCTTCATCGTGTGGAAGCGACGGGTGGATTTCATCGGCGCGCGTGACGTTGACCATCGGAACCGCGTGGGCGGTCGGTTCGACGTTCGTCACGTCGAGTTCCCTCAATTTTTCGATGTAGCCAAGGATATTGCCAAGTTGCGCGCCGAGTTTTTTTTCTTCATCGGGAGCGAGCGCGATGCGCGCAAGATGTGCGACGTATTTGACATCAATTTGAGCGGCAGCCATGCGCCCATTGAAAACAGAAATCGGCTGCGCGGCAATTTTTATTCCTCATCAAACTTCCGTCTGACGAGGGATTCGAGTTCGGTGAGGGCCTGAAGGGCGTCCGCGCCGCGAACATGCAGGGTCAATTTGCTGCCGGGACCGGCGGCGAGCATCATCAGTCCCATGATGCTCTTGCCGTTGATTTTTTCGCCGTCTTTTTCAACAAAGATTTCGCACGCGAACCGGTTGGCCGTCTTGACGAACATGGCGGCGGGCCGGGCGTGTATACCCAGCTTGTTCGAGATGGTGAGTTCTCTTTTAAGAAACTCTGTATCCGGCAATTTTTTCGCGCTCATCGGCTTGGACATCGGAACTTTAATTGCTGTCGTGAATTTGCGCCAATTAAATTTACAATTGCGGCGGCTGGTTGCCCGGCGCCATGTGGGCGATAAGCCGGTCGTTCAATTCCTGCGCGGCGTTATAGCCGGATTTCTTCAATTTCGCCTGATATGCGGCGACTTCGACGAGCCGTGCCAGATCGCGTCCCGGTCGCACGGGAATGGTGATGTGCGGAACGTCTATGCCGAGAACTTTGACGAATTCCTGTTCCATGCCGAGCCGGTCAACGTCCGGAACCTCCTCCCACGGTTTGAGTGTGACGATGAGGTCAAGGGTTTTGTCGCGGCGGACACTTTTGATGCCGAACATGGCGGCGACATTGATGATGCCGATGCCGCGAATCTCCATGTGGTTGCGGGTCAGCTCGACGCTTGTGCCCAAGACTTCATGTCCGCCGACGAGCATCACCTTCGTCACGTCGTCGGACACAAGACTGTAACCGCGTTCGATCAGCGCAAGAACGGCTTCACTTTTGCCGATGCCGCTGTCGCCGCGGATGATCACGCCCATGCCGAGGATGTCCACCATGCTGCCGATTTCCGTGCCGCGCGGTGCAAACATCGATTCCAATTCGAGCGTCGCGTCGTTGATGAAAGTCATCGTGACCAGCGGTGTCTGGAAAACCGGCACGCCCGCCTTTTCAGTGGCGGCGAGAAGTTCCTTGTCCGGCTTTTGCCCGCGGCTGAAGACGATGCACGGGATTTTGTAGGCGAACAGATAGGCGTAGCGCGTCTCGCGTTGCGCGGTCGAAAGCGACCGCAGATAAAAAAATTCCGCATGGCCGAACACCTGCACGCGTTTGTAGGCGAAATACTGCGTGAACCCGCTCAACGCGAGGCCGGGCCGGTTCACGGTCGGTTCGCGGATGATGCGCTTCAATCCGGTCTCGCCCGCGATGAGTTTCATTTGCAACTCTTCGCCGTGCAACTTGAAAAATTGTTCAACCGTGATGGACGGATGTGCCATAAATCACAAATTAAATTCCGGGCCTAGATAAATTTCCCGCGCCTTCGGATCGTTCGCCAGAAATTCCGACGAGCCTTCGACCAGCACCTGACCTTTGTGGATGATGTAGCCGCGGTCGATCAATTTCAAGGTTTCCCGCACGTTGTGATCCGTGATCAAAATTCCCAGCCCGCGTTCCTTCAGCCGCCGCACAATCTTCTGCACTTCATAAACCGCAATCGGGTCAATGCCGCTGAACGGTTCGTCGAGCAACAGCAACTTCGGACTCGTCACCAACGCGCGTGTGATTTCCAGCCGTCGTTTTTCGCCGCCGCTCAACTGATACGCCTTGCTTTTGGCCACCGGAGTCAAATCCAGTTCTTCCAGCAGATACTTCAACCGCACCACGCGCTCGTCGTCCGACATTTCGCACGTCTCCAAAATCGCCAGGATGTTTTCCTCGGCCGTCAGTTTGCGAAACACCGACGGCTCTTGCGTAAGATAACCGATGCCCAGCCGCGCGCGCTTGTGCATCGGCAGCGACGCGATGTCGCGACCGGCGAATTTCACCGCGCCTTTGTCCGGTTTCACGATGCCGACGACCATGTTGAAGGTCGTCGTCTTGCCCGCGCCGTTCGGGCCGAGCAGCCCGACGATTTCGCCCGCGTTCACGTTGACGGAAACGCCGTCCACCACGAGCCGTCCGTGATATCCTTTCGCCAGTTTTTCCGTGGCGAGCAGCAGGTCTTTGGATTTTTTTGCCGCGTATGTTTCCATTTCAAAATTATTTTGGCGCGGCCGGTTTGTTTGTGTTCGCCGTCCGCGAATTTGTCCCTCCATGCGCGCCGTCCGGAATCTGTTTTAAAATCATGTGAGGATTGATGAATTGAACCTGGTCGGCGGCGCGATGCCAGATGATCACGTCGCCGGCCTGCGTCCCTTGCGCGTTCACAATTTGGGGATTGCCCGTCAGCGTCACTATTTCGTTCGTCGCGCCGTTTTTGACCTGATAAACATAGACCGCCTTCTCGCTGGTCGTGTGCATCGGCTGGCCTTTTGCGTCCGTCGAATCAATGACCACGTTCGTCTCGGCGACGATGTGTTCCATGCGTCCGCCCGGCTGCGGCAAATCCGCGACAAGCCATTCGCAGCGCAGCTTCATCTGCGGATCGCTCACGCGCACGTTGCCGCGATAGATAGCCTTGTGTGCGGTCAGGTCGAAATCCGCCTTGTCCGAATCAATCTGCGTCGGGCCGTGCGGCGTCTGCGGCGCGGCGGTCGTATTTGTTTGCGCGTTCAAATTTAAACTGTTGGTTGTTATGAACAATGCGATGAGACAAAACTTTTTCACGGTGCAACTTTGTTTTCGGTCGTGCTTTCAACCACTGTGTGGACGCGGTTCGAAATGGTGAGCAATGAATCGTTTTGCCGCCACAAAAAACCTTCGCCATCGACGCGGAAGCTCCCGCTGCCGTTCTGCAATTTCAACGGCCCCGCCGAATTCGCCACGCCCTTCAATGAATCGTAAACGCATTCCGGCGCGTTCACGATCATTTCCGGTTTGCCGTCCGCGTCAAAAGTTTCCAGCTTGAGTTTTTTTATGACGAGCAGGCCGCCCGCTTGCGGCTGCGCCTCCGCGCCGGACAGACGCGACTTCATCCGCTGCTGGTTCGGGGCCGCAAAATATTCCACCGAAGTGAAATCGCTCGCGTGGCTCAAGCCGTTCTGCTGCGTCCACGCGCGCCCGCCGCAAAAAACCAATGCCGTAAGAACTGACAAAACCGGGACGGCGCTGTTCAATCCAGCTTTCATTCCGAATAATGTTCCACGAACGGCTGCCAGATTCCCTGCGCCTTCAAAATCATCTCGACCACTTCGCGCACCGCGCCGTGTCCGCCCGCCGCCTGCGTGACAAAATACGCCGCCGCCTTCGCCTCGGCCACGCCGTCCGCGACCGCGACGGAGAATCCCGCGCGCTTCAACGGCCCCAGATCCACAATGTCGTCACCGACGAAACAGACCTCGTCCCAGCCCGATTTTTCCTGCGACAAAAGTTTTTCAATCGCCGCCGTTTTACTCTGTTTGTCGTTCTGCTCGACGAGAAAATGAATTTTCAATTCCTGCGCACGAATTTTTGTAGCGGGTGACGGACGTGCCGAGACCCAGCCGATCTTCAGACCCGCGCGCCGCGCCAGCACAAGGCCGAGTCCGTCGCGGATGTTGAAGCGCTTGAATTCGCGCTCGCCGCCGATGAAAACCGAGCCGTCCGTGAGCACGCCGTCCACGTCGCAAAGGAAAAGTTTTACGCGCGCCAGTTTCTTTTTGAACGAAGATGATGAAATCAGTTTTAGCATTTTAGCGGACGGCGTTGAAAACCTTGAGCAAACTTTTCAGCAACGCGGACATCTCGGCGAGCGGAATCATGTTTGGGCCGTCGCTCAACGCCTTGTCCGGTCGCGGATGTGTTTCCAGAAAAATTCCGTTCGCGCCGGATGCGAGCGCCGCGCGCGCGAGCACGGTCGCGAATTCACGCTGCCCGCCCGACTTGTCGCCGCCGCCGCCGGGCAATTGCACTGAATGCGTCGCGTCAAATACGACCGGAAAGCCGAACGACTTCATGATCGGGATCGAGCGCATGTCGGCGACGAGATTGTTGTAGCCGAAGGTTGTGCCGCGCTCGGTGAGCAGGATTTTTTTCGCGCCCGCGCGTTTTGCTTTTTGCGCGACCTGACCCATTTCAGTCGGCGAAAGGAATTGGCCTTTTTTCAGGTTCACGATCTGGCCGGTCGCGACGGCGGCCTCGATCAGATCCGTCTGGCGGCAGAGAAACGCGGGGATCTGCAAAATGTCCACGACTTCGCCGACGACGGCGGCGTGCGACTCGTTGTGGATGTCCGTGAGCACCGGCACGCCGAACTCTGCGCGGACTTTGGCGAGCACTCGCAGGCCTTCGTCGAGACCCGGCCCGCGAAACGATTTTGCGGACGTGCGGTTCGCCTTGTCGAAGCTGGCCTTGAAGACGTAAAAAATGCCGAGCGACGCGCAAATTTTTGTCAGCGAGGCGGCGACTTGCACGCACAGCTTTTCATTTTCGATCACGCACGGCCCGGCGATCAAAAACAATTGGCGCGGCGAATTGAGATTTTTCCAGATGGCGGCGTCGTTGAGCACGCGCAAGTTTTAGCAGCGGCGCGACAGAAAGTAAATGCGGCGAATTTCAAATCACCGTCCCGTGCGGGATGACGGCGTTTTTGGGAATGATGACGATGCCGTCGCGGATGAAATAAAGTTCATGGTCAACGCTCTCGGCTTTTCCGGCGGGCGAAATCGTCACGTTGTTCCCGATGCGCGCGTTTTTATCAATGATGGCGTTTTCAATTTTGCATTGCGCGCCGATGCCGATGCGCGGCTTACCTTCGCGTTCGTGTTTCTGGATGGATTCCTGATGCTCGTAATCATCGCTGCCGAGGATGATGACGCGGTTCAATTCCGTTCCCGCGCCGACAAATGTCCGCAGTCCGACGATTGAATTTCTGATATGTGCCTGATTGATGATGCAGCCGTCGGTGACGAGCGCGTGTTCGATGTGCGCGCCGTTGATTTTCGAGCCGGGCAGGTAGCGCGGGCGGCTGAAAACCGGCGCGCTCATGTCGAAGAAATTGAAGCGCGGCAGTTCGGAAACCAGATCCAGATTCGCCTCGAAAAAGGAGCGGATCGTGCCGATGTCCTCCCAGTAGCCTTGAAAGACGTAGGAAAAAACGCGGTGCGTGTTGATGGCATGCGGGATGATGTGCTTGCCGAAATCGGACAGGGGATTGTCGAGCAGGTCGCGGATCAAATTGCGGTTGAAAACGTAAATACCCATCGAAGCGAGGAATGATTCGCCGTCACCCTTGATTTTGAGCGAGGATTTTAAAGCCGGTTGCAGCTTCAATGAATCAAGCTCGCCGGCTTCCCTTGGTTTTTCCACAAAGCGCGTGATGCGGTGGTCGTCGGCGATCTGCATGATGCCGAGTGATTGCGCCTCCTGGCGTCCGACGGGGATTGTCGCGACGGTGATGTCCGCGCCTGTTTCGATGTGCTGTGTGACAACGCTGCGGAAATCCATCCGGTATAATTGGTCGCCGCTCAAGATGATGAGGTAATCGAAATCGTGGTTGAGGAAGTGGACCAGATTTTTCCGCACCGCGTCCGCCGTGCCTTCATACCACGAGGTATTGGTGAGCGTCTGCTGGGCCGCGAGGATTTCCACGAAGCCGTTCGAGAACTGGTCGAATTTGTACGTGCGCGAAATGTGCCCGTGCAGCGAAGTGGAATTGAACTGCGTCAAGATGTAGATGCGTCGGAAACCGGAGTTGATGCAGTTCGAGATCGGGATGTCCACGAGCCGGTATTTTCCCGCCAGCGGCACGGCGGGTTTGGCTCGGTCTTTCGTCAGCGGGAACAGCCGCGCGCCCTGGCCGCCGCCCATGATGACGCAAAGGACTTTGCTGACGTTGATGGATTGGCGATTTGTCTGTGGCATAAAATTTTCGGCGCGTGAAAAATCTAACGCCGACAGCCGTCGCGATGCAAGCCGCAGATTTACGCGTGCAAAATCTTTTACGGCGATTGACTTGGCCGAGGACTTTTGAAACGCTGGTCAGGAAGTCTTAAAACAAACCTCAACCCGACAAAACTATGAAAAAAAGACTGACCTATGTTTCTCCGCTTCAACTTGGAATCGTGCTCGCCGTTCTTTATGGCGTGATATCGCTGATCATCGTTCCATTTCTTATTCTTGGCGCAATATTTGGCCATGCCGGCTTCGGCGCGGTTTTTGCGATTTTCTTTCCGGTGATTTATGCCGCAGTCGGATTCATCGGCGGCGTGATTACCGCCTTCGTTTACAACCTCGTTGCCAAATGGACGGGCGGCGTCGAATTCGTAACTTCGGACACGCCGTGATCGGATTTAATTTTTGCGCGTGATGAACGGCGCGAACTCGTCGTGGTGCTGCGGCGGAATGCGGACTTTGAAGCGCGCGGTCTTTCCGTTGTAACGGCGTTCGATGACCTGACCGACCTTGTGCAGGCGCGCGATGGCGGCGGACTGTTCGTGCGGAATCCGCAGTTCCAAAAATTCTCGGTTCGGTTTCAATTGCGTTCCGAGTTCGGCGAGCAAGGTTGGAATTCCGTTGCCCGTCGTCGCGGAAATTCCGACCGCGTGCGGAAATTTTTCCTGCAACCGGTTCAACGCGCCGCCATCCAATTTATCCATTTTGTTGAAGACCATGATGGTGGATTTTTCGTCCGCGCCGATTTCTTTCAAAACGGAATTGACGGCGGCGATCTGCTCCTCGGCCTGCGGATGGCTGATGTCAACGACGTGCAACAACAAATCCGCCTGCACGACTTCTTCGAGCGTCGCCTTGAACGCCTCGACCAGTCCGTGCGGCAATTTTTTTATGAATCCGACCGTGTCCGTCAGCAAAACGTTCTGGTTCGTCGGCAATCTCAAACGGCGCGTCGTCGGGTCGAGCGTGGCGAACAAAATATCCTTCACCAGAACATCCGACCCGGTGAGCGCGTTGAGCAAGGTGGATTTTCCGGCGTTCGTGTAGCCGACAATCGAAGCGAGCGGCCAGTTGCTGCGCTGGCGTCCGGCGCGCTGCGTTGCGCGCTGGCGGCGGACGGTGTCGAGGTCGCGCGAAATTTTGTCAATGCGTTCGGAAACTTTGCGGCGGTCGGCTTCAAGTTGTGATTCGCCCTCGCCGCCGCGCATGCCGATGCCGCCGGCCTGCCGCGACAAGTGGCCCCAGAATTTTGTGAGCCGCGGCAGCAAGTGCTGCAACTGCGCGAGTTCGATCTGCAACTTGCCTTCGCGCGTCTGCGCGCGTCGTGCGAAGATGTCGAGAATTAGCGACGTGCGGTCCAGTATTTTGCAGTTGAAGATTTTTTCGAGGTTGCGGCTTTGCGCGGGCGAAAGCTCGTCGTCGAAAATCACGGTGTCAACGTCGTTGCGTCTGCAGAAATCTGAAAATTCTCCGGCCTTGCCTTTGCCGATGAACGTCGCGGCTTGCAGCGATTCCATTTTTTGAATCCCGTCGCCGACGACTTCCGCTCCGGCGGTTTGCGCCAGTTCCCCGAGTTCGGCGAGCAACTCGCGCGTGTCGGTGCCGTTGCGCGATTTGAGTTCGACGGCGACGAGGAAGACCCGTTCCGGCCGCGTGTTTCTGGTTTCGATGAGTGCTTTCAATTTTCTGCGGACGGCATCATAGCACAACCGGCGGATTCCGCGATTTGATTTTGGAGAAATCAAGCAAATGTGCATTAAAATTGGCTCAAAATAAAGCGATTTAGGCACATCGCTTGCTGTCTGAACCCGCGTGAGCCGTCACAATTCAATAATGTTTTTGCTGCGTGCTTGCGTCGCGTCGTTCGTACTTTCAAACGCGACGCCGTTGCGCGCTGCCGATACGAATCTGGAGGAGCAGGTTCGTTTGTTGCTCAAGCAAAATGCGATTCTGCAACAGCAGTTACAGAAGCAAGGAGGCGCACTCGATGCGCTCACGAAAAAAGTTCAGGACTTGGAGACTGCGAATGCCGGGCGCGAAAATGCGGCTTCAGAAAATTCCGCGCCGGCAATCGGTGGATACAATTTCGGCAAGGTCAATTTGAGCGGCGAAGGTGGTGTTGCATTTTTTAACACGGGCAAGGAAGGGTTCGCGCCACACTCTGAATTTCGCGTGGACGAGGCGCGACTTTTTGTCGAAGCGCCGATCTGGAAGGAAGTTTATTTTTATGGCGATGTCGATCTCGCCACGCGCGAGAACACGGACACGAAACTTTATCTCGGCGAGTTGTATCTCGATTTTCAGGATGTGTCGCAATTGTGGGGACGTGACAACCAATTCAACATGCGTGCAGGCCGGTTAAATATTCCGTTCGGCGAGGAATATCTCACGCGCTACGCGATCGACAATCCGCTCATCTCGCACTCGCTGTCGGATTTTTGGGGCATTGATCCGGGTTTGGAGCTTTATGGTTCGGCGGGGAAATTCAGCTACGTGCTTGCGGTGCAAAATGGCGGCGGTTCCGGTGTGCAGGATTTTGACGGCGACAAATCCGTGGCTGGAAGAATCAGTTTTGATCCGAACCGCCACTGGCATTTCAGTATGAGCGGAATGCGCACGGGCGATTTGAACGCGCAGAATGATTTTCTTTCGGCGGAATGGTTTGGCACTGGGTTTTTCCGCTCATTGGGTTCGCCGGGCACAACAACGTTTCACGCAAATCTTGTCGAGGGTGATATGACGGCACGATGGAACAGCGGCCACATTAGCGCATTCGGCGGCTATGCTCGTTACGGCGACAATGATCCTGTGGCGGACAATGCTCGCGATATTTTTTATTATTCGATTGAGGGAGAGCAAAATTTGCCGCATAAATTTTACGCGGCGGCGCGCTTCAGTGAAATCATGGCGGACAAGGGTTTTCCGATCGTCGGTTACGGAAATTTCAATAATTACTTTTTTAATACTCTTTCGACTGAACTCTGGCGCTTGAGCCTTGGATTCGGTTATCGCTTCAGCGACCGATTGGTGGTCAAAGCCGAATACTCGCTTGAACGAGGCAAGGAATCGGGCGGTGATTCAAGGAATCACGAGGATTTTTTTGGCACGGAAGCGGCTTTTAAATTCTGACTTTGAACATGAAAACTCTGTTATCGGCGGCCATTATCGTTTTGGAGTACGGCGTTGTTTCTGCGGGAACAATCGTTGGCAATGTGCATGCCGAAGGAAAGGCCGGCGCAAACGACGGCACGGCAACCGATGGCGCGTATGCGAGCAGAAAATATAAATTTGTTGAAAAGGTGGATTACCCGGCGATGCATGACTTCGTTGTCTATGTCGAAGGTTCCTTTGGCACGAACAACGTGCCAGCAACGAACACAGTGGAAGTTTCGACGATAAAGGTTGCGCAGAGGGAAGCGATTTTTTCTCCACACGTCCTGCCGGTGATGGTCGGTACGACTGTCGAATGGCCGAATTACGATGACATTTACCATAATGTCTTTTCGATGTCCGATGCGAAGCAGTTTGATCTTGGACTTTACAAAGGAAGCCCGCCGGACAAGCGAGTGACATTCGACAAGCTGGGCCGCGTGGACGTTTTTTGCTCAATCCATACTTCCATGAGCTGCATCGTGCTGGTGCTGGAGAATCCTTACTTCGCGTCCACGGATGAAAATGGAAACTATAAAATTCCCAATGTGCCACCCGGCAAATACAAGTTGAAGGCGTGGCACGAAAGGCTGCCCGCCGACGAACGCGAAATCACCGTGTCGACAAACGGCGAGGTCAGGGTTGACTTTGTGCTCGGTATAAAAAATTTGCCGCAATACTGATCTAATTGTGAGACTCCCACGCATTTTGTTCGACATAAGCTTTCGCACGAAAGTTCTCGTGCCAGTCGTTGTTTGCATGACAGGGCTCATGGCATTGACTTTTTTTATCGTCAACCAGCGCATCAAGGAACAATCCGAGGCTGATGGCAAACGTGCGTTGGAAACAGCAGAGGCGGTGTTCCGCAATTCACAATACGTCCGCACAAAAAATTTACTGCTCCGGTTTCACAATCTGCCCAACGACACGCGCATCCGCGCAGCGTTCGTCAAAGGGGACGCCCTGACCTTGCGTGATCCGCTTCAACATCTTGTCAACGAGCAGGGCATGGACGTGGTTTTTTATGCGACGACCGATGGGAAAATTTTGGATAGCGAGGAAAGTGATCCGACATTTCCGGTTTCAACATTTGAGTCGGCGGCGCTCCCCGCGGTCAAACAGGCTTTGCGAGGCGAGGACAAGGTTGACACGATTCGCGTGGGCGAAAAAATTTATGATGTTGTATCTATCCGCGTTTACGACGCGGAACACGTCCAGATTGGAGTGTTGACCCTTGGTTCCGAACTTGGCGATGCGGTGGCGCAGGAATTTAGCAGGATCACGCAAAGTCAGATTGCTTTGCTTGCCGACGGACAGGTTGTTGTCTCTACGCTGACCGGTTCGGATGCGAGAGCGCAATTTATCAGCGCGTTCAAGGAGGCAACGTCGACTGGCAATGTAAATCTGAATACCGATGTGAAGCCATTCGTTCTGGGCGGACAACATTATTATGGCATCACCGGACGGTTTGACTCATTGAGCGGCGACCAGACGCTGGGTTATGTGCTGTTAAGTTCCTACGAAGAATCTTTGAGTTCGTTGCGGACAGCGCAACAGGTTCTTTTGAGCATCAGCCTTTGTGCGATTTTGTTTGGTTCAGCGGTGGTGTGGTTTTTGGTCAACAAAGTTACAAAACCGTTGCGCGAGTTGCGCGATAGCGCCGAGGCGGTGGGTCGCGGCGACTTCACGCGCCGGGTTCCGGTGCACTGGCACGACGAATGTGGTGAACTGGCACTGGCCTTTAACCGGATGACAGAAAATGTCCAGCAATCGCGCGCGGAACTGGAGGAAACGGTTGAGACGCTCAAGAGCACGCAGGCACAGTTGATCCAAAGCGAAAAGCTTTCCGGCATCGGCGAGTTTGTCGCCGGTGTGACTCACGAATTGAACAACCCACTGGCTGCGGTCAGCGGTTTTTCCGAAATGCTCAAAGGCATGGATGTGGATGAGAAATACCGGCGCTATCTGGACATGATTCATAAATCGGCGCAACGTTGCCAGAAAATCGTCCAATCGCTATTGAGTTTTGCGCGAAGACATCCGCCCGAACGTGGGGCGGTGTCGGTGAATAGTCTTATCGAGAGCGCGCTTGAAATCGTCCATTATCAACTTCGCACCAACAACATCGAAGTTGTCACCCGGTTTGACCGAAGTCTGCCGGTCGTGCTGGCCGATTCGCATCAGTTGCAGCAAGTGTTTCTCAACATCATCAACAACGGGCGTCAAGCCATCGAAGAGCATCAGGCGCATGGAGTCATCAAGATTATTACCGAAGCGACCGAAAAACATGTCCGCGTTATCATTCACGACAATGGCCCCGGCATTCCTGAAGAAAATTTGCGACGCATCTTCGATCCGTTTTTCACCACCAAGGAAGTCGGCAAAGGCACCGGACTCGGTTTGAGTTTGTGTTACGGCATCATCAAGGAACATGGCGGCACGATCACGCCTGTGAGCCGTCGAGGCGAAGGCGCGACATTCATCATCGAACTGCCTGTCTCGCATATTTCAGGTGACACAACCAAGCTGTTGCGTTCGCACGACGTTGGAGTTTTAAATTCAAACGAAGGCGTCGGCAAAAAAATTCTCGTGATCGACGACGAGGAACCTATTTTGAGCATGATTCACGAAGGATTAACCCGTCACGGATACGAAGTGGATGTGGTATCCGATGGTGAAACCGCTTTGCGCCGCCTTAAGCAAGGTCGCTGTGACTTGGTGTTCTGTGACTGGAAAATGCCCGGGCTCAATGGCCGGGAAGTTTACGAAAACCTCCGGGTGACGAATCCCGATCTTTGCCAGCGAGTCGTCTTCATTACCGGCGATGTCATCAACGAGCAAATGGAGAGATTTCTCGAAGGGGAAAAGCGACTTTGCCTGGCCAAACCCTTCACGTTTGACGAACTTCGCGGCGCAATAAGAAACGTACTCGCCGCTGCCGCGTAAAATTTTTCACGGCGCGCTTTACTTTTTGCGTTGTTTGCGTTTTGCTTCAGACCCATGAACAAGCTCAAATTTTTCTTGGCGCAACTTTTTTACTTCCTGATTTTTTCCGGTATCGTGTCCGCGCAACCGCTTCCGAAAATCGAACTCAAACCGGCCTTTCCCAATTTGCAGATCGACCGTCCGGTCTGGATGAGCGAAGCGCCGGACGGTTCGGGACGGCTTTTCGTCATCGGACAGGCCGGAAAAATCCTCATCGTGAAAAAAAGTTCGGACGGCGGCGACGCGAAGGAGTTTTTGAACATCGAGGATCGTTACCCGTATTTTGACAACGAAGACGGCCTGATGAGCATCGCGTTTCATCCCGGCTTCAAAACGAACGGCCTGTTCTACATCTATTACAACCAGAAAAATCCGGCGGATCAACATTCGCAGCCGCAAAATTATCCGTTCCGCAGCGTCATCAGCGAAATGAAAGTTTCCGCAAGCGATCCGGACAAGGCCGACACGAATTCCGAGCGAATTCTTTTGGAAGTGCAGCAACCGTTCGGCAATCACAAAGGCGGCGAACTGGCTTTTGGCCCCGACGGTTATCTTTATCTCGGACTCGGCGACGGCGGAAACGGCGGTGATCCGTTCGGCAGTGGCCAAAGCACTTCCACTTTGCTCGCAAAAATGCTGCGCATTGACGTAAATTCGCGCGCGACCGTTGGCTGGGGTGCGCGTCAGCATCAATTGCAATACGGAATTCCGTCAGACAACCCGTTCGTGCACGAGCCGGACATCAACAGCGGCGCGCGCAAGGAAATTTTCGCCTACGGCCTGCGTAATCCGTGGCGTTATAGCTTCGACCGCAAGACCGGCGACCTGTGGGTCGGCGATGTCGGTCAGGATTTCTGGGAGGAAGTTGACCTCGTCACCAACGGCGGCGACTACGGCTGGAGCGTCCGCGAAGGCGCGCATCATTTCAAACCCGGCCCGCCCAGCGCGCAATACATTGACCCTGTCATCGAATATCCGCACCTGCCGTCTCTTCAATCGCAGGCGATGTTTCCCGACCACAGCACAGGCCTGTGCGTGATAGGCGGTTACGTTTATCGCGGCAAAAAATATCCGTCGCTCGACGGCGTTTACATTTACGGCGACTACAACTTGGGAACGATTTGGGGATTCCGTTACGCCCGCGACGCGAAAAAAGTCACCGCGCACGGCATGCTGCTGGACCAAAAGAAAAACATCACCAGCTTCGCGGAAGATGCGGATGGTGAACTTTACGTCCTTATGATTGACGGACAGATTTATTCGATCACCGCGCCGTGACGAAATTCAAATCTGAAAATCCAGCGCCGTTTTTTTGTCCGACTTGCTCAACACGCGCATGTCGAGGCCGTCGTAAATGACCAGCGAATTCGGCGCGACGCTGTCCATGATGAACACGTTGCCGCCGATCGTGCTGCCCGCGCCGATGATCGTCTCGCCGCCGAGAATCGTCGCGCCCGGATAAATCGTCACGCGGTCCTCGATCGTCGGATGCCGCTTCTTGCCGCGCAATTGCTGGCCGCCCGCCGTGGACTTCGCGCCCAGCGTCACGCCGTGATACATCTTCACATGATTGCCGATGACGGCCGTCTCGCCGACGACCGTGCCGGTGCAATGATCCACGAAAAAATGTGAGCCGATTTTCGCGCCCGGATGGATTTCCATTCCCGACCGGAAATGCGCCCACTCGACCATGATGCGCGGAATCAGCGGAACATTTTTCAGATACAATTCATGTGCCAGCCGCTGCACCGCGATCGCCTCGATAAACGGATACGAAACCAGAACCTCTTCCTTGCTCGCCGCCGCCGGGTCGCCGTCGAACGCGGCTTCCACGTCCGTTTTTAAAATCTCGCGGATGTCCGGCAATTTGCCGAGGAATTCTACCGTCAGTTTGTGCGCCGCCTTGGTGATTTCCTTTTTTGGCAAATCCTTGGGCGTCTGGTATTCGAGGCTCTTGCGGATTTCATCCTCCAATTTTCCAAGAACCGAATCCAGCAACGCCGCCGTTTCCATTTTGATTTCCGACGAGTGGATCAATTTCTCGTCAAAAAATCCGGGGAACAGCAGCCGCAACAAATCCATCGTGATGGCCGTGACGACGCGTTTGGACGGCAGGTTTTTCCCGTCCAGATGGTTGATGCCGCCGACGCGCGCATACGACGCGACAAGCTCGTTCGTGAGTTTGGTGACGTTTTCCACGACGCCAGTATCCTGCAAAAAATCCTAAACGCAAGCGCGGCTAAAGCCGGTTTTAGATCATTCGCGAAATGGTATTAACGACGCGTTCAACGCCGATGCCCTTCATGCAGCGAAAATCAATCGGACACTCGCGCAAAAAACACGGCGAACACGGCGCATCGGATTGCAAAATGGGATGACGAAATTCACCCGAAGAAATTGGTCCGGTCAAATCTGACGACGTGCTACCGAATAGTGCGGCAACTGGAGTTCCAAGGGCGGCGGCGACGTGCATCGGGCCGGTGTCGTTTGTCAAAAGCACTCGGCAAAGTTTCAGCAATGACATGAGTTCGCGCAAAGAAGTTTGACCAATCAAATTTTTAATTTTTAATTTTGAATTTTTAGTTTCAGATTCAAATCGTGTGCCGATTTGAACATCGCCTTTTCCGCCGAACAAAATCCAAACACAATTCGTTCGCCGCTGGATTTCTTTTGCAGCGGCGATGAACCGTTCGGCTGGCCAGCGTTTGGCCGGGCCGTATTCCGCGCCGGGATTCAAACCGAAAATTGGATTTGAGATTTTCTCCAATCCGAATTTTTTCTTTGTCGATTCAATCTCTTCCGGCGCAACTAACAATTGCGGCGGCAGCGGTTTTGGATTTGCACCGAGCGCGGCAGTCAAATTGAGATATTCAAAAATCTGGTGCGCGGATTGTGGAATTTCTGGATTCAGGATTCTGGATTCAGGATTCTGCGAAATGAGCTGCCGGATTTCAGATTCGGAACGTTTCCGCATTTTCACTGCGTCCGCGCGCTGCGCGACAGTTTGCGTCAGAAAAAAATTCCGCCACGGGCGCGTATAGCCGATGCGCTTCGGAATTCCGGCCAGAAAAACTTCCAGCGCCGAGCGCGGCGAATTCGGCAGCACAAGCGCAAGATCAAAATTTTTCGCGCGCAGTTTTTTTGCGACTGCAAAAACATTTTCACCTGACGGGAACGGAATCGTTTCATTCACCGCCGGATGATTTGTCCAAAGCTCGCGCAATTTTTCCGGCGTGAGCAACCCGATGTGCGCGTTCGGAAATTTTTCGCGCAGGCGCATGAGCGCGGGCGTCGTCATCACGGCGTCGCCGAGCCAGTTGACGCCGCGAATCAGAATTTTTTCAGGCTTCGGGTTCACTCGCTGTTTCCTGTCGGTTGATTTTCACCTTTGTTTCCAATGGTTTCCAGCGTTTGTGGACCCAGAACCAGTTGGCCGGGTCGCGGCGGACATAATTCTCTTGAATGCGAAGCACGTCGCGCATGATGTTTTCGACCGGTCGCGGCTGTCCGGTTTCATCGTGAGTCGGAATTTTTTCTCCGAGTTCAAGCCGCCATTTCGCAAGCCCGACGCGAAAGCAGGCGCCGGCATAAAGTTCGCAATCGTAGCGCAGCGCAAAAATCGCCGGTGACGGATTCGTCGAGCAATCGTGGCCGAGAAACGGCAGGTGCAAACCTTTCGCGCCGCCGTGCTGGTCAATCTGCAAACTGACGGCGCACGCGGGCTGCTGCATGAAGGCGCGCAGTTTCGCACCTTCGGTTCGCCGCTCGAAAAGAAGGCAGCCGGAGCGTTCGCGCAGCATCTGCATGATGCGATTGAGCGCGGGACTGTTCAGCGCGCGATAAGTCGCGGCGCATTGATACATCGGCGCGAGGTCCTTGAACCGCGAATACAATTCAAAATTGCCGAAGTGTCCGCCGGCGTTGACGATCCGTCGCGGCGGCAGCAGGCGTTCGGCGCCGATGTATTCAGTGTGCGGCCTCAACTGTTCAAAACTCATCGCGGAAGTCTTGACGGCGCAGCAATACGTTTCGCCGATGCGCCGGTAATTTTCCTTTGCTATGGCGCGGATTTCCTCCGGCGATTTTTCTTTTCCAAAACACATCGTCAGATTTTCCAGCGCGACGCGCCGGTGCCGGCCATCAATCCAAAACGCCAGAGCGCCGCCCGCGCGGCCGATGCGCGCGACCCACGTCAACGGCAGCGATTGGAGCAGCGCGATGACGCCGCGCGCGAAAATGTAGAGAAGGTCATCCATTCCAATTTCAACGGAAACAGATTTTGCGGACGCAGTCCTGAAAGTCATTCGCGCCGCTGACGATTTTGATTTCGACGCGCATGAAAAAGATCTGCAAATCGCGCCGGTCGATTTTTGGAAACCGCACGGCGTCCTTTTGCGTGGTGATGATGACTCCGGCCATCCGTTTTTTTGCGCGGTTGATGACATTCAAAACTTCCTGCTGGGTGAAGCGGTGATGGTCGGCGAAGCGTTTGGAATAAACTAGTTCACTGCCGAGTTTCACAAGGCTTTGCTCGAAACTTTCCGGTTGCGCGATGCCGCTCAACGACGCGACTTTTTTCCCGGCAAGAAAATCCAGGGTTTTCCTTTCGCCCGTGAAAACGTCTTCGAGGTAAAGCGGATGGTGGACGCATTCGATGATCGCCGCGCTGGAATTGAATTTTGAAATCCGTTCGCGAAGTCCGGCGCTCTGGCCGTCGCTTTTCGTGATGAAAATCGTGTGGGCGCGCGCGAGGTGCGACGGCGGCTCGCGCAACGTGCCGCGCGGAAGCAGATGCTCGTTGCCGAACGGCTGCTGGCGGTCGATCAAAACCACATCGTGCCGCCGCCCGCGCAGATGCCAATATTGAAAACCGTCGTCGAGCAGCAATGTGTCGCAGCCGAATTTTTCAATCGCGTAGCGCCCGCTCTTCACGCGGTCCTTGTCCACAAGCACGACGACATCGCGCAGGTTTGACGCGAGCATGTAAGGCTCGTCGCCCGCCATTTCCGAATCGAGCAAAAGCGATTTGCCATCGGACACGACGCGCGGCGGATTTTGGTCCTCGCGCAGGAAAATTTTATTGGCGAGCCAGACATGGATCGGCGGCGGTTTGGAACGGTAACCGCGCGAGAGGATCGCGACGTTGCGCCCGGCGTCGCGGAGTTCGCGCGCGAATTTTTCCACGACCGGCGTTTTGCCCGTGCCGCCGACGGTCAGGTTTCCAATCGCGATGACCTGGACGCCAAGCGTCTTGTCGCGGAGAAGTCGGATGTTGTAAAGCCAGCGGCGCAGCTTGACGGCGACCATGAAAATTTTCGAGCTGCCGAAAAGAAATGCACGTGTCACCTTCGCGCGAAAATCGCGGCGTTCCTCGAAGACAACTTCGAGGAAGAAAGTTTCGAGCGTTTCAGCCCATACCCGGAATTTTTCGCGCATCGCCCGTCAATGTGCCAAGCGCATGGAGTCGCGGCAAGAAATCAGAAACCGAGTTTTGCGATTTCGGCCTGCAATGCGACTTGGAAATCCTGCACGTCAGCCGCCGACGGTTTGTAGCCCGCCTGCTTCGGGACGACGCCGAGCCGTCCGGTCTGGTCGAGAATCCAGTCGGCACTTTGTCCGTCGCTGAACGTGACTTTGCCGCTGACGATCGCGCCGGGCTTGGCGATTTGATCCACGCTCACGGAAACGCCGGAAGCCGGCAGCGTTCCCTCCGGTGCGGGATTTTTTTCAGCGGTGAGTTTGGCCGGACTTGCGGCGGGCGGCGCGACGACTTTCGGCGGTTCGGGGTCTTTCGGCGTCAATTTCAAATCATCCACAAGGAAGCGGACTTCCATGTAAGTGAACTTCAATTTGAATTCCGACAGCAGCCGGTTTTGGATTTCTGAAAGTTTTGAGCCTTCGAGAATCCATGCGGTGACGCGCTGACGTTGCTCTTCGGTCAAATTCATAATTGCCAGAAAGTTTAACTTAAACTTGTTTGGTAATCCAATCGTAACCCTTTGCCTCGAGTTCGAGCGCAAGTTCCTTGCCGCCGGACTTCACGATGCGACCGTCCGCGAGAACGTGGACGAAATCCGGCACGATGAAATTCAGCAGCCGCTGATAATGCGTGATGACGAGTTGCGCGCTGTCGGCACGCTTCAATTTGTTGACGCCGCCCGCGACGATGCGCAGCGCGTCAATGTCGAGGCCGGAATCCGTTTCGTCGAGGATGGCGAGCTTCGGTTCGAGCACGGCCATCTGGAAAATTTCGTTGCGTTTTTTTTCGCCGCCGGAAAAACCTTCATTCACCGAGCGCTTGAGCAAATCCTCGTTGAGTTCGAGCAGTTTGATCTTGTCTTTGACGAGTTCCAGAAAATCAATCGCGTCGAGTTCCGGCTGGCCTTTCGATTTGCGGATTTCGTTCAGCGCGGCCTTCAGAAAATAAGTGCTGTTCACGCCGGGAATCTCGACCGGATATTGGAACGCGAGAAAAACGCCTTCGCGCGCGCGTTCCTCGGGATCGAGTTCGAGGAGGTCGTGGCCGAGGTAATTGACCGAGCCGCCGGTCACGTCGTAACCGTCGCGTCCGGCCAGCACTGCGGCGAGCGTGCTTTTGCCGCTGCCGTTCGGGCCCATGACGGCGTGGACTTCGCCCGCACCAATGGTGAGGCTGACGCCTTTTAAAATTTCTTTGTCTTCCACACCCGCGTGCAGATTTTTGATTTCAAGTATTGGTTTGCTCATTTGTTAAATTTTTTTAGCCACAGATTCTCACAGATGAAACACAGATTTCCGCAAAAAATTCTTATCTGTGAAAATCTGTGTTCATCTGTGGCTTTAATCAGCCGACGCTTCCTTCCAGACTCACGCCCAGAAGTTTCTGCGCTTCGACGGCGAATTCCATGGGCAGTTCCTTGAACACTTCCTTGCAAAAGCCGTTCACGATCATGTTCACGGCGTCCTGTGTCGCGAGGCCGCGCTGGTTGCAGTAAAAAATCTGGTCTTCGCCGATTTTGGAGGTCGAGGCTTCGTGCTCGACGCTCGCCGACGTGTTCTTCACCTCGATGTAGGGAAACGTGTGCGCGCCGCATTTGTTGCCGATGAGCATCGAGTCGCATTGCGAAAAATTGCGCGCATTCGTCGCGGTCTTCTGGATTTTGACGAGGCCGCGATAACTATTTTGGCCGTGCCCAGCGGAAATGCCTTTCGAGACGATCGTGCTGCGCGTGTTCTTGCCGATGTGCGTCATCTTCGTGCCGGTATCGGCTTGCTGATAATTGTTCGTCACGGCGACGGAATAAAATTCGCCGATGGAATTGTCGCCGAGCAAAACGCAGCTCGGATATTTCCAAGTGATGGCCGAGCCGGTCTCGACTTGCGTCCAGGAAATTTTCGAGTTCCTGCCTTTGCACAATCCGCGCTTGGTCACGAAATTGTAAATGCCGCCTTTGCCGTTCTCGTCGCCGGGATACCAGTTCTGCACGGTCGAATATTTTATCGAGGCATTGTCGAGCGCGATAAGTTCAACGACCGCCGCGTGCAATTGATTTTCGTCGCGCATCGGCGCGGTGCAACCTTCGAGATAACTCACCGAGGCACCGGCATCGGCCACGATGAGCGTGCGCTCGAACTGGCCGGTGTTGGCGGCGTTGATGCGGAAGTAGGTCGAAAGTTCCATCGGACAGCGGACGCCTTTCGGGATGTAGCAGAACGAACCGTCGGTGAAGACGGCGGAATTCAGCGCGGCAAAAAAATTGTCCGTGTAAGGCACGACCATGCCGAGATATTTTCGGACGAGTTCGGGATGTTCCTGCACCGCCTCGGTGAACGAGCAGAAGATGACGCCCTTCTCGGCGAGCTGTTTTTTGAAAGTCGTGCCGACAGACACGGAATCAAAAATCGCGTCCACCGCCACGCCAGCGAGTCGTTCGCGTTCGCGCAACGGAATGCCGAGCTTCTCGTAAGTCTCCAGCAACTTCGGATCAACTTCGTCGAGACTCTTCGGCGCGTTCTTTTTCGGCTTCGGCTGCGAAAAGTAAACGATGTCCTGATAATTTATTTTCTCGTGATGCGCTTTTTGCCACGTCGGCTCGGTCATTGTCAGCCAATGACGATAGGCCTTGAGCCGCCAGTCGGTCAGCCATTCCGGTTCGTTCTTCTTGCGCGAGATCATGCGGATGGTGTCCTCGCTCAATCCCGGCGGCGCGGATTCGGTCTCCACGTCGGTGACGAAACCGTATTTGTATTCCGTCTTGACCAAATCTTCGATGGTGTCGGTTGCTGTCGGCATATCAAATTTTGAAACTTATTTTTTCTTCGCGCACTCGGCGCAAATGCCGTGAACGGCGATATCGTAATGATCTACTTTGAAACCCTTCGGGCGCGGCATGACAGTCGAATCGGTCGGCAGCGCAACGTCAAAAACCTCGCCACACGAATCGCAGTAATAATGGCAATGTTCCTCCATGTTCGGGCAAAAGCGCGTCGCGCCGCGTTCGAGTTGAACCTGACGAACCAAACCGCATTTTACGAGTGCGTCAAGCGTATTGTAAACCGTCGCGTGGGAAATTTCCGGCATCGTCTTCTTTGTGCGAATGAAAACTTCCTCGGCGGTTGGATGATCGCGCTTGTGCAGGATCACGTCGTAGACATGCTGGCGCTGCGGCGTGAAACGAAAGCCGATTGTGCTCAAACGTTCGCTCAATTCGCCGTTCGATTTTTTTCCGGCCAAATTCATTCGCGTCCAGAATAAGCGCGAACCCGAAGCGGGTCAAGATTTAGAATAATTCTAAATTGGAGTCGTTCTGCGAATCACTTCCGGAAAACGCTGACGCGGGCGGGCGGGAAATTCATCCAGACGACTTTCGAGGCGAGGAGTTGAAAACTTGAAGCGCCGCGCGCCTGACCCTTGCCAAGGTGATAGCTGTATTGCACCCAATTTCCACGCGGTTGTAAAATCGCGCGGATTTTTTGTGCAAGCACTTCGGCTTCCTCCGGCGGAAAATTCAGGAGCGGCAGGCTGGAAATGACGGCGCCGACGCTTCCGATCGGTTCGCGACGTTCGCGAAGCAGATCGTCCAGATGCCATGCGTCGCCGGTGATGATGTGCGCGTTGGGAAAACGTTTGCGGAGCAGGCGCGCCATCGTCGGGTTGTTTTCGATGGCCACAAGCCGGTCTTCACGCAGGCCGCGCTCGATGAGCGCCTCCGTGACCGCGCCCGTGCCAGGACCGAGTTCGAGGACGAAACTTTCCGGATCGGACGGAAGCCAGTGCGCCATCGCCGCCGCGAGTTTCGGCGAACTCGGCGCGACCGAGCCCGTTCGTTGCGGATTGGCGAACCATTCCCGCAGAAACAAGCCTGAATCACTCAACGCCGCGATAAGTTTTTTTGCCATGACAATGCGAATTGTCGTTCGCTCCAATTCTCAAGCGCCAGAATAATCCAACTGAACCAACGCCGCAAACTTTACTTTGTGACAAATTCCATCAACTGCTCTTCGACGGTGTCGTGTTGATTTTTTCGTCAAGTTTTCTGCGCAAATCGTCGCGGCGCGTTGACCAGTCAGCCCAGCCTTGTTCCCACGCTTCGCCGGTGAAATTCGTCTGCGCCTTCGACCAAATCAAATCAAGCGCGTTCAATTCCGTGTTTGCGTGGTCGGGCTCGTTCCAAGTCAAATATGATTCGGCAAGGTTCAAAATATTTTCAGGATAATCCGGCGCGAGTTTCACGGCCTGCTCCAAAAAGCTTCGCGCCTTGCGCTTGTCGCCGATGCTTGCCGGCCAGCCGGGCGCTTCCCGGTAAAGCAACCCAAGATTTCGTTCCGGCCCGGCGTAATCAAAATGTTTGTCCAGACTCGCCGTGGTTTTGAATTCGCGCTCCATTTCCCTGACGAGCTCGAGCGCGCCGATCAATTCCGTGCGCGCGAGCTGGCCGAGATTCATGCCCAGATAATAATGCGCCGGTGCCGACTTCGGCTCGTGCGCGATGAGTTGGCGGCACGCGGCGATGCCGTCGCCGGCGATCGCGGCGCGTTCGGCATCGTTCGTGGCAAAATCCGCGAAATCAAAACATGTACGCGCGAACTGCCACGCGTTGGCGGAGTTGTTTGTGTCCGATCGGAATTGCTTTTGCGCCTGGAAAAATTCAGCCTCGGCTCGCGCCCCAAAAACATTGTTTGTTGTCACATCGGCAAAAGCAATTCCGGCGGTGGCCAAAAATAGCATTGCGGCAGCCAATTTAAGTTTGGTTTTGGAATTAGAAGTTGCCATCGCGTCGGGTTGTTTTATAATCGGCTAGTGAGATTAAACTGGAATTTGGCGCGGCTGGCAATGCTGGCGGCATTTGCGCTGCCGGTCGCCGGTTGCAGCGGCATCAATGCCGGCACGAGTGTTTCGCCTGCGGATTTTTTTTTGCCGGGGGCGGGACACTTTCTGAAGGCTGACCCGTCTGCAACCAATGCGCCGGATTCATTTCCTGAAATCTCCGCCGAGGTTGCTTTAATCAAATAAATAAATTTATGCGTTTCCCATTCGCGCTGACAAAAAAAATCGCGAGCCACATCATCAAGCACAAACTACGCAAGACGCCGAAATTCGCGATGGTCTTGCAGCTTGAGCCGCTGCACACCTGCAATCTCACCTGCACCGGTTGCGGACGCATCCGCGAATATTCCACGTCGCTCAAGGACATGGTTCCGCTCGAACAATGTTTGCAAGCTGCTGTCGAATGCGATGCGCCGATGGTTTCCATTTGCGGCGGCGAACCGCTAATTTATCCGAAGATTGAGGAATTGATCAACGGGCTGCTCGAGCAAGGCCGGGTCATTTACGTCTGCACGAACGGGATGTTCATGCGCAAAAAAATGCGCGATTATCTCGCGGCAATTTATTCGCCGGCGATTGAGCCGAAGTTGAAAAAGCTGCTCGCCGGAAAATTGATTACGGAAAAGGAAGCCGAAGTCATCCGCAAATCCGACGACTCAGCAAAAAAGAAAGTCGTCATTCGTCCGACGCAATGGATGTATTGGAACGTCCACGTTGACGGTCTGGAATTCACGCATGATTTGATCGTCGAGCGCGAAGGCGTGTTCAAGGAATGTGTTGAAGCCATCAAGATGGCGAAGATCATCGGCTATCAGGTCGCGACGAACACGACGGTTTATCGCGAGACCGAAGTGCAGGAAATCGAGGACATGTTCAAGTATTTGAGCTCGCTCGAAGTGGACGGCCATACGATTTCGCCCGGCTATGATTATGATGCCGCCAAGAAAGACATGGTCAAGCGTCTCGGCCGCGACCCGAAGGAATTTTTCCTGACGCGCGACATGACGCGCCAGAAATTTGCGAAAATCCAGGAATGGGGCAAGGCGTTCACGATTTTCGGCACGCCGGTCTATCAGGAATTTCTCGCCGGCAAACGCGAGCTGACCTGCACCGCGTGGGCGATTCCGACGTTCAACGTCAAGGGCTGGAAAGCGCCGTGCTATTTGATGACCGACGGCCACTATTCCGGCTATCAGGAAATGCTCACGAAAGTGCAATGGGAAAAATACGGCGTCGTCAACGGCGTCGCGCGCGACCCGCGCTGCGAACATTGCATGGTTCACTGCGGTTACGATCCGAGCGGCGCGCTCGGCACGAATTATCAATCCGGCGACAACTGGAAAAATTTTAAATATAACTTCGGCTCAAAACCGAAACCGTATCCGTCCTCGCCGGAACTGGCGAAGCGCGCATTCAACGGCGTGACCATCGGCAAAGGCCATCTGGCCGAGGCGAAGGCCGCGATCAATTCGCCCGCCGCTGACGCGCGCGGCGCGTTCTCGAACGAAGTCCACCACGAGTCGCACGTCGGCAGTTCCTGCGGCACGACTGACACCAGCGAGCGCGATGAGTTGCTGGCGAAAATCAAAGACGCGAAAAAGTCTGAATAATTTTTGGAGAGCGAAAATTTTTTGGAATCTAAATGAGCAAAACACTTTATCTTTCACCACCAAGTTTTGACGGTTTTGACGGTGGCGCCGGCGCGCGTTATCAGGCGCGGCGCGAAGTCACCAGCTATTGGTATCCGACGTGGCTCGCGCAACCCGCCGCGCTCACGCCGAATTCCAAACTGCTCGACTGTCCGCCGCACGACATTGATTTGAAAAAATGTCTGGCGATTGCGAAGGATTACAACCACGTCATCATCAACACGTCCACGCCGTCGCTGAAAAACGATTGCAAAGTCGCCGAAGCCATCAAGGCGCAGCGGCCCGACACGAAAATTGGTTTCGTCGGCGCGCACACGATGGTTTTGCCAACCGAAACGTTGAAAGCATCACCCGCGATTGACTGGGTCGGGCGCAAGGAATTTGATTTCACTTGCAAGGAAGTCGCCGAAGATCGCGACTTCGCGACCATCGCCGGTTTGTCCTACAAAAATCGTGACGGAAAAATCGTCCACAATCCGGAGCGCGAAATGATTCAGGACATGGACACGCTGCCGTGGGTGGCGGACGTCTACAAACGCGATTTGCAGATCGAAAAATATTTCATCGGTTACCTGCTGCATCCGTATATTTCGATGTATACGGGCCGCGGCTGTCCGGCGCAATGCACGTTCTGCCTCTGGCCGCAGACGATTGGCGGACACAAATATCGCGTCCGTTCGCCGCAAAATGTCGCCGACGAAATGGCCTACATGAAGAAAATTTTTCCGCAGGTGCGCGAATTTTTCTTTGACGACGACACATTCACCGCGAATCTCCCGCGCGCCCGCGAAATTGCCAAGAAGCTTGCGCCGCTCGGCGTCCACTGGAGCTGCAACAGCCGCGCGAACCTTGACTACGACACGATAAAATCTTTCAAGGACAACGGCCTGCGTTTGTTCCTGGTCGGCTACGAAAGTGGCAACGATGACATTCTGACGCGCATCAAAAAAGGCGTAACGATGGACGAAATGCGCCGCTTCACGAAAGATTGCCATCGCGCGGGCGTCGTCATTCACGGCACGTTCATTTTAGGTTTGCCGGTGGAAACGAAACAGTCCATCGAGAACACGATCAATTTTGCGAAGGAACTTGACGTGTTCTCGCTGCAAGTTTCACTCGCCGCGCCGTATCCGGGCACGGAACTTTACGAAATGGCGAAACAAAACGGCTGGTTCGTGAAGAAGGACAAAACGGATTTGGTCGAGAGCGACGGTCTGCAACAGAGCACGCTTGAATATCCCGGTTTGGACAAGGATAAAATTTTCGAGGAAGTGGATCGTTTTTATCGCACGTATTATCTGCGCCCGAAGCCGATTTTGCGCATCATCAAAACGATGCTCGAGGACAAGGACATTTTGGTCCGCCGCTGCCGCGAAGGTTACGAATTTTTCAACAGCCTGCGCCAGCGCAAGAGCGATCTTGCAGCCGCGAAAGCCGCCGCCTGACCCGGATTTTGCCGAGTCGCACCCGCAACACAAACCATCAACCAAAAGGATTCCGCCATGGAAACGACCGAAGAAAAAAAGTGTTGTGAAACCAAGAAATGCTGCTGCTTCTGCCACAAAGCGCCCGGCTTGCTGATTGTCCTGATCGGCGTCGCTATCCTGCTGGGCGTGCTCGACGTGATAAGAGGGAAAGCCGAGTGGATCACCATCGCAATCCTCATCATCCTGCTCGGATGCAAGAAAATGTGCGGCGGCAAATGCAAGTGCTGTGACAAGGCATAGGCAGTTTCATTTTAAAAACACACAGGCGCGTCAACGACGATGCGCCTTTTTTTTATTCCCGCCATCGCTCTAAACTTAAGCGCTGACCGGCGATGTCGAAATATTTTCTGCAACCGTGCCGGTTTCACCAACGCCCTTGCCGCGTCCGTGGTCCAGATTAACGAATTGTTTCGTCTTGGGGATGTAGGCGACGATGTTGAATTTGCCGATGGATTCTTTTTTCGCGGTGTCAAAGGCGACGCCCGTCGTCTTGAAGCATTTGCCAAGTGAGGCGTTTTTTGTCCATTGGTTGTCGCCGGTGAGATATTCCAGGCTCTCTTCGTTCTCGATCAAGATATTCATGAACAGACAAGTTACCAGATTTCTGCGAAGAGCACGCATACAATCGGAGATTATATTTCCGTCTGACGGCCCGGCGGCACCTTCGTCTTTATTCCAACGCGACTGGCCGGCGCGCGGATTTCTTTTCGGCGTGACGGGATTTGTCGGCGAGCATTTTGTTTTTTGCGCGCCGGGAACGTTTGCGTTTTTGCCGGCGGATTTTTTCGATCTCGGCGCGTTTCGCGGCCACAAAACCGTTTTTCATCGCTTCAATCTTGTCGAGCAACAATCGGCGGGCGATGAAGCGGTTGAGTCCCTGCTGTCGCGTCTCCTGGCATTTGACCTGCAAACCGGTCGGACAATGCAGCAGCATGACGCAGGTGGAAGTTTTGTTGACGTTCTGTCCGCCGTGGCCGCCGGAGCGGACGAAACTTTCCTCGATGTCCGCCTCGCGCACGCCCAGCGCGGCCATTCGTTGCGCGAGATGGCTTTCCTTTTCTACGCTGACGGGAAATGCGCCCATGCTAAAATTTATTTCGGCACCGGCCCTTGAGTCACCTGCACAAGGTCGCCGGGACGAATCCATTTTGCGAAAGCCTTTTGGATGTCTTTCGCGTCGAGCTTCGCCCAAATCCGTCCGGCGCGGACCGGTTCGTCCAACGGCAGATCAAGCGCCGTGTAATGCAGCCAGCCCTGCGCGATATAATCCACGCTTGATTCGGCGAGCGGAATGTCGCGAAGAAGACCGATCTTGGTCTGAAGCAATTCTTGCGGTGAAACTTTTTTCGTCTGCATGTCCTTGACGTCGCTCAAAATGATGTCGCGCGCCTTCGAAACGTTCGGGGGGTCGCAGCCGAATTCAAATTGATAAACACTGCGCGTCAGGCCGGCGTTGAACGTCGGAAAAACGTAATAGACCAGCCCGCTCTTCACGCGGAGGTCTTGATACAAACGGGTGGCGAAGGAATTTCCCCCGAGCACATGGTTGCCCAACTGCAAGGCGTAGTAATCGGCGTTGGTGCGTGAGAGCGGCAACGTTTCGGCCAGAAGTACCTTGTCCTGCACGCGGCTGGAATCCGGCACTTGGATCGTGAAAGCGGCATTGGGCGGAGCCGGCGGAAAAAGCGTGTCCGGTTTTTCGCCGTCGACTTTCCAACCGCCAAAATATTTTGAGACGACGGCCACGGCGTTTTCCGGCGAAACATTGCCGATGACAACAATGGTCGTGAGGTCGGGACGGAACGCAGCGTGATAATAATTTTTCACGTCATCAATCGTGAGTGACTTTATGGAATCCGGCGTCGTCTCGCGTTGCGCCGGGTCTTGTTTTGGGAACAGCGCGGCGTTCAGCGAGCGTCCGAGGATGTGATCGGGACTCCGCAATTCTCCGGCGGCGGCGGCGGCGAGTTGCGGTTGGAGGATCTTGAAATCGTTTTCGGGCAGAGCCGGGGAAAGTTCGTTGTCCGCGAGCAGTTGCACGCCGCGCTCGAATTGGTCGGTCAAGACTTGCAACGAAAAATCCGCGCCAGCCGATTCAACCGCGCCGATGTCATCAAGCGCCTTTTGGAAGGCGAGCCGGTCTAGCGATTTTGTGCCGTAGGAAAAAAGCTGGCCAAGCGCCGAATCCACGCCGTCCTTGCCCGCGGGCATCTGGACCTTCGGATTGTTTTTGACGCGGCCATAAACGCTGACGGTGTCGCTGATGGTTTCCGGCTGCACGACGAGCTTGATTCCGTTGGGCAGATTTGTGATGAATGGATCCAGCGTCGAAACGGGAATCTCAAGCTGCTTGTTGATTTTTTCGGCCCACGGCGGCAGCTTCACGTTGACGTTCTTTGAAGACGCAAACGATTCCGCGCCGCCGAAACTTTTTGACGAGATCGGTTTGTCCGAGGGTTGCGGCGAGAGGATGGCGGAAATGGCGTGGTCAAAATCCAGATATTGTTTCGCGACGCGATTGACATCTTCAACGGTGACTTTGCGGAACGCGTTGATGTCGTCGTCCGGCGACTGCCGACCTTCGTTCGCGACCGCTTCCGACCACGCCGACGCCAGTCCCTGGACGGAATTTTTCTGCAACTCGGCGCTCGCGATTTCGCGGCGTTTGGCCGCTTCGACCAGATCGGCGTTGATGCCATTGGCGATCTCGGCGAGAAGGATTTCCTTCACTTGATTCAACAAATTTGTTGAATCGCCGCCCGCCGGAAATCCGGCGAACGCATAGCCGAGGCCGAATTTTTGCAAAGTCTCATAATCAAATTCGGCGGACAGCGCCTTGCCTTCCGGCACGAGGCCGTAAAGTTTTCCGCGCTGGCTGCCCAGCACGTCGGACAAAATCTGCGCGGCGGCGAAGTCGGGATTGTCGGAGCCGGGAAAACGAAATGAGATAGCAATCAGTCCATTCGGCAAATCGGTGTCGAGCTTCATCGTGTCCGGTTTCACCGGCTGAAAATTGAATTCGGGCCGCGCGGGAAGTTCCTTGGACGGAATGCCGCCGAAAATTTTCCTCACCTGTTCCAGCGTTTGTTCCGTCTGAACGTCGCCGACGATGACGAGGATGGCGTTGTTCGGCGCGTACCACGTGTTGTGGAATTTTCGCAGCTCGGCGTCCGTCGTTTTGTCGAAGGACGGCCGCGTGCCGAGCGGGCTGTGTTCATACGGCGAGCCTTTGAACATGGCCGCCAGAAGCTGCTCGTAAAAGACGTATTCGGGATTCGACAAATCCGCTGCGACTTCCTGCTCGATGGCGCCGCGTTCCTTTTCCCAAAGTTTTGAATCCGCCAAAAAGTCGCGCATCCGCACGGCTTCGATGTGCAGGGCGACGTCCAGATGCTCGACGGGCATGGAGAAAAAATATTGCGTGATGGCGTGTTGCGTGTCCGCGTTGTCGTCGCCGCCCAAAGCCGCCGTGATGCCCGCCAACTGGTCGGCAGACAATCCGGGGCTGCCGCGGAACATCATGTGTTCCGTCGCGTGCGCCGTGCCGGGAAATGCGGCGGGACATTCGTCCGCGCCGACGCGATAATTGATCATCGTGGTGACGACCGGCGCGAGCGTGTTGCGGACGATGATGACTTGCAGGCCGTTGGTCAGCGTGGTTCGCAACACATCCTGTTTGGACGAGACTTCGCCGGTCGCAGCCCGGGTTGCAGAAAACAATCCGAGCAGGAGATGAAAAACGAGAACCAGCGAGACGGCTCGCACGCTTTTATTTGCAGTCATAATAGAATTTTCAGACAAACGATAGACGCCGGACGTTCAAGTGCGAGAAAAAACATGACAAGAATGATTGTCGGCATTGCCTCAATTTGGCGCATTTCCCGGCCTGCCATGAGACAGGCGTTTACATCGCGTGCGAATTTGATTGGCATTCTTTATGCGGGCATTTAACTTCGAACTATGATTGCTGCGGTAACACAAGCTA
This sequence comes from uncultured Bifidobacteriaceae bacterium, assembly GCA_964536285.1. GTDB lineage: Bacteria > Verrucomicrobiota > Verrucomicrobiia > Limisphaerales > UBA11358 > UBA11358. Next base: position 42,695 of record CAZHXG010000006.1, read on the forward strand.
CACATTCCGGTTCATCCTGGTCTCTCGACAACCTGCCGTTCAACATCTTCGACTTGGCGCTGGTGGCGGTGATCGCCTTCGGACTTTTTCGCGGACGCAGAAATGGCATGACAAAGGAAGTCTTGCCGACATTCCAATGGATTACAATCGTCCTGGTGTGCGGGCTTGGCTACGAAATGATCGGGGAACTGGTCGTCAACATTTCCGGATGGGACAAACTCCTGGCTTACGTCTTGAGTTATCTTTTTCTGGCGCTTCTTGTGTATCTGCTGTTTGTGCCGTTGAAAAAAGCCTTGATGCCGCGCCTGACGGGCAGCAATTATTTCGGCGGCGCGGAATATTATCTGGGCATGGTCTCGGGCATGATCCGCTATGTCTGCATCCTCCTTTTCTTTCTGGCGCTGTTGAACGCGCCGTATTACACGGCGGCGGAAATTCAAGCGCACCAGGCTTATGCCGCGCGCTGGTATGGCGGCGGAGAAAAAGGTTTCAGCGGCGACTATTTCCCGACCCTGCAACAGGTGCAGGAAGATGTTTTCAAAAAATCCCTCATCGGCCCTTTCATCAAGGATTATCTCGGCGCTGTGCTCATCAATTCCGTTCCGAGCGATGCCGACAAACAAAAACTGGTGCCGCAGAAAAAACCGATCATCCACATCGGAAATTGAAGGGCGCGTCGCGCCACTGAAAGCGCATGGCCGGAATTTCTCCCGCAACCCTCGAACGCATCCGCGCCGCCAGCGACATCGTTGACGTCATCGGCTCGTATCTGCCGCTGAAAAAAGCCGGCGCGAACTTCACCGCGCTCTGTCCGTTCCACAAGGAAAAGACGCCGAGCTTCAACGTCAATCCGCACAAGCAGATTTTTCATTGCTTCGGCTGCCACAAAGGCGGCGACGTTTTCACCTTCGTCAAGGAATACGAAAATATCGGCTTCGTGGACGCCGTGCGCCGTCTCGCCGAACGCGCGAAAATTCCGCTGGAGTTCGACAACAATCCCGCCGCACAGGAATCACGTCATCTCAAGGATCAATTGCTGGAAATCCATGAGAAAATCACGCAGCGCTGGCAAAATTGTCTCGCCAACGAAGCCGCCGGACAACTCGCGCGGGATTATTTGGCCAAGCGCGGCGTTTCCGCCGCCGCGATAAAATTATTCAGGCTCGGTGCCGCGCCGGAACTTTGGGACGACACGGTGAACTGGGCGAAAAGCAAAAATTACGAATTACCGCTCGTCGAGAAAGCCGGACTCATCATCCGTAAAGAAGAAACCGGAAATTACTACGACCGTTTTCGCGGGCGACTCTTGTTTCCGATCTGCGACGAACAGGGCAGGGTGATCGGTTTTAGTGGACGCGTTCTATCCGGTGATGAAAAAACGGCGAAGTATGTCAACTCGCCCGAAACGCCGATTTTCACCAAGAGTAAAGTTTTCTTCGGCCTCGACAAATCCAAACGGGCGATTCTCGACGCCGGATTCGCCGTCGTCTGCGAAGGGCAGCTCGACTTGATTGCGTGTTTCATGGCCGGAATCCAAAACGTCGTCGCGCCGCAGGGCACGGCCTTCACCGACCAGCACGCGCGCATCATCAAACGCTACGTCAACGAAGTCGTTTTGTGTTTCGATTCCGACAATGCCGGACAAAGCGCCGCCGTCCGTTCGCTCGACCATCTGCTCGCGTCCGGCCTTGCGGTGCGCGTAGCCGTCGTGCCCGCGCCACACGACCCGGACAGCTTCATCAAAAATTTCGGCGGAGAAAAATTTCGTCAACTCGTCGAGAATGCCGAGGGATTTTTCGATTATTTTTTAAATCGTCTTTGCACGCAGAACGACGCGAACAGCGACAAAGGCCGGATCGCCATTTTACACGCCATGGCCGAAGCCGTTCACAAAACCGGCAATGTCGTTTTGATTGACACTTACGCGCAAAAAACCGCGCTGCGATTGGGCGTTTCACCTGAAGCTGTCCGCGCTGAATTCAAAAAAGTTCCTGTCACAAAGACCGCGCCGGACGAAGGCGAAGACGAATCTTTTGAGGCCGCCGAATCCGAAGCGCCGCGCCCGTCGCTGTATGAATTTCATCTGCTAAAATTGCTTTTGTTGCACGACGGGCTGGTTTCGTGGGTCGCGTTGCATCTGGACTTGAATTGGGTTTTGCATCCATTGGCGCGGCAGATTGTCGAACGGCGGCTCGCGACGCAACAAAATGAAAACTGGAAAAGTCTCGCCGCGTTTTTGGACGGGTGTGAATCGGCGGAAATGCGCAGTCTCGTCACCGAAGCGGTCGCCGAGGACCGGAAGATTCCGAATCCTGAAACACAACTGGCCGATGTGATTTTGAAATTGCGCAACCAGTTTCTCGACCGTCAAATCGCCGCGCTGACACAAAAGGCAAGTCAGTCGGAAATTTCCGACGCTGAAAAAATTGAGTCGCTGCGCCAGCAACAAAAATTGCGCGAGCAGAAACGCGCGCAACTCTCACAATTGCAAAATTAAAAAGGCGCAATCCATTTCGGACTGCGCCTTTTTTGCTAGAGCGGCAAAATTTATTTCGCGCCTTGGTCAATCCACGCGCGGATCAAGCCGATTTGTTCCGGAGTGAGCGGCACGGCCTTTTTGCCTTTGGGCATAAAGGTGTCGGGGTCGCCCACATGAGCTACGCTCAAAACAAGATCGCTCTTGGTACTGTTGCCCGGAATGATCACTTTTCCATCTTTGCTGCCTTTGAGCGCGCCTTCGAGGGTGTCGAGCGACAGTTTGGCTGCCTGTTTTGGCTTTTTACTGTCATGGCACTTTAGGCAGGCGACATCAAAAATCGGTTTGATGTCCGTTGCGTAAGTCACGCCGGTTTTTGTCGAGGCTGGCGGTAACGTGGGTGCTGCGCCGTCGGCATAAGCGGCAACGGCCAGTCCAAACGTGGCGGCCAATGTGACGGTGATGAATTTGGTCATGGTTTTCATTTGTAAATTTTATTTTGTTTCGCGGACGATTTCATCTTAAGACGCCAGGGATGTCAAAAAGTTTCAGTCAAAAACTTCGCGCAAGCCGGCTTGCGGGCGACCTGCCGTTCCGTCAATCTTTGCGCGTGAACATTGAGGATTTTTCCGATGCGATGCTTGTCGTTCTCGGCCACGGCACGGTTTTGAACGACAATTCCGCTGCGCCGGTTTTCCAGCACGCGGCGGAATTGCGCCGCCGGAAAATTTTCGCCGAAGTCCGCGAGGCGTTCTGGAAACAGGAGCCGCAAATCAAAAAAGTCCTGGCTGATATTTTCGCGTCGCGAATTTTTATCGTACCACTCTTTATCAGCGAAGGCTATTTCAGCACCGAAATCATTCCGAAGGAACTCGGTTTTGATCTTCCTCGAACTTTAAGATTGAAAACTGAAAACTCTGAAATTTTTTACTGCAAGCCGATTGGTTCGCATGAAAGCATGACAAAGGTCGTTTTGTCTCGCGCGGATGAAGTCGTGAAAAAATTTCCGTTTCCACGCCCGCCGAAAAATTCAGAGACAACGCTGTTCATCGCCGGTCACGGCACGGAGAAAAATGAGAATTCGCGCAAAGTCATCGAGCGGCAGGTCGGATTGATCCGTGACATGAAGGTTTACGCGGATGTTCAAGCGATTTTTCTGGAAGAATCGCCGCACATTTCGGATTGTTTTCAAATCGCGCGGACAAAAAACATCGTCATCGTTCCCTTTTTTATCAGCGACGGTTTGCATACGCAGGAAGATATTCCGGTTTTGCTGGGCGAGCCAGAACGGATCGTGAAACAACGGCTCGCTACTGGCCAGCCTGTCTGGCGGAATCCGACTGAAAGGAACGGCAAGCTCGTCTGGTATGCACCGTCCGTCGGCACTGCGCCGCAAATCGCCGACGTGATTTTGGAACGAGTGATCGAAACTTGTAGCAGCCGACGTAAGTCGGCTCAAATTTGAAATGAGCGGACTCACGTCCACTGCTACGATTGAAATAAATTTATGAAAAAACTACGGATTGGATTTTTGAGCACGGCGGGCATCGCCCGGAAAAATTGGAAAGCAATTTTCAGTTCCGGCAACGCAATCGTTTCCGCCGTCGCCAGCCGCGACATTAAGAAAAGCCGCAAGTTCATTGACGAATGTCAGCGCAAATTTGCATTCGCAAAAAAACCGCACGCATTTGGCAGTTACGACGAACTGCTCGCGTCGCCGGACGTGGACGCTGTTTATATTCCTTTGCCGACCGGTTTGCGCAAGGAATGGGTCGTGCGCGCCGCAAAAGCGGGCAAACACGTCGTCTGTGAAAAACCGTGCGCGGTGGACGCCGCCCATCTCGAAAAAATGATTTCCGTGTGCGCAAAAAACCGCGTGCAATTCATGGACGGCGTGATGTTCATGCACAATCCGCGCCTGCCGGAAGTCCGCAAATTTATGGACGACGGCAAAAGCGTCGGCGAAATCCGGCGGATTTCATCGGTGTTCAGCTTTTTTGGCGGCGGAAATTTTTTCCGCGACAACATCCGCGCGGACGGCGCGCTCGAACCTGCTGGTTGCCTCGGCGATCTGGGCTGGTATTGCATCCGTTTCACGTTGTGGGCGATGAATTGGAAACTGCCGCGCACGGTCACCGGAAAAATCCTTTCGCAATCCACCGCGACCGGCGGGCGCGTACCCGCGCCGGTTGAATTTTCCGCCGAACTGTTTTTTGACGGCGGCGTTTCCGCCGACTTTTATTGTTCGTTTATCGCCGAGCGGCAGCAATGGGTTTCCGTCATCGGCAAAAAAGGTTATTTGTGGATGCCTGATTTTGTCCATCCGTTCGACAGCCGCGCGCCCGCATTTGAAGTCAATCAAACCGGAATCCGCGTCAAGGTTCCCGGCGCGGGAAGTCATCCGCGCGGTGCCGACCCGATGGACATGGGCCATGCGACGGCGCAGGACACCCTGATGTGGCGCAATTTTGCGAAACACATTTCTTCCGGCAGGCTGAACAAGGACTGGCCGATGTGGGCGCTGAAAACGCAAAAGGTTTTGGACGCCTGCCTTGAATCAGCTTTGAAGAATCGCGCCGTTAAATTGTGAATTGTTGAATCGGCTCAACGATTCAACGATTTAACGATTCACGAAACATCTTTCATCCATTATCTTTGCCGCGTGCGCTTTCGGAAAATCACCATCATCGGCGTCGGCCTGCTCGGCGGCTCAATCGGGCTGGCTGCGAAGCGCAAAAAGCTCGCCCGCGAAGTCGCCGGTTTTGTCCGGCGCGCTTCGAGCGTCCTCGAATGCAAAAAATTCCGCGCGGTGGATTTCGCGACAACGGATTTGCGACGTGCGGTTGAAAACGCCGATCTAATTATTCTTTGCACGCCGCTGGCGCAAATGCGTTCGCTGACGGAATGCTTTTTGCCGGTGCTCAAACGCGGCGCGATCGTCACCGATGTCGGCAGCGTGAAATCCGGCGTCGTGCGCGAACTCGAATCGCTCGTCCAAAAATCCGGCGCGCATTTTGTCGGTGCTCATCCGATGGCCGGCGCGGAAGAAACCGGTGTGGCCGCCGCGCGCGCGGATTTGTTCGCAAATGCCGTTTGTGTTTTGACGCCGACAAAAAAGACAAACAAGGCTGCGCTGAAAAAGGTTGGACAATTTTGGAAATCGGTCGGGTCGCGCGTGTTGAAATTGCCGCCGGAAACGCACGACGCGCTTGTCAGCCGTTCAAGCCACTTGCCGCACGTCGTTGCGGCGACGCTGGCGAATCTGGTTTTGAATCCTGCAAGCCCAAAACAACAGGCGGCGCTTTGCGCCACCGGTTTCCACGACACGACGCGCATCGCTTCCGGCTCGCCCGAAATGTGGCGCGACATCGCGCTGGCCAACCGGAAAAATCTGGCGAAGTCGCTGGACATTTTCGTTTCCGAATTACAAAAGTTTCAGCGTGTTTTGAAAAAGTCCGACGCGAAAGCCGTCTCAAAATTTTTCGAGGCCGCAAAATCACGGCGCGACCATTGGCGCGCGAATTCAATTTCAACTTCGCCGGAATAAATTTCGAGATGCCGCTTCCAGAACTCATAGAGATTGTTCCATTGAAAAAGCCGGTGCGGGCGGAAGTCACCGTGCCCGGTTCGAAGAGCATCACGAACCGCGCGCTGATCCTGGCCGCGTTGTCCGACGGCAAAAAAGTTTTGCAAGGTGCGCTCTGGAGCGAGGACACGCAAGTGATGACCGAAGCGCTCCAGAAATTGGGATTCCAGATCAAGATCGAACCTGACCCGGAAGAATTTTGCAATCGGACCATCACCGTCAAAGGACTTGGTGGAAAAATTCCGAATGCGGGAACGGCGGAAAAGCCGTTGGAACTGTTCGTCGGCAACGGGGGAACGGTGGCTCGATTTTTGACGGCGATGGTTTGTCTGGGCAAGGGAGTTTACCGGTTGCATGGCGTTCCGCGAATGCACGAGCGTCCGCAGGCGGCCTTGTTCAAGGCGCTGCGCAAACTTGGTTATCGCGTCGAATCCGAAAACGGAAATGACAGATTGCCCGTGAAAATTTTCGGCGAAGGTCCGAAATCCGGCAAATGCACGGTGAGCATCGAGGAGAGTTCGCAATTTGCGAGCGCGTTGTTGATGTGCTCGGTCATCGCCGGCTGGCAGATCAAAATCATCGGAGAAAATGCCGAGGAGTCGCCTTACGTCTACATGACCCGCGAGATGTATTCCTATTTTTACTGGAGCAAAAAAAACAGTCCGCATCCCGAATACGGCATGAAGGACGGTGTCTATCCGGTTGACCCGGATTCTTCCAGCGGCAGCTATTTTTTGGCGGCCGGCTGGATTCTCGGCGGTTCCGACCAGAACGATCCGCATCCGGTCGCGGTGGCGCGCTGGCCGATTTTTGGCGCGGGCTCTCAAATCGACACAAAATTTTCAAATTACAGGTCTCTTCCCAAGACGGTTTCCAGACAAAACGATCTCGGCGACAGCATCATGACGGCGATCGTCATCGCACCGTTCGCAAGTCACGCCGTGAAATTCACGGACTTGGGCCGCTTGCGGGTCCAGGAAACGGAACGCGTCGCCGCGTTGCGAACCGAATTGACCAAGTGCGGGGCAAGGGTCGAGGAAAAAGGCGACACGCTGACGGTCTTTCCCTCGAAACCGTCCGAGCTTCACGGAGCGGAAATCGAAACTTACGGCGACCATCGCATGGCGATGTGTTTTGCAGTTCTGGGGCTGAAAATTCCCGGCGTCAAAATTAAAAATCCCGCGTGCGTGAAAAAGACGTTCCCAAATTTTTTCCAAAAACTTGCCTCGCCGCCACCGCACGGCCTGGGCGCGACGATTTTGGACGTGAAGTCGGGACGGAAACTGAAGCTGGATGAATTGTTTGCGGATTAAATTTTGATTGATGAAGCAACCGATTGTCATTGCGATTGACGGCACGAGCGCGAGCGGCAAGAGCACGAACGCAAAACTCGTGGCCAAGGCGCTCGGTTATGTTTACGTGGACACCGGCTCGATGTATCGCACGCTGGCGTGGTATTGCCTGCAAAAGCGCGCGGATGTTCACGACACGAAGTCCGTCGCCGCGCTCTGCCGCAAATGGAAGACGAAACTCGAGTGCGTCGAAAAAAACAATCTGCGCGCGGTTCATTTGCTCGTGGACGGTTATTTTCCCGAAAAAGAAATCCGCACCGCCGAGACGAGCGCGGAGGTTCCGCATGTCGCCGCCGTTCCGAAAGTGCGCGAATGGATGGTCAAGCGCCAGCGCGAGTGTCTCCAGTTCGGCAATCTCGTGATGGAAGGCCGCGACATCGGCACGAATGTTTTTCCTGAAACGGATTTCAAGTTTTATCTCGATGCGAAGCTGGAAGAGCGCTCGCGCCGCCGCGCCGCCGACGGCATTGATGAAAATCTTGCGGCGCGCGACCAGCGCGACAGCCAGCGCGCCGTCGCGCCGCTGATGATCCCGCTCGGCGCGCGCGTCATCAACAATTCCAACCTGACTTCGGAGCAGACGAGCGGGCTTTTGATCGCGGAAATTCAAAAACGACTGAACAAATGAATTTTCTCTATCGCTGCGGCTGGATTTTTTTTCGCGTGTTGTTCACGGTTTATCTGCGCTGGCGCGCCTTCAACGCGGAGCGCGTGCCGCGAACAGGTTCGGTGATCCTTGCCTGCAATCACGCGAGCATTCTCGATCCGCCGGTCGTCGGCTGCGCGTTGCACCGCCAGATCAATTATCTCGCGCGCGCGACCTTGTTCGACATCCCGGTCGTCGGCTGGCTGTTCCGCAAATGGAATTCGATTCCGATTGATCGCGACGGCGGCAACGCAGCGGGCCTGCGCATCATTTTGGAGCGACTACACGCGGGCAACGGCATCATCCTTTTTCCCGAAGGCACGCGCACGCGCGACGGAAATCTGCAGCCCGCGCATTCCGGTATCGGTTTGATCGTCGCGAAATCGGACGCGCCCGTCGTGCCGGTGCGGACGTTTGGAACGTTTGAGGCATTGGGCCGGGACATGAAATTTCCGCGCCCAAAAAAAGTCGCGGTGAAGTTCGGTCGGACGATGAATTTTGAAAAATTGCGCGCCGAGTCGAAAACCTGTTCCAAGGCGCGGCTCAAGGAAATCTACCAGCAGATCGCCGACGAAATCATAACCGAAATCGCGAAGCTCGAACCGCGCGCGGATTAAATCCCCAGGTTCGACAGCGTGTTGCTGATGTTGTTGACGATCTGGACGAGTTTGGGATGCGATTGCTCGAAGCCCTCGACCGACGATTGCAGTCCGCGCACGGAAATTTCGCGCAACTGCGGATTTTGTTCTTTGCGCGTGGCTTCGTGCGCGGAAATTTTTGCGAACTCCGCGATGCTTCTGGCCTGTTCATCGTGCGTCTTCTCCAGTGAGCCGACTTCGGACTTGAGTGTGCCGAGCAACCGGAGCAGTTCGTGTTTGCGTTCCTCGCCGATGGAACTTGAGCCGCGAATCTTCGCTTCAATTTCGCCAATCGTTTTTTCGATCATGTAATTAAAGTATCCGCCGTGGAAAATTCAGCAAGCGTCTTCACCATCTTCCGATGCGCGGTAAAACCGGTTGAACGAGTTCCCAAATTTTTGCGAAGGTGCTTTCAGCCGAACCTGAACCGTCCACGACGTGAACACGCTTCGGTTCGGTAGCGGCAATCGCATCGTAACCTTTGGCAACGCGCGCGAAGAAATTTTTGTCCGCCTCTTCGATCCGGTCGCGCATGAACGGTAAAGTGGACTGGCGCATCGCGAGGCGCAATTCGCTGATTTCCTGCGGCACCGTCAGCAACAGCGTCAAATCGGGCATCGTCTCGCCGACAGCAACGTCAATCACGGCCTTGACCATTTTTAAATCGAGTTGCCGGCCATGACCTTGATACGCCGTGGTCGAATCGTGAAAGCGGTCGGACAAAACAATTCTTCCGGCGGCGAGCGCGGGCCGGATGATTTCGCGAACGAGTTGCGCGCGGCTGGCGTTCATTAAAAGCAACTCGGCTTCCGCCGTCATCGCCGCGTTGTTTTTGCTGTGCTTGAGCGTGTGGCGGATTTCCTCGCCGATGGCCGTGCCGCCCGGCTCGCGCAACGCGAGCACGTTTTGATAGCCCAGCTTGCGCAATTGTTGCGCGAGCAGTTCCACCTGCGTGGATTTGCCGCAACCCTCGGTGCCATCGAACGTGATGAACAAGCCTTTGCTCACAATTTTTTCAGCTTCGGTCCCTTTGGTGTGTCTTCGATTGTCCAGCCTTTCGATTTTAATTCAATCCGAATTTCATCCGCGCGTTTGAAATCTTTTGCCTTTTTTGCAGCGGTGCGCTTATCGGCAAGCGCGGAAATTTCGGCGGGAATTTCTGCTTCGGTTTTTACGCCAACACCAAGAACGGAATCAAAATTCTCCCAAGTTCCTAGTGCAATTGCCGCGCGTTCGGGAGTGAGTGTGTTTTTGGCTAGTCTGTTGTTTATTTCACGAACCCAATCAAATACGCACGCCCATGCTTCAGATATGTTGAGGTCATCATTTAAGGCATTTACAAACGGTGTAATCGAAAATGGATCGCCTGCAAATCCCGTTTGAGAACCAGATAGCTCACGCAGCTTGCCAACGCATTCGTCAATCCGTGCGAGAGCCGTTCGCGCACCGTTCAAGCCGTCGAGCGTGAAATTAAAGGTTTCACGATAATGCGCCGTGAGAAGCAGGTAACGAATTTCGCGTCCGGTGAAACCTTTGGCCAATAAATCGCGCAGCGTGAAAAAATTTCCGAGCGACTTGCTCATTTTTTTTCCTTCGACCAAAAGATGCGCGCCGTGCATCCAATGTTTCACGAACGGTTTTTGCGTCGCGCCTTCGCTTTGGGCGATTTCGTCTTCGTGATGCGGGAAAATCAAATCCTCGCCGCCGAGGTGCAGATCGAAACTCGCGCCGAGGATTTTCATGCTCATCGCGCTGCACTCGATGTGCCAGCCGGGCCGGCCTTCGCCGAACGGACTGGGCCAGAAAATCTCGCCGTCGTCGGGCGCGCGTGATTTCCAGAGCGCGAAGTCGGCGATGGATTCCTTGGCGTATTCGTCGCTCTTGACGCGTTCGCCGGCGCGCATCTCGTCGAAATTCAATTTCAGCAACTGGCCGTAATTACAACCGCAGCCGCGATATTTTTCGATGGAGAAATAAACCGAGCCATCGCTCGCTTTGTAGGCGATGCCGCGCGCGATGAGTTTTTCGATGAGCGAAATAATTTCAGGGATGTGCTCGGTAGCGCGCGGGATTTGATGCGGTGAAAGGCAGTTCAGCGTTTTCAGGTCGTCGAAAAATGCGGCTTCAAATTTTCCGGTGAATTCCGGCAGCGTGGTTTTTGTTTCGCGAACGCGCTTGATGATTTTGTCCTCGATGTCCGTGATGTTCATGACGTGCGTGACCTGGAAATTTTTGAATTCCAGATAACGCCGCACCAAATCCGCGAAGACGAACGTGCGCCAGTTGCCGATGTGCGCGAAGTCGTAGACGGTCGGCCCGCAGCAATACATGCCGACTTTTGGCAGGGCGAGCGGCGCGAATTCCTGGACGGAGCGCGACAGTGTGTTGAACAGTTTCAAAGCCATTTGCGTCCGCGCAAGTTAAGGCGCGGCACGGGAAAGCTAAAGTGGAAATTTATTTCAGTTCGAGTTGTCGGCAATTGTTTTTGCCGTTTCCCAATTACGTTTGAACTTGAAAAGGCAGGGAAAACCAACGAACTCACGGCTTCAAAGAAGCGGTGTAGGCTGCCAGCGACAACATGTCGCCATCCGTAAGCTTCGCCACGGTGTGTTTCATGAGGACGCTGCCGATCCCAGCCCGGCTGCCATTTCTAAAATCATAAAGCTGGCGGAAAATGTAGCTGGGTGAGCGCCCCGCGATTCCGGGGATTGTCACAGTTCCCTTCAGATCGGGCCCGTGGCAGGTTCGACACTGAATCGTCTTGTCGCCGCGCCCGGTGATGGCAAGGGTTTGACCTGCCTGAACGCTGCCAACCGGCACATACGCGATGAACCGGGAGTGCGTGTCACGGTGTTCAAACTGTTCCAGATCTTCCGGCACTTCGATAATGCGCTGGCCGATCGGTTCGGTGTCGCCGGTGTTCACGGCGGCCAGAAACCATCCGGCGACATAACTTTTAGGAACGGTATTGGTTTCAATGACCCGGATAAGTTGTTTCGGTTTTAATGCGGAAAAATAGGTGGCCGCAGCGGCGACCTCGTCGTCGGTGACAGCTTTGGCAAGTGAGGTCATTGCTTGCGGCGGAAGTCTTTGCGGCACCGAAGTCTTCCGGGCACCGCTTTTGAAATCGGCCATCTGCTGGATGATGTAGGCCGCAGGCAGGCCAGCGAGGCTCGAATTTTCGGGGCCGCCCGGTCCATCGGCCCGATGACAGAAGCCGCAAGCATAAACACCGGGCTTGCGGCCGTGCATCACGACGTCGGGCATGGGGGCATGATCTTCGGGATGCCAGTCCGGTGCCATGAAGAGATCACGCAATTGGCCAAGACTGTAAGCGGCATTGCTATCCGGAACATGTTTCAGTTTGCCATCGTCGGTGGCCGGTTTGAAATCCGGCGGATTCACCGGATAAGCCCACGCTGGCGGTTCTCTTTGGCTTTGCGCAGTTGCGTCTGCCGCCCGGACCGGTGCGGACACCATCATGAGCAACAATGCGAATTTCCGGCTGGGGCGGGACAGCGTGTTGAACAGTTTTAGAGCCATTTGCGTCTGCGCAAATTAAGGCGGGAGCGGCGGAAAGAAAAGAGAAACAGATTTAATTTTTCGGCGCTTCGGTTTGATTCGTCGCTTTTGGCTGGAGCCGTTTGCAGCGTTCAACAAACAAAAAGAAAACGCCGGGGCCGAAGCAGAGCAGCATGACGGAAATGCCGGTGGCGATGCCCCAAAAAGTTCCGGCGGGCGCGCAGCAATCGTCGCGGCGGCGGACGATGACGTGGCTCGGCACGGCGATGATGAGTTCGAGGATGCTGCCCCGCAGCAACCAGCGCGTGAGCCGTTTGACGAGCGCGTCGGGGTCGTCCGATTTTGTGGCGCGGCGGAAAACGATTGCCCAAACCAGCCAGAAAACGAAAACGGTGACAATCATGGTGAGCAGCGCACCCAAACCCGAATTGTTGGTTGTGGTCTGGCCGTTTTGATTTGCGCCAAAATTGAAAAGAGCGGACAAATCAAAAAGTTCAAAAGTCTTGTCCGTGAAAATGGCGCAAAGGATAGAGAAAATTCCGGCGAAGCAGAGGTTCGCCAGAAAAAATGCGCTGACAATGATTGGAGTTTGGAGCGGGCGTCGCGTGGGCAGGCGGCGTTCGGCGATGTTGATGGGCAGCAGGAGCAGCAAGACTTGTCCGGCGACCAGCACGGCGAGCCAGACCCAGTAGCCCCAGTTCAAATAAATTTTCCAGACTTCGTTGAAAGATGCGCTGCTGTCAGTTTTCCCCCAATTGCCGAAGGCGATTGAAATTGCCGGCACAGTCAACAAAATCAAGGCGAACGCGTAAAGAAGAACGGTATAGATTGCCCAGCGTTTCATGGAATTTTTTGGATTGAGCCATGAAGTTCAACGCCGCGCCAGAGAAATCGTTTCGCAAATTTTACTTTCGCGTCTTGCCATTTTTTTATTTTCACCGCAAACTGTTGAAAACAAATTCACAACGACATGAGCAAAGAGGCAAAACTGGAACTGGACGGAAAAGCCTACACGTTGCCGACGGTTGAAGGCACTGAAGGAGAAAAAGCGGTGGACGTTTCGTCGCTGCGCGCGAACACCGGCTACATCACGCTCGACGAAAGTTACGGCAACACCGGCTCATGCGTCAGCAAAATCACGTTCATTGACGGCGACAAGGGAATTTTGCGTTATCGCGGCATCCCGATTGAGGAATTGGCGGAGAAATCCACGTTCATCGAAGCGGCGTATCTCATCATCTACGGCGATTTACCGAACCGCGCGCAGATCAAAAGCTTTTCGGATTTGCTGACGGAGCATTCTTTTTTGCATGAGAGTATGAAGTTTCATTTTGAGGGTTTTCCCGTCGGCGCGCATCCGATGGCGATTCTCTCGGCGATGATCAACGCGGCAAGTTGCTTCGACGAAAAAATCATGCGCTGGCAATGGAGCAAGACCAGGGAATTTGACATCATCGTCACGAAATTGATTTCGCAAGTGAGGACGATTGCGGCGTATTCGTATCGCAAATCGCGCGGGCTGCCGCTGATTTATCCAAAGAAGGCCTACAAATACACGGCGAATTTTCTGCATATGATGTTCTCCTCGCCGTACGAGGAATTTGAAATCAAACCGGAAGTCGTCAAGGCGCTGGATTTGATTTTTCTGTTGCACGCGGATCACGAGCAGAATTGTTCGACTTCGACGGTGCGGATGGTTGCCTCAAGTCAGGCGAATCTTTTTGCGAGCGCATCGGCGGGGGTTTGCGCATTGTGGGGGCCGCTCCATGGCGGCGCGAACCAGGCCGTGATCGAGATGCTCGAGGAAATCCACAAGACCGGCGATGACGGCTCGAAATTTGTCTCGGCGGCGAAGGACAAGAACAGCGGAAAAAAATTGATGGGTTTCGGGCATCGCGTCTATAAAAATTACGACCCGCGCGCCAAAATCATCAAGAAAGCATGTGATGAAGTTTTATCCAAGTTGCACATCTCTGACCCGTTATTGGACATAGCGAAACATTTGGAAGAGGCCGCGCTCAAAGATTCTTATTTCGTGGAACGTAAACTATATCCGAACGTTGATTTTTACAGCGGTATCATCATGCGGGCGCTGGGGATTCCGATGGAAATGTTTCCGGTGATTTTTGCGATTGGCCGGATGCCCGGCTGGATTGCCAATTACAAGGAAATCATGGAAGACCCGAAGAGCCGTATTTCCCGTCCGCGGCAGATTTACATCGGGCGTACAGAAAACCACTACGTGCCGTTGGAAAATAGAAAATAGCTTTTGTTTCTGACGTTTTGACGGGTTGGAGTGATTCGCTCAAAGGGTATGATTTTTGCTTCGCTTTAGTGGAAATTTGTTGTGAAAAAAATTCTGGTCATAGACGACGAAGAATGGTTGCGCGAGATGATCCAACTCGCATTGCAACAAAAGGGCTTCGAAGTCATCGAATCGGCCAATGGTACGGACGGTATCGAAAAAGCGCGCAAAGAACTTCCAGACCTCATCCTCTGCGATGTCAACATGGGAAAAGTGGACGGCTACCTGACATTGTCCGCGTTGCGCACCGAAGCGCCCACCGCCGCGATTCCTTTCATCCTGATGACCGGCCTTGCCGACAACGCCGGCATGAGACACGGCATGGAACTTGGTGCCGACGATTATCTACCCAAACCTTTTACGACCGAGGCGCTTTATGCCGCAGTGGACGCGCGACTCAAAAAGGCGCAGACACTCCGCGACGAAGCCGAACGCAAGCTCACCCATCTGCGCGACAACATCAGCCTAATGATGCCGCACGAGATGCGCACGCCGCTGAACGGGATTCTTTCCAACGCCGAATTGCTGGCAACTTCCGCCGTGACGCTCAAGCCGGCTGAAATCGCCGAAATGGGTCAGGAAATCCACAAGTCCAGTTTGCGGCTGGAACGGCTCATCGAAAATTTCCTGGTTTACGCGCAGTTGGAACTCATCGCCACCGATCCGAAAAACATCAACGCGCTGCGCATCGGCAGAACGGAACATCCCGCGCCGCTTCTGAAAAAACTTGCCGAAGCGCAAGCCGCGCAGGTAAACCGCCCGCATGATTTGACAATTGAGGTGATGGATATTTCCGTGCCGATGTCCGAGGAATATTTCAGCAAAACTGTGAATGAGTTGTTGCACAACGCCTTCAAGTTTTCCAAGGCCGGTTCGCCCGTCTGTATAACATTGGCGGAAGCGTTCAACGGTATTGTCCTTTCCGTCAGCGACAAGGGACGCGGATTTTCCACCGAGCAGATCAAACGCATCGGCGCTTACACGCAGTTCGACCGCAAGATTCAGGATCAGCAGGGATTGGGACTTGGTCTGGCCATCGCCAAGCGGTTGGTTGAGTTGCATGGCGGCACGCTTTCAATCGAAGGGGATAAAGGCGCGACCGTCACCGCGAAATTTCCCAAGGCAAAACCAGATTGATTCCGTTTAGTGCTGCAACCGGCCGTAAAGAAAAGTGAGGCCGCGTTCGACGAGTCCGGCGATCAAAAATACCAAGACGATTCCCACGACCGGTGTGAAATCCGCCTTGCCGGCACGCAACGGAATTTTTCGCAACGGCCACAACAGGATTTGGGAAGTTGCATTCACATAATTCCAAAGCGGATGTTTGCCGAAATAGATGTAGGCATTGAGCAGATGCAGCGTGAGCAGCGCAGCGATGAGAAATTTCCAGGCGACGTAACTGCCGAGAGCGATGATGAGCGATTCTTCGATGCGATGCGCCGTCGAAATCGGGTTCGGGATGAGTTGGAGCGACTCGAACAACCAGCTTGCCAGCCACCAGAGCAATGCCGTGATGACGAGCGGTAAAAATAATTTTACTCCACGCGACCAATTGTCAATTCCACCCAATGGAATCCGCACGAGATGGTGAATCGGTTCCGGTCCGCGCAAAATGGACAACAGCAGCAGCCAGAGATAAAAAATCCCGAGCGTCAATCCAAAGCTGAAGAGCGAAAATAAAAGTATCCGCCAAAACGAATCGCTCGAGAAAAAGAGTGTGATGACGCCGAGGTCCAGCTTGCCCGACCAATGCGCCGCCGAACCGATTTGCCAGTAAAACAGCGCGCGCAAAATCAGTAGCGAGCAGATGGCCGCGAGCAGATGCCAGCGCCGGAAACGTTGCGGCGCGGCGCGGCGCAACGTGCCGATTAGCGTCGCGGGTGTCCGTTTGTTGAGCGGATCAAATCGCACCGACCGCCAGTTCAGCCACAATAGCAGCCCCGCAAGGTTCAAAATGAAATCAATGTAGCCCACAAAAAATCGTTGAACCGCTGAATCACGAATCGTTGAACCGATTTAACAATTCACGATTCGACGACGTTCACATCATCTTCAAAAGCGTGTCTGCCATTTCGCTCGGCGTGACAGCGACGCCGATGCCGGCGGATTTGAACGCGGAAATTTTTGCCTCGGCAGTTCCTTTGCCGCCGCTGACGATGGCACCCGCGTGACCCATACGGCGTCCAGGCGGAGCCGTTGCGCCCGCGATGAATCCGGCGACTGGCTTCTTGCAATTCTTTTTTATCCACTCGGCGGCTTCTTCTTCCGCGCTGCCGCCGATTTCGCCGATCATAATGATTCCGTGCGTTTCCGGGTCGTCGTTGAAAAGTTTAATCACGTCCAAATGCGACGTGCCGTTGACCGGATCACCACCGATGCCGACGCAGGTGGACTGGCCGACACCGCGCGATGTGAGTTGCCAAACCGCTTCGTAAGTCAACGTGCCGCTGCGCGAGACGACGCCGATGTGTCCCTTTTTGTGGATGTAACCGGGCGCAATTCCAATTCTGCAACCGCCGTGAGAATCTTTTCCTTCGCCGGGCGTGACGACGCCGGGACAATTCGGTCCAATGAGCCGTGTCTTGGTGTTGCCTTGCATAGCGCGCTTGACGCGAATCATGTCGCGCACGGGAATTCCTTCCGTGATGGCGACGACGAGTTCAAGTCCGGCGTCCGCGCCTTCGAGAATCGCATCGGCGGCAAACGGCGGCGGAACAAAAATTGCGCTGGCCGTCGCACCGGTTTGCTTCACCGCATCGGCGACGGTGTCGAAAATTGGAACTTTTTTCCCAGCGTGTTCAAAGAATTGTCCGCCTTTGCCGGGCGTGACGCCGGCGACGATTTGCGTGCCGTAATCAATCGAGAGTTGCGCGTGCTTCGCGCCAAAGCTCCCAGTGATGCCCTGGACGAGAACCTTGGTGTTGGGTTTGACTAGAATGGACATGAGAAAATTATTTTGCCTTCCGTTTGTGAATCATGATCTGGTTGCCGTCGGGATCGAGGATGATGGCGAAGCGGCAGACGGGCGTGTCCATGGCTTCCGTGGAAAATTTCACGCCGCTCGATTTCAACCGCGCGATCTCCGTGTCCAGATCGTCCACTTCAAACGCGATGCACGTTCCATCCGGCGACGGCTTCCAGACCTCGCCATAGCAGCCGATGCCCAAAGTCCCGTTGCCGATTTCGTATTCGACCCACATGCCGCCGGCGGATTCCATCGCCGGTTTGAGGCCGAGCACGCCTTCATAAAATTCGCGCGCGCGTTTGATGTCCGTGACCGGCGTGCCGGTGAATGCGATTTCGGTGATCATAATTATTTCCTGACCGCCTTCACAACCTTCTGCGCCGCATCCGCCATCGAATCGCCGGTGATGATGGCGACGCCGGATTCGGCCAGAGTTTTTTTGCCGGCGAGAACGTTGTTGCCTTCGAGCCGCACGACGAGCGGAATTTTCAAGTGCGTTTCCTTCACCGCCGCGACGATGCCGGTGGCGATGACGTTGCAATCCATGATGCCGCCGAAAATGTTCACGAGGATGCCCTTCACGTTCGGGTCGCTCAAAATGATCTTGAACGCCGCCGTGACCTGTTCCTTGCTCGCGCCGCCGCCTACGTCGAGGAAGTTCGCCGGGCTGCCGCCGAAATGCTGGATGATGTCCATCGTCGCCATCGCGAGGCCCGCGCCGTTGACGAGGCACGCGATGCTGCCGTCGAGCTTGATGTAATTGAGCGAAAATTTCGACGCCTCGATTTCCAGCGGCGCTTCCTCGTTCAAATCGCGCATCTCCAAAATATCCTTGTGACGATAAAGCGCGTTGTCATCGAGCGAAATTTTTGCGTCGAGCGCCACAACCGTTTCCTTTCCATCGGCCAATTCGATGACCGCGAGAGGATTTAATTCCACCATCGCGGCGTCACATTCCCACCAAGTGTTGTAAACTCCAGTTATGAGTTTTACACCGGCATTGAACAAATCACTCTTGAGTCCGAGTGCCGCGGAAATTTTGCGCGCCTGAAACGGCATGATCCCGACGGCGGGATCAATGTGTTCCTTGAAAATCTTTTCGGGAAATTTCTCGGCGACTTCCTCGATGTCCATGCCGCCCTCGGTGCTGGCCATGATGAGCGGACGCGAATTCGCGCGGTCGAGCAGCACGGCGAGGTAAAATTCCTTTTTGATCTTCGCGCCAGCTGCGAGCAACAGCGTCTGCACTTTGCGCCCGTCCGCGCCGGTTTGTTTTGTGACCAAAACATTGCCGAGCATTTTTTCGGCGAAGCCAACCGCCTCGTCCACGGACGCCGCGACCTTTACGCCGCCTTGAAAACCGGATTTGAAAGTTCCCTTGCCGCGTCCACCCGCGTGGATCTGCGATTTGACAACGACGCGTGAAGAAGCGCCGGCGACAATCTTGTCCGCCGCCGGTCGCACTTCGGCGAGCGATTTGGCGGGGATTTCGAGCGGGACGGTGACGCCGTATCTGGCGAGCAACTCTTTAGCCTGGTATTCGTGGATGTTCATGTCAAAAAAACTTGTCAATTGAATGGATGTTGGTAGAAAAAATCAATCCTTAACCCCTAAAAACTTATGAAACCACATCGCGGCGTTCTCATTCTGGTTCTTGGCATCCTCGCTTGGGTTATCTGCTTTCCGTGTGGAATCGCCGCATGGATAATGGGCAACAGCGACCTCAAAGAAATGGACACAGGAACGATGGACCCCAGTGGTCGCGGCATGACGTTGGCTGGAAAAATCTGTGGAATGATTTTGACGATTTTAATGATTCTTGCTTTTGTCGGTGGATTTTTGGCTGCGCTTATCGTTGGCGCTTTGCATCATCGCGCCGCGCAATAACGCCATTTACCTTGAATCCTTGGCCGCGCGCGGGCAATTTGCGCCGCGATGAATAAACTTTTTCCGTTGCTGGCAGTCTTGTCTCTCGCATTTCACGCGACGCCGACGCGTGCGGCTTTTATCAACGGACAAAACTACGTTGCCATTTCAGATTGGGCGCGCGGGAACGGCTTTTACGGTTTTACGCGCAATCGCGGCGACGAAATCGTTTTGACGAACCGCACGGCGCGGCTGGTGTTCGACGTGGATTCGGCGCAGGCGGAAATCAACGGCGTGAACGTGCGGCTTTCATTTCCAGTCGCAAAAGGAGCGCTCATTTCGCAGTTGGATTTGGACAAGATGGTTCGTCCGTTGCTGTTTCCGTCGCGCTACGCCGAGCCGAGAAAAATTACTACGATCTGCCTCGACCCCGGCCACGGCGGGAAAGACACCGGCAATCGCGTTCCCGGTTTTTTCTGGCACAACGAAAAAACCTACACGCTCGAACTGGCGTTTGAATTGCGCGACCAGCTCAAGCAGGCCGGCTTCAAAGTCATCCTCACGCGCAACAAAGACACTTACGTGGATTTGCCCGCGCGTCCAGCGGTCGCGAACCGCAATGGCGCGGACTTGTTCGTCAGCTTGCATTTCAACGCGACGCAAAACGGCAAAAACGAAGTGAAAGGGCCGGAGACCTATTGCATCACGCCCATCGGCGCAAATTCCAGCAACGAGGAGAGTGTCGAATTCAGCAGCGGGATCGGCACCGGCCCGACCGCCGCGAATCACAGCGAAGACAGGAGCCTGTTGCTCGCATATCAGATACAAAAATCGCTCGTGCAAAATCTGAATGCTGATGACCGCGGCGTGCGGCGCGCGCGATTTGCCGTCTTGCGCGACGCGGCGATGCCAGCGATTTTGATCGAAAGTGGCTACATGACAAATCCAACTGAAGGCAAAAAAATTTACGACTCAACCTATCGGAAAAAAATGGCTGCGGCGATTGTTAAGGGAATCCTCTCTTATCAGAAACTGACCGCGCCCGTGGTTTCGTCTCCGGTGGCGACGCCGAATAAAATTCCTAACGTGAGATAAAAATCGCCCGCCGTTCACCAACCGCGTTTCAAACCGGTACCGTCACCAGACTGGATTTGATCAGGGACGGTTTGCTGTGATAGAGCGCCACCAAGGCCGCCCCGATCGCCTGCGAAAGTTCGCCCAGCGCCGCCGGGACAATGGTCACGCGCGTTCGCTGCGCCGGCCAGAGATAAGGATTCGCCGTCTCGCGGATGATCCGGAGATAGCGTGCGCGGAATTCCTCGGTCGTGGCTTCCGTGTCCATCAGCCCGCCGCCGATGACGACGAATTGCGGGTCAAGTACCATGGCAAGATTCGCGACGTGCAAACCCAGCGCCTTCGCCTGAAAATCAAAAATTTCCACCGCGAGCGGATCGCCTTTTTGCGCCAGTCCGCGCAGGGACAAGGCCTTTTCCTTGGGCGTCGCAGTTGATTTGGCCAGTTCGTGGCCGGAATATTTTGGCAAAATCTCGGTCAGAAGCTGCGGCAGGCCGGAGAGAGTGGTGTAGGCTTCGATGCAGCCCCAGTTTTTGCCGCAGCCGCAGGAAAAAGATTTGATGTTCAAAAGATGCAACGGCGCGGGCATGTGCGCGCCTTCCATTCCGGCCAGCGTGTCGCCTTCGAGCGGCAGCCCGTGACGGTCAATGAAAGCGCAACCGAGACCGGAGCCGGGGGCGAGCAGAAGCACGGCACCGTGGCCGGTTCCACGCAAATGCTGCGCCTCGGCCACGCCGCCATAATTGCCGTCGTTGCCGACCGTCAGCGCAATTTTGCGCCCGGATTTTTTTGCAAGTGCGGAACTGTAGGCGTCGTGGACGTCCCAGCCCTCGAAGCCGGGCGGCAGATTGGCCGAGCGGTCGAGCACGCCGTAGCTTTGAAACGGTCCGGGGATGGCCAGTCCCACTCCGGCGATGTCGTCCCACTTCAGCCTGTTCTGTTCCAGAAAATCAGTGATGGCCTCGACCCAGGTTTGCACGACCTTTGCCGGGCCGGCCTGGGAATTGGTCGGCCGTTGGAGGAGTTTGGTCGAAATCATTTTTCCGTCGGCCCGGACGCCGCCCACTTTGGACGTGGTGGCTCCGCCGTCCGTGCCGATATAAATGTGCTGCTTGGCGCTCATCATTTTCAGGTGAAAGGTTTACTTAAATACCAGCGCGCCGGCGGAAAGTAAATTCCTAACTGCCGGGCGTCAACAATCCACGACACCACGACCCAATTTTCCGGCAACAATCTGACAGACATCATCAGGTTCTGCTTGGCAAGCACGCGTTTAATGGATTAGCTGTGGACATGAGTATCGTCACCAAAACCGGGGACGCGGGCACGACGGCGTTGATGTATGGACGGCGCGTCGCGAAAAATCATCCCCGCGTGGAGGCTTACGGCTCCGTGGACGAACTCAACGCCGCGCTCGGCCTCGCGCGCGCGACGGCGCAGCACGATTTCATCCGCGACAACCTGCTCGCCATCCAGAAAGACCTCATCGTGCTCATGGGCGAACTCTGCGTGCAGCCGGAAGACTTGAAACGCTACTTCGACGACGGCTACCTGCCCGTTACGCCGGACATGACGGCGAGGCTCGACGCGCTCGTCAAGGAAATCGAGGCACAGAACATCAGCTTCAAAGGCTGGGCGACGCCGGGCGCGATAAGGGATTCCGCCGCGCTTGATGTGGCGCGGACGGTTTGCCGACGGGCAGAGCGCAACATCTGCGCGCTGAAGTTCACCGGCGAGCTGCGCAATCTGGAGATCATCGTCTACCTCAACCGATTGAGCGACTTGCTCTGGCTCTTCGCGCGCTGGGTGGAAACGAAAAACAGTTCAGGTGAAAAATGAAACACGCGCAGGGTAGGAGACCTGCGCGTATGGCGGGGAGCAACCGAAGTTGATTAGGAGCGGTTGCGTTTGCGGAAACCCAACAAAGTTGCGAGGCCCAATCCCACGAGCGCGTAGGAAGTGGGTTCGGGAACAACTTGTGGTACGAATTCCAAGCCGCGGAAGGCTTCGTTGGAGCCTGCGGTGTCGAGAACGGTCGCGCCGGAAGTCGTGCCGGAGCCGGCGTCGGTGATTTCGACGAGGCTTGTTCCAGACTCCGTCGTCGCATAAAGCACAGGTTGAGCGCCGCTGAAATCCGCAACGACTGCATTCATGGCAGTGCCGCTGTCGAGGGTGTAGGCAAAAGACCAGACGCCGCCGCTATAGTTGTAACGCGAGATGCCGCCATTGGCTCCGGAGGCGGTGTTGGCCACATAAGCAATGGTCATGTTCGGATTGAACGTGAAGTCGGAGGGATTTGCGCCGGTTGCAAAAAGGAGCGTCGGTGCGACGGGGCCGCTGGTCGGTGTGCCGGTGAATTCAAAAATGCCCGGCGTGCCTTTGGCGGTGCTGAAGAAGAGGTTGCCGCCGATGTCCTGGATCGCAAGGCTGTTGGAGAACACGATTTGGGAAGGTGTTCCGCCTCCCAAATAAACCGTGCCGCCGGTGGCTGCGGCGCCCGCGCCCCAGAAATTGCCGCTGCCGTCGCTTGTGCCGCCGCGGATGTTGTTGCCGTTGTAAAAAGTGGTCGTCGTGGCGGCGAGCGAGTAATTTCCATTTGCGTCCACCGTGCCGACGCCGCGTGGAATGGTGGTTGAACCTGCAACCCCGGCGGTGCCGGCGCTTGTATTGTATCCTGCGAAAACGAGATATTGGTTGCCGGCTGAAAGGCTCAACTGTCCTTCAGACGCGGCCGTGCCGCTGTCAACCAAGGCGGAAGAACCGGTCGTGGGAATCGCCAGGCTGTTCACAAAACCACCAATGGTGGTGTATTGATCCAGAAAAATCGCGGTGCCGGCGCTTGAGAGCGCGCCGCTGCCGGTGCCATCCCGCAACACGACGAGATTGCCGGGTGTGAATTGAGCTTGGGCCGCGGTCAGCGAAGCGATGAGCAGCGCCGCCAGAGAAACAATTTTTTTATTTTTCATTTTTTGTTTTTAGTTTGTTTGTTAATTCAGCCGGCAATGTATCAATCTGAAATTCAGCACCGATTTTTCCCCTTATCAACCACCTGCAATCTGGCGGCAAGAACTGAAAAATGCTCACCATATTTTGCAAAATGCTATGCGAATTCGCACCTATAAGATTCAAACTGATACATGATACACCGCCATTCAGTCCTGATTGATTTCTGCTGCGGCCATTATCCATTTATACGTTTCAGACATATGTCGTCCGTGTGACGATTCTGTCACGAGTTGTTGACAATTTATCAACAGCTTATTCGCAGGAGTGATTTTGGCGCGGAAATTTCCGCAAGAACGTCTGGAAAACTCCCCTTTTGCCGGCAGAAAGTTTTTTATTTTCCAGCAGCGGCGGCCGTCTGGAAAGAGGCGACTTCAGCCTGCGCCTTGGCGAAGTCTTTCTGGAACGCGTCGCTTTTCTTCATCTGATGGACGATGGCCTGGGCGAGTACGCGCCCGGCGTAGATGTCGGACGGGTAATGCCGCGCGATCTCCACGCGATGCCAGCCGATGCTGCGCGCCTTGGCGATGATGGCGTTGTGCTTGTCGGGAATCAAATCGGCAAGAACCAAAGCGAGAACCATGGATTCGGTGGAGTGACCGCTCGGATAGCTGAAACTTTTCTCCAATTTTCCGGACGCGAGGCTTGGGTCGAGAACATACGGGCGCGGACGCTTGTAAAAATCCTTGGCGTTGTCGGTCACGGTTTCGGCATCTTTCTGCACGTTCTCGAAAAAGACGGTGGTGTTGGGCAGATTGTTCGATTGAAAGAACGAACCGACGACCGGCGTGAAATTGAAGACGGAAAATTTCCTTTCCGAAAAGGCGGCGGCGACTTCGTTGCTGTCTGCGGCGCCGGAAACTTTTCGCACTTCATCCATGTCCGCGGCCTGCTCCGGCGAACCGGACAGCGGCGGCGGCGCGAGCAAGGCGATGGAGTCGGGTTTGCCGGCGGCGAGATAATGAAGATGGCTCGACTGAACCGGCTGGCCCGGTTGCGCCATCGTGTCGTCGGCGCGCAGCGGCGCGACGGCGATGGCGAGTGAAAATAAAACGGGCGCGAGGCAGCGGTTGAATTTCCAACAAAGGCTTTTCATTTTTGGGCGAATCATCATCACCGTTGGAACGCTGGAGAAAAATTAATTGGGAGTCACGCCCGGATCGGTTGTCCAGACGATTTCCGTTTGCGGAAAAATGGCCTTGCCTTCATTCGGGTCTCCGTGTGTGCATTGAACGACTTGGTTACCTTTGTATCCCTGAGCATGACCATCCACGAAGGTAAGTTCCCCTATTTTTCCGTGTCGCGTAACGAAACGATTGGCATAGGCACTGGGCTGGCCGAGATCGGTTGTGGCTTGTTGCGAGTCCACCATGGGTTCTCCGGTCAACCGGTTTTCAAGAAAGAACACTGTTGCAGACGGTTGCCTGATGGTTGTCGTCTTGATTGTTGTGGCAGTGCCTTGAATCAACTTCGAATTCATCGCGATGGAGAAATAGATGTCAGGAACATTTGGGTTTGGCACAGACGTGGCCAATGGCGCGGCGGGACAATGAAACAAACTTGATGAATTGTAAAAACTAGCCCGGTTGTTCGGATAAAAACTGGCTGCGGTAGGCAGTCTTATGCTTGATGGCAATGCATTATACCACACACTGGCACTGGGGTTGACGGGGCTGGTGAGGCTTGCAACGTTCGCCCAAAATTCGATCGTGCTTCCGCCCGGCACGTCGCACTCGCGTGGAATGCAGTCATTGTTGTCCTGGGCATACATGATTTGAGCCATTCCCCACTGCTTGAGCCGGTTCATGCAGGAGGTTTTTTGCGCGGCAACTTTTGCGCGCGCAAGGGCGGGCAGCAGCATCGCGGCCAGGATCGCGATTATGGCGATGACGACCAGCAGTTCGATCAATGTGAATGCGTTGCGAGTGGATTTCATTTTTAGTTTCCGGTGAGATTCAGCATCACGCGGTAAAAGCGTTGTGTTGTTATTGTCGGGTCGATGATATTGCACACGTCGCCAACAACGTTTGTGGTGGTCAGTGTCGTCCAGTTCGGATCCGTCAAATTATTTTTGTATTGAATGGTGTAAAGGAAATCGTGCTGGCTGATGAACGAGAACTGCGTGCCGCCGCTGTCCGTTTGCGAGATGTCGGTGATTTTCGGATAATTCACAATCGTGCCGGGAGAACCGATGTCACCAAGGGAGGATGCGGCGACCGTGCCGTTGACTCCGAGAACGCTCAAGCCGTCGGGATTGATGCCGGAAAAATATTGGTTGTAAGGATCCCAGCAGAAGGAAATCGCACTGCCGTCGGTGCTCGCGATGCTGACGGAATCAATCAAATCCGATTCATTTTGCGCCGCTGCGTTCCAGAGTTCCAAGGAATCGCCGACCGTGCCGCTGAAACTCAAGCCGCTGCCGTGATAAGGGATGATTTGCAGATTTGGCGGCAGATTCGTCACGCCCCACCAGGTGCGGAAATCATCCGGCGTCATGTCTTCGACAAACACGATGGATTCGCCCGGTGAAATGACGATGCTGTTGGTGATGGTGTAGGCATCGAGCAAAGAATCGGAGTTGTCGTCAAATCGAAAACCTTGAAGATTGACCGGAATGGTGTCGAAGTCGGTCAATTCCCACCAATCGTTATGACCGAGCGAAGAACCGTTCGCATTGGTCGCTTCGGTGGCAAGGATTTCCGTGATGTGCAACTTCGGCGGTTGCGGCGTGACGGTCAGAACAATCGAGGCACTGACGCCGCCTGCGGAGTTGGTCGCGATGACCGTATAAGTGCCGCTTTGGTTGGTGTTGTCCAAATGAAATATGTATTGAGCGTCGGATTGACCGGCGATGGTCACATTGTTGCTCTGCCATAAAAATGTCGGTGGAGGATTGCCAAAGGCGGCGGCGGTGAGCGTGACATACTGGCCGACATAGGCGTAGAAATTTTGCGGTGCCGGCGTCTGTGTGAAAGTGGGCGCGAGCGGTGAGGTGTTTACCGTAAGTGTCGCATTGGAACTTGCAACGGATTGGAAACGATTTGTAGCGACCGCGCGGAAAGTCGCGCCGTCAGTGGATTGTAAGTTGGTTATTGTGAGCGTGCTTCGGCTAAAGTTGTTCGTGATGGTAAATGTGGTTTGGAATCTCGGGTCGTTGGGCAACGCAACGCCATTCCTGAGCCATTGAAATCTTGGCTTGGGCAGGCCAAAAGCAGTCACCTGAAAAGTCGCCGTTGTGCCGACTGCCGCCAGCACGCTCGCAGGCTGTCCGGTTGTTCCATCATAGTTGGTGATTACAATCGGACCGGCGTTGGTTGAAGCGATGCCCGGTGAACCGACATCGGTGGTCGTTTTCGCCTGAAAAGCGCCGTTGACACCGATCGCGCTGCTGGTGCCGAATGTTCCATTGTTGGTGTTGGGGAACTGCGAAAATCCTTGTGATGCCGCTGTGGTGTCAACGCGGTCCACGAGAAATTGAGGAGCCCGTTGCAAATCCAAACCATTGGTGTCATATCCTGAAGCGACCAAAGCCGCCAGATTTGTGGACCACAAGCGCACGGAATCGCCCGTGGCGCCCAAACCATTATCGCCAGCCAGACACGCGATCACTTGCACACTTGTGCCAAGCTCATTTGTGGTAATCCCCCACCAATTCGTATAGTCAGATGCGGTGACGATAGGACCCTTTTGCTCGGTGAAGATGATCGACTCTTTAGGATGAATGATGACTCCGGTAAATTCAGACGTATTTGCCGTCCCGCCAAAGCCACCATGCGAATCGTCGTTCCAGCAATAACCGGTCAAATCTACGTTGTTCGTGCCGAAGTTTGTCAGTTCCCACCAATCGGGATTGCCGCCCGTACCCGAAGTCATCACTTCGGTGATGACCAATTGCGCCTGTGTTTGAAAAAATGCCGTAACCGCAATCAGAGAAATCGCTATAAATCTTTTGGTCATAAGTTCACCTTTCTTGTTTAAGTCGTCCAAAGAATGGGGATGGTCTGTGACAGTGAGTTGTCGCCGAAGTTACAATTTGGCAACAATACCCTTCGGGGCCTTCTTTCAGGTTGTGAATAAACTGCCTATTATTTGCGGTTGAACACGACGAACATCTCGTCGTCCACTCGTCGAATTGATCTGATTTTCAGCCTTGTTGCGGCAGCCAAACGGTCGAAACCATGTCCATCCGCAATCGTCGGCGCATTGCGCCCGCCGAATATTTTCGGGCAAACCGTCAGATGAAGTTCTTCCACTAAATTTGCCCGGAACAAGGCAGCGTTCAATTCGCCACCGCCCTCGCATAACAATTTTTTGACGTCCCACTTTTTATGCAACCAGCGCAACGCTTCGCGGAAGTTGATTTCCATCCGCCCGCAGATTTTGACTTCATCGGCTGCTGCCCGAAGCTTCTGCAGGTTCAATTTTGATATCCGCGCGGTCGTAAGAATGATTATCGGCGAAAACCGCTTCTTGAATATTTCGGCGTTGGGATTGATCGAGCCGCTGCCACTGGCGACGACGCGCAAATTATATTCGGCCAGTCCATGTTTGAGCCGCAACCGCCGAAACTTTGCTCCGCCGGGACCAAGGCTGACTTTTGCGGAACTCACCGTGTGTGCTCCTGCCATGACTGCGTCCGCCGTCGCGCGCAGTTCGAGCAAATGTTCATGATCCTGCGTGCTGCCAAACGACGACACAGCGCGGTTCGCCGTCGCGATTTTCCCGTCCGCCGTCATCGCCATATTCACGAAGACGAACGGCAGATCTGAATTTCTCTTTTTGTTTTTTTTATTCACAAAATCAACATCGCATCGCCATAACTGAAAAAACGATACCGCTTGCGTATGGCTTCGTCGTAAGCGAACAAAATCATTTCGCGTCCTCCAATTTCATTTGGAGCAGTAAACGCGCTGACGAGCATCAACAAAGTGGAACGAGGAAGATGAAAATTTGTCAACAGCGTGTCCACGACTTGAAATTGAAATGGAGGATGAATAAAAATACGCGTTTTTCCATTGTGAACATTGAGTTTTCCGCTGTTTTGAGCCGCAACGCTTTCCAGCACGCGCACCGTCGTTGTGCCAACGGCGATAATGCGATTACCGGCGGCTTTTGCCTCATTCACGACGCGAACCGTGTCTGCGCCAAGCTCAAATCGTTCCTCGTGCATTTTGTGTTCGGAAAGATTTTCAGCTTTCACTGGCAGAAAAGTTCCCAAACCGACATGCAATGTGACAAAACAAATTTTCACGCCACGTTCGTGAATTTGTTCCAGCAATTCACGAGTAAAGTGCAAGCCTGCCGTCGGTGCCGCAATGGAACCTGCGTTTTTTGCGAAAACGGTTTGGTAACGCTCCTTGTCTTCCGAAACCGGCTCGTTTCGATGGATGTAAGGCGGCAATGGAACTTCGCCGAGCGAGTCCAGTTCGCGGTTGATGTCTGACGTACCGGAAAATTGCAACCGCCGATGGCCTTCGTCATTTGCCTCGACGACGGTTGCATGGATGTCCGTCGCATTTCCATTCGGTTCACGAAAAACGATTTGTGTTCCGATTCGCGCCCTTTTGCCGGGCTGTATCATCGCCCACCAATCGTTAACGGAATTTTCCTCGATCAAAAAAACTTCAAACTTTCCGCCTGATTTGGCATTAACGCCGCGCAAGCGCGCCGGAATCACGCGGGAATTATTTAGCACAAGCACATCGCCCGCCCGAAAAAACTCCAGCAAATCGCGGAATTTCCGGTGTTCAACCCGCTTGTCATCGCGATGCAAAACTAAAAGGCATGATTCATCGCGATAAGGTGTCGGATTTTGTGCGATGAGTTCCGGTGGTAGGATAAAATCGAAATCAGCGGTTCGCATTTGATTGAGTTTCAAGGTTTGAGCCTGAAGTTTCAAGCTGTCGCATTACGAAACTTTTTTGCTTCTTTTGCCACAAATTTTGGATTGTGAATAAGTTTTGAATAAATGGTCATTTTTAGAGCTAATTTGTTGTTGACACGTGGTGGGTTAAAATGGTTAAAAGTGGGTTGTTGTGGGTGACGAGTGTGGTTCGTGGGATTTATATGAACAAATGAGCAATCTAAAAACAGCCAGACCGACTTACTACAATTCATGCTATCGGCATGGTGTGGATGAGAAACGGCGCGTACAGATTCCGGCAAAATGGCGGCCCGAAAAGGATAACGTCGAGCTGACCATGATTTTGTGGCCGAAACATCAGGCAGGAAATTGCCTGCGCGTTTTGCCGCCGGAAGAAATGGCACAGATGATGGCGGATATCGACACGATGCCAAACGGTGATCCGAACAAGGTCGTGCTTAAAAGATTCATTGGTAGTGAATCCGTTCAGGTGGCGTTGGACAAGTCAGGACGGATTTGCCTTCCTGACGAAATGGCGCGCGCAGCTGGCGTCAAGGACGAGGTGGTGCTGGTGGGTTTGCTCGACCGTTTCGAGATTTGGAATCCCGACCGGTACAAAAACGTGAAGGCCGCCGACGCAGTGCTCGCGTCAGAGGCTTTCAAACTGATGGAATAAAATTATGAGCTTTGGAAAATTACTGGCTGCCGGAAAAAGCTTCGTGAATGGACGCGCCATGGTCGCGTACCGCGAGAACAAGCACTTCTACCTGCCGAAATTCGGCTCGCCGAAAAACCCGTTCACAGTTCCGGCGAAAACCGGATTGCCAAAACCGGCGGTGGAAAATTCCGTCGCGCCGATGGAAAAGGTTTTGATGCCGGCCCTGGCCAAAACCCAAAAGATGCCGGTGATTTCCGGCACTCCGAAATCCCTGGCGACATGGACGAGCAAATTGAATCCGATGACGATGTTGCGCGGCCCGCGGCCGCAGGCAGAAGATTTGCAAAGTCCGGTTCAAGCGGAGCTTTCGCTGGAAAAAGTGAAAGTTGTCCACAACGACCTGACTGATGCGGAGGTGGAAATTGTGCCGGTGAAATCGCGTTCCGCCGCGCCGTCTTTGCAGCCGCCCGAAAAATCGTGGGAAGTTCTAGGCGAACGGATTTTCGGAACGAACGCAACTTGAATTAACAAAAAAATGCGCAGTGTCAGAATTCATTCACAGACCAGTGATGGTGGCGGAGGTGCTGGACGCGCTGAAGCCGAAGGCGGGCGGTCGTTACGCCGACGGGACGCTCGGTGGGGCTGGTCACGCGGCGAGCATTCTGGCCACGAGTTCCCCGACTGGATGGCTGTCTGGGTGCGATCGCGATGGCGCCGCAGTTGAAGCGGCAAAAAAGCGACTCGCGGAAAAATTTGCCGGGCGGTTTGAAATCCGGCGCGGAAATTTTTCGGAAATGGGGAACTGGATTCCAGCGGCGAGTTGCGACGGAGTGATTTTGGACTTGGGTGTGAGTTCGCCGCAATTGGATTCGCCGGAACGCGGGTTCAGTTTTCAGCAGGACGGCCCGCTGGACATGAGAATGGATTTGCGGCAGCCGCAAGCGGCGGCGGATTTGGTGAATGATACAAGCACCGAAGAACTGGCAAAGATTTTTTGGGAATTCGGCGATGAACGAAAGTCGCGGCGGTTCGCAAAGGCGATTGTGCATGACCGCGCGCAGCGAAAATTTGAAACGACGAAGCAGTTGGCGGAGTTGATCGAGCGGATTTCGCCTCGTCGCGGAAAAAAGGCGCATCCGGCAACAAAAGTTTTTCAGGCGTTGCGGATCGCGGTGAACGATGAGATCGGCTCTTTGAAACGCGGGCTGGAAGCGGCGGTGAAAATTTTGAAACCGGGCGGACGGCTCGCGGTCATCACATTTCATTCACTTGAAGATCGCATCGTAAAAGAATTTGGCCGTGAAAAAGTACGCGATTACACGTTCGCCGGCGGGGTGGACGTGCCGGAGTTGCGTCGGCTGCGCGCGCCGGAATTGAAATGGGTGAATCGCAAGGCGATCACGCCGGGTGAAATCGAGTTGCAGGAAAATCCGCGCAGTCGCAGCGCCCAGTTGCGGATTTTGGAAAAAATTTGAGATGGCAAAAAATCGAAACAGTCAGTCGGCGTCAATCCGGTTCGGTCCGGCGCTGGCGGCGTTGTTCGCGTGCTTCGTCATCGCGGGCGCGGCGGTTGGCTATGTTTGGCAAAAAGGCGAGATTTACCGGCTCGGAAAACAGATTCGTGACAGGGAAAGCAGGCTGGCGCAATTGCAGAGCGATGATAAAAGACTGGCCGATCAGCTCGCACTTTTGCACTCGCCGATGGCGCTGGACAGACGCGTGCAGGGATTGAAGCTTGGCCTTGCGCCTGCGCACCCGATGCAGGTCGTTCGGTTGCCGGAACCGGTTCTGGGATCGCTGGAAAACAAAAATTCGGTGCTGAAATTTGCCGCGCGGCCAGTCGAGTCAACGACACAATAGAAAAATTTTGGCCGCCGCTCGTGACGCCGTCGGGTGAGGAACCGATCGCCACGGGCGGCTGGCCGTTTTTGGGATGATAAAACGTCAGCAACAAATCAGACGCGCTCTTGCGCTGCTCGCGCTTCTCGCCTTCGGATTCATCGGGCTGGGCTTCAGGCTCGTGGATTTGCAAGTGTGGCGTCACGACGAACTGGCGAAACTGGCCGAGAAAAATTCGGAGCAAAAAATCTGGCAATTGGCAAAACGCGGCGACGTTCTGGACGCGAATGGAAACCTGCTCGCGACGAGCGTTCCGGTGAAAACCGTCTGGGCGAATCCATTGTTGATCGGCAATCAGCAGGCGGTCGTCGCGCGGGCGCTCGCGCCCCTGCTGCAGATGAATGAAGGCGACTTGTATCAACGATTGCTCCCGCGCGTCTGGAAAAATCCGAAAGGTGAAACGGCCACAAACCAATATGTCGTTTTGCAACGCAAGGTTTCGGAAGGAACGTGGCAGAAAATTTATTCGACGATGACCAATCTGTCGCTGACTGCGGACGAAATCAAAATGTCCAAGACGGAACGCGCGAACTATAAAGTTTTTTCACGCAATTTACGGCAATACGCGGTTTCCGCCGAGCAGGATCAGTCGCGGGTTTATCCGAACGGCGCGCTCGCGGCGCATGTTCTCGGCTTTGTCGAATCGAGGGACACGACGAACCATTCTTCGGAACTTTTTGGCTGTGACGGCATTGAAAAATCCTTCGATTCAAAACTCGCCGGCGCGTCGGGCTGGCGCGTGACGGGCGTTGACAGCCGGAACCGCGAGCTCGTCGCGATGCGCGACGAGGATGTGGATGCGCGCGACGGCTTGACGGTCGTCCTGACGATTGATTCCGTCGTGCAAAATATCGTCGAGAGCGAACTCGCGAAGGCGATGAAAGAGCACGAGCCGGTGAGCATCACGGGCATCGTGACGCGGCCGCGCACGGGTGAAATTCTGGCGATGGCGTCGCTGCCGGATTTTAATCCGAATGACCTGCGCACCATCAACACGAACACCGAGCCCAATCTCGCCATCAGCCATGTGATGGAACCGGGTTCGACGTTCAAGACCATCGTGATTTCCGGCGCGTTGAACGAGCATGTCGTTTCCCTGAACGACACGGTCTTTTGCGAGAACGGACTTTTTCATTACGGCGGAATCACGTTGCACGAATCGGAGAGTCACCATTTCGGAAACCTGACCGTTGAGCAAGTCTTGCAAAAATCCTCGAACATTGGCGCGTCGAAAATCGGGATCAAACTGCAAGCGCCAAAACTTTACGATTATATGACCGATTTCGGACTTGGTGCATTCACCGGAATTCCGCTGCCCGGCGAGGCCAGCGCGAAAAATTACGTGAGGCCGGCGGACAAGTGGGGAAAATATTCAATCGTACAAATTCCGATGGGGCAGGGTGTGGCCGTGACGCGTTTGCAAATGGCGATGGCCGTCAGCGCAATCGCCAACGACGGTGTGCTGATGCGCCCGATGTTGGTGAAACGATTGCAAGATCCCGATGGGAACGTCGTCCAACAATACGAACCTCAGGCCGTCCGCCACGTCATCAGCGAGGCGACCGCAAAAGAAATGGTCGAAGCCTTGAAGACCGCCGTGTCGGACGACGGCACCGCGCCGCTAGCGCGGATTGCGAATTACACCGTTGCGGGCAAAACCGGGACGGCGCAGAAAGTCGTGAACGGAACTTATTCGAACGACCGGTTTGTTGTCTCGTTCATCGGATTTTTTCCGGCGGACGACCCGCAAATCTGCATCTCCATCGTGATGGATTCGCCAAAAGAAGGCGGTCGCGCGTTCGGCGGCGCGTTGTGCGGCCCGGTCTTCAGTAAGATCGGCGCGGCCTGCGCGAGTTACTTGAACATTCCGCCGGATCAAAATTCACAACAACCCAATCCGCCGCCGCTCGTGGCGAAAACTCAAAATTTACGCTGAAAAATTGCAGTGGAAACACGCTCTTTGAAATTTGTCGCCGAAGCCTGTAATGCCAAAATCCGGCGCGGGTCGGGGGAAGCTCTGGTGAAAAATGTCTGCACTGATTCGCGACAGGCAAAGACCGGTGATTTGTTCTTTGCGATTCGTGGCGAAAAATTCGATGGACACGACTTTTTAAAAGAAGTAGAGGCGAAAAAAGTCGCGGCGGTTGTCATCGAACGAGAAAAAATCCCGGCGCAGTTGCCGGAGTGTACGGTGCTCGTTGTGGACGATGCGCGTGTGGCGTTCGGAAAATTCGCCGCGGCTTATCGGAAAGATTTTGTGTTGCCGATTGTCTGTGTCGGCGGCTCGAACGGCAAAACGACGGTGAA
Organism: uncultured Bifidobacteriaceae bacterium; assembly: GCA_964536285.1. Lineage (GTDB taxonomy): Bacteria > Verrucomicrobiota > Verrucomicrobiia > Limisphaerales > UBA11358 > UBA11358. The sequence goes on from CAZHXG010000006.1 coordinate 76,855, forward strand.
GGAATTGCTCGCTTCAGTTTTGAAACAAAAATTGAGCACGCTTTGGAGCGAGGCGAGTTTCAACAACGACATCGGCGTGCCGCTGACGTTGCTGCGACTGGAAAAATCGCATCAGGCCGCCGTGCTTGAAGTCGGAACGAATCACCCGGGCGAATTGGCACCGCTCGTGAAAATGATTCAGCCGAAGTTTGGCGTGCTGACGAACATCGGACGCGAGCATCTGGAATTTTTTGGCGACATTGACGGCGTCGCGCAGGAAGAAGGCCGGCTTGCGGAACTTTTGCCGGCGGCCGGCAAGCTCTTTGTCAACGGCGACAACGAATGGACGGGAAAAATTGTTCAGCGAACGCGCGCGAAAATTGTTCGGGTCGGATTGAATGAAAAAAATGAATGGCGTGCGAAGGGAATCCGTCTGGACAAAAGCGGGACGACGTTTCGGATTGAAACACCGAACGCCGACTTTAATGGCGAGTATCGGATCAATTTATTGGGTCGTCATCAAGTGACGAACGCTTTGTTCGCGGTAGCGGTCAGTGAGGAACTCGGTTTGGGTCGCGCTGAAATCCAGCGCGGCCTGGCCGAATGCCAGCCGCCGAAGATGCGCCTGCAGTTTTGGGAAGCGAACGGTGTGCGCGTTTTGGATGACGCCTACAACGCGAATGTGGACTCGACGATCGCCGCGTTGGAAACGTTGTGTGATTTGCCATTGCAGGGACGGCGCGTGGCGGTTCTCGGCGAGATGGCCGAACTCGGCGTGCACAGCGAGGCGGCGCACGCGGAAATCGGCAAACGCGTGACGGAATTGGAAATCGGCCAGTTGTTTACCGTCGGTAAAATGGCGGCGATGACGGCAAAAGCGGCGCGCGACGCGGGATTGAACCGCGTGATTGAATTTGAAAATGTCGAAGCGGCGATGAAGGCGATTAAAAACTTTTTAAGAACGGGCGACGTAGTTTTGTTGAAGGCGTCGCGGGTGTCGCGGCTGGAACGGATTGCGGAGATTTTAAAATCGGAAAAATCATAAAACGAAATGCTATATTATTTGAGCCAGCACATTTTGGATTGGTCGCACGGGACGACGTGGGAAAACCGTCTCTCGGCGTTGCGGCTGTTCCGCTACATCACGGTACGGAGCGCGGGCGCGGCGATCACGGCGCTGGTCTTGAGCTGGTGGCTCGGTCCGAAAATAATCCATTGGCTGAAGCAGTTGAAGTTCGGACAGGATTACGCGGACAGGGCGGAAGAAGCCGGCGGTCTGGCGGCGCGAATTATGAGCAAAAAGGGAACGCCTACGATGGGCGGCGTTTTGATCATCATCGTTCTGGTTTTCTCGACGATGCTGTGGGCGGAATGGAACGCGCAAGTGGAGTTGACGCTGCTTTCGATTTTGGTTTTGTCGGGACTTGGATTTTATGACGACTACGCAAAAATCATCCAGCAAAGCGGCGGCGGCACTCCGCCGCGCGTGAAACTTTTGGTCCAGACCGTGCTCGCCCTGTTCGTGGGGATTTATCTTTGGAAACTTCCGGCGACGAGCGAGCTGCGGATTTTCGGAAATAAAAACATCATCCATAGCAATCTGGTCAGCGACTTGATGCTGCCGTTCTGCAAATACCCCTACGAAGTGGGCGCGATTGTGGGTGTATTGATCGTTCTGCTCGCCATCGTCGGCAGCTCCAACGCGGTGAACCTGACCGACGGTCTCGACGGGCTTGCGATCGGCTGCACGCTCATCACGGGGTTCGTGTTTTTGATTTTCACTTACGTTGCAGGCAATATAAAAATTGCGACTTACTTGCAGATTCCTTACGTCGGTGGTGCGGGCGAACTCACGGTCTTTTGCGCGGCGCTCATGGGCGCGGGTCTCGGATTTTTGTGGTTCAACTGCCATCCGGCGCAGGTTTTCATGGGTGACACCGGCTCGCTCGCGCTCGGCGGCGCGTTCGGCATCGTCGCGGTGCTGATCCATCAGCCGTTTGTTCTCGTCATCGCGGGCGGCGTGTTCGTCATGGAAGCGGTTTCGGTGTTGTTGCAAACCGGCTGGTTCCGGTTCACGCGGATGCGCACCGGCACGGGACGGCGGATTTTTTTGATGGCGCCGCTGCATCACCATTTTGAGAAAAAGGGCTGGTATGAATCGCAGGTTGTGATGCGATTTTATATTTTATGCGTGCTGTTCGCGGTCATCGCCCTGGCGACCTTGAAATTAAGATGAAAACGCTACTGGCATTGAATAAAATGCGTTTTGTTTCTTGCGCGAACGTCGTCCGGCTGTTACAAAATCTGCCGGAAGCGATAAGGCGTGCAGCGGCCGGCAATGTGTGCGATGTTTTTTGCGCCGGCTTGAGATTTGACGACGATTTCACTTCAGTGCCGATGACCAGGATCAATTTAAAGCACGACGGAATTTTTCGAGGGAAAATTTCGCCGCGAAAAAATCAAAACAACCAACCCGACCTCGAAGAAAGGACGCTACCCGCGCCAAAAAAATGAACAACCCGAACCCATTCGTCCCCAAAGGCTCTTTACTTGAGCAGCAAAGCAAACGCCGCTCGCGCATGAAGCTAGGCGTGTTTTGCGTCCTCGCGGTCGGCATCGCCGGACTCACCGCGATGCTCATCCAGGGTTGCAAACGCGAAACCGAAACGGCCGACAACACGCAGACGACCGACACGAACACGCCGGCGGTTGACACGAATGCCCCGGCAGTTGATACGAACGCGCCCGTCCAGCCGGTGGAGACGAATCCGCCAGTGGTCGTGGCACCGCCGGTTGAAACTGCGGCGACGGAATACACGGTCGTCAAAGGCGACAGCTTTTCGAAGATCGCCAAAAAATTCGGCGTGACCTCTAAGGCGATTTCAGCCGCGAATCCCGGCGTTGATTCCACCAAGTTGAAGATCGGACAAAAACTTTCGATTCCCGCCGCGACCGGTGCCGCCGCGACCGCCGCGACGACAACGGACATGACCGGCTCGGAAGAAGTCTATGTCGTCAAATCCGGCGATACGTTGACGAAGATCGCCAAGACACACGGCACGACCGTCAAGGCTATCGAATCTGAAAACAATTTTTCCACGACGAAAATCAAAGTGGGACAGAAGCTGAAGATTCCGGCAAAGGCTGAAGCGGTTGCACCGGCTCCAGTTGCGCCCGTTCCGGCGGATACGAGTACAGCTCCGGCACCGGCTCCGGCCAAGTAATGCCAGACCGGACAGCGGCTGGCATTTTTGAAGGATTGGAATGAAAGTCGCCGTCACAACATTGGCGTTTTGCGTCGCCGCCCTGCTGGCACTGG
>CAZHXG010000007.1:0-76908 GCA_964536285.1 uncultured Bifidobacteriaceae bacterium
TTTCGAGCATGACGTAATTCGTCACGTCCACGACGTTGCTGATGCTGCGGATGCCGACTTTTTCCAACGTGCTACGCAGCCAATCAGGACTTGGCCCAATCTTCACGCCCTTGATGACGCGCGCCGTATAACGTGGACAAAGCTCCGCGTCTTCGATGCGAACTCCGACAAGGCTTTCAACTTTTCCACCAGCCGATTGAATTTTTATTTCCGGGATTTTCAGCGGATTGCCCGTCACCGCCGCGATTTCGCGCGCGATGCCGATGATGCTGTTCAAGTCCGGACGGTTCGGCGTGACTTCCAAATCGTAAACCACGTCGCTGCCGCTGCGACCGATATATTCGCCGAACGGCTGGCCGACTTTTGCGTCCTCGCGCAAAATCAAAAGCCCGTCCTCTTTTTTCAGCCCGATGGTTTCCGGCTCAATTCCCAATTCATCCGCCGAGCAAAGCATTCCGTGCGATTCCACGCCGCGAATTTTTCCGACCTTGATGGTGAACGGTTCCTTGTCGCCGGGCTTGGGCGGCAACGACGCGCCGGGCAGGATGAGCGGCACTTTGTCGCCCGCCTTGAAATTCTGCGCGCCGCAGACGATCTGGCGTTCGCCCGTGCCGTCGTTGACGCGGCAGAGCGAGAGCTTGTCCGAGCCGGGCACGGGATCGCGCGTGAGGATTTGGGCGACGACGATGCCGTCGAACGCGCCGGAGATTTTCTGCACGCCCTCGACTTCGAGGCCGAGCATGGTGAGCCGCTCGGTCAATTCCTCGGGCGAGAAATTGAAATCAACGTATTGCTTGAGCCAGTTAAGGGTGACTTTCATTCGGAAAATAATTAATCAATACAAGCAGCCGCGAACTGACGGCCAAACGCTGTTGTAATAACATATCCTCTTTCGAAGCGTGATTCATGCTTAGCATCTTGTATTTCTTTAAGCGCATTTTGAATCACAGAATGCTTCTTTAATTCTTCATATGGTTCTTTGTCTGCAAGCTCTCCATCAAAAATAAATTGAATAATTCCCAGTCGGGTAAGATTGTTCGAATAACTCAAAATCATCAAAGGAAACTGACAGTATGCATCATGTCCCAAATTAGAAAAATTCCTCACAACAACGCGATGACGATCTTTGGCATGCTCCTCAAGATTTATTACACAAACATATTCCTTCGTTTTTAAATAACGGCAAATTTTAGCTTCGTCTGAACTCAATTGACGAATGATTTCAACAAAACTTGGATGTGCAGTAGCTGCTGTTTTTTCATCCATCGCGGTTGCAATCAATTTGGCAAACATCTCGCGCAGATTCTCGTCATGACCAGCATACTTTAGAGCTTCGATAGCTGGCCCTGCAATTTGAGGTAACGGAGTTTTGATTTGTTCATGCGGGACTTTTTCAAGCCTTTTTGCGACGGAGGTTTTAAGGAACTCCTCAATTTTTTCATAGCCCCAAACCATTCCACCAATTGGTGCTAAGGCTAGATGGACGACTCGCTGGATGCCAACGCCAATTTCCTTCGCTGTGGGCTGGATGGCGTCTTTATAAATCGGCATGGCTTTGACCAAGCCAGTTACGGCGTCAATGGCATCACGAGTTTTATTTTCTTCACCCATGTTAAAATTGTTTCAAGAACCGCACGTCATTTTCGTAGAAGAGGCGGATGTCGTTGATGCCGTAGCGGAGCATGGCGATGCGTTCGATGCCGAAGCCGAACGCCCAGCCGGTCCAGACTTCGGGATCGTAGCCGACGTTCTCGAACACCTGCGGATGCACCATGCCGCAGCCGGCGATCTCCAGCCAGTCCTTGCCCATCTTTTTCACGAGCGCGTTGGTGAAATCAATCTCGTAGCTCGGCTCGGTGTAGCTGAAATAATGCGGACGGAAACGGATCTTCACGTCGCTGCCCATGAGTTCGCGGAAGACGAATTCCACCGTGCCCTTGAGGTCGCCGACGGTGACGTTCTTGTCCACGTAAAGCCCCTCGATCTGGTGGAAGGTGGGATTGTGCGTGGCGTCGGCGTTGTCGCGGCGATACACGCGGCCCGGCACGATGATGCGCACGGGCGGCGGCTGTTTTTCCATCACGCGGATTTGCACCGATGAAGTGTGAGTGCGTAAAAGAAGTTGAGAGTTGAGAGTTGATGGTTGAGAGCCAGCAGGCTTCGCCAAATAAAATGTGTCCTGTGAATCGCGCGCAGGATGGTCGGCGGGCGTGTTGAGCGCGTCGAAGCAATGATATTCGTCCTCGATCTCCGGCCCGGCGGCGACGGCGAAACCGATTTTGCGAAAGGCGCGGACGATGTCGTCGGTCACCTGTGTGAGCGGGTGCAATTTGCCGAGCGCGCGGCGGCGTCCGGGCAACGTAAAATCGGTCGGCTCTTTCGGCAGCGCGGCTTTCAGTTCCAGTTCTTCGCGGCGCGACGCGAGCGCGGCTTCGAGTTCGACTTTCGCAGCGTTGATGAGTTTGCCGGCGGCGGGCTTTTCTTCCTTGGAGAGCGTGCCGAGCTGTTTCATCAGCGCGGTGAACTTGCCGTTCGGCCCGATCCACGCGCCCTTGGTCTGTTCCAGCGCGGCGAGGTCGGGCGCATTTTTCAACTCGGCCAACGCAGTTTGTTTGAGCGGCTCAATTTCGTTCAGGAGCGACATAACTTTCCCAAAGAGTGAGACAGAATTAACAAAATTTACAGAATTCTTTTTGCACAAAAGCAAAACGGGCGAACCTTTTCAGGCCGCCCGTTCATTGAATTTCAAATCGGATTTCGTTTATGCTTTTGCCAGAGTCGCGCCGGGCTTGTTTTTGAGCGCGTTCTTGGCGAGGTTCACCAGTTCGGTAAATGCAGCAGAGTCCTGCGCAGCGATGTCGGCCAAAACTTTCCGGTCGAGCGAGCATTTCGCGGCTTTCAAACCTTCCATGAAACGGCTGTAAGTCAGGCCTGCGGCGCGCGTCGCGGCGTTGATGCGAATCTGCCAGAGATAACGGAACATGCGCTTCTTGGTGCGGCGGTCGCGATAGGCGTATTGACGGCCATGGTCAACGGCGTCGGACGCGTAGCGATAAAGTTTGGAGCGCTTGAGGCGGAAGCCCTTGGCGGCTGTGAGCATTCTTCCGCGACGTTTGCGGGAGGCTGGTGAATTGGTAACTCGCATAAAATTTTATGGTGTCAGATTTTATCAACGATCAGCCACGATGACTGAACGGCAAATTTTGTGTGATGCGATAGGCGTCGGTTGAATCAGTGACGGCGACCTTGCCGAGGCGGCGACGGCGCTTGGCGTTTTTTGTTTGCGCAAGGTGGCGGCGGCCGGCGCGAAAGCGCAGAACTTTTCCGGTGGCGGTGATCTTGAACCGCTTCGATACGGATTTTCTCGTTTTGATGCCTTTGGGTCGTCGCATAAAATTTAATTCAATTGCAAAAGAGCGCGGAATATACGTGACGCGGCGAAATGAGGCAAGCCTGATTTTTCCGGCTTTGTGTTGTCTGGAGGAAGCCTTGCAAACGAACCGTTACTGGCCCAACGGCGGCGGAGTGGTCGCGCCTGCCGCCGGTTTGACGTCGATCGGCGCGCCGGCGTTGAGTTGTTTGATCACGCCATCAGTCAAATCATTGTCGTTTCCCGCATAGATGACAATGGTTTCAACAGAAGTGTTGACGACCAGACTGTAACCGCCGGCTTTTGCCTTGTCGCCGACGGCCTTTTGAATGTCCTGAAAAAGGTTCTGCTCCATCCGCTGTCTTTGTTCGGACAGCGTGACCTGCGCCTGCCGCTCGTACTGATCAATCGCATTTTTGGAATCCTGCAACTGTTTCAACTTGGCGGCGGCGGCTTGCTTGCGCTTGTCGCGTTCGTCGTCGGAGATGGCCTGATCGTTCGCCTGTTCCAAAAGTTTCTGGTATTCATCGCTGCCTTTTTTAAAATCATCCTTCATTCCCCTGTCGTCCTTGTCAAGCTGGGCGGAGCGTTCCTGAATGGCATCCTCCGCCTGTTTGGTCTTCCAGTAACTCTTGAGCACCTTGTCCATGTTCACGGTGGCCACTTTGCTCTGCGCAAACGCAGAACCGGTCGAAAACGCCAGCAGTAAAAAAGCCGGAATGATTATTCTCAAAATTTTCATAGGTGTAGAAAAACAAAATTTGATGGCGCGGACAACTTAAAATTAAAGCTATGTGGCTATGGCTGGATTTCTACAAAGAAGGCGTCGTTCGTGCCGTTGCGGAAAGGCTGGCCTGCATTGAGCGTGGGAAAACCTGCCGAGGCGGTCTGGCCGACGACAAAGGCGTCACCTGTAGCCGGGTCAACCGCGATGTTGTAGGCGGCATCATCGCTCTTGCCGCCGAGATACGTGGAGTAAAGCAGGGAAGAACAGTCATTGGCGAATGCGATGACAAATGCATCGCTCGCTCCGGAATTCGTGGCGCGCAGATAATTTGTCGAGCCGAGAAATTCGGGAATATTGTTCGTCGTAAAATCTTTTGAGCTGGTCGCACCACAGACATAGACATTTTGCGCCGAATCCACCGCGACGCCGTAACCGATGTCATTGGTCCTGCCGCCAAAAATCACGGAGTAAACGACTGCGCCGTTCGGATCCAGTTTTGTCAGGAAGGCGTCGGTGTCAACGGACAAGGCTGGATTATTAGTCGCGACATGGGACCTTAACCCCACGATGATGTTTGTGCCGGTTGTGTGGTAGATTGTGTTCGTGTTCGGGAAATTCGGTGATGCCGTGGCGCCGGTGACATAGGCATAGCCACCATCGTCACAAGCGATGCGGTAGCCGAAGTCGTTGTTTGTGCCTCCCAGAAAGGTCGAGTAAACCAAACTTAAATTGGTGCTGACAAAAGGGTTGAACTTGGCGACAAAAGCATCATCGACGCCAGATGTATTTGTCACGCCATTCATTAAATGGAAGACCGCGTTGGTCGTCGGGAAATTCGTCGAGTCGGTAAAACCTGTCACATAAATGGAACCATCCGTGCCCACGGCAATGCCTTCGCCAATATCAGTTTTTCGCCCGCCAAAATAAGTTGAAAACAACAACGACGTGCCGTTTGCCGCGATTCCGGTTATGAACGCGTTATTGGTTCCGGCCAACCGGTTGAGCATCAGGTTGGTCGAGCCAGCCAGTTTGAACGCCAGTGAATTGGTCGCTGGAAAATTTGTCGAACTGGTATACCCGACCACATAAGCGTTGTCCGATGAATCAATCGCGATGCCTGTGCCGGAATCTAAGCCCGAACCGCCAAGGTAAGTCGAATAAACCAGATTTGAGCCGCTGGGATCCAATTCCGCAACAAAAGCGTCTCCGGGATAAACATTCACCACTTTGTTCAACTTCCCGGCAATCTTCGGATACAATGCGTTCTTGGTCGGAAAATTGGTCGAGTCGGTGAAGCCTGTCACAAATGCGTTGCCCGCCGCATCCGCCGCGATGCTGGAAATATATTCGTCTTCCTTGCCACCGAGGTATGTGAGGAAAACCAGATTTGTGCCGGTGCTGTCAAATCTGGCGATGAAGCCGTCGCCGGTGAGTTTGCCGCCGGCAAAATCTTCCTGAAACGCGCCTTCCGTCGAAAACGGCGGGCCGTTCGTGAACGCCTTTTTGGAAAATGTCTGGCCGGCGATATAAATGGAATTATCCGTCGGGTTCAGCGCCACCGCCCAAGCTGTCTCTCCAGAAGTGCCGCCGAAAAAAGTTCCAAAGGCGAAAGTTGGATCAATCACCAATGGCAATGCGCGATCGTAGTTGCCGACAGTGAACGCGACGGTGTGCGCGTCCAGAATTTTGTAGCCGCCCTTGATTTCTTTGCGCGCGCCATCAACCGTTTGATAAACAACCGGCACGGGTTGGCGGATTTCACCGCCGCCGGATTTTAAAACCAGTTCGTCCCGGGCGTTGATTGAGATTTTGTCCGCGCCATCGAAACGGATCATAATCGCATCCGTATCCGAACCGGGCGCAATCGTGAAATCGTATTCCAGCTGCCGTTGGTTGCCGTAATAAACCAGATTGATGCCGGGATAAATTTCCCCGACGCGCACTTTGGCAAAGGTCGGCACGCCGGAACGCCATTGCGCGGGATCATCGCCGGTGAGGTAGTTGACTTTTCCGCGCAATGCGCTGTCGCCGGAAATTTGTGCGAACGGATTTGCACCGACGAATCGCATCCGCACCGCCGCGATCTTTGAAGCCGACTTGCGCAAAATGATTTGAGATTCAGCCGGTGAAATCAAAAACTGCGAATCACTTCCACGCGCGACAAACCGGGCGGGAGAATCGGCTTCAAAATAAAGCGGCACGTTGCCGAAAGTGGCGGCTGTTTTCGCCGAAACCGCGAGCGCTGCAAATCCCAGCGCAAGCGCCGCGAGTTTCGCGGACAGGATTCTTTTTGCCAGAACGTTCATATTAAAATTCGCGGGTGTAGCCGACTCCGAACTGAAACTGGCCGGAGCTGCTGTTGTACTGATCATGGTGGATAGGGATGCCGTATTCAAGGCGCAACGGACCAAGGCGCGGAATGTTCAGGTGAAAACCGATGCCCCAATCGTCGTCGTAGCTGCCGGAAAACGAATAAGGCGCCGCACCGACTGCTCCGATGTCATAAAAAAGCGCCACACGCACGCCAAGTCCATTGTCCTTTTCCATAATCGGCACGCTATATTCCAGCGAACCAAACCACAGCGTGTCGCCGCCGATCGGCTCGTTAAAGCCGGGTTCGCGGGGCGCGATGTTGCGATATTGGAAGCCGCGCAGCGAGTAAAGGCCGCCGAGATAATAACGGTCGTAGAACGGCACGTCGCCGCCGCTCAAACCGTCAGCCATGCCGACGCGTCCGCTGGCTTCAAGCACGTGGCCCTTGAAAAATCCGGGGAAAAACCAATCGGTTTTAGCTTCCACCTTGTAATAAGTTTTATCGCCCGAACTGAATTCCGCGGTGAATTCCGAGCGCTGGCCGTGGTTCGGCAGTTGCACGCTGTTGCGCGTGTCGTACGCGAGCGTTCCGCCGATGCGCTGATACAAATGATCGCCGACTTCATCCAGAATGGCTTGTGGCACATTTGGATTAATCGTTTCTGGAGTCGGTGGACTGACGGATTGATCCAATATTTGCTCGGTTCCATGAAATCCGCTGTTCAGTGAAATTCCAACGTCTTCAACCCTGTAGCTGATGGTGCCGATGAAAAAATCGCTCCACAACGCGCGCGTCAGGCTCAAACCCATTCCGGTTCGCGTTTCATCAAAAATATTGTTTGGACTTTCGAAGTCCAATTGATGCCGGTAGAGATCAACGCCGAGCGAAAGCTTCCGGTTCAAAAACCACGGCTCGGTGAATGAAATTTCGTAATCCTGACGTTCCGTGCCCAACTGGACCTTCATGCGGAATTTTTGACCGGCGCCGGTAAAGTTGGGCGGATGGAACAAGTCAAAATTTCCCTGCGTCAATTCGACATAGCCGACGAGCGAATCCACCGAACTGAAGCCCGCGCCGAAAGTCAGATTGCCCGTGTTCTGTTCCTCGACGTTCACGATCAAATCCTTGCGCCCGGCGATCGGCGGGTCGGTCGGCTCCGGATCCAAATCCACCTTGTCAAAATATTGCAAGCCCTCAAGGCGCTGCTTGCTGGTCTTGACGCGCACCATGTCGAAGACGTCGCCGGGGGAAATCGCCAGTTCGCGGCGGATGACTTTGTCCTTCGTTTTCAGGTTGCCGCGGATGTCAATCTTCTCGACGTAGGATTTCTGGCCTTCATCAACCTGGAATTCCAGATCCATCGTGCCCGTGTCGACGTTCGGAATGCGGTTGACGCGAAGCGATTCGCCTTGAGCCACGTCAATATACCCTTTCGTGCCGTAAAAATCTTCGACAGCCTGTGAATCTTTCTTCAAGCCATCCGGCGTGAAAACGTTGCCCACATCCATTGCCAGACCGTGCGGACCGAGTTTGTCCTTGGAATGCTCATAGTCGTGGACAGATTGCAGGCCCTTGCGGATGTCCGCGTCGCTGAAAATTTTGTTGCCGCTGAATTTGATCGAGCCGACTTTGTATTGGCGGCCTTCATAAACATAAAAATAGATCGCCAGCTTGTTGGGCGCCGGATGTTCAAGCTTCACGTCCTTGATTTCAAAATCCAGATAGCCGTGGTTGCGATAAAACTCCACCAGCAAGTCCTTGTCATCGTCGAAATCATCCTGCTTGAACACGCCGCTGCTCGTGATCCATGAAAACATCCAGTGCCGGGTCGTCTTGATTTGTTTGTATAATACCTTTTGTGAAAACGCCGCCGCGCCGACAAACTCGATCTTCGTGACTTTGATTTTCGGGCTTTCGGTCACCTGGAATGTCACCGAGCCGCGCCCTGCGTTTTCGTCGATGTTCAAAACGTATTTCACCTGCGTGTCCGGGTAACCGTATTTCTCGTAGAGCTTCTTCATCTCCTGCACGTCGGTGAACAATTTCTGCTCGTCCAGCGGCTCGCCGACTTTCACCGTGATTTTCTTCTTCAGCTTTGAGTCGCTTAATTTTTTATTGCCCTCCAGTTTGATTTCGGACAAGCGCGGACGCGCCTGCACGATGAAAGTCAGAAAGACGCCTCCATCGTCCGCCGGATCAACCGAGACGCGGATGTTGTAAAACTGTCCCGTACCGTAGAGCGAGTGGACGTCGTCTTGCGTGGAATTGGGAAGGTAAGTGCTGCCCGCCTTGGCGCGGACGTTGGATCGGATGAATTGTTCGCTGACCGAAGACGGACCGACGAACTTGATGTCCACGCGGTCAATTTTCGGACCGGCTGTCTGCGACCATGCAACCGGAACGCAGCCGAGCAACAGCCAGATCCCCAAAAGGCGAAAAATGGATTTCATCGTCTATTGGTTCGGCACGTCTTCGTCACTGACTTTTGCTGCGCTTTCAAATCGCGTGTATGATTTCAAGAATATCAGGTTCACGTCGCCCGTCGGGCCGTTGCGCTGTTTCGCAATCAACAGATTGACCGGCAAACCATCCGCTTCTTCGGTCGTCATGCCGTCTTCGTCGTCACCGGCGTTCGGTTTGTATAACAGACCGACAAGGTCGGCGTCCTGTTCAATCGCACCGGACTCGCGCAAATCGCTCAAGCGCGGTTTGCGGCTTTTGTCTTTTTCAAGTTCGCGGTTCAACTGGCTCAACACCAGCACCGGCACTTTCAATTCCTTCGCCAGCGCTTTGATGCCGCTGGAAATATCAGCGATTTCCTGCTGCCGGTTTTCTTGCGAACGCCGCGCAGTAGAATGGAGTAATTGCAAATAGTCAACGACAAAGAGTTTCACTCCGTGCTGCTGGTGCAGCCGTCGCGCGCGCGCGCGCAACTGCAAAATCGAAAGCCCCGCAGAATCGTCGATGAACAGCGGCGCGTTCGCCAGCCTGCCCGCCGCGCTCGTCAATTTCGGAAAATCCGACTCGTGCATGAAGCCTTCGCGGATGCTACGCAGGTTCACCCGCGCGATCGAACACATCATGCGAAGCACCAACGCCTCCGCGCTCATTTCCAGACTGAAAACGGCGGCGGGCAATTTTTGCTCCAGCACGACGTGCTCAACGATGTTCATCGCCAGCGACGTTTTTCCCATCGAAGGCCGCGCCGCGATGACGACCATTTCACTCCCGTGCAAACCGTCCGTCATCCGGTCCAAATCCGCGTAGCCCGTTCCCAAACCCGTGAGCGTTCCCTTGCGGCTGAAAAAATTTTCGATCGTCCCGATGGCTTTGCTCACCAGTTCCTTCGTCGGCAGCAAAGCGCCCGTCACTCGCGACTCGGAAATTCTTAAAACGTCGCGCTCGACTTCGTCCATCAGCGCGTCCACTTCGCCTTCGTAATCGTAAACGCGCCCGACGACCTCCGTGCAGGTCTGGATCATTTTCCGCAGCAGAAATTTTTCGCGAACGATTTCCAGATAGTAGGAAAGGTTCGCCGCGCTCGGAACCGAATCCTGAAGTTGCGACAAATAAGCGATGCCGCCAACCTGCTCCAAAAGTTGCTTGTCCTTGAGCCGCTGCTGCAACGTGATGACGTCGATCGCCTCGCGCGAATCGAACATCGCCACGAGCGCTTCAAAAATCGTCTGATGCCGCAGGTCGTAAAAAACTTCCGCGCCGTCCTTGAGTTTTTCCAAACATTCGCCCATGCACTCGTTCGGCGAAAGCAAAACGCAACCCAGCACGCCCTGTTCCGCTTCCGGCGAATGTGGCGGCAATCTGTCAATGGTGGGGCGAGCGTCCGCGCGAGCCGCTTTTTGTCGTCGGGCCTTTTTTAAATCTGCCGCTGCACCGGCAGAGTCGGAAACGGAATCAATCATTTGACAATAAGACTGCGCGCGAAGCAAAGTCGCAAGAAAGGATTACCAACATCCATTCGCCGACTATTCCCAAAGTTATTCGCCGCGCGAATTTTTAATCCCGAAAAATCCTGTCAATTCTGTCCGCGATAATTAGACTTCGCGTTCGTTGCAAACATGAACCGCAAGCCGTCACTGCTCGTCATTTTCCTGTCGGTCTTCATTGACCTGATCGGCTTCGGCATCGTGCTGCCGCTGCTGCCGGGCTACGCGGAGGATAATTTCCGCCCCGACTTCAGCGCAAAAGGCCTCGTCATCGGCGGAATCATCGCGTCGTTTTCCGCGATGCAATTTCTCTTCGCGCCCGCGTGGGGAAAATTGTCCGACCGCATCGGCCGCCGACCCGTCATGCTCACCAGCAATCTCGGCGCGGCGGGTTCCTACGCGCTCTTCGCCGTCGCGTGCGGCATGAGCGGCACGGCGGGACTGTGGATGATTCTTGTGTCACGGATTTTCGCCGGCATCTGCGGTGCCAATCTTTCCGTCGCGTCCGCCTACATCGCGGACATCACGCCGCCGGAAAAACGTTCCGCGCGCATGGGTTTGATCGGCATGGCGTTCGGCTTTGGATTTATTTTCGGCCCCGCGCTCGGCGCGTTCAGCATCGAAATTTTTCATAGCAAACAAGCGCCCGGCTGGGTCGCCGCCGGTTTTTGCGCCGCGAATTTCATTCTCGGCTGGTTCATCCTCGGCGAAAGCCGGAAACCCAATTCCGAACACGTCATCGCGCGTCCGAAAATGAATCAATGGTCGCACACGCTCGCGCAACCGAAACTTGGCCTGCTCATCGTCATCTTCTTTCTCGCGACATTTTGCTTCACCTGTTTTGAATCCACTTTTCCGCTGCTGGCAAAACACGAATTCGGCTTTGGCGAAAAAGGATTCAACAACCGCATCGGATATCTGTTCACCTACGCCGGTTTTATCGCCGCGCTCATTCAAGGCGTCATCGGCAAGCTCGTAAAAAAACTTGGTGAACAGAATCTGATTTTCAGCAGCCTGATCATTTTCGCCATCGGCCTCGCCGGATTGCCGTTCGCAAAAACTTTGCCGGAAATTTTGGTCGTCCTCGCACTTCTGGCAATCGGTTCTGGATTAAACCGACCGCCGGTTTTCGGAATGATTTCGCTGAATTCCTCGCCGCACGAACAAGGCGCGAACCTCGGCGTCGCCCAAAGTTTCGGTGCACTCGCGCGCATCCTCGGCCCGATTTTCGCCAGCACATTGTTTTTTGTGAAACCGTCGCTGCCTTATTTGATTTGCGGCGCAATTGCGTTGCTGACAAGTTTTTTCGCGTGGAATTTTCTTTGCAAAAATTCCGACGGCTCAACGCAGAAATAATTCTGCCGCAGAATCGGCGAAACGCAAGCCGGTCTTCGTCAGTTGAAAATTTTCCCGCGAAATTTTTCCCCAGCCGCGTTCGGACAATTGATTCATTTCAGCCGACCATTCGTTTTTCAAATCAAAGTTGGTCGCGCGCTGAAATTCCCCGAACGGCCAGCCTGCGTTCATGCGCAGACCGAACGCGGCGATTTCGCCCGCGCGTTTCAACGGCGGCAATTCCTCGATCGACTCAATCGCGCGTCGGCCTTTTTCCAATTGCTCGCAATAAATCTGCGTGTTCGACCAGTTTTTTGTTCGAACGCCGCGAACGTAACCGGTCGCGCTCGGTCCAAGCCCGTAAAAATTTCCGCCGCGCCAGTAATTCACGTTGTGTTTGCAGGCACGCGATGGAATTTTTTCGGGATTCGATTCGCCTTTCGCAAAATTGGCGATTTCATATTGTTGGAAACCGGCGCGTGTCGCGGTTGAAATCAACTCTTCATACATTTCGCACGCAAGGTTTTCGTCCACAGAAAATTCTCCGGCTTGCAATTGCGCGAACAGCGGCGTGTCGTCTTCGTAAATGACTTCGTAGCTGGACAAATGCTCGCTCTGCATCGCAATCGCTTCGTTCAAAGTGTCGCGCCAGATTTCCATCGTCTGCGTCGGAATGGCGAACATCAAATCCAGATTCAGATTTTCAAAACCGGAAGCGCGCAAAATATCGAACGATTTGAAAACCATTTCGCGCGAATGAATCCGCCCGAGCCGTTCGAGCAGTTTTTCGTCGAGCGATTGCACTCCCATCGAAATCCGGTTCACGCCGGACGACCGGAGCAGTTTTGCTTTGTCGGCGGAAACTGTCGCCGGATTGCACTCGACTGTGAATTCTTTCGCGCCGAGCAGGTTCAATTTTTCCATCGCGCGAAAAATTTTCTCCCATTGCCGGAGATTCAAGAGCGACGGTGTTCCGCCGCCGAAGAAAATGGTTTTAGGTTTGAGATCGCCCGCGACAATTTCCAGCTCACGGATGAGCGCCTCAACGTAGCGGTTCACCAGTTCGCCGGACGACGCTTCGGAATAAAAGGCACAGTACGCACATTTCTGCGCGCAAAACGGAACGTGAATGTAGAGGCTCGCGACTCGCGTCGCGGTCGAATCCGCCATGAAACAAGATTAACCCAAGACTTCCGGCCAGCGAACAAAAAACTTCGCTGGCGCAGATTCATCAAATTTCCGACGAGAGGCGTCAGGACGCGCTCACACGCTGGACGTTCTGGGCTTTCAATCCTTTTTCACTGGGAATGACTTCGAATGAGACTTCGTCACCCTCGTTAAGGGTCTTGAATCCCGGACCGACAATGGACGTATGATGCACGAAAACGTCCTGTCCGGAATTTTGGGCAATGAACCCGAACCCTTTTTTGTTATCGAACCATTTTACTTTGCCGCTAGCCATATTCGCTCCTGACAAGTTGCGAGGCTCTGCTCCAAAACAATAAAACGGACACGACTGGAATCCAGTCCATGCCCGCAGGTTAATTTCGGAAACGGCTCATGCCTCAATCCAAGTGAACAATAGACATTCGCCCAGTTGTAGTCAAGGATAAGTTTCGCAAACGTCACATCGCCGTCACATCATCCGATTTGAAGCACTTGATTCAGGAGTTGCGGCAGATAATTCGCGATGTTCGCCTCGCTGACCACGATTGTCGCGCCCGCTTTTTTGGCATTTTCCTGCAAATCCACCGCTTTTTCGTCAGCGAATGCGATGACCGGAACATGGCGCGTTACGGAGTCCGCCTTCAGCCCGGCGATGGCGCGGCAAACGTCGCCGCCGCCGGACAAATCCACAAACGCCACCAAAGGGCTTTCGGTGCGGGCGCATTGCTGGAGCGACGCCAGATCGTTCACCGCCTGGACGCGATAATTCAAATCCTGCAACCGGTTCACCAACTGGCTGCCGGGCAAAAGTTTTTCGTAGAAAACGAGAGCGAGTGGCTGGGTCATGCGATGTCTTTATGGCAAATCCGTCGTGCCCATCAGAAAGCGGTCGCACTCGCGCGCCGCGCCGCGCCCTTCGTTGAACGCCCACACGACGAGGCTCTGGCCGCGACGGCAATCGCCGGCGGCAAAGACGCCCTTGAGGTTCGTCGTGTATTTCTCGAAGTCTGCCTTCGCGTTGCTGCGCGCGTCGCGTTCGATGCCGAGCGAGTCGAGCAACGGCTGTTCCGGTCCGAGAAAACCCATCGCGAGCAAAACGAGCTGCGCGGGCAAAACTTTTTCCGTGCCGGGAACATTTTTCGGAATGAACTGGCCCTTGTCGTTCTTCGTCCATTCAATCTGCACGAGATGAACGGCTTTGACGTGGCCGTGCGCGTCGCCCTCGAACTTCGTCGCGGTCGTCAGATAGACGCGCGGGTCAGCGCCGAATTTCGCGGCGGCTTCTTCCTGTCCGTAATCGAGCTTGTAAGTCTTCGGCCATTCGGGCCACGGATTGTCCTTGGCGCGTTCGAGCGGCGGCTTGGGCAAAATTTCCAATTGCACCAAACTTTTGCAGCCGTGCCGAATCGAAGTGCCGACGCAATCCGTCCCGGTGTCGCCGCCGCCGATGACGACGACGTCCTTGCCGGTCGCGTCAATGTAATCTCCGTTCTTGTGCGCATCCAAAATGCTCTTCGTGTTCGCAGTGAGAAAATCCATCGCGAAATGAATGCCCTTTAACTCGCGTCCGGAAATCGGCAGATCGCGCGGCTTGGTCGCGCCGGTGGCGAGAATCACGGCGTCAAATTCCTTCAACAATTTTTCCGCCGGCAGATTTTTCCCGACCTCGGTATTGCAGACAAATTTAATCCCTTCGTCTTCGAGAACTTTCAGTCGGCGCAACACGACTTCTGTTTTGTCGAGCTTCATGTTGGGAATGCCATACATGAGCAATCCGCCGGGACGGTCGGCGCGCTCGAACACAGTGACAAGATGTCCGGCCTTGTTGAGTTGCGCAGCAGCAGAAATTCCCGCCGGGCCTGAACCGATGACGGCGACAGTTTTGCCCGTGCGCTTCTTCGGCGGTTCGGCTTTGACCCAGCCGTGTTCCCAGCCGTGATCAATGATTTCGCACTCAATATTCTTGATCGTGACGGGTGGATTGTTGATTCCCAAAACGCACGAACCTTCGCACGGCGCGGGGCAGACGCGTCCGGTGAACTCGGGAAAATTATTCGTCTTGTGCAGGCGTTCGAGCGCTTCCTTCCACAGGCCGCGATAGACGAGGTCGTTCCATTCGGGAATGAGATTGTGAATCGGGCAGCCGCTGGCCATGCCGCTGACGAGCTGGCCGGTGTGGCAGAACGGAATGCCGCAATCCATGCAGCGCGCGCCCTGCTTCTTGAGATCGGCCTCGGGCAAGTGATGATGAAATTCCTTCCAGTCGGCAACGCGCCCGCCGGCCGAACGATCGTCCGGCAGTTCGCGTTTAAATTCCAGAAATCCTGTTGGTTTGCCCATTTTTTTGTTTTAGGTTTCCAAACTGATTAAATCATCCGCCGCCGACGCGCGCCACGTCGCGGACGTTTTCCTCGAACGCGGCCATGATGGCGTCGTCGCCGCTCAGGCCCTGCGACTGCACTTTTTTCAGCGACTCCAAAACGCGCGCATAATCCTTCGGCAAAACTTTCACGAATTTCGGGACGAAATTTTTCCAGTCGCCCAGAATTTTCGCGGCGCGTTCGCTCTGCGTGTAAGTCTGATGGCGCTGGATCAACTTCCAGGCTTCCTCGATCTCGTCCGCGTCCGAAAGTTTTTCAAGGCCGACCAGTTCCTTGTTGCAACGCGTCGCAAAATCTCCGGCCTCGTCCAAAACGTAGGCGATGCCGCCGCTCATGCCGGCGGCGAAATTGCGCCCGGTTTTGCCGAGCACGATGACGCGACCGCCAGTCATGTATTCGCAACCGTGATCGCCGATAGCTTCGACGACCGCGTTGACGCCGGAGTTGCGGACGCCGAAACGTTCGCCCGCCATGCCGCGCACAAAAATCTCGCCCGCCGTCGCACCGTAAAGCGCCACGTTGCCGATGATGATATTTTCATCGGCAATAAAAGTCGAACCGCCCGGCGGGTAAACAATCAATTTCCCGCCGCTCAAGCCTTTGCCGAAATAATCGTTTGCGTCGCCTTCAAGTTCGAGTGTCATACCGCGCGGAATAAACGCACCGAAGCTTTGCCCGGCGCTGCCGGTGAATTTTAATTGCACTGTATCTTCGGGCAATCCGTTCGGGCCGTGTTTCTTCGTGATCTCGCTGCCGGTGATCGTGCCGACGACGCGATGCACGTTTCGAATCGGCAGTTCGGCCCGGACTTTTTCGCCGCGCTCGATCGCCGGTTTGCAGATCTCTAGAATCTTCGTCACGTCGAGCGATTTTTCCAAACCGTGATCCTGATCCTGCGAACGAAAACGTCCGACTTCAGAACCCATTTCCGGCTGATACAAAATTGGCGTCAGATCGAGTCCATTCGCCTTCCAATGCTCAATGGCTTTCCATGGAATCAATTTGTCCGTGCGCCCGACCATGTCTTCGAGTTTGCGAAAGCCGAGCTTGGCCATGATCTCGCGCAATTCCTGCGCGACAAAACGCATGAAGTTCACGACGTTGTCCGCGCTGCCGGCAAAGCGAGCGCGCAGGCGCGGGTCTTGCGTGGCGACGCCAACGGGGCACGTGTTTAGATGGCAGACGCGCATCATGATGCAGCCGAGCGCGACGAGCGGCGCGGTCGCAAAACCAAATTCTTCCGCGCCGAGCAATGCGGCGACTGCGACGTCGCGGCCGGTTTTCAATTGTCCGTCCGTCTCGACGTAAATCCGGCTGCGAAGATTGTTCAGCACGAGCGTCTGGTGCGTTTCAGCCAGGCCAAGTTCCCAAGGTCCGCCTGCGTGTTTGATGGACGAAAGCGGCGACGCACCCGTGCCACCATCGTGACCGGAAATCAAAACCACGTCCGCGTGCGCTTTGGCGACGCCGGCGGCGATGGTGCCGACGCCGACTTCGGCGACGAGTTTCACGCTGACGCGCGCGTTGCGATTTGAATTTTTCAAATCGTGAATCAACTCCGCCAAATCCTCGATGGAATAAATGTCGTGATGCGGCGGCGGAGAAATAAGACCGACTCCCGCAGTCGTGCCGCGCACCTTGGCGATTGGCGGATAAACTTTTTTGCCGGGCAATTCGCCGCCCTCGCCGGGCTTCGCGCCCTGCGCCATTTTGATCTGCAACTCGCGCGCGTTGACGAGGTAATGGCTCGTAACGCCGAAACGTCCGCTCGCGACTTGCTTTATCGCAGAATTTTTTGAGTCGCCGTTCGGCTCAAGATTGTAGCGCTCCGGGTCTTCGCCGCCTTCGCCGGTGTTGGATTTTCCGCCGATGCGATTCATCGCGACGGCGAGCGCTTCGTGCGCCTCCTTGGAAATCGAACCGTAGCTCATCGCACCGGTTTTGAATCGCTTCACGATGCTCTCGAGCGATTCGACTTCTTCAATCGGCACCGGCTTTTCGGCAAATTTGAATTCGAGCAGGCCGCGCAACGTACAAAGATTTTTCGCCTGATTGTTGATCAGTTCGGCGTACTCGCGGTAAATCTTTTCGCTGCCGGTGCGGCAGGCATTCTGCAATTTGTGAATCGTCTGCGGATTGAACAAATGGAATTCGCCATTGTCGCGCCATTGATATTGCCCACCTGCATCGAGCACCCCGTTGACCTGACGACTTGGAAACGCGTGGCTATGGCGCGCGAGCGCTTCTTCGGCAATGACATCAAGTCCGACACCTTGAATCCGCGACGGTGTCCACGCAAAATATTTGTCCACGACTTCAGTGTTGAGGCCGACAGCTTCAAAAATTTGCGCGCCGCGATAGCTTTGAATCGTCGAGATGCCCATCTTGGCCATCGTTTTGACGACGCCTTTGACGACTGCCTTGATGAATTTTTTCTGTGCAGTCTTGTGGTCGGTGTTCGTAAGCAAACCCTGCTGGATCAAATCGTCGAGCGTCGCGAACGCGAGATACGGGTTGATGGCGCTGCAACCATAGCCGATGAGCAGCGCAAAATGATGCACTTCACGCGGCTCGCCGGATTCGAGCACGAGGCCGACGCGTGAGCGCGTGCCTTTGCGAATGAGATGATGATGCAAACCGGAAACCGCCAGCAGCGCGGGAATCGGCGCTTGCTCCGGCGAAATGCCGCGGTCGGACAGGATCAAAATGTTCGTGCCGCCGGAAATGGCCTTGTCAGTTTCGGAAAATAATTTTTCCAGCGCGCTTTCCAAACCTTTCGCGCCGTCTGCGGCATTGAACAGAATCGGCAGCGTGGCGGACTTGAAAGCTTTCCCGTCCACGTGACGGAGTTTTTCCAATTCTTCGTTCGTGAGAACCGGATGTTTCAGTTTGATGAGCGAACAGCTTTCGGGTGTTGGACTCAACAAACCGCCGCGCGCGCCGACCATCGTTTCGGTCGAGGTGATGATCTCCTCGCGGATCGGGTCAATCGGCGGGTTCGTGACCTGCGCGAAAAGCTGCTTGAAATAATTGTAAAGCAGTTGCGGCTTGTTCGAGAGAACCGCAAGCGGCGTGTCCGTGCCCATCGAACCAAGCGGCTGGACGCCGTCGTTGGCCATCGGGCCGATGATGAAACGCAAATCCTCGAACGTGTAGCCGAACGCCTGCTGCCGTTGCAAAATTTTCCGGTGATCCGGCTGCGTCGCTTCCGGCGGCTCCGGTAGATTTTCCAAAAGGACATGATGTTCGCCGAGCCACTTTTGATACGGCTGCGCGCTCGCGTATTTTTTCTTCAGTTCCTCGTCCGCGACGATCCTGCCCTGCTCGGTGTCCACTAAAAACATCCGGCCCGGCTGCAAGCGGCCTTTTTGCAAGACGCGCTCCGGCGCGACGGGCAGCACGCCCGCTTCCGACGCCATGATGACCATGTCGTCCTTCGTGACGTAATAACGCGACGGGCGCAGGCCGTTTCGATCCAAACATGCGCCGATGATTTTTCCGTCCGTGAACGCCATCGAAGCCGGGCCGTCCCACGGTTCCATCAGGCAGGAATGAAATTCATAAAACGCGCGGCGCTCCGCGTCCATGCTCTCGTGATTTTCCCACGGCTCGGGAATCATCATCATCATCGCGTGCGGCAATTCGCGTCCCGCCATGACGAGCATCTCCACGCAATTGTCGAACTGCGCGGAGTCGCTGCCGTCGGTGTTGATGACGGGGATTATTTTTTTGATGTCGTCGCCGAAAAGTTGCGATTTGAAATTCGCCTGCGCCGCGTGCATCCAATTCACATTGCCTCGCAGCGTGTTGATTTCGCCGTTGTGCGCGATGTAACGGTTCGGATGCGCGCGATCCCAGCTCGGAAACGTGTTCGTCGAAAAACGCGAGTGAATGAGCGCGAGCGCCGACGTCATGTCCGCGTCGTGCAGATCGGGATAATATTTCGCCACCTGCTCCGGCATCAGCATGCCTTTGTAGACGACCGTTTTGTGCGACAGGCTCGAAACGTAAAACCATTTTCCGCCCGCGATTTTTCCGCCGTAACGGATTTGCTGCTCGGCGATTTTGCGGATGACATAAAGTTTCCGCTCGAACGTCGCATCGTCTTTGATCGCTGGATTGCGCCCGACGAAAACCTGCATCATGAACGGCTCGGAATTTTTCGCGCCGTTGCCGAGCGAAGAATTGTCCGTCGGAATGTCGCGCCAGCCGAGAAGGGTTTGACCTTCACCGGAAACAATTTTTGCAAATTCCTTTTTGACGGCTTCACGCCCGGCTTTGTCTTTTGGCATAAACAACATGCCGACGCCGTATTGACCGGGCGCGGGCAATTTAAAGCCGAGCTTGTCGGAAACTTTTCTGAAAAAATCGTGCGGCGTCTGGATCAAGATTCCCGCGCCGTCGCCGGTGTTCGGCTCGCAACCGACCGCGCCGCGATGGTCGAGATTCAACAGGATTTGCAGAGCGGAGATGACGATGCCGTGCGATTTTTTTCCCTTGATGTTGACAAGAAAGCCCACTCCGCAGGAATCATGTTCGAACTGCGGGTCGTAAAGTCCTTGTTTCGGCGGCGCGGTGATGGGCGCTTGCCGGTCATTAGTTTTCTTCGTTCTGTTGCTCGTCATCTCTGGGCAAATAAGCCGTCGTTCGCTTATTTTTCACCCAAAACCCACCGATACGCAATAACTGTTTTCAAAATCGCGCTTTGCGAATCTCAAAATTCGATCGGCTCGTTCAACTTGCCGCACTGCGAACAGCGCGAACGGTCCACATCGGAGTCGTCGGTGTAGACGTAATGGCAATTTTTGCAGCGGAAAATCCTGTCCTCCGTGTGCGTCGGCCCGAAACGGCGACGGCGCATTTCGGAAAAAATCCACAATCCCAGCAACGCGCCAAGCGCAAGCGTCACATAAGTCGTGATGAGCGCGGGAATCGTCATGTCACGGCGACACGGATGACGGAACGGTATGCCAATAAAAAATCATCCGGCCGATGGTCAGGTGCGGCGATGGCGCGAACCGCGCGGCGCGTGCCAGTCGCAACGCGCTTTGGTCGGCGTCGTTCCATCCGCTCGATTCCAGCAGCACAACGGAAGCGACATCGCCCGCCGCATCCACAAGCACTTGCACTTTGCTCGGCGCAATCGCGTCGTCGTAAGGCAGCGATGGCAAGTTGACGGGCACAAGCAACCGGCGGCTCACAAGGTCGCCTTCGATTTGCAATCTGGAAGTTTGCGCGGACGCGGAATCAACCGGCGACTCGGGCGCGCTCAATTTCGGCTGTGGTTTGAAACGAAGTTGAAAATTTTCAAACCGGTTGGTCTGCATGAACCGGCCGAAGGCTGCTCCGATTTCTTCCACAGGAAGCTGCAACCAGCGCGGCGATTCAGTCCAGCGGAAATCCTGCGGCGCGTTGGTATGCATCTGCAACCAGATTGACGATGCAAAATCCTTTGGATTCGGCAACGCGAAGAGCGTCGGGTCGCTCAATGCGATCAATTCGTCGGAGCCGTCAGCAAGTCGCAACGTCGGAACATTCGTGACGGCACGCGGGACGATTTGTTCTCGTTCGCCGAACAGGAAAATGAATCCGATTTGCGTCGCGAGGACGAGCGCGAAGAGCGTCAGCCAGCGGGTCCACGTCCACCGGGCCGGATGCGATTCTGCGGAAGCGGCGTTCATGGCTGGTCTGGCGCGTTGACGACGCGCGGGAGCGTGGCGAGGATTGATTTTTGAATTCCGGCGTCGCGCGCGAGCAACGTCAGATGCACAAGTTGTTCGTAAGTCACGGATTTATCGGCATGGATGACGAGCGTCAGCGGTTCGCGAGAACTTCTTGCGGCGTTCTGCAGGTCGGCTTTCAATCGCGCCGCGGTGACAAGTTGATTCGCAAAATAAAAACGGCCGCTGGAATCAACGGCAACGGCCGCGGTCGGCTTGTCCGTGCCGGGCAAATCGCCGGCAACCGGCGGCAACAGCGGCAGGCCGGGCGTGGGCAACAGCGCGCCGAGCATCAGGAAAATCACGAGCAGAAAAAGAACCGTCGCGAACGGCGCCACGTCGAACGGGCTGCGCAACAAACGTGTATTGCGCGGAAATTTCATGATGGTTTGCCGCCGTCGTTTTCGGTGACGATGTTGATGATTTCGGCGGCGGCGCGTTCCATGTCGAGGACGATTTTGTTCACGCGGCTGATGAGGTAATTGTATCCGGCATGGACCGGAATCGCGACCGCGATGCCCGCCGCCGCGCAGATGAGCGATTCCCAAATGCCCGCCGAGAGCGTGCCCATGTGCGCGTAAAGACCATCGGCCTGCAATTGCATGAACACGCGGATGAAACCGAGAATCGTACCGAGCAAACCGAGCAGCGGCGCGATTTGCGCGATGGTCGCGAGCAGATTCAATTTGTCTTCGAGCCGCGGCACTTCCGTCAAACCGGCCTCCTCTACGGCTTCACGCACGCGCTCGCGGCCTTTGTCACGGTTCAAGATCGCGGTCTTCACGATGCGCGCGACCGGCCCCGGCGTGGCGTCGCAGATGGAAACGGCCTCGACGACATTATCGCGCTTGAGCACGTTGCGCACGCCGTTGAGAAACTCGGCGGAGTTGATTTGCGAGCGGTGACAGAACAGCGCGCGCTCGACGAACACGATCAGGGCGACGGCTCCGGCGATCAAAATCAGCCAGATGACCGGCCCGCCGTTGGCTAGAAGCGTTGGCAACATGCGATTGTTATAGGCTCTCGCGCGCGAAGTTCAAAGATTTTTCTTGGCGTTCTCCGCTTCTTGACGGTTAATTCCCGCATGGAAAAACCCGACCAGCTCCGCGAACTGTTCCGAATGCAAAAAAGTTTGAACGAACGCATCGGCGTCAAAACCGACGGCATGACCGAAGCCGACAAGACGAAATGGATTCTCAATTACTGCCGCGCGATGTCGCAGGAGATGGCCGAACTCACCGACAGCGTGCCGTGGAAATGGTGGGCGAAGTATCAGAAGTTCGACGAACAGAACGCGCGCGTCGAAGTCGTCGACCTTTTTCATTTTCTGATTTCGATGGCGCAAGTCCTCGGCATGAGCGCCGACGACGTGTTCGCCGCCTACGTCAAAAAGAACGAGGTGAATTTCAAGCGGCAGGAATCCGGTTATACCGTGAAGGACGAAAACGACAACAAGCACATTTGATTTTCAAAAAATCGCATGAGTCTCCTTTTCAAAGACTCCGGCAACAAGCCGGTTGACCCGGCGGTCGCGCGCAAACGCGCGATTATTTTTTCGCTGCCGTTCGCGGCGATGGGATTGCTCGCCCTGGTTTTATTGCTCCACGACGGCTTGCTCGGCGGACTGGATCGAAAAAAATTGTTCCAGCTTTTGGGCGTCATCGCCGCAAGCATCGGATTTATCGCGCTCATTTTTGGAATCGCCGGAAGAAAAAATCCCTTGTCGGCGGAACTGAAACGGTCCGTCCAACTTTCCGAAAAACCCTGGCTCAAGCGCGCGGACTGGGCGGCGGGCAAAATCAAATCCGCGGGCATCCCGCACGCAAAATCTTATCTGACAATGGGCGTCGCGCTCTGCGTCATCGGCGGACTCATCGCCGTTCTCGTCGTTCCGAAGGCGTTGCGCGACGGAAATCACAGCGCGCTCATCGCGCTGGTTTTTCCCGTCATCGGAATCGCCTTCTTGATTTCCGTCGTCAAAAAATTTCTCGCGCATAACCGCTTCGGCGGCTGCATTTTTGAAATGACGCAAACGCCCGCGCCAATCGGCGGCGCGCTCGAAGGAGCGATTCAAACAAGCCTGCCGCTGAAATTCCAAAACGAATTGCGCCTTGATCTTTTTTGCGTCCGCAAAACAACTTCCGGCGCGGGACAAAACCGCCGGACCGACGAAAAAATCCTCTGGCAGGACGAAAAAATTTTCAAATCCGATTCGCCCGGACTTGAAGCCGGAAAAATTCCCGTCCAGTTCGATTTGCCGCCCGGCCAGCCGCAATGCTCTGAACGCGGAAACGAAGCGATTTGCTGGCGGCTGGAAATGAAAATTCCCGCCGCGAATTTCCACGCGACGTTCGACGTGCCGGTTTTCAAAATCATCACCGCGCCCGCCGCCTGAAAAATTCCGTGACGAAGTCGAAAAACAAAAATTCAAAATCAAAGATTTCCGCGAACTGGCGCAAGGAAGTCGAGCGCGTTTTGATCACGGAAGAACAAATTGCACGACGCGTCAAAACCCTCGCGCGCGAAATCGAGCGTGACTTTCGCGGACGCGAAGCCGTCGTTATTTCATTGTTGAGTGGCACGGTCATGTTTCTCGCGGATTTGATCCGCCATTTGAATCTGCCGCTGCGCCTCGATTTCATCGGCGTTTCCAGCTACGGACTCGGCACTGAATCCGGCGATCTGGTTTTCACGAAGGAACTGCGGCTGGACGTGCGCGGTCGCGACGTGCTGCTCATTGACGACATCCTTGACACGGGAAAAACCTTGAGCCGCGTCCTGCCGAAACTGCGCGCGCTCAAACCGCGCCGGATAAAAATCTGTGTGCTGCTCGACAAACCGGCACGGCGCGTGGAAAAAGTGAAGCCGGATTACGTCGGCTTTGAGATTCCCGACCTGTTTGTCGTCGGCTACGGGCTGGATTTCGCCGAGCGTTACCGCAACCTGCCGTTTGTCGGCGTGCTTCATCCGCACGTCTACAAAAAAGCCTGCAAACAGGTTTGCCGAAAATGAATGTCGCGAATTTTTCCAGTATCGCGATCCAGGTCGGCGGCATTGGCTCGCTCGCGCCCGAACGCCGCAGCGAAATGGCCAGGATCGGTTTCCGCGCGATGATCGGCGGGTTGCTCGCGGCTTACATGACGGCGAGTCTCGCGGGATTTTTGCTTTAACAAAAAATTCTGTTGTCTTGATTTCGATTCAGTAATGACACACTTTCGAGCAAACGGTATGGAACCACTTTTCGATAAATTGGAGCGGCGCATGAAGCCGATTGGCTCGCAATTTTTTCTTGTTGCAGCTTGGTATTGCTTAATTGGTCCTTTTGCAGCAGCAGCAATTATAGGCTATGGATTAGCAATCGGCATTCCTGACCATCCGTCCGGTTCACCAGCGGAAGCTAGTTTTGATGTGGCTGCTTGTATTTTGTTAACATCAGTTTTAGCGGGCATTGTGAGTTTATTTGGAATTAAAAAACATGGCTGGCGAGTTATCGCATGGAAATTTGCAGTTGGAATTAGTTTAAGCTGCATTGTCTTTTTAATATTGATTGTCATTGGAACGAGAATGGTAGCTCATCAATAAAATTCAACGCCTCAAGCCTTTCTTGCCTCGCGCCATGCGAGCCGCTAACTTTCCCGCTTTGGATTTTCAACCGAAACTGAAATGGCATTTCTCAACGACAATTTTTTGAAACTGAAAGCCGGCTACCTTTTTCCCGAAATTGGCCGGCGCGTAAAAGCTTTTTGCGACGCAAATCCCGAAGCTACGAAAAAATTGATCCGCTGCGGCATCGGCGATGTGACCGAGCCGTTGCCGCCCACCGTCATCGCCGCGCTGCACAAGGCCGTGGACGAAATGGCTGCGCGCGAAACGTTCAAAGGCTACGGGCCGGAACAAGGCTACGAATGGTTGCGCGCCGCCATCGCCAAAAATGATTTTCGCGACCGTGGAATTGAAATTGCCGACGACGAAATTTTTGTCAGCGACGGCTCGAAATGCGACACCGGCAACATTCTCGACATCCTCGGCGCGAAAAACAAAATCGCCATCAGCGATCCGGTTTATCCGGTTTATGTGGATACGAACGTCATGGCCGGTCACACGGGCGAGTCCAATGAAGCGGGCGCTTACGCGAAGCTCGTTTATCTGCCGTGCAGACCGAGCAACGGTTTCATTCCCGAACCGCCGAAGAAACACGTGGACGTGATTTATCTTTGCTCACCGAACAATCCGACCGGCGCGGCGGCCACACGCGAACAGCTTGAAGCGTGGGTGAAATACGCTCTCGAAAATAAATCCGTGATCCTGTTCGATGCGGCTTACGAGGCTTACATCACCGACGCGAATCTGCCGCATTCGATTTACGAAATTCCCGGCGCGCGCGAGTGCGCGATCGAATTCCGTAGCTTTTCGAAGAACGGCGGCTTCACCGGCACGCGCTGCGCGTTCACGGTTGTGCCCAAGTCGCTCAACGCGCAGACGAAATCCGGCGAGTTCAAACCGCTGCATCCGCTCTGGCATCGCCGCACGACGACGAAATTCAACGGCGTAAGTTACATCGTGCAACGCGCGGCGGAGGCGCTTTATTCGCCCGAAGGAAAAGAACAGGTTGCGGGACTCATCAAACATTATCTCGCCAACGCGGATGTTCTGCGCCGGGGCGCGAAGAAAGCCGGGCTGAAAGTTTTCGGCGGCGTGAACGCGCCTTACATCTGGGTGCGCACGCCCAAAGGCGTCACGAGCTGGCAGGCGTTCGACAAAATTCTGGCCGACGCCAACGTCGTCATCACGCCCGGCTCTGGCTTCGGCTCGAAAGGCGAAGGCTATTTCCGCATCAGCGCGTTCAACAGCCGCGCCAACGCCGAGGAAGTCGCACGCCGTTTGCAGGAATTGAAGTGGTAAAAATTTTCTGTGCCCCTCAAAACCGGCGACAAAATTTCCCTGACAATCCACGACATCGCGTTCGGCGGCGAAGGCGTCGGGCGCGTGGATGATTTTGTCGTGTTCGTGCCGTTCGTGCTCGTCGGCGAAATTGTCGAGGTCGAAATCACGGAGGTGAAAAAGAATTTCGCGCGCGCAAAACTATTGCGCGTTGAAAAATCCTCGTCGGAGCGCGTCGAGCCGGAGTGCCGTTATTTCGGCGCGTGCGGCGGCTGCCAATATCAACACGTCGAATACGCGGTTCAGTTGCGTTTGAAGCACAAGCAGATTTCAGATTTGTTCGAACGCGTCGGGAAAATTTCTTCGGAAAAAATCGCGCCGGTCGTCCCCTGCCCTTCGCCTTACGGTTATCGCAATCGCATCATGATCCGCAGCCAGTGGAACAAGCCGGAGCAAAAGTTGAACATCGGCTTCATCCGCGGCGACTGCGGGCTGGTCGAGGACATCGAGGAATGCAAAATCTCCGAACCGGCGTTGAACGAACAGATCAAACACGTCCGCGCGAATCCGCCGCCGAAGGGCGGAATCAAGATCGTCCTGCGCGTGCAGCCGGAAGATTGGGACGTGCCGCCGGATTCGTTTTTCCAGAACAATTTTTTCCTGCTGCCGAAACTCGTCGAGACTGTGCGGGCATTTCTAAAATCAAGCGGCGCAAAGCACCTCGTCGATCTGTATTGCGGCGTCGGATTTTTCGGCATCGAACTGGCGGACGCGGTCGAAAGTTTTGTCGGGGTCGAATACGACCGGCGCGCGATTCAGGCTGCGCAAAAGAATGCCGCGTTGCGAAAAATCTCCAACGGCGAATTCATTCCGGCAAAAGTCGAGGAGGTTTTGCCGGAGTTGCTGAAGAAATTATCACCGGAGAAAAGCGCGGTGATTCTTGACCCGCCGCGCAAGGGTTGCTGGCCGGAAACACTGGCATTATTGCGCGAAATGCGGCCGGCGCAGGTCATTTACGTTTCGTGCCATCCGGCGACGATGGCGCGGGACTTGAACATTTTGTGCGCGGACGGTGTCTTTGAACTGGCGCGCGTGCAGCCGCTGGACATGTTCCCGCAGACGCAGCACGTCGAATGCGTGGCGGATTTGCGGGCAGGACAAAGTCTTGCCAAGCCGTAAAATATGGATTCAACTGTGTGACCCAAATGGCCAACGGAAAAAGAACCGATCCTCGAAAAAAATTCACGCCGCGATTTCTGCCGTGGCTGCTGTCTGTGGCGGCGTTCGTCATTTACTGGCTGACGCTGAACCGCTGGGTATCGCCGGGAAATCTCGATATGGTCGCCAAAATCTCCGGCTGGACCTGGCTGCCGGAATTCTTAAGCCCGCTGTTGTATCTGGCCACCTATCCGTTCCGCTGGCTGCCGGCGGCGGAAATTCCGATTGCGTTGAATGTTTTTTCCACCGTGTGCGCGGCATTGACGCTCGGCCTGCTGGCGCGATCGGTTGCAATTTTGCCGCATGACCGCACGGAAGCGCAGCGCGAGCGGGAACGCAGCGGTTTTTCATTTCTGACGATCTGGAGCGCATGGTTGCCGCCGGTTTTGGCGGTGGCGGTTTGCGGGCTGCAACTGACATTTTGGGAACAGGCGACGAGCTGCACCGGCGAAATGCTTAATCTGCTTCTATTCGCCTTCGTGATTTGGTCGTTGCTGGAATACCGGCTGGACGAACGCGAGTGGCGTCTGTTTCTGGCGGCCGGCGTTTTCGGCGCCGGCATGGCTGATAACTGGGCGATGATCGGATTCTTTCCCGTTTTTGTCACGGCGATCATTTGGACGCGGAAATTGAGCTTTTTCAATTTGCGATTTCTCCGGCGAATGCTGCTGTGCGGTCTGGCGGGAATGTTGTTTTATTTTCTGATGCCGCTGCTGGCCGTCGCCTCGCACAAATTCCCTGTGACTTTCTGGCAGGCGCTGAAGTTGAATCTTGAACCGCAATGGCAAGTGGTGAAATTGCTTTTTGTCAGCCCGGATGTGCGTCACACGATCGGATTGCTTTCATTGACGTCCTTGCTGCCGGTCGCGGTGATCGGCATCCGATGGACATCGTCGTTCGGTGACAGCAGCCCGATCGGAATCGCGCTGGCGACTTTTTTGTTTCACATAATCCACGCCGTGATTCTGGGCATATGCATCTGGGTCGCCTTTGATCCGCCATTCAGCCCGCGGCATCTGGGCTATGGCCTGCCATTCCTGACCTTTTATTATCTGGCCGCGTTGAGCATCGGTTATTTCACCGGATATTTTCTGCTCGTGTTTGGAAAACAGGCTATCGATGTCCGGTCACAACAACTCAAACCGTCGCCGTTCGATTTTTTAAACATCCCGGCGATTTGCGTCGTCTGGCTGCTTGCTGCCTTGTCGATCGGCGGATTGATTTATAAAAATACGCCGCAAATCCGCGAGACGAACGGCGACACATTCGAAAAATATGCTTCGCTCACGGAGGAAAATCTGCCGCGCTCGGGCGGCCTTCTACTGTCCGACGATCCACAGCGCCTGTTCTTCGTGGAGGCGGCATTGGCGCGAGACGGGCGTGCCAAGGATTTTGTGCCGCTGGACACGCATTCGCTTCCGTATCCGGACTATGATCGGTTTTTGCACCGCGAATTTCCGAAAAAGTGGCCGGAGATTGCCTCGGCCACGCAGACAAACAGGCTGAATCCTCTCGGCATCATCGTCACATTGGCCACGCTCGCCAAGAGCAACGAGGTTTATTATCTGCACCCGAGCTACGGTTATTACTTCGAGGAGTTTTACCTTGAGCCACACGGCCTGGTTTACAAATTGAGAACACCGCCGGACGGCACGCTGTTGCCGCTGCCGCTGGACAAGAATCAATTCGCTGAAAATGAAAACTTCTGGGCGAAGGCCGAAAAAACCGCCTTTGCCCCGATCGAAAACATCCTCTCGCCGCCCGGATCGAAAACGCCGCCTGCGTTCGCGGAAAAACTGCTGGCGAAACTGCACATTGATGAACGTGAAACCAATCAAAACATGGTTCTCGCCGGAACCTTTTACTCGCGCAGCCTGGATTTCTGGGGCGTGCAATTGCAACGCGCAGGCGATTTAACAAATGCCGCCGCGCGTTTTGAAACGGCGCTCAAACTCAATCCCGACAATGTCGTCGCCAGCATCAACCTCTCCTTCAACAAAAATCTTCAGGAGGGCCGCCCGCAGGATGGTGTGATATTGACTGAAGAGATGAGTGACCAGATCAATAAACGGAACGAAACACTCAATCAGGACGGTCCGTTTGACGAACCCATCCTGTGCTTGGGCGAGGGTTACAATCTCATCCAAAGCGGTTACTTGCGTCAGGCCGCCGTGCCTTTGGAACGCGTCCGCCAACTTGTGCCCGCCAATCTGGCCGCGCGTCTTTTGCTCGCGCAGGTTTATTTGGCATCACGTTTGCCCGACCTGGCACTCGACGCGTTGCGCGACCCGCTGAAACAGCCGGGGGAATTTTTGCTCGGACCGACCAATTCCACCGAGCTGAACCTCCTCGCCTCCGCCGCTTATTTCGAGAAAACCAATGTCGCGCGCGCCTCGCAACTGCTCGAACTGGAGATTTCACGCAATCCGACCAATGACGATTTGCTCACCGCCGCAGCGCAGGCTTACATGATGCGCGGGCTTTTCACGAACGCCCTCGCCGTCATTGACCACAAAC
This sequence comes from uncultured Bifidobacteriaceae bacterium, assembly GCA_964536285.1. GTDB lineage: Bacteria > Verrucomicrobiota > Verrucomicrobiia > Limisphaerales > UBA11358 > UBA11358. The sequence continues at coordinate 29,575 of CAZHXG010000007.1, forward strand.
TGAAATTTGCGCCGGATGACCCCGGCTGGCTTTCCAGTCGCGGCTACGTTTTCATGCAGATGAACAATTACGATGACGCCATCGCCGATTTGAGCCGCGTGCTTTCGATGCAGACAAACAATAATTCCGTGCTCTTCAACCGCGCTGTCGCCTATCTCGACAGCGACAAACTCGACCAAGCGCGCGCCGACTACCTGAAATTGCAGCACGAATTCACCAACTCGTTTCAAGTCGCCTACGGCCTCGGCGAAATCGCGTGGCGCAAACACGAGACCAATGAAGCCGTCAGGAATTACGGAATTTATCTCGCCAACGCCAACACCAACACCGCCGAAGCCACCAACATCCTTCAACGGTTGCGCGAACTCAAAAAGTAAATCATTCTGACCGCGCAAATGCGGGTCACCCACATCATCACACGGCTCGTCGTCGGCGGCGCGCAGGAAAACACTGTCGCCACCGTCCTCGGACTGCGACAAAAACCCGGCGTCGAAATCAATTTGATTTCCGGCCCGACAACCGGCCCCGAAGGCTCGCTCGAACCGGAAGTGAAAAAAATCCCCGGACTCCTCACAACCGTTCCAGAACTGGTTCGCCCCGTCCATCCGCTGAAAGATTTTATCGTATTGCGAAAACTCGAAAAAATTTTACGCAAACAAAAACCGCAAATCGTCCACACCCACAGCGGCAAAGCCGGGATTCTCGGACGCTTGGCCGCCAGACGCGCCGGCGTCCCGATTGTCATCCATCACATCCACGGCCCGTCGTTCGGAAATTTCCAAAACGCGATTGCCAATTTTATTTTCACCGCCGCCGAAAAATACGCCGCACGCGTCACCGACCATTTCTTCTGTTCCGCGAACGCGATGACGCGCATTCATCTCGCCGCCGGAATCGGAAAGCCGGATATGTTCACGCGCATCTTCAGCGGATTCAAACTCAAACCGTTTTTGGAAGCTGAAAATGATTTCGCGTTGCGCAAAAAACTGGGGATTCCCGCCGATGCTTTCGTCATCGGCAAAATCGCGCGTCTCTTCAAACTCAAAGGCCACGAAGATTTATTCGCCGCGTTTCAAAAACTGCTGCCGCAATGTCCAAACGCGCGACTTTTGCTCGTCGGCGACGGTTCGCTGCGAGCGCATTTGGAAAATCGCGCGCGCGAAATGAATTTGTCCGGCAAAATCTTTTTTGCCGGACTTGTGCCACCGGATGAAGTTGCGCACCACGTCGGCATCATGGATTGCCTCGCGCATTTGTCGTCGCGCGAAGCCTTGTCGCGCGCGCTGCCGCAGGCGCTCGCCGCCGCCAAACCCGTCGTCGCCTATGATTTCGACGGCGCGGACGAAATCTGTCTTGAAAATGAAACCGGATTTTTGATCCGCACCGGCGACATTGACGGCGTCGCGCAAAAATTGTTGCAACTGGCGAATGACGCCGGATTGCGTGAACGGCTCGGTAAACGCGGCCAGCAATTTGTAAAAGAAAATTTCGCCGTCGAAAAAATGGTGGACGACCAATACAATCTTTATTTGAAACTGGCCGCCGAGCGCGGCCTTCGACTGTGACTTTTCCATTCAATTTTTTTTTAGCCGCCTTTGCGGGCGCGTTTTTGACGACGCTGCTCGCGCTGCCGCTCTGGCGCAAATGGTGCCTGCGCACAAACCTCGTGGACGATCCGCGCGACGGAAAAAATTACGACGCGCCAAAAATCCACAGCGGCGCAGTGCCGCTCGCCGGCGGCTTTGCCGTACTCACAGGCCTTTTGCTGCCGCTCGGCGCGGCGGCGATTTTATTGAAATTTGGAATCGTAAAAGTTTCCCTCTCGTCATTGATCGTTCACGGCATCAACCGGCGCGGACTTGAACTGGCCGCCATCGCCTTCGGCGCGATTGCGATAACGCTTCTGGGCTGGCTCGACGACAAACATGAATTGAAGCCGCTCCCGAAATTCATCGGCCAGTTGCTCGTCGCCGTCGCCGTCGCCATGGCGTGCAAGCGCATTACGCTTTTTGTGCCGAACGTCGCGTTCAGTTACGTCATCACGATTTTGTGGCTGCTCACCGTCATCAACGCCTTCAATTTCATGGACAACATGAACGGCCTGTGCGCCGGACTCGGCGCGATCGGCGCGTTCATCTTCGCGCTCATCGCCGCCGCGAATGGCGAATATCTCGTCGCACTCATGGGCTTTCTCATGTGCGGCGCGCTCGTCGGTTTTCTGCCGTGGAATTTTCCGGATGCGCGCGCGTTTCTCGGCGACGCCGGCAGCCATCTCGTCGGTTACCTGCTCGCGGTCATGGCGATCCTGCCGCACTTTTATACGAAACAAAATCCGCATCCGCTCGCCGTGCTTTCGCCGCTGCTCGTTCTGGCGATTCCGCTGATTGACCTCGCGCAAGTCGTCATTTTGCGGACGCTCAACCGCAAACCGTTTTGGATCGGCGACACAAACCACTTTTCACATCGCCTCACGCGCGCGGGATTCAGCCGGACACACGCCGTTCTTCTAATCTGGCTCGTTGCCGTGATGATTGGCGTGATTGCGGCGTTGTGAATTGTTTCCGTAGCAGCCGACGTCAGTCGGCTCTATTTAATTTTCAATAATGAGCGGACTTACGTCCGCTGCTACTTTTTCTTTCGTGTATTTCGTTTATTTCGCGGTTAAAATTTTTTCGTGAAACTGCTTTTCATCGGCGACATCGTGGGCGAACCCGGACGCAGGGCGGTCAAAACCCTTCTCCCGAAACTGCGCGAACAGCTCGCGCTCGATTTCGTCATCGCCAATGGCGAGAACTCCGCCGGCGGCAGCGGCATCACACCCAAGACCGCCGGGGAAATTTTTTCGGCGGGCGTGGACGTCATCACCAGTGGCGACCATTTGTGGGATCAGAAGGAAGTTCTGGAACTGCTCGCGAACGAAAAAAGATTTCTGCGCCCGCTTAATTACCCCGCCGACGTTCCCGGACACGGCAGCGGCGTTTTTGAAATCAAAAAATTAAAGGTCGCCGTGCTGAACGCCCAAGGCCGCACGTTCATGCAACCGCCGTTGGAAAATCCGTTTCTCCTCGCAGCCGACGAAGTGAAAAAACTTCACGAGCAGACCAAAATCATCTTCGTGGATTTTCATGCCGAGGCGACTTCGGAAAAGATTGCGTTCGCGCGGATTCTAGACGGACAGGTCAGCGCGGTCGTGGGCACGCACACGCACGTGCAAACGGCGGACGAGCAGATTTTCCCCGGCGGCACGGCGTATCTGACCGACGCCGGCTTCACCGGCCCGCACGAAAGCGTTTTGGGCCGCGAAATCGAGCCGATCATCAAACGCTTTCTCACCGGAATGCCGCAACGATTTGAAGTGGCAAAAAATAATGTGCAGCTTCACGGCGCAGTGATTGAAATTGATGCCGCCAGCGGCAAGGCGATTAAAATTCAGCGCGTGTCGGAAAATTTATAAAATGAAAGCGCAAATTTTTTTGAGTTGTGGGCAAAACCATGAGGAACGCCCAATTGCCGAAGCAATCAAAAGTAAAATAGAAAAGAGCGATTTAGGATTCGGTTGTTATGTGGCCTGTGAGGTTCAAGACTTAAGAGACCTTCGAGATATTATCTTCAAGCGGCTAGAGGAATCTGATTATTTTGTTTTTGTTGATTTCAAGCGAGAGGAATTAAAAGACAAGAAAGATAAAGATGGTAGACCGATCCACCGAGGTTCGCTATTTACAAATCAGGAACTCGCGGTTGCTTCCTACATCGGTCTGGGTAACTGCGTTTTATTGCTTCAAGAAGAAGGCGTGGAAGAACGTGGTGGCGTGTTGAATGCGGTGTTGGCCAATTTAAGAGAAGATGAAACTCGCTTCAAAAGTGCAGAGAGGGATGAACTACCGAACCGCATTTATAATTTGATCAAAGCTAAACTCGATAACCGCGAATGGAACAACCAAACCCGAAACACACTTGCATTAAGCGTCTATCCACATTCTCGATATCTCCAACTACCAAATGGAGGACCCGTTGTTCGGCCTTTTCACATTCAAGTTAAAAATCTTCACCACCGAAAGGATGCTCGGAATTGTTTTGCATATCTCGATGGCGTTGTAGATCTCAATAAGAATGAGAAAATCAATCATGGATGGGAAACTGCTGAATTCAAATGGGCTCACACAAGACTGGCGGCGGTTAGAATCACAGCTAAACCATCGTCTCGATACTTCGACGCGGTTTGCCTTTTCATAAATCAAGGCCGGATAGAAATGTCTTTTTTCAACCCTTTCGCTCCTTCTCATACTGATTACTATCCTTACAAACTCGGACCAGGAAAATACCGTCTTACTTTCTCGGTTATCAGTGACAACTTTATGCAAGCGCAGAAGAATTTCATATTTGAATTTGGTCAAACACTCGAAAGTGGAAAATTTTCAGAAGAAATTTGACCGATTGACGAGCAAACAAACCAATTCACAATTGGACTTCGGCGGAGTGTTTGGCCTCAAATTGACTGAAATTCTCGAAATTGCTTCAAAAAGCCTTAAAATATGGATTTTCAGACGATCCAAATGAGCCGGAAGTCGCGTCAAATGCTCCGGCAGACAGGCCAAATTGGTCGGAAGTCACGCCAAATAGACAGGAAGTGACGATATTTGAACTGTCAGCGACGCCAAATGAGTTGGCAGACAGGCCAAATGGACTGGAAGTGGCGATATTTGAACCGTCAGCGACGCCAAATGAACTGGAAGATTGACCAAATTGACCGGCAGACAGGCCAAGTTAACCGGCAGATGCGTCAAAGAGGGCGGCAGATTGGTTAAATTGACCGGCAAAGTCGTTCGATGAACCGGCGGTTTGGGCAGTTGAAAATCAAACGCGCTTACTGCTCAACTCTTCCACCTTCTTTTGCAATTCCCGCAACTGCCGGATCATGTCGGGCAACTGCGCGGTCGCCACCCACTGGCGCTTGGCTTGTTTGTCCGGCGCGGCGGGATAGCCGAGGACGGTCGCGCCGTCGGGGATGTCGCGCATGACGCCGGATTTTGCGCCGACGGTGGATTGGTTGCCGAGCTTGAGGTGCCCGGCGATGCCGGATTGCGAGGCGATGACGACGTAATCGCCGAGGTGCGTGCTGCCCGCAAATCCAACCTGACCCATGACGAGGCAGTGGCGTCCGATGACGACGTTGTGCGCGATGTGGACGAGGTTGTCTATCTTGGTGCCCTGTCCGATGACGGTCGCACCGAGCGCGCCGCGATCAATGGCGGCGTTGGCGCCGATCTCGACGTCGTCGTGGATGATGACGTTGCCGACCTGCAGCATCTTGCGATGTTGCCCCTGATCGAAGACGTAACCGTATCCGTCCGAGCCAATCGTCGTTCCGGCATGGATGGCGACGCGATTGCCGATCTGGCATTTCGCATAAATCACGACGTTGGGAAACAGGCAAACGTCGTCGCCGATACGGCTATCACGGCCGATGTGATTGCCGCCCATCAACACCGTGCGCGCACCGACGCGGACATTCGCGCCGACGACGCAATGCGGTCCGATGTGTGCGGTGGCATCAATTTGCGCCGTGGGATGGATCACGGCGTCCGCATGGACGCCCGCCGAATGGGATTCCGGCGGAAAGAAAAGCGGCAACACTCTGGCGATGGCGACGCGCGGGTTTTTCACGCGGATCAAAACTTTTTTTGAAAATTCAAAACCGGCGGGAACGAGAATCGCGGCGGCGTGGCTTTGTTCGGCGGCGGCGAGGTAACTTTCCTTTTCGGCAAAAGTAAGGTCGCCCGCGCGCGCGCTGTCGGCAGGTGCGATGCCGGTGATGGTAACCGATCCATCGCCGACAACTTCGCCACCAAGTTGCTCCGCGATGTGTGAAGCCGTGAACATATTTATGGCCGGGTGGCTTTGGATTGCGGGTTGCGGAATGTGCGGAAGAAATCCACAATCGAAAGTCTGGCCATCCGTTGCGCCTCCACGTCCCAGAGTTTCAGCCGCAGGCACCGGATGATTTCGAATGGATTCAGCGAAGTGATCTTGGGCTGTTGCAATTCCGGCATTTCGCGCAACACTTGCGGCAGTTTGTAAAACGGAATCTTCGCGTTCAGGTGATGGATGTGATGGTAACCGATGTTGCCGGTGAACCACGCCATTATCGGGGTGGTCTTCATGTAGCTGGAGGATTCCATGGCCGCCTTTTCGTAAGTCCAGCCCGCCTTGTCGTGAAACGAGACGTCGGAAAAATTATGCTGCACGTAGAACAGATAGGTTCCGATGGCATAAGTGATGAAGTGGGGAATGATCAATGTGAGGAACAATGCCTGCCAGCCGAAAAAATGGACGAGCGCGACTCCGATGCCGGCGTGAACGATGAGCGCGATGAGGCAGTCGGAATTTTCACGCGGCTTGGTCAGAAACGGCCTGATGCACATGCCGATGATGAAGACGAACAGATAGCCGAACAGGATGGTCAACGGATGCCGCGCAAACAGATATTTCAACCGCGTCGCCCGAGATGATTTCCAATAATGCGCTTTCGTCATGATCGGGAACGAGCCGATATGCGAGCCGGACATTTTCGAATTGTGTTTGTGATGATGGTCGTGCGAACTGCGCCAGATGCTGCTCGGACTCAACGCATATATCCCGAAAATGCGCATGAAGATCCCGGCGAGTTTTGATTTTGGCAAAATGGCGTGATGTTGCTGGTCGTGATAAATGACAAAAAGCCGCAGCAGGAGCAGTCCGGCAAAAACGCTGCAAAGAATTTTCCCCGCGAGATTGAAATTCCAAAGCGTTCCCGCGACCGCCAGCAGCCACAGTCCCGTCGTGGAAAGAATGCACCACCAACTCCTCGCCGTGTCATCCACGGCATAAATTTTGGTCGCCAATATAAGTTCGCTGCCCGTCCTCATGCCTGTATTGCAATACTCCGTTTGGGCATAAGACACGGCATTGTTCATATTGGCTTCAAGAAACTGCAAAACATCATCGAGGGCAAGCCCTCATTTCCGTTTTGCCTCGATTGACGGACGTTCGCGACAAGAATCATTTTGTTTTAGTTGAAATCTTGCCCGGTTATCTGTTTTCTCTGCGCGTGCTGAAGACCCTTCGCAAGGCCGAATACGCCGAACTGACGCTCCTTTTTTTCATCCAGGGTCTGGCGATGGCCACCTGGTTCGTGCCGTTGGGCCGTGTGCTCGACGCGCACGGGCTGGCCGGCATCAAGTCGTTCGCCTTTGCCGCGAGCGCGCTGGCGGCGTTCGTCTCGCCGCTGATGTTCGGCGCGATGGCCGACCGTCACGTGGCACCGGCGCGGGTGCTGCGCTGGCTCGCCACGGCCACCGCCGTGATGATGGCGCTCGTCAGCACGGCCATCAAATTCGATTGCAACGCGTGGCTCGTCCTCGCATTGATCCAGATTCTCTCGTTGTGCAGCGCGCCGATGTTGAGCATCTCGTCCGCCATCATCTTCGCGCGGCTGGCCGACACCAATGAATTCGCGCCGATGCGCGTCATGCTGACGTTCGGCTGGCAGGGCGGCGGCATTCTTGTAAGTCTGTTGAACGCGGACACGTCACCACTCGCCGGTTATACCAGCGCGATCATCTGGCTGATCCTTGCGGGGTTCACATTTTTTTTGCCGGAATTGAAAGTCCCGAAATCCGCCGAAAACCTTTCGTGGCACGAGCGGCTCGGCCTAGACGCGCTCACGCTGCTGAAGAATCTGGACACCCGCGTCGTCTTCGTCACCACGATGCTGCTGAACATCCCGCTCGCGGCGTTTTATCCGTATGCGCCGACGAACATGGACGACCTCGGCCTCACGCACACGAGCGCGCTGATGAGCCTCGCGCAAATCACGGAGTTCGCCTCCATCGCCTGCATGGGCTGGCTGTTGTTGAAATGGCGGTTGAAATGGATTTTCGCCCTTGGCCTCAGCTTTGGCGTGCTGCGGTTCGCTTTTAGCGCGGTCAACAGCAAGACCTGCCTGCTCGTCGGTGTCGGACTGCATGGCGCGTCTTACGCGCTGACCTATATCACCGCTCAAATCTATCTTGAAAAAACTGTGGACACCGCCTGGCGCGCACGGGCGCAGGCGTTGCTGACCTTGATGACCAACGGCATGGGCAACCTCATCGGTTTTCTCGGCACAGGCTGGTGGTTCATCGCGTGCGCGCGCCCGGCGGGAACGCAATGGACACTTTTCTGGGGCGGGCTCTCCGCAATGGTAGCGGTCGTGATGATCTATTTTCTAATCGCGTATAAAGGAAACGCCGCCGGGGAAAATCCGAATCGGATCAAAGCCCGAGCTTCTTGAAGCGGCTGTTCACTTCCTTGAAATGGAAATCGAGCGAGCAGAGTTTTTCCAGTTCGCCCTTCTTGAAATGTTTCGCGACCGCTGGATCGGCTTTGAGTTGTTCGACAAAATCCGCGTCGTCGCGACCGGCGTGTTTGACTTCCCACGTTTTCATCGCCGCATCCTGAACGAGTTTGTAAGCCGCCTCGCGCGTCAGGCCTTTTTTGATGAGTGCGAGCAAAACGGTCTGCGAATTCCACATGCCGAGCGAAAGGCCGAGATTGCGCTTCATGTTCTCCGGATAAACGGCGAGGCCGTCCATCACGCGCGTGAGCAGACCGAACATGTAATCGAGCAACGTGCAGGAATCTGGAAAAATAATCCGCTCGACCGAAGAATGCGAGATGTCGCGCTCGTGCCACAACGCGACATTCTCCAAAGCGGCGACCGCGTTGCCGCGCAGCACGCGCGCAAGTCCGGTGAGCCGTTCCCAAGTGATGGGATTGCGCTTGTGCGGCATCGCGCTCGAACCTTTTTGTCCTTTCGTGAACGGCTCCTCGGCTTCGAGAACTTCCGTGCGCTGCAAATGGCGGAACTCGACAGCCCAGCGTTCGATGCTCGCGCCGACAAGCGCGAGCGTGTTTTGAAATTCCGCGTGGATGTCGCGCTGGACAACTTGCGTCGCAATCGGCGCGGGACGCAGTCCGAGTTTTTTGCAAACGAATGCTTCCACGCGCGGCGACAAATGCGCGCTCGTTCCGACCGCGCCGCTCAATTTGCCGACGGCGGCGATTTCTCGAACGTGTTGGAGACGTTCCAGCGCGCGGCCAAATTCATCGTGCATCAGCGCGAGTTTCAGGCCAAACGTCGTCGGCTCGGCATGGATGCCGTGGCTGCGGCCGATGCACGGAGTGAACTTGTATTTGCGCGCCTGTTTCGCGATGGAATTTCGCAGCGTTTTGACATCGCTAATCAAAATGTCCGCGCTCTGCGTCATCTGCATGGCGAAGGCGGTGTCCACGATGTCGCTGCTTGTCAGCCCGAAATGGAACCAGCGGCTGGCTTTGTCATGAATTTTTTCCGCGACGGCGGTGGTGAAACCGATGACATCGTGATTGAGAACTTTTTCGAGTTCCTTCTGCCGTTCAACAAGTCCCGGCAAATTCGCAAACCATTTTTCCGCGCCGCGCTTTATTTTTTGAAAATCGCCTTTGGGAACGACGCCTTCCTTCGCCAGCGCCTCGCCGGCGAGCAACTCGATCTGCAGCCAGATGCGCAGCTTGTTTTCGTCCGTCCAGATCGCCCGCATTTCAGGCCGTGAATAGCGCGTAATCATGATTCAAAGATAATGGAATCGTTGCATCGTTGAAACGATAAATCGTTGCATCATCAAACACCAGCCGGTTGTCCAATGAAACGGCTTCTCGATTCAGCGCTTCGCCATTTTCGTGCGCGCCTTCTCAAGGATTTCGCGTTCGCGCGCCGTCAGGCTGTGAATGCCGTGTGCGGAAATCTTTTCAAGGATCGGATCCACCTCCTTTTTCACAAACTCGTCGGTGGAAAAATCCGTATCGGATTCGGCCTTCGGATAGCTGCGCGAGGGAAAATCCAGTCGCGGCCAGTTGCCCTGAAAAATCCAGCGCGCGAAAAAAAATCCGGTGAGAATGCCGCCGAGGTGCGCGGCATTGGCGATGCCGCTGTTGGGCGTCAAAATGCCGATGACGGCCACGGCGATCACGAACCACAATAAAGTTTTCCCGCGCATCGTGAGCGGAACGAAATAAAATATGAGAGTGAAGCGTTCAGTCCAGTTCATCACGGCGAACGCGGCGATAAGACCCGACGCGCCCGCCGACGCGCCGACAACCGCGCCGCCAAACAGATTCGGAAGACAAAGTGCGAAGAGCATTTGCACGATGCCTCCGATGATTCCGCTGGAAAAATAGAGCGCCAAAAACCGCGCACGGCCAAAAATTGTTTCCACCGGACGGCCAAAAAAGAAAATCGCGATGGAATTGAAAATTAAATGCAGCCAGCTCGCGTGCATGAATTGAAACGTCAGCAATTGCCAGACATAGCCGTGTCTCAAACCATCAAGGCTCAACGCGAAATAGGTCTGTTCGATTTCCGCGCCGCGCAAGAACCGTGACACGATCAACTGGCCGACGAAACAAATCGCGTTGATTATCAGTAGCACGACGGTGAAGGAAACGCGCGGTTCGCGGTAATCCGGCTGGCGCATGTAATCGCGGTCTTCGAGCATGACGATTGAAGCTAAACGCGGCGGATGAATTTTTCAAGCCATGCGACCGTCAATCAACTCGATGACGCGCTGCGCGTGGGCGGCAATTTTGGCGTCGTGCGTGGCGATGATGAGCGTCATCTTTTTTTCGACGCGCAGGCTTTTGAGAAGCTCGATGATTTCGCCGCCGGTGTGGGAATCCAAATTTCCGGTCGGCTCGTCGGCCAGCAATAATTCCGGCTCGTTGACGAGTGCGCGGGCGATGGCGACGCGCTGCTGTTCGCCGCCGGAAAGTTCGGATGGTTTATGTTCGACGCGATGTTTCAAACCGACGCGCTCAAGCAGTTCGCGTCCGTGTTTTTCAGCCTGCGCGGCGGAAACCCTTGCGACGCGCGCGGGCAGACAGACGTTTTCTAGCGCTGTCAGTTCCGGCAACAGATGATAGGCTTGAAAAACAAAACCGACGCGGCGGTTGCGGAAATGCGTCAGTTGGCTCTCGGAAAATCTTGCGAGATTTTGTCCGTTGAAAAAAATTTCTCCGGCATTCGGCGAATCGAGTCCGCCGATCAAATGGAGCATCGTGCTTTTGCCCGCGCCCGACGCGCCGCGCAACGCAAGGAATTCGCCGCGCGCCACATCCAGATTGACGCCGCGCAAGACTTCGAGCACGCGCCTGCCCATCGTGTAACTTTTTGCGAGATTGCGCGCGGAGAGAAGCGGTTCATTCATAGCGCAACGCCTCCACGGGTTTTAATCTTCCTGCGCGAATCGCGGGCAGCACGCCGCCGAGAATGCAGATGATGAAGGAGCTGATGCAGATCAACGCGACATCATGCGGGTTGATTTGCGCGGGCAGTTCGCCGAAGCCGTAAATCGAGGCGGGAAAAAGCTCGAAGCCGGTTAGCCGGTTCATGAAATGCAGAAATCCGTTCCGATACGCGAGCGCCAGCATTCCGAGTCCGAAACCGGCCGCGACGCCGATGATGCCGATGATGGCGCTTTGGCCGAGAAAAATTCCGGAGATCTGAAGATTCGACGCGCCGAGCGCCTTCAACATCCCGATCTCGCGCGTTTTTTGGACGACAAAAGTGATCTGCGCGCTCAAGATGCAAAGCGCCGCGACGAGGACGATGAAAAACAGCAGGTAAAACATCACGTTTTTCTCGACGATAAGCGCGTTGAGGATGCCGGAGTTTTGTTCCATCCACGTGCTGACGTAAAATCCGTCGCCGAGAGATTGCATCAATTGCTCCTTCACCACCGGAGCCTGATACGGATCGTCGAGCATGACGAACAGGCCGTGAACGGAATCGTCGAGGTCGTACAAATCCTGCGCGTTCTCGAGCGAGGTGATGACGACGCGGGCGTCGTATTCGTAATAACCGACGTTGAAAATCCCGCGCACCTCGTAATCGTCCGGCAAAATCGCCTCGTCCTCCTTGCGGTCGTGCGCCGATTTCATTTTTTTGATCTCGCGCGCGGAATAGATCGAGAGGTGATCGCCGACTTCCAAACGCAGATTGCTCGCGAAGTCGCTGCCTACGATCAGGCCGCGCCCGCTCAAATCGAATTTCCCGTCAACGAGTTCATGCCGGATGTCGCTGACCCTGCCCTCGTTTTTAGGATCAATGCCGCGCAACATCGGCGCGTCCTGCAACGCCGGACGGTTCGTATCTCCCTGAGTTTCGACCAGCACCGGACCAATCACAAATGGCGAGACGCCGCGGACATTTTTGTTTTCGGAAATTTTTTTTGCGACGGTCGGATAATCCGACATCGTCGTGCCGGCTTTGGTCACGGTGAGATGCGCGTTGAAGCCGAGGATTTTTTCGCGCAAGTCGTGGTCGAACCCACTCATCACGCTGATGACGATGATGAGCACGGCGACGCCGAGAGCCACGCCGATGACGGAGATGAAAGTGATGACGGAAACGAAAGTCCGCTTGGGCCGCAGATAACGCAGCGCGAGGAGCAGTTCAAACGGCAGTCGAGACATCGGCGCAGGCTAAAGACGGCGTGATTGCGTGGCAATTTTAATTGCGCGGCACGAATGGATTTCCTTTCGACGACGGCATTGAAACTCGCGGCAGGAACAGCAAGCCGACGAACAGATAAATCCAGCCCAGCACCAGATGCGCGCTGAAAACGAAACTGAACTGAACCAGATTGAGTGCGCCGAAACTGTAAAAGAAAATTCCCGCAGCCATCAACAACGCGCCGGGCATCAGGGCTGCGCCGGACATTTTCCAGCCCGCAAGCAAGCTCAATTCGCGATCCGCCAAAAAAGCAAGGAACCAGACCGGCAGAAAATAAATCGTCGCCAGAATCCACCAGCTCAACAACAGCCCGGCAACGGTCGCGGCGGCGGCGATGAACATGATTTCCACCGCCCACGCGCCCCAAAGCGGTTCGAGTTCGGTGCGGTTGAACGAAATGGCCTGGCCGGCCGGATATGGAAATTCCGTGTAACCGAGCAGCGAGAAAACACGGACGGTTTCTTTGCCAAATTCGATCTGCACATCCGCCGTCGAACGAATCAGGCCGCTGTGATCGAGATCAATATCGAACGCGAGAAATCGTCCCTCGGCCAGCGACTCCGGCCAGTCGGCGCTCCAATCAAGTTTACCGGAACGGATTTCCCCGGTCGCGGGCAGATTTTGAATCGCCACGCGGATTGCCGGGAAACAGCTTTCGTCGAGAAACCAAACGACTGAAACCGCCGCGAGCAACGCGACGACGAGTTGGACGACGAGGAGACGCCACAGGCGCGCGCGGGCGAACGCCGCCACGCCGCGCGGCGTCAGCGGTTCGAGTGCAAGTGTTGCGGGAAGCGCGCTCACGTCGTGGATTTAGCCACAGACGGAGCACGGATTAAACACGGATTTTCGGTCAGGATTTTTTTTCTTCCGCAGGCGGCTGCTGCGGATTCTGGTTCGGTGACGGCGCGTGGACGACCGGCACGGGGTAACGCAGTTTCATCACGTCATCCACGAGCACCTCGACAAAATAAGTCCCGGCTGTTTTGAATTCAACCTGTCCGAACACCATGACGTTGCTTGCCTGCATCGCCGGGTCGCGCAATTCGAATTTAACCTCACCTTTGCGCAGCACGGTCATCTGGTCGGGCGCGATGAGCCGGACGCTTTCGTTGAACTGCCCGATGCCCGCCGTCCAGCGGTTGAAGACGCAGAGCCGCCCGGCGACGACCGGCAGTTGCGGCACGCGGATGAAGTTGATGACGCCGATGAGGAAAAAATTTCCGTTGGCTTCCTGCCGGACTTCTTCGCACAACAGCGAAGATTGCAGGTCGGGGAGAATTCGGGTGGCTTGCATTCAGTTGATAGTTGAGAGTTTTTAGTTGAGAGTTTTTTCAGCGGCACGAATCGTGTTCTGCGTCAGCATCGCGATCGTCATCGGGCCGACGCCGCCGGGATTCGGCGTGATCTTTCCGGCGATTTTTTGAACCGCCGCAAAGTCAACGTCGCCGACAAGTTTTCCGTCCACGCGATTGACGCCGACGTCAATGACGGTCGCGCCGAGCTTGACCATGTCAGCCTTCACAAATTCCGCCACGCCCATCGCCGCGATCAAAATGTCCGCGCGTTTGCAATGCGATTTGATGTCGCGTGTGGCTGAATGGCAAATCGTCACGGTCGCATTCGCATTTTTCCCTTTTTGACAAAGCATCGCGGCCATCGGTTTGCCGACGATGTTGCCGCGACCCAACACGACGACTTCCGCGCCTTCGGTTTTCACATTCGAGCGCGCGAGCAATTCGACAATTCCCGCCGGCGTGCAGGGACGAAAACCGGTTTCGTCGCCGAGCATCAGCTTGCCGACGTTCACCGGATGAAAACCGTCCACGTCTTTTTGCGGCGACACGGCGGAATAAATTTTTGATTCGGAAATCTGTTTGGGCAGCGGCGCTTGAACCAAAATTCCGTGGAGCCGTTTGTCAGAATTCAATTTTGCCAGCAATGTGAGCAATTCAGTCTCGGAAGTTTTTTCCGGCAACACATGCGTTTCGGAAAAAATGCCGAGTTCGGCGCACACTTTCTCTTTTCGCCCGACATAAACTTTTGAAGCCGGATCTTCGCCGACACGCACGAACGCGAGTCCGGGGGCCACGCCGCGTTTTCTCAGTTCCGCCACGCGCGCGGCGAGTTCGCGCTGGATTTGGGCGGCGATGGAGCGGCCGTCAATGAGATTGTCCGCAGACATCACTGGACGACGTGGATGCTTTCGATGGTCAGCACCGGCGTCTTCTGCCAGCGTTTGGACAACCCTTCCTCGCCGGTGACGACGATGCGCGCGCCTTTGTATTTGCTCAAGTCGAGGTTCGTCGAGGTCGAATAAAGATAATCAATCTCGCCGCCGGACTTTGGATCGAACAATTCATAATCGGTCGGCTCGATCAAGCTGGTGACGTGACGAACCACGCCTTCATGAGTCACGACGCGCGGCGGCGGTGGCGGAAGATTTGTGTCAACTTCCGCCGGTGGAACGGCATTCGTTTCCGCGACAGGCGGCGTGTTGGATTCAACGGTTTCAGGCGCGGCATTCGTCGCCTCGGTCACGATGGGCGTTGGTTCTGAAACAGTATTGGTCGTCACCGGTTCGGTTTCCGTGGAAGGCGGAGGATTCGCGACCGCAGTTCCCGACGCTTCCTGTTTCAGATACATCGCGGCGACAAAAGCGTAGGCATTCGTCGGCGGCTCGATTTGAGTCCAGTCGCCCTTGGTGATGATTTCAGTCACCGGAGCGCCGCGCTCAATGACGCCGAGCACGCTGTAATTTTCACCCGGTCCCGCGCGCAGATTCAATTTCTTCGGCAAAACCACTTTGTTCGACTCGTCAATGAATCCGGAATGGACCCAAATGTGCAGATTCGCCGGCAACGCGATTTTCGCCCATTGCGCCGGTTCAATGGCCTTGTGTTTGGCCAGATTGATTTGATCCAAAACCGTCACGGCGTCGCCTTTCGTCAAGTGCGTGAGAAATTCCCCTTTCAACCCTGCCTGACCTCGGACGTTCAAATTGCTGACGGCGACTTCCGCCGGACCGGGAACCAACGCGACCGTCGGCTCGACAAAAGGAGTTTTCTTCACGGCGGCGTGTTTCTTTGCCTTGTGCTTCGCGGGCTTGGCCGCGGACGCGTTCGTATCCACCACTGCGGCGGGCGCGGGAGCGACTTCAGCCGTCGGCGAAGTCACCGGCGGAGGAATGGGCGGTAAATTATTTGTTCCTTGTGCGATCGCGCCTGCCGCAATCATCGTCACCAAAATCGTCCAGCAATTCGTTTTCATGATTCCGAAAGTAAAGTTTTTATTTCCGTTTCTGTCAATGTCCGCCATTTTCCCAATTTCAACTCGCCCAGTTTTATTTTCCCGATCTGTATCCGCTGCAATCGCTTCACCGCCAGGTTCTGCGATTCAAACAGCCGCCGCACTTCGCGATTTTTTCCCTCGGCCAGCTCCAGTTCCACCACGCTCTTCGCACGGCTGCTGCCCATGAGCCTCACTTTTTCTGCCTTCAACTTTTCGCCGCCGTCAAAAATTCCCTGCGTGAACCGCCGCAGCATTTCCCCCGTTACTTCGCCCTCGACCGTTGCGATGTATTTCTTGCGGACGCCGTAGCGCGGATGTGTGAGGCGCAATGCGAATTGTCCATCATTCGTCAGAAAAATCAATCCTTCGCTGTTGAAATCCAGACGGCCGACGGAACTGACGATTTCCCACTCGCGCGGCAACAAATCATAAACTGTCGGGCGGCCCAGTTCATCCTTGTGCGAACACACGCAACCGGGCGGCTTGTTCAACGCGACGTAAATTTTTCTTTTCGCGCGAATCGGTTTTCCGTCCACGGAAACCTCGTCGTGAACGGGATCAACTTTCGTTCCGAGCAGGCGGATTTGTTTGCCGTTGACCGAAACGCGCCCGTCCAGAATGAACTGTTCCGCCGCGCGACGCGAAGCAATGCCCGCATCCGCCAGAAATTTTTGGAGACGAACCGGCAATTGTCTTACGCGTCCGGTTTGGTTTTGCGGAGGCCGGTGATGCGGTCGCCGTCCTTCCACTGGCCGCGTTTCTTGAGAATTTCAGTGCGCTCGAAGCGCTTGAGGACATTGCGCTTGCCGCCAAGGGTGGACGCCGCGCGCAGACTGCGATGCTGTGACATAAATTATTTTGGTTAAATTTTTGGTAAAAACGAGCGGCAAGGATAACAAATCAAATTCTTCCTGCAATGACGAATTTACCGCTTCAAATCCCGCAAACAGCGCGCGATAAATCAATTTCCTGTCTTCAATTCCACCACGTCGTGCGGGGCGGCCTCGCGCATCCCGGCGGGGCTGACGCGGATGTATCGAGCCTTTTCTCGGAGTTGTTCCAGATTTTTCGCGCCGAGATAACCCATGCCGCTCTGGATGCCGCCGATGAGCTGCGCCAGCACGCGGTCCACCGAGCCGCACGCTTCCTTGAGGGCCTCGACGCCCTCGGGCGCGACTTTCTGCGACGGATTTTTTTCGTGGCCGTAACGCGCCGCCGAGCCGGCCTTCATCGCCGAGAAACTGCCCATGCCGCGATATTGCTTGTAAAGTTTACCTGAAATTTCCACGACGTCGCCGGGCGCTTCGTTGCAACCGGCGAAAATGCCGCCGCAGATCACCGCGCTGCTCAACGTCAACGCCTTCACGATGTCGCCGGATTTCGTGATGCCGCCATCAGCGAGGATGGAAACTTTTTTCTTTGCCGCCGCGCGCGAGCAGACGTAAAGCGCGGTCATCTGTGGAATTCCAACGCCCGCGACGATGCGCGTCGTGCAAATCGAACCCGGCCCCTGCCCGACTTTGATGGCGTCCGCGCCGCAATCGGCGAGAAATTCCACGCCCGCCGCGCTCGTGACGTTTCCGGCGATGAGCGGCAATTTCGGAAACGCGTCGCGCAAAACTTTCACCGTGTCGCCGACGCCTTTGGTGTGGCCGTGCGCGGTTGAAACGGCAATCGTGTCCACGCCGCGTTCGACAAGCTCGCCGACGTGTTGGAGGATTCTTTTCTTGTCCAGTTCACCGAACGCGTTTCGCGTCGCGCTGACCGCCGCGCCGCAAACCAAACGAAAATGCGAATCGCGCGCGGGCTTGAATTGCGCGGCGCGTTCGTGTGTGATGCGCTCCACGTCGCTCAACGTGATGAGTCCGCGCAAGTAATCCTTGTCGTCCACGACGAGCAGTTTGTGGATGCCAAGATGTTCGTTGAAAAATTTGTCGGCGCGGGCAATCGGGTCTTTGCCCAATTCCTTTTGATTGATGGTGTGAACTTGTGCGCGCGGCGTGAGCGCCTCGGAAACTTTCTTTTTCGCGTAACGCGGCTTGACGACATGGCCGGACAGAAGCCCGACGAGTTTTCCCTTTTCATCCACGACGGGAAAAGTCCCGAACGCGAATTTTTTTTGTTCGATCAACGCGAGCACGTCGCCGATGAACTGGTCGGGCGAAACTTTGATCGGCTCCTGGATCAAACCGTGGACGTGATTTTTCACGCGGCTGACTTCGGACAACTGCTCGCGCTCCGGCAGATTGTAATGGATGAGGCCGAGGCCGCCGTTGAGCGCCATCGCGATGGCCATGCGCGATTCGGTCACGGTATCCATGTCGGACGAAATGACGGGGATGTTCAGACGCAGATTTTCCGTGAGCGTCGTGTCGAGATGCGTGTCGCGCGGAAGAATTTCAGAATAAAGCGTCGCGAGCGTGATGTCATCGAACGTCAGGCCGATGTTGCCGTTTGCAGGAAAAAACTTGTCCTCCGGTTGATAGAACGGATCGTCAAAAGCAGAATTGCGCACTGCTGCCATGTCGGAAAATAAAGGCTGGCCAGCGGGTTTGGCAAGCAAAAACCATGTCGGCTGCGCGAACCCGAAATCAAAAGTGCAGCCACTTTTCCTTGAAGCTTTTCACGGCGAGGCGGCTGGAAGATTCAGTTTGGAGCGCCACTCCATTGAGAAGTTTGTTGGCCGCATCGAGCAGTTGGGCTGGCGTGCAGCCGGATTTCAACAGCGCCAGTTCCACGCCCAATTCCGCCGCCTGCTGCGCAAGCTCGGTCATGTAGGCGTTGGAAAGAATGATGACGGGAGTGGATTTGAGCGTCGGCTCGGCTCGGACAAATTTGAGAACGTCAACGCCGCTGAATTTCGGCATCATCAAATCCAGAACGATGAGGTCGGGTTTCACCGACGGGAGCAATCTCATCGCTGTCAGGCCATCCTGCGCCACTTCGACATTGAATCCTTCACGCACAAATTTCGCGCGATAAACCTGGACGATGATTGCGTCGTCCTCAACGAAAAGAATGGTTTTCACGCCGCCAAAACAGCAGTTTTCCTGCCACTAATTCAATCCGGGTAGCCGTTTGGATGCTTTTTGTGCCACGCCCAGGCGGTTGCGACGATGTCTTCCAGCTTGGGAAATTTTGGTTTCCAGCCCAATTCACGAACGGCTTTCGCGGCGGATGCGACAAGTCTTGGCGGGTCGCCCGGACGTCGCGTTTTTTCAACCGCCGGAATTTTTTTGCCGGTGATTTTTTCGCAAGTTTGAATCACCTGCCGGACGGAATAGCCGTCGCCGTTTCCAAGATTATAAAATCCGGTTTTGCCCGGCTGCAATCCAAGGATGTGCGCCTGCGCCAAATCCTTGATGTGAATGTAATCGCGGACACACGTGCCGTCGGGCGTCGGATAATCCGTGCCGAAAATTTCCGCATGCGGCTTTTTGCCGAGCGCGACGAAGAGGACGTTCGGAATCAAATGCGATTCGATGCGATGGTGTTCGCCGAATTTTTCGCTCGCGCCGGCGGCGTTGAAATAGCGGAGCGCGATGAAGTCGAGTTTGTAAATCTCGCGATACCACAAAAGGATTTTTTCAAACATCAGCTTTGATTCGCCATACGGACTCATCGGGCGTTGCGGCAAATCTTCCGTCATCGGGATTTTGTCCGGCGGGCCGTAAGTCGCGCACGTCGAGCTGAAGACAAATTTTTTCACGCCGCATCCGACGGCGGCATCGAGCAATTTCAATCCGTTGACGACGTTGTTGTGGAAATATTTTTTTGGATCCGTCATGGACTCGCCGACGAGCGCATTGGCGGCGAAGTGCATGATGGCGTCGGGTTTCACGGATTTGACGGCGTTCAGAATGTCGCCGTCCTCCTCCGGTTTTCCAAAGATGAATTTCGCGCGCGCGTCCACCGCCGAGCGATGGCCTTCGGTGAGATTGTCGTAAACCGCGACCTGATGTCCTGCGTTCAGCAGTTCCTCGACGCAAATCGAGCCGATGTAGCCCGCGCCGCCGGTGACAAAGACGTTCATGCCTCAACTATGAAAGGAGCGCGCAAATGTGCAAAGTCAAAAGTGCGGATTTCAGAAAGTGTGCGAACGGTTTCCACTTTTTTAATCAGCCATTTGCCCTCCGATTTTTCGAACGTGAATTTCATTTCCTGGACGATCAAATCCGACTGGCCGGAAATTTTCGCTTCGACTGTGACATCGGCGGTCGCGGATTGCTTGTCCGGCGAAACGGTCATGTTCACGTCGGGAAATTCCACGTTCAGCCCGCCGACCGCCGAGCGCGAGGCCAGTGCCGCCTGCGTGATTTCGTCGCGACCGGCGAACGCCTGCTGTTCGTGGCCGGGTAAATTAATGTTGACCTCGACGTTCGTGGAAAAAAATCCGGCGACGTTTTGCGCGCTGGCAAGTTTCGCAAGATCGCCTTCGTTCGCGGAAAAGGAAACCGCTTGCGCCAGCTTCGTCAGTTGTTTGCGAATGATTTTTTCGGGGCCCGGAAACAGAACAAACCAAAGCCAGACGCCGAGAACGACAATCGCGGCGATAAAAACGAATTTGAAAACGTTTTTCATAGAACGACCCTGCCGATGATGCGTTCGCGCGGGACTTTGCCTTTCGTATGGTCTTCCGCCGGCATGGTGCGATTGTCTCCGACGACAAAATATTCATCGGCGCCGAGTTTTTCCGGCGGAAGATTCCAGTCGCACGGAGATTTTTCATACGGTTCGTCGAGAATCTCGTCGTTGATGAGCACGCGGCCGTTGACAAAAGCCACTGTTTCACCCGGCAAGCCGATGATGCGTTTCATCAGCATCAAATGCGTGCCAGCGAAGCGAATGCTGACCACGTCGCCCCGACGCGGCTCGTGAAACAGATAAGCCAAACGATTGACGGAATTTATCGAACCGTTTTTGTAAGTCGGCAACATGCTGATGCCCGTGACGCGAATGGGCAGCAGGATGAAATGAAAAACGATGAAGCAAGTGACGGCCAAAACAGCGATGCGAATCACGGTGTTTCTCGGATTGCGGCCAATCGCAACAACGCGAAGCCAATGCGGTCGCGATTCGGACCCGGCAATTTGATTTCGGGCTGTCATGCGCCAGAGTTTCGACGCATTCCCAAAATCGCGCAACTAGATTTGGCTAATCGCCTTGTCCAACGCGGCAAAAAGCTGCTTCATAGTTGCTTCCGTTTCGTCGCCCATATTAGAAATGCGGAACGTCGTGCCCTTGATTTTTCCGTAGCCGCCGTCAATCAGGAAGCCTTGGTCTTTCGTGAGTTTTTGCAATTTCGGAACGTCAATGGTTCGTCCGCCGGGACGCGCGCCGTTGCTGACGCACGTGAGCGTGATTGATTCAAAACCTTTTTCCGGGAACAAATTGAATCCGTGCTTCGTCGCCCAGTCGCGCGTGAGCTGGTTCGTTTTCTTGTGTCGTGCAAAACGATTTTCCAATCCTTCGGCAAAAAAATCGTCGAGCTTGGAACTTAAAGCGAAAACGTGTCCGATGCTTGGCGTGCTCGGCGTCATGCTTTGCTCGGCATTTTTTTGGAATTCAACGAAATCAAAATAGTAACCGCGATCTTTCGCCGTCGCCGCTTTTGCGAGCGCGGCGGGCGAAGCGGCGAAAACCGCAAGTCCCGGCGGCAACGCGAACGCCTTTTGCGTTCCGGCCAGCAAAACGTCAACGCCGAGTTCGTCGAACTTCAGCGGCACGGCGCTCATTGAGCTGACCGCATCCACGATGAACATCACGTCGGGATATTTTTTCTTGAGCGAGGCGATTTCCGCGAGCGGACTCATCACGCCCGTCGAAGTTTCGTTGTGAATCAAAGTGAGCGCGTCAAACTGGCCGGTGGCGAGTTTTGCGTCAACTTGTTCCGCGCGGATGGGCGATCCCCAATTTACTTGCAGAGCCTCGGCCTGCTTGCCGCATTTCTTGGACACATCAAACCATTTGTCGGAGAACGCGCCGCACATGCAGTTCAGGACTTTTTTCTGGACGAGATTGCGGATCGCGCCTTCCATCACGCCCCACGCGCTGGATGTGGAAAGATAAACGAGCTGCTTGGTGTAAAGCAGTTGCTGGAGTTGCGGCTGGATTTTCGCGTAGAGGTCTTTGAATCCCTGGCCGCGATGGCCGATCATCGGCGAGCAAAACGCCTTGAAGGTTTTCTCGCTGACTTCGACCGGCCCGGGAATGTGCAATTTAACGTGTCCCATAAAGGGGAATTTTCCACGACCCGCGACACAAAGGCAAGAACGGGATTGCCAATTCCTGTCCAATAATTGCTTCGGACCGTGAAGTTTTAACACAAACTAAAATAATTCTTGTTCGTTTTTGGAGAAAGGCGTAAACCCCAAAATGTCGGCGGAAGTTCCAAACAATGAAAAAAATTCGCCGTAAGTTTTTTACCATCTCAACATATCATTGACTGGGCGAAGAACATCGGCCTAGGCTGTCCTGCCAATCAGTC
Organism: uncultured Bifidobacteriaceae bacterium; assembly: GCA_964536285.1. Taxonomy (GTDB): domain Bacteria; phylum Verrucomicrobiota; class Verrucomicrobiia; order Limisphaerales; family UBA11358; genus UBA11358. Next base: position 51,921 of record CAZHXG010000007.1, read on the forward strand.
GTTGATATGAACCTGACCGAATTGCTGGACAAGACAGCCAGCCGTTGGCCAAAAAAACCGGCGCTCATCGAAGGATCAACCGTCGTCTCCTACGCGGAGATTGTTGAGAAAGCGGACGCGCTGGCCTCGAAACTGGAGACTTTCAAATTGTCCCCCGGCAGTCGCGTGGGATTGTGCTGTCCGAACAGCGTCGCTTATGTCGCGCTGACCTTTGCCTTGTGGCGCATCAAAGCCGTGGTCGTTCCGATCCCGATGGAATGCACGGAGGAAGAATCTTCAAACATCGCCGAGGCTATGCGTCTTGAGGCAATCATCAGCCAGAAATCGCGCGAAAAAAGTCTGCCGTTCGCTTCCGATTTCTTTTTCACAAAATTATCGCCGGCATTGCCGCCGGAAAATCACGGGTTGAACATCGCCTTCATCCGTTTCACTTCCGGCACGACCAGCGCAAGAAAAGGCGTCGTGCTCTGCCATGAAACCATCCGCGACCGCGTCATCGCTTCCAATAAACTTCTGCGGATTTCCGCGGACGACACGGTGATGTGGTGCCTGCCGATGTCTCATCATTTTCTAGTCACCATCGTTTTGTATGTGAGCGTCGGCGCGACAATCGTTCTCGCCCGTCACGTTCTGGCGCGCCCATTTTTGGAGGCGATCAACCACTGGCAAGGCACGGTGCTTTACGCCGCGCCGTTTCATTACGCGATGCTGGCACGCGACAAATCGGAAATGAAATTTCCATCGGTGCGGCTGGCGGTTTCCACGACGTGTGCGCTGCCGCAGGACGTGGCCGAGGATTTTTTCAAACGTTTCGGACTGCCGCTGACGCAAGCGCTGGGACTCATCGAACTCGGATTGCCATGTATCAACGTGGACGACGCGGCGGATCGCTGGAATTCAGTGGGGCGCGCGCAACCCGATTACTCCGTCCACATCCGCAATCCCGACGGCGACGGCTTCGGCGAAGTCGTCATCTCCGGTCCGGGATTTTTCGACGCTTACGACAACCCGTGGACTCCGCGCGAACAGTTGATGCCCGACGGCTGGTTCGTCACCGGCGACATCGGACGCATTGACAAAGAAGGCTATTTGTTTTTGGTCGGACGAAAAGCGGCGGCAATCAACGTCGCCGGTCGAAAAGTTTTTGCCGAGGAAATTGAAACTGTTCTGAACCGCCATCCCGCCGTGCGCGAATCGCGCGTCTTCGGCGTCGCGCATCCGCATCTGGGTGAAACTGTCGAAGCGGAAGTTGTGTTGCATGGCAAAATCACTCCAGATGCTCTCCGCGATTTTTGTCGCGCTCATCTTAGCTCGGAAAAAATTCCGAGCCGCATCAGCATCGTCCAAAATATTCCCAGAACCGCCGTCACCGGCAAAATCCGGCGACAGCCCGCGCCCGTCACGACAGCCGCATGATGGAACAAAGCCAAATCCAAACCCAGTTGCTGGAATTTTTGCGACAGGGCGTGTTCAGCGCGCAAGTCAAAGTTTCAGAAGAAACCGATTTGATCGCGAACGGCTTTGATTCGCTGTCGCTTGTGGCGCTGCTTCAATTTGTGGAAAAAACATTCGGACTGTGGATTCCTGAAGACGAGATCAACGAGACCACTTTGAAAAACGTCACCAGCCTCGCTACCCTCATCGCCCGCCTGCTCAATGAGCAAAAGCCTTCGTCATAACGGGTGCGACACCCTGATGCTGGGATTCGACCACGAACTTCGCCGTCGCGGGTTCGCTGGCAACTCCTGCCAGATCGTTCTGGAACTTTCGGAAAAAATCGATCCGGCAAAGCTGGAACAACGCCTCGCCAAACTCGTCCGGGAAAATCCGATTTTGCAATCGCGTCCCGCGCGCGGTTTGAGACAGCGTTGGAAACCGACGAAAACCATGGCGCGCGTTCGAGTTCATGCAGATGCTAAAATTCTTGAAGAGCTTTTCAACGAATCGCTCGATATTCATCGTGGCGAACTCATCCGGTTCGACATCGTCGGGCACAAACTGATTTTCACCTGGACGCACGCGCTCATGGATGCGAAGAGCGCCGAATATTTTCTGGCCTTGGCCGGCGACGAACAACTGCCGGCACCGGAAGCGGGACAAGACTGGTACACCGAACGCGCAAAACTCGCCGGAAATTTTCGCGCGCGGATCCGCCACGCATGGCAGTCTTTGGAGCGGATGGATGAATTCAAACGTGCCCTGCCCATCTCGCTCGGGACGAAACGGCCGCCCGCCGCAAAAAAGATGAAATATAAAATCGCGGCGTTTTCTCCCGAAGATTCCGCGCTCATCCGAAAAAATTCCGCGCGGCTCTGCGGATTTCTCGGCGAGACGAATTTTCATCTCGCCGCCGCGCTGCTGGAATTGCACCGGCTGCACCAGCGCGCCGGTTGCGAAACGGCCAGTTACATCGTGCCGATTCCCGTCAGTCTGCGCCCCAAAGGCGCACGCGCGCCGTTGTTTTCAAACCAGATCACCATGATCCTCCAGCAGTTTTTTCCGAACCAGTTGGAGACCGTCGGACAAATCGTCCCCGCAATCAAAACCCAGCGCGCCGAAAGTCTGCGCGACGGTTATCTTGACGCGACGATCGCCATGGGACATTTGATCCGCGCGTTGCCGCTGCGATTGTATATGTGGATGGTCAAACACGAACTGCGCGGCGAAATCTGTTCGCTTTTCTTCGGCGACACGAGCACGGTGGACCCGGCGCTGGAAAAATTTTCCGGAGCAGACATAAAAACTTTTGCTCACGTGCCCGCGATCACCGCGCCGCCGGGAATCGGAATCGTATTTTATCTGTTTCGCAATCAATTGAACTTCACACTCGTCCACGCCGAAGGCACGTTGTCCGAAAATGAAGCGGATGAATTCGTCCGAAATCTGCGACAGCGCCTGCTCAATCCATGAGCAAAGAATTTGACATCGCGGTCGTCGGCAGCGGAGCGGCAGGAATCGCCGCCGCCGTTTGCGCTGCGCGCGCGGGTTGTTCGACGCTATTGCTCGACAAAAATAATTCCCCCGGTGGAACGGGCGGTTTCAGCGGCCTGACCACGCTCTGCGGCCTGTTCGACGACGAAGGAAATTTTCTTAACGGCGGCTTCGCCCGCGAATTTGCGGACGCGATTGCCGAAACCGCGCCGGTGAAAATGGGCCGCATCTCGGTGTTGCCGTATCGTCCGGAAAAATTCCGCGAGACCGTCGCCAGTTTTTTTTTGGCGACACCGGAATTAAAAACCCGCTGGGAGACGCCTCTCGCAAATGTCGGCGTCAAAAACGACAAAATCATTTCACTCAATGGTTTCAATGTCAGCGCTGTGATTGATTGCAGCGGCAACGCGGAAGTCGCGCGACAAGCCGGAATCGAGACTTTGGAAACGGACGAAACGACGCAGGCGTCCGCCGTGATTTTTCCGCTGCAAAACGTGTCGCGCGAAATGCTCACGCCCGCCGCCGCCGCGCAGGTTCTGCTGCCGCTCGCCCGCGCCGGATTTCCGCCACTAAATTTTCAACCGAACCTCGAACCGGATTCCGTCACCGTGAAATTCACAGGCCGGCCGGAGCAGGTTCCGCAGTTGATCGAATTTTTCCGAACGAACATTCACGGATTTGAAAATTGCTCGACGCCATTGAAAAAACTTTCTGCTGTGCGGCGCGGCGGGCGGATGATTGTCGGAGAATATGTTCTAACCGGCGCGGACGTCCTCGAAGGAAAAAAATTTCCTGACGCCGTCGCCAGTTGCGCGTGGCCGATCGAACAATGGAGCGCGGACGGCGTCGCGCGATTTCGCTATTTACCGCCGAAAACGAATTATGAAATTCCCGTGCGCGCGCTCCGGGCTGCAAAAATCAAAAATCTTTTCATGGCCGGCAAGACCATCAGCGCGGACGTGGACGCGATTGCCAGCGCGCGCGTCATGGGCTGTTGTCTTGCGACCGGTGAGGCGGCTGGAAATCTTGCGGCGGATTATTTAGACTCTCTGAAATGACCGCGCTTGAAAAATTTTGGCCGGAAACTTTCCGTTACGCGAAAAAAAACTCGCTGTTTTACCGCGAACTGTTTCGCAAAATAAAAGGCGCGCCGCGTCTCGAAGATTTGCCGACGGTGGACAAAACGATTTTGTCCGCGCGAAACCTGGATTTTCTCTGCGTCCCGCGCGAACGCATCGCCGAAATCGTCACGACCAGCGGCACGACGGGCAAACCGCTGCTGTGGATGCTGACGGAATCCGACGTGAAGCGTCTCGCGCTCAACGAAAAAATGTCGTTCGAGTGCGCCGGAATCACGCCGCGCGACATCGTGCTCGTCGCGGTCGCGCTCGACCGCTGTTTCATCGCAGGCCTCGCGTATTGGCAGGGGTTGAGCGAACTCGGCTGCACCGTCGTTCGTGTCGGCGCTTCATCCTCGATGCTTGTTTTGGAAATGATCGAACGTATCCAACCGACCGCGATTGTCGCGGTCCCGTCTTTTTTGCGCGTCATCGCCGACAAGGCGCGTGAAACAAAATTCAATCTGAAAAATTGTTCCGTGAAAAAAATCGTCTGCATCGGCGAGCCAATCCGCGACGCAACGTTTGCATTAAACGCTTCAGGCCGGACAATTAAATCGGCGTGGGGTGCAAAAATCTATTCGACCTACGGCGTGACCGAACTCGCGAATTCGCTTTGCGAGTGCGCTGCGGGCACGGGCGGACATCTGCACGACAAACAATTGCACATCGAAATTCTCGACGACGCGGGAAACATTTTGTCCGACGGCGAAGTCGGCGAAATCGTGGCTACCACTTTTGGCGTCGAAGCGATGCCGCTCATCCGTTATCGGACCGGAGATTGCGCGGCGATGTTTTCCAAGCCTTGCAGTTGCGGACGAAAAACTCCGCGAATCGGTCCGATCCTCGGACGAAAAAATCAAAAATTAAAATTCAAGGGCACATCGGTTTTTCCCTTGATGCTGCAGACGGTTTTGGAAGAAGCGGAAGGCGTCGAAAGTTTCGTGATCGTCGCGCGCGCGGAAAGTTCGCTTTCCGATTCGGTCGAAATTTTAGTTCATGGCAGCGCGCCGGCATCTGTCTTGCGCGAGGCATTTCAGGCTCGAGCAAAAATTTCGCCGCAGATTCGTCACGTTTCATTGGCGGAAATTGAAACGTTGCAAATGCCGCCGCAGGCGCGGAAACGGCGCACGTTCGTAGATTTGCGATGAAATTCTGCGTCATCATCCCCTGTTTTGATCACCCGACGACGGTCGCCGCAGTCGCGCAGTCGGCGCAAAAACATTTTCCGGTGCTTGTCGTTGACGACGGTTCGACAAAACCGTTGCCGGAATTACCGGACTGCACATTGATTCGCTTGGGAAAAAATTTTGGGAAAGGCGCGGCACTGCGCGCGGGTTTTAGACGTGCTGTCGAGCTCGGATTCACTCATGCAATCACGATGGACGCAGACGGCCAGCATTTTGCCGAAGACCTGCCGAAATTTCTGGCGGCGGCGCAGGCGCAACCCGAAGCGTTGATTGTCGGCGTGCGAAACCTGCGCGAGGCCGGCGCGCCCGGCCACCGGCAATGCTCGAACGCCGTTTCCACTTTTTGGTTTCGAGTGGAAACCGGCGTGCGTTTGCCGGACACGCAATGCGGCTTTCGTTGTTATCCGCTGGCGCTCACCGAAAAATTGAAGACGAAATCGGAGCGTTACGCGTTTGAATTGGAATTCATGGTGCGCGCGGCGTGGACAGAAACCGCCATCGTGGCCGTGCCGGTGAAATGCACTTACGCGCCGGAACAAATCCGCCAGTCGCACTTCCGCCCCGTCGTTGACCTCGCGCGCATCACGACGATGAACATCGGGCTGGTGCTGCAATCGTGGTTCGCGCCGCAAACGTTGCGCGCGACATGGTCGTTTGGGAAAAGAAAATCATTTCTGGGAACGATCAAGGAAATTTTTTCCGACCACGCGCATGAACCGTTCCGGCTCGCGCTCGCGGTTGGAATCGGATTGTTCTGCGGCATCGCGCCGATTTGGGGTTTTCAGATGATCGCGACGGTCACGCTCGCACACTGGCTCCGGTTAAACAAAGTCATCGCGCTGCTGGCCAGTAACATTTCGATCCCGCCGGTCATACCGTTCATTCTTTATGGCGAACTGGTTTTGGGCCATCGGATTTGCACGGGCAGCGGACTTGATTTTTCCCGGCAGGAAATTTCGCGCGCACTCGTGATGCAATACTTCTGGCAATGGTGCGTCGGCAGTCTTGTTCTGGCCGTGGTTCTGGCGGTGGTGGGAACAATCACAACTTACGGCGTGGCGCGATTGGTCCGGCAAAAATGAAATCAGATTTATACTCACCGTTGTATTTGTGGCTGGTAGCGCATCGGCGCGCGGTGTTGGTGGTGGTGCTATTAATCGCCGCCATCTGTGTCGCGATTTCGTCACGAATCGAAATGGAGGAGGACATCCTCGGCATCCTGCCGCAGCACGACCGGATCGTGGACGACTATAAATACACGATCCGAAAATTCCACCAGATTGACCGCGTTTATATTGACGTTGGCATCAACCGCGACGATTCCGACGCTCTCGGTCGCGCTTCGGATGAACTTTATTCCATCCTCTCGACGAATACGGCATTTGCAAGCATCACTTACCACATCGAATTAGGCAGTCAGCGCAGCATCGTCAATTTTCTGACCGGCGCGTTGCCAAATCTTTTCACCGAAACCGACGCGCAGGCGCTCAATGAAAAACTGAAACCGGATTCCGTCCGCAAATTTCTCGTTGAAAAACGCCGTCAACTCGCCGGACCGGAAGGAATGGTTTTGAAAGATGTCGTCGCCGCCGACCCGGTCGGCATGAGCGGGCTGGTGATCGCCAAAGTCGTTCCGCTGCAAACCGGCTTCGGCGACTCGCATGTCGAAGACGGCCGCCTGACCAGCGGCGACGGACACCATGTGCTGTTGATGGCCGAGCCGAAATTTCCATCGGCGGATTCCAAGCAAAGCAAGGCATTCGTCGAAGAAATGTTGCGCGCGGCGCGGGAAGTCGAAAAAGATTTTCCCGGCGTTCACATCGCCATCACCGGCGGACACCGGATGTCGCTCGACAACGCCACGCTTCTCCGTCGCGATGCGATGCGTTGCATGGTGCTCGCGATTTCGGCGATGTTTATTTTGTGTTTCACCGCGTACCGGCGGCGCTGGCTGGCGATCGTGACTTTTTTGCCGTCGCTGTTCGGCACGCTCATGGCGGGCGCAGTGCTGGCAATGGTAGATGAACATCTCTCCGCCATCGCCATCGGCTTCGCGAGCATGGCCATCGGCATCACCGTGGACTACGGCATCTACGTCGTCTATCACGTGGACAACGCCGCGACCGACCGGCTGACCGCCGGGCGCATCATCAGCCGCCTCGTGCTGCCGACATGCATCGGCGCGCTGACCATTATCGCCGCGTTCACCGTGCTGGCGAATTCGCCGATGCACGGCTACCAACAACTCGGACTTTTCGGCGCAGTGGGTGTCTTGATGTCGGCGGCGTTCGCGCTGCTGGTTTTGCCGCTGCTGATTCCACTTCCAAAAAACAACGACGAATTGCCGCCACTGCGTTTCACGGATTGGATGAAAAATTTTCATGCGTGGCAAAAACGAAAACGTCCGTTGCTTCTGCTCGGCGTGGTTGCGTTGACGGTCGTGGCAATTGTCGGCGTGAAAAAACTTCGCTTTGAAGGCGACATCTCGAAACTCAATGGCATCACGGAATCCACACGGGCCGACGACAAATTGATCACCAAGACCTGGGGCGACGCGCTCGGAATGACGCTGGTCGTCGCTCGCGGCAAAACCGTGGATGAAGCGCTCGCGCAAAATGATCGCGCCGCCGAAATCCTCGCGCAACAAACCAACGTGGCGGGAATTTTTTCCCTCGCGTCCATTTGTCCTTCCATCGTGACACAGGAGGCGAACATCAAACGCTGGCGGGAATTTTGGACGCCGGAAAAACAAACCGCGATGCGACAGACCTTGCAACAAGTCGGCGGCGAACTTGGCTTTAGCCCCGACGCCTTCGCGCCGTTCTGGAAATCCGTCGGGGAAAAACCGGCATTGATAACGCCCGACATGTTTCGCGGCACGGCGCTGGAACAGGCGTTGAAAGAACGCGTCGCCGTCGGCACGAACGACACCGCCGTCAGCACGCTCATCAAGTTGAAGGATCGTTCACAGGCCGCGAAATTGCGCGACGTGCTGCCGGGGATGATTCTCATCGACCAAAAGAATTTCGCCGACCACATCGCCGCGCTCGCAAAGCAAGGCATCGGCTACTTCGCGCTTTGGACGGTCGTGGCCGTCGGCGCGATCGTTTACCTCGCGCTCGCTTCGATCGAGATCGTCATCGCAACACTTCTGCCGCTGGGTTTCGGTCTGCTGTGGACGCTCGGATTGATGGGACTGCTCGGCCTGCCCATCAACGTGATGAACTGCGTGTTCGTCATTTTTGTCATCGGCATGGGCGAAGATTACAGCGTCTTTCTTGCAACAAGCAAACTGGACGATTGGCGCGGCCACATCCAGCGCATCGCGCCCACGAGTGCGTCGGTGATGATCTCCGCGATGACAACCATCTTCGGTTTCGCCGTGCTTGTGTTCGCGCGGCATCCGGTCTTGTTTTCAATGGGCACGACCGTGTTGCTCGGCATGGTCAGCGCGTTCATCGCCACGCTCGTCATCACGCCGGCCTGCATGGATTTGCTGCTGTTCCGGCCGCAACCGCGCGGCGCGCCGCGCTGGTGGCATCCGCTCGGAACGGTCTGGGTCGGGCTGCATCTCGGCGGGAGCCAGACTTTTCTATATTACGTTTTGCGACCGTTGCTGAAAATATTTTCGCCGTGCACAGCCGATGATCAACTGCGACGCGCCACACGCTGGATGGCGCGCGGCGTCGTGAAATGGATGCCGTTCGGCAAATTGGAATTCAAAAATATTTCGCCCGAAACATTTTCGCCGCCGTGCATCGTCATCAGCAATCATCAATCGGCGGTGGACGTGATGCTCGTCGTCAGTTTGCCCGGCGACGTGCGGCAGACGGCAAAGAAACGTGTCTTCGACGCGCCGTTCCTCGGCATCGGCTGCAAAATCCTTGGCCACGTCATGGTCGAGCCGAACGACCCTGAAATGACTTTGCGCCGCTGTGGTGAAAGGCTGGCCGAAGGCGCGTCGGTGCATTTTTATCCCGAAGGCACGCGTTCACCGGACGGTTTTCTCCAGCGCTTTCATCGCGGCGCGTTTGAACTCGCGATCGAATTGAATCAGGAAATCCTCCCGGTCATTTTGTGCGACACTTGTACCGGCATGCCGCGCGATGCGTATTGGTTCGAGCCGTATCATGCCGTCGTCCGCGCACTGCCGCGGATCACGCCGCAAAATTTCGATTGTTCGAAAGGCAGTCTCGCGTTGACGCAACATTGTGAAAAAATCGTCCGCGACGCGTTGCAAAAACAATTGGACGAACTCAACACGCCGCGAACCGTCCGGCGCAAAGTGGAACGGCTCTACCGTTATCAGGGAAAATTCACCGAACAGTTCGTTCATTGGAAAATGAAACTCGATCCGGTTTTTCTCTCGCTGGACAAAGTCGTGCCGCGACAGGGATTTGTCCTTGACCTCGGGTGCGGTTATGGAATCGCGACGCACTGGTTGGCCAGTTTCACCGACGGCCGGAGTTTTCTCGGCGTGGATTATGACGAGGACAAAATCCGCGTGGCACAACGCACCGCGCCGGAAAATCCGCGCATCAAATTCGAATCCGGCGACATCCTTGAATTTGAATATCCGGCTTGCGACGCAATTTTACTGATCGACGTTTTGCATTACTGGACGCCGGAAAAACAGCAGGCGATTTTGGACAAAGCGCGGCGTGCGTTGCGACCCGGCGGAAAATTGATTTTGCGCGACGGCGCAAAGGCGGAAGGCGACGCGCATCAACGCGTTCATCGCTGGGAAAAATTTGCCACGCGATTCAGTCTCAATAAAACGAAGGAAGGCTTGCACTTTCAAAGCCTTGCCGAGATTGAAACCATGTTGAAGCGCGCGGGATTCGCCGGTTGGGAAATCAAACGCGAAGCGGGACGGGACTCGAATGTGCTGCTGGTCGCGACTGTCGGGCCGTCGTGATGCCCCGGCGCACAAGTTCCAGAAATTCCTCGCGCGGCAGACCGAGATATTTTTCCGGCTCAATGGGTTCGCCATAATGCACTTCAATTTTCCTCAACCCGCCGATGGGATGAAACCGTCCGCCCTTGGTCGAAACCAACTGCATGTTTTCGATGAATACCGGCACGATGGGCAGGCGCGCCTCCTGCGCGATGAAATAAATTCCGGGCTGACACGAGCCGACGTTGACCCCGTCGCCGCGCGTGCCTTCGGGAAAGACCACCAGATGAAATTCTTTTCCGCAGCGGCCAAACGCCTGCAATTCCCGGATGCGATTCGGGTTGAGTTTCCCGCGTTCGACGAGAAAACCGATCTTGCTGCTCAAGGTTTTTTTTGTCCATGAAGCGTGCCAGACATTTTTGTCGCCCAGCGTCAGGATTGGATAACAACCGGAACGCCAGCACAGCCCGCCCAGCAAAATCGTGTCGAGCAGGCTGACGTGGTTGGAGACGAACAGATACTTTTGCGCTGGTTGCAAGCGGTTCAAGCCATGCGTCCGGCGCAGGTAAGGCAACGCGAGAAAAAGCGTCGCGCCAAAACCAAGCAACGCCTGAATGAACTTCCAGCTTCGTGTGATTCGATAAATTTCCTGCATGATTTCGGGGAGTAAAGTTACTTCGCATGGCCGGCTTGTTGCAATAAACTTTCGAGTTCCTGTTTCTCTTTCAAAAAAGCCGGCTGCTCCGACAGCGCGGATTCAAAAGCCCTGGCCGCTTCATCGCGTTTGCCCAAAGCCAGCAGCGCGCGTCCCTGCAACATCGCGTTCTGGTAAAAACCGGGGTTCAACGATTCCGCCTTCTCCGCAAAATCCAATGCCGTTTGTGCATCCTTGTTTTTCAAAGCGCGCTGACCGTCGGCCAGACATTTTTGGGACTGCTTCGCTTTTTCGTATTCACCCGTAGCCAGAATCGCGTCCGCAGGCACGGTCTTGTCGGGAAGTTCGCGGAAAAAATCGTTCACGTCGAACGCGACAAATTTTCCGAGCTGGTTCGGCGGCGAGGCCGCCCAAAAAATCCCGTCGCTCAAATCCATCACGGTCGCGTGCGTCGCGATGAGCGCGTTGAGCGAACTGCGATGGCCGTCGCCTGCAAAAATTCCGCCGGGCAGTTTCCGGTCGCGCAAAATGTCCACGGCGAGCGCGGGATTTATTTTGCCCTGATTCTGTTGAAGCAATTCCATCATGCGTTTCTCGCGCGAAACGGAAGTCGCTTCGTTCATGTAATCCAGATTGCGCTTGCCGTCCTTGAATCCGGAGGTCTCAAAATGGTTTGGGCAGACGATCGTGTCGCCTTCGGGTTCGCGCACGTTCGTCGCGCCGGGAGTTTTTTCCACGACGACAAATTTTCCATCGGCGCGGCTGCCGACCAGCCAGATCGTCGAAACGAAAACTTTTGCGTCGCGCAAAATTTTCAGCGCCTCGTCCAGATTGCGCGCGTTTTGCAAAACTTCGCGCGCGACAATCGCCACCGGCGTCGCCGCTTCCTTCGGCAGACTTGACGGCGCGCCGTTGACCGTCACGGAAATCCCCGCGCGGTTCATGCCCGACACGACTCCGGCCATTCCCGCCCACGAAAGCGAGATGAACGGGATTCCGTTGTCCGGCTCGCACATCTCCACGACGCGGTCGCGACTGAAAACCTCGGCGGCTTCCCAATCGAAATTCCGCCCGGTGATCAAATCGCCGTTCGTCGTCGCGTTTCCCCACGCGCCGAACGCCGTGCAGCCCGCGCGCGAAATGAGCGGATTGTCAATCATCATGTAGGAAACATCGTGCGCGGCATGATAATTGAGCAGGCGATTGTAAAACGGGCCTTCTTCGGGATGAGCGTCTCCGCAGCCAAGCGTCGTCGCGTAAATTTCCATCCGATAATCCGCCGGAACAAAATCGCTCAAGTGGCGGTTGCGATAGATGACGTAATTTTTCAGCAACTCCATCACCCAATGCTGCGGCACGTAGCCTTGGATCATCTTGACGAATTCATCCTCCAGCGTGTGCATCTTGTCCCGCATCAAAACGCCATCGGCATAGCCAATCTCGAACGGCGAGCCCTTCAAATAAACGACGGTCAACCCTTCGCGCTGTCCGACCCATGATTTGCCGAGCCAGATTTTTCCGTCGCGCGCTTCCGGCTTGAGCGACATGATCGAAATGTCGGCGGGCAGCGGCGGCGGTCGCGCGATGCTGTGCCGCACGATCAAAACCGCCGCGAGCCATCCGGCCAGCACGAGAAACACCGCGCCGAAAAAAATCCGCTTGAGCCATTTTTTCATTTTTCGCGATACAAAAATAAAATCGTTTCACCCGCCGGCTGTCCGCCAACAGAAAATCCGGCACGGGCCTCCACGATGCCGTCTTTCTCCGACAATTTCAGTTCCACGCGCACCGTTTCGTCCGGCAAAACAGGTCGTTGGAACTTCGCCTTTCGGATTTCGCGGACAATCAGAGGGCAATCCAAAACCGATTCCGCCGCGACACGCGCCATTTCCAGTTGAAACACTCCCGGCAAAATCGGGCGACCCGGAAAATGGCCTGCGAACACCGGATCGTCCGCGCTGAATTGGAATTCAAACGCGCTGGAGCCGTCAGCCTGAACCGGCTGACTTTTTTTTCGCGCGGCGGCAATCGAATGTCGCATCGTCATGGTATTTCGTCGAATAATCCGGGCGGTTGCGCGCCGGGTTTGATCTCCACAATCTGCAAGTCCAGTTTATACCAGCGCCGTTGAATCACAGAATGCGTCGGACTCAATATCTTTACCGGACAATTCGTTTCCATTCCGTTGCCGAAAATGCATTTCAGGTCGGCGGCGATGTAGCGATCCACCCAATCCGCGCGCAACGGCGGCTTCGCCTGAACCACGAATACGCCGCCGTCCGGTTTCACCAAAACGTCCGCCAGCACGTCGCCGAAATTTTCCGTGACGACAAGCCGGAGTCCGCGCGCCTCGCTCTTTGCGACATAGCCGTTCAACGTGAATTGCCTCCCGCGCACCGTCAGCACCGCGCGTTGCGTCATCAGGGCTTCCGAAGGAAACGAAAGCGCCGCGCGCGGGATATTTTCCGGCGGCGGCGTTGTGACACATCCGACCGTCAGCAAAAGCAGAAGCAATGAAAAGATTTTAAGGCGCATCGCCCACGGCCGTTTTCACGGCGGCAATATCCAGCGGTTTGGATTGATCGAACGTGCCCGCCGGAAATTTCACGTTCCGCAACTCCTTTGTAAAAATGATTCTTGTGAAATCACCGCCCGGCTCGTTCATGACGACTTCGCGCGTCGCCGAAAGATCGGGCAACAGCCGCACTTCCAGCGACGACAACACTGAGCGGACATTTTCATCCTTCGGCACCAGGGTCAAAACCGTCATGCCGCCGGTGGCGACCGAGATTGTGTAATCGCCGGTCAGCGCGTCAAGTTTGCCCTGATGCATCAAGACCATCTGGTCCATCACGCGCCGCAACATTTGCGGAAATCCGATCTTCAATTTTTCCCATTTGCCGGCCGTCCGTTCGAACTGCGCCACGGACTTGCGGTCGCCCATCATAATTGATTGATACGGCGCCGTCGTTTCCCAGCGGATTTGGCCGGGCTTGTCAATCAGCATGACACCTTCGCTCTTGAGCGGTTCGGTGAACAGTTTTAAATGCCGCTCCTGCGTGAAATCCAGGCAGACCGATTGCAGCGAAGCCATTTTTTCCTGGAGATTTTGAAGAACCGGCTGCGGATCGGCCACCGGCTGCAATGTTGAATCGTCAGCCGCAAACAACGCGGATGAAAAAAGCAGCACCGTTAAAAAAAGATTTTTTTTCATTTCAACAATTCGTCCAGACGCACGATTTCATAATCCAATTCGCGCAAGTTAGCCAAAAGCAATCTCACTGTCGTCACCAAACGTTCGGCGGGAATGTTGCCGTCATGCAACAAAATGATCGCGCCCGGTTCGAGCCGCCGAGTGATCCGCGCGACGATTTTTTGGGGATTCGACAAAATCGTGTCGAAACTTCGCACCGACCAGCCGACGACCGTCAGCCCAAGCTCCCGTGCCGCGCGGAAAATTTTCGGATTCGACAGCCCCATCGGCGGACGAAAAAAATTTGGAGCGATGCCGGAATTTTTTTTGATAACGGCCTGGGTCCGCTCCAGTTCGGTTTTCAACCGCGCGCCGGAAAAAAAATTCGTGAGGTTGCTATGCTCGTAAGAATGATTTTCCAGCAGGTGCCCTTCGCGCACAATTTGCGCTGCAAGTTCGGGATTCGCCTCAATCCGTTTGCCGACGCAGAAAAACGCCGTGCTGATCTTTGCTTCGCGCAACATTTCCAATAACTGCGGTGTCGAGCGCGCGTCCGGCCCGTCGTCGAACGTCAGCGCCACGCAACGTCGCGAATTGCCGCCGCGACACACAAACGGACCGAACAAACTCAATTGCGGAAACGCGACGCCGAGTCCGAAAACGATCAGGAACGCAACGTTTATCAAACCGAACAAAATAAATTGACCGAACGCGAATGTGACGACGCAAAGCAGCAACGCGACGATCAAAATTTTGTGAAAGCGGCTCATGGCTGGACGAAACACAACGCTTTCGCTCCACGTGGCGACAGCGTGTAAAGCAGCACGCCGGCCTGCCGGTCGCGAACCAGATTTACCGCCACGGAAAATCCGAAGGCCGACGCGGCATAAAACTCTCCGCAGAGTTGCTTGTAAGTCTGATGTTCGATTTTTCGCCCGGCGCGCGACGACAGCGCGGCAGCAACTCCTTCATAAAATTTTTCCATGACCGTCCAGCTTTTCGCCCCGCTCAAAAAGACATCCACTTTTTTCAGATCAACCGCCAACGCGATCCACTCCGCTTCACGTTCCGCGTTGAATGGCCGGCGATAACGGCCGAGCCGTACCGCCGTCACGCGCGCGAGGGAAGATGGCGCGTCTTCCGTCCGTTGGATGCTCGCCACAGCCGCGCCTTCGCCGGGAATGGTTCGTTCATTCCAAATTCCCCAGCGTCGGCCGATACTCAACGGATATTTGTTCAACTCGTCCACCGCACCGACCAGCGCGCAATCCGCTTCGTCCGCCGACAGTTGGTGAATCCCCTGCCACAATGCACTTTCAAAAGAAATTTCCCCGGCGGTCGGCGCGGAATTCAAGCCGCGCGCGCCGAAATCAATGGCGATGAGCGCGGCGGGAGCGTTGTGAACCGAGCTGGCGAACCGCGTCGGCATCGGTTCGCGCTCATCCTTGTAAATCAAATTTTCGATGAACGCCGCGCCGTCTTCGAGGCAGCCAAAACCCGTGCCCATCGCCACGGCGAGACGCTGCGCCGCGTCCGGTTTGTGGCTCCGGCGCGCGGCCAAAATCGCCATCTGGATGATCCGGCTCAACCGGCGGCGCTGGTTCGGAGTCATTGACGCGGAATCTATCAGCGCGTCGCAATCATGAACTGAAATTTTTCCGGCTGGCAGCGGCGTGCCGATTTCATAAACGCGAATGGTTCCCGGCCCGATCACGCCCAATCCTGTCACCGCCACCGTCACCGGTTTTGATGACAACGTTCGCGGCGTTGTTTCAGGTTTGGAAAAAATCAGCACGGCGTTGTTGCCGCCGAAACCGAACGAGTTGCTCATCACATGCGTCAACGGCGCGCGCTGCAAACTGGCAACGGGCTGCAATCCGATGGCGGGATCGGGCGTGGAAAAGCCGGGGTTGGGTGGAATTTCCTGACGTTGCAATGCCTCGACGCAAACGACGGCTTCCATCGCGCCGCTTGCGGCAAGTGCGTGACCGAAAAATCTTTTCGTGCTGGAAAAGGGCGGTACGCGGTCGCCGAATAATTTCTTCAGCGCATTCGCTTCTGCAAGGTCGTTGTCGCGTGTGCCAGTGCCGTGCGCGTTGACATAATCAATCGCCGACGGTTCGAGACCGGCGCGTCGCAATGCCGACTGCATCGCGGCGAGCGCGCCCGCGCCTTCGGGATGCGGCGCGGTGACGTGATATGCGTCGCAACTCGCACCCCAGCCGACGAGTCGCGCCAGGATTTTTGCGCCGCGCTTTTGTGCGGACTCTTCGGATTCCAAAACTAAAACTGCCGCGCCTTCACCCAAACTCATTCCCGCGCGGTTCGCGTCGAATGGACGGCAACCTTCGGAATCCACCAGCAGCAGCGAATGAAATCCGCCCCATGTCATTCGTGACAACGAATCCGCGCCACCGGCAAGCATCACGTCGGCTTCGCCAGCCTGGATCATTTCCGCCGCCGTCGCAATGGCAAGCGCTCCGGAGGAACACGCAGTCGCAATCGCCATGCTCGGACCGAACAATCCAAACCCATCCGCAATCAAATCCACCATCGAAGCGCATTCGTGGAATCGCGTCAGCCGCGCCCGGATTTTTCCTTCCTTGATGAGTTTGATGGGAAATTTTTCGCTGTCGAACGAGCCGCCGACGGAACTGCCGAAGATCACACCCGAACGGTCGCCGCAATTTTGAAAATTGATTTTGGAATTCGCAATCGCTTCGCGCGCGGCGAGCCATGCGAGTTTGTCGCTGCGCGAACTGTGTGTCGGAGCGCCCAGTTTTAAAAGGTCGAACTGGATTTCGCCGACGGGACTTTTTTCATAACGCGACGATTGAAAAAGTGTCAGCAGTTTCAGCCCGCTCCGGCCGGCGGTGATGGCGCGCCAGTTTTCCTCCACGCCGCAGCCGGTTGCGCTGACGAGGCCGAGGCCGGTGATGACGGGAAAGCGCACGGCCATTATTTGGGGCGCTTGGCCGTGATGAAGTCGGCCAGCGTGCGCACGGACCTGAACGCCGGCCGGCCTTCGGCGATGTCTTTGATCACGATGCCGTAATCCCGTTCCAGCATCACAACCAGTTCGAGCGCGTCAATGGAATCCAAACCCAGCCCCGTTCCGAAGAGCGGAGCATCGTCGTCAATCTTTTCAGGCGTGATGTCCTGCAAGCGAAGCGATTCGATGATTCTCGTTTTGAGTTCGTGCGTCGAAATGTTCATGGCCAGTTTAACTGGAAGTTTTGCGCGCGGAAAAACTAACACATAGCGATTTCATGTCACGGTCAAATTCCGTCAACTCGCGCAACCCCTTGCTGCCGCGCTGCAAGAAAATCGCCCGCGCGTTTGCCGACGGTGAAATTTGAATCAATTTTGCCGCTGTTCCAGTGACAGTTTCACAATAAACACAGACACAAGCATCCGCTTCACCGCGCTGAATCAAATCGGCGGCTTCGGGCAACAAAATTTTGTCATCGCCGACAAAACACAGATTGGGACCGGTCAATTTATGGCGGATCGCGATTTCGCCGATGGCTGCGCTCGGCAGCGTATACGCAAATAAAGTTGGGCTTGGTCCACCAATGCCGTCGCGTCCATTCCAAAATTCGGCATCGGTGGAGAGCGAACCGGTTTTTGCCGCGAGACAAATCGCGACGCTATCGGGCGGGAATTTTTGAAAGTCGATGCCAAGCGATTCGACGGCGAACAACGCCAGTCGGCTTTGCAAATCGAGTCGGCCAAAACGCGATCCAACTCGGGCTATTTTCAAATCGGTCTCGGTGACTTGATTTGCTGCCGCGATAAAAATTTTATTCATAGCCGAGGATGAGAGCGCCGTTGACGCCGCCGAATCCGGTGTTGAGTTTC
This sequence comes from uncultured Bifidobacteriaceae bacterium, assembly GCA_964536285.1. Taxonomy (GTDB): domain Bacteria; phylum Verrucomicrobiota; class Verrucomicrobiia; order Limisphaerales; family UBA11358; genus UBA11358. The sequence continues at coordinate 69,766 of CAZHXG010000007.1, forward strand.
AGGACGCGATTTAATTTTTCAAGCGGCCTCGATTCACGCACAAGGCTGGCAGGCACGCCTTCCGCCGGAATTTTCAAACCGGGTGTGCCGGGCAGAAATTTTTCGCGCATCGCAATCACACACAAAATGGTTTCGACGACGCCCGCCGCGCCGAGCGTGTGACCCAACATTCCTTTCGCGCCGCTGAACGGCGGACACGCATCGCCAAAAATATTTTGGAGCGCGAGCGATTCCATCGCGTCATTGTAAGGCGTACCCGTGCCGTGCACATTTATGTAATCAATTTTACGCGGCGGGAGTTCCGCCATTTTCAGCGCACTGCGGATCGCCTGCGCCAGACCCGAGCCGTCGCGCGACGGGCCCGTCAGATGATTCGCGTCGTTGCTGCCGCCCCAGCCGAGAATTTTGATTGAAGAACTTGGCGCTAATTTTTCGCGAACCAAAACAATCGCCGCGCCCGCTTCGCCCGGACTCAAACCGCAACGGTCTTTGTCAAAGGGACGGCAGCCGTTTGGATCAATCGCTTTCAACGCGGTGAATCCGGCCACGACAAACGCGGACAAATGATCCACGCCGACAACGAGCACGGCGTCCGCCGCGCCGCGCTGGATCAGTTTCGCGCCCTGCTGAATCGCGACCAATCCGGAAACGCACGCGACGGACACGCATTGAACCGGGCCGCGCGCGCCGAACTCCGCCGCCAAATCCGCCGCGAGAAAATCGGCGCGCAAATGTCGTTGTGCTGTTTCGGAGCAAGGACGGTTTTCAGAAAGTCTTTCGAGCGCCTCGACGTTGGCTTTGGTCGTTGAAAGGACGAGCCCGATTCGTTTCGGAGAAATTTTTCTTAAAACTTCGGACGCCGAACTTCGTGCTTCTTCCAAGGCTTCCGTCGCGAGGTTCCAGACGGGATTGTCCGTATCGGTTCCATTTTGCGGCGCTGCTCCGACGATGCTGGATTGGAAACGGCGATGATTGAATTTTTCCGAAAGGCGAAGGCCGCTGGCGTTTGCGCGCAGTGCACAACGCAACGCATCCACGCCGCGACCGACGGCGGTCGTCGCACCGCAACCGGCAATGGCCACCGGCTCACGCATAGAGAGTCAAATCTCCGGCGGCGATCGTTTGTCCCTCGCTCGAAACGATGCTGGAAATCATTATCATCGGGCCGAGGCGCTTGCGTTCGAGAATTTCGATCTGCAAAACTTTTTCCAGCGGCGCGCGCGAATGGATTTTGAAATTGGAAACGGCCACGAGCATTCCGTCACCCGTCGCGCCGGCTTTTCCATTGTTCCGCGCCCGTTGCCCAAAAGCCGCGGCGGCGGTTTGCGCGACGCCTTCGATGATGGCGGTTTCCAAAATCGCGCCGTCCGCGACGGCGAAATGTTCCGCGCGGAAAGTGGCGGTCGCGCGCGCGGTCGTGTCCGTGCAATCGGTCAGCACGTCAATCCACAGCATCGGCGCGCGGTGCGGAAGCAGATTTTCCATGGCGACGGATGGTTGGACTGCGGGTTTTGGTTGCGGCGGCGGCGATTCTGATTTTTCCCAAAACGGATAAAAATTATACCATTGGAGAGGGTCACGTTTGACGACGGTTTCCAGATTGTCCGCAAACTGCATGGCGCAATTTTTCAAATAAGCGTCGCGTTCGTTGTGCGACGGCATTTTCGGGCGCTGCGGCGAAAATCCGAAAAAGTGATAATGGCCGCCCGGTTCGCGCAGGCTGAAAACGTGGACGAGCGGCGCGCCGGCGATGGCCGCCATCACATATCCGCCGACCGGAAACGACGCCGTGCCGCCCAGAAACGGAATGCGCGTGGACGGACTGCCGTAGGGACGGTCGCCCATCATGGCGACGATTTCGCCGCGGCGCATGGCGGCGACGAGCGGAAGCGTGTCGGTCGGCGAACCGGTCAGCGGGATGAGACGGAATTTTTGCATGGAAGCCTGCGTGAGCAGCGAACGGATCTCGGCGGTCTCGTTGTCGAAGCCGGTGACGTTGATCGGCACGTCGAGGCGCGAAAGCAACTGGCCGGCGGCTTCCCAATTGCCGACGTGCGCCGTGAGCAAGAGCACGCCGTTTCCCTCGGCCACGGCGTCGCGCAAATGTTTTTCGCCGTCGAATGAAAACGAAAAATGTTTTATGTCGCCTCCGAGAATCGCGAGCCGGTCGATCAGCGCGCGGCCAAACGACAGAAAATGTCTGAACACGAGCCAGCGGCGTTTCCACCACGGCAACTCGCCGAAAATGCGGCGATGATATTCCATCGTGGCGGGCACGTCGGGCGAGACGAAGGAAAAATAAACCGCCGGCGGGATGGTCAAAATGTAAGTGAGGTGCAATCCCAACACGCGCACAGCGGTGATGAAAAACCAGATGCCGCCACGACCGCCGCGCAACCGTCCCGAGCCGGACCAGTGGATGGAATCGCGTTCAGCCATGATTGATTCGGAAATTGGGGATGCTCATCGTTTCAATTTTTCCACGGCTCGAATATTTTCGATCTGCATCGCTTTGTCCACGGCTTTGCACATGTCGCAAAGCGTTGGCGAAGGAAAGTAATTCGAAATTCGCCATTTGAGATTTATTTTATCACCTGCGGCTCGTGCCATTCGTGGCCGCTTTGAGCGAGCAAATCGTCGGCGGCGATCGGTCCCCACGTTCCGGGGGCGTAAAATTCGCGGTTCGTCAGCGGTTTGCCATCCCAACCGGCGCGGATCGAATCCACAATCTGCCACGCGGTTTCGACTTCGTCGCGGCGGATGAAAAGCGTCGCGTCGCCGACGATGGCGTCGAGCAGCAGGCGTTCGTAGGCTTCGGGCGTGTAGGCGCCGAACTCGGCGTCGTAGCTGAAGTGCATCCGCACGGGACGCACGCTGACGCTGATGCCGGGAATTTTGCCGTTGAAGTGCAGGGAAATCCCTTCATTCGGCTGAAGGCGCAAGGTGAGCGCGTTGGCATCGAGCTTTTGTCCGCATTGCACGGCGAACAAAACATGCGGCGTGCGGCGGAACTGGATGCGCACTTCGCTCGCGCTTTGCGGCAGGTATTTTCCCGTGCGCAAGTAAAACGGCACGCCCGACCAGCGCCAGTTGTCAATGAGCAGCTTCAACGCGACGTAAGTCTCGACGTTGGAATCGGGTTTCACCTTCGGCTCCTGCCGGTAGCCGGGTCGGGGTTCGCCGTTTACCGAACCGGCGAAATATTGCCCGCGCACGACTTGTTTCTCCACGTCGTCAGGCGTCATCGGGCGGATGGATCGCATCAGTTTCACTTTTTCATTGTGGATGGAATCGGATTCGAGCGACACAGGCGGCTCCATCGTCACGAGCGATAGGACTTGCAGCATGTGGTTCTGCACCATGTCGCGCAGCGCGCCGGCTTCTTCGTAATAACCGCCGCGCTCGCCGACACCGAATTTTTCGCTGACGGTGATCTCGACATGGTCAATCGAATCGCGATTCCACAGCCGCTCGAAAATGGAATTGGAAAATCGGAACATCAAAATGTTTTGCACCGTTTCCTTGCCGAGATAATGGTCGATGCGGCAGACCTGCGACTCGTGCGCGTAGCGCGTCAGCTCTGCGTTCAGCGCGCGCGCGGACGCGAGGTCGTGGCCGAACGGTTTCTCGATGACGATGCGCTGCCAGCCCGACCCGTTCTTTTGTAGCAAATCGGCGCGATGAATCCGTTCGATGACTTCGCCGAACTGGCTCGGCTGCGTCGCCAGATAAAAAAGCAGGTTCTCGCGCAACGGCCCGCTGCCGAACGAAGTCAGCATCTCCTCGAGTTTTTTGTAAGCCGCCGCGTCCGCGAGGTCGCCCTGGCAGTAAAACAGGTTCGCTGAAAATTCCTTCCAGACTTTTTCGTCCACGGGTTTCGTGCGGGAAAACTCGTCGAGCGCCGCGCGCAATTCCTGCCGCCACGACTCGTCCGTCTTGTCGCGCCGCGCGAAACCGATGATGCGATACGCCGGCGGCAACTGCTTGTCCTTGGCGAGATGATAAAACGCCGGAATGAGCTTGCGCGCGGTCAGGTCGCCGCTCGCGCCGAAAATGATGATGGAACAAGGTTCGACGGGCTTGCGCGTCTCGCTGATGTTGCAAACCGGCGAATCGTTGGAGCTTTCTTCAGTGACAGCCATGCGCAAACAATGGCGCAGAGCGCGGGGAAATTCAATGTTTGTTGCAGCGCGAAATTTTTTTGCGGCCAGAAATTTCTCGCGCACCGCGAAAATTTTTCGCAAAATTCTTTTGCGCGAGTATGAAAGCAAAAATCATCATCACACCGAAGAAAGCCGTCGTGGACCCGCAGGGCAAAACCGTCCGGAACGCACTCGAACAGATGGGACACAAAGGCATCAAAGCCGTCCACGTCGGCAAATATCTGGAGATCGAACTCGACGCCACCGACAAGGAAGCCGCGCGCAGATCGCTCGACGAAGCCGCGCACAAATTTTTGAGCAACCCCGTGATTGAAGATTACCGATTGGAAATCGAATAACCACCAAGACACAAAGTCACCAAGAAGAATGAAAAAGTTTTTTCCTTTGTGCCTTGGTGTCTTGGTGGTTGAAAAATAAAATGAATTTCGCCGTCCTCCAATTTCCCGCCAGCAACTGTGACCAAGACTGCGTCCACGCCGTCCGCGCGCTCGGCCACGCCGCGAATTTTATCTGGCACAAGGACACCTCGCTCGGCGAGGCCGACGCCGTCATCGTGCCCGGCGGATTCAGCTACGGCGATTATTTGCGCTGCGGCGCGATCGCGCGGTTCAGCCCCGTGATGCAAGCCGTGAAACAATTCGCCGACGCCGGCGGCCTCGTCCTCGGCATCTGCAACGGCTTCCAGATTTTGTGCGAAGCCGGACTGCTGCCCGGCGCGCTCATCCGCAATCGCGACCTGCAATTCCACTGCGAACAGGTTTTTTTGAAGACGAATAATTTCGAGACGCCATTCACGGGCAAAATTCCGGCGGACAAAATTTTGAGAATTCCCATCGCGCACGGTGAAGGCTGCTACTTTGCGGATATAGAAACGCTCGACCGCTTGGTGGCCCACCGCCAGGTGCTCTGGCAATACTGCGACGCAAAAGGAAATCTGACTGACGGCGCAAATCCAAATGGTTCGCTGCAAAACATCGCCGGCATCTGCAACGAACGCCGCAACGTCGCCGCGCTCATGCCGCACCCCGACCGCGCGAGCGAGGAAATTCTCGGCAGCGACGACGGCAGATTTATTTTCGAGAGCATGATCGCCACGTTGCAAAATAAAACGGCGGCGAAAGCGGCTTGAGGACTTTTGAATCCGATTCAACGTTCGGTGAGTTCGTGGCAAAGCCGCAAGACCAGTGGATGACCATAAAGTTTCAGCCGCGTCGTGTGCACTTCCACGGAAACCGTGGCGCCGTCGGGACGATCCATATCAAACTTAAAAGCTATCGATGAGGGCTGATCCGCTTCGGACGTTTCAACGCGATCGCGGGTCTTGTCCAGTTTTAGAAACTGGGATTCTTTGCGTCCCACAATTTCCCCGCGCGTGCGGTCAAGCAAATTTTCAGCAGCGCGATTGGCGTCAATTATTTTTCCGCTTTGCTCGTCCGCCAGAAACGCCGCGTCGGTGAGGCATTCGAAAAGTTCGCGGTATTTATGTTCCGATTCGCGCATGGATTCCCCGGCGCGCTGACATTCGGCGTGCTCCTCGGCTTCGCGCAATGCGCGGTCCACGGCGGGAATCAGCCGCAGGAGCCGGTGCTTGAGAACGTAATCGGTCGCGCCGTTTTTGAGTGCCTCAATCGCCGTATCCTCACCGATGGTGCCGGAGACGAACAAAAATGGAACTTCCGGCCGCTTCTCGCGGGCCAGCGCCAGCGCCTGACGGCCGTCAAAAGCGGGCATCGTGAAATCCGAAAGAATAATGTCGAAGCCGCCATCATCGAGCGCGGCGATGAAATCCTCGCGGGTTTCCACGCGTACCAGCTCGCACTCCGGCCAGCGCGCCGAGAGCATCGCATTATTCAACGTCGCATCTTCCACGCTGTCCTCCAGATTGAGAATTCGCAATGACGTTTTCATCTTTTGTTTTTTAACAGCCGCGTTTTAAGCATATTCATTTTCCCCGGAGAACAAAGTGCGATGGAATTGTGCTTGTCCCCGTTCGCACTTGATATGGGGTGTTTTCCCCATAAGAAATTGCAATTTGCCTTTTTGATTTGCTTGTTTTGCGCGATGAAATCGCGCATCATGTGGTGTCGTTTTTGAAATTGGATACGTTGCCGATGACCGAACCCGCCATCACACCCGAACTCGTCGCGAAGCACAATCTCACACCGGACGAATACGCGCACGCCAAGGAAATCCTCGGCGGACGCGAGCCGAGCTACACCGAGCTGGGAATTTTTTCCGTCATGTGGAGCGAGCATTGCAGCTACAAAAACACACGCCCGCTGTTGAAAACGTTCCCGACCAAGTCGCCGAAAATTCTCGTCGGCGCGGGCGAGGAAAACGCCGGCATCATTGACATCGGCGACGGCCTCGCCATCGCGTTCAAGATCGAGTCGCACAATCATCCGAGCGCGGTCGAGCCGTTTCAAGGCGCGGCCACCGGCGTCGGCGGCATCGTGCGCGATATTTTCACGATGGGCGCAAGGCCGGTGTGCGCGGTGAACTCGCTGCGCTTTGGGCCGATCACCAACGGCAGCAACTCGGAATTTTCCAGTTCGAAATCTGAAATCGCAAATAACAAGCGTTTGTTCAGCGGCGTGGTGAACGGCATCGCACATTACGGAAATTGTTTTGGAATTCCAACCATCGCGGGCGAGGTTTATTTCGACAAATCCTACGAAGGCAATCCGCTCGTGAACGCGTTTTGTCTCGGCGTTTTGCGCCATGAACAAATCGCACGCGGCGCGGCGAAGGGAATCGGCAATCCGGTTTTTTACGTCGGTCCGGCGACGGGTCGCGACGGTCTCGCAGGCGCAGCGTTTGCGTCAAAAGATTTGACCGAGGAATCCGCCGAGCAACAGCGCGGCGCGGTGCAGGTCGGCGATCCTTTCATGGAAAAACTGGTTTGCGAAGCGTGCCTCGAACTTCTGGCGACGGGTTGCGTCGCGGGAATTCAAGACATGGGCGCGGCGGGTTTGACCTG
>CAZHXG010000008.1:0-67469 GCA_964536285.1 uncultured Bifidobacteriaceae bacterium
CCTTGCCGCAATCGGCCAGAATTTTCTCGGCGGCGGCGCTGACGGCGGCGGAATCCGCCACGTCCACGGCAAACGCCCACGCCTTGCGTCCGAGCGCGCCGATTTCCGCCGCGACTTTTTCGGAATTTTCCTGCGTGCGCGAAACGCAGACCACGTCCGCGCCCTCGGCGGCAAATTTCAGCGCGATGGCGCGGCCGATCCCGCGACCCGCGCCCGTGACGACGGCGATTTGATTGGCAAGTTGGCTCATGTGAAAGAGTAATTTGTTACATCGTTGAATCGTTACATCGGTGGCGACATTGGAGCGTAAAGCGATTCGCGATGCAACCATTCAACGATTTAACGATTCGACAGTCGCTTCCAAGCTCGCTACATCCGCAATGTTCAGCATTTGCGCCGATTTATCAATGCGTTTCATAAATCCGCTCAACGCCGTGCCCGGTCCGAGTTCGATGAACCGCGTGAAACCTTGCGACAACAAATATCGCATCGAATTTTCCCACAGCACTGACGACGTGACCTGCTCGATCAATCGCGCGGCGATTTCCGTCGGGTCGCCGTGCGGTTGCGCCGTCACGTTTGAAATCACCGGCACAATCGGTTCGGAAATTTTTATTTTTCCCAGTTCACTTTTCAATTTCGGCTGCGCGCCCGACATCAGCGGCGAATGATACGCACCCGCAACCGTCAACGGAATCGCGCGTTTCGCGCCTTTCGCTTTTGCCAACTCGACAGCTTTCGCAATTTTTCCCGCTTCGCCGGAAATCACAAGCTGGCCGGGACAATTCAGATTCGCCAGAACAACTCCGGCTTCCGCGCAAACTTCGCGCGTCGGCGCTTCGTCGAGGCCGATGACTGCGGCCATGCCGCCGCGCGTCGCGTCGCACGCTTCCTGCATGAGGCGTCCGCGCTGGCGGACGACGCGCAGTCCGTCCTCAAAACTCATCGCGCCCGCCGCCGTCAGTGCCGTGAATTCACCGAGCGATAAACCGGCGGTCGCTTCAAACTTCAGATTCGGCACTTGTTCCTTGAGCAGTTCAAAGCAAACCCAGCTCACGAGAAAAATTCCCGGCTGCGCGTTTTCAGTTTTCGTCAGTTCGACTTCCGGCCCGTTGAAACAAATCGAAGCGAGATCGTAGCCGAGCGCTGCGTTGGCGCGGTCGAACCATGCCTTCGCAGAAGGAAATTTTTCCACCAAATCTTTGCCCATGCCGACGACTTGCGCGCCTTGTCCGGCGAATAACAACGCAGTTTTGTTCATCCCAAAAATTTTAACCACAAAGACACAAAGTCACGAAGCAGAAATTTTTCTTTGTGCCTTGGTGTCTTGGTGGTTCAATCATTTCATGTTTTCACACGTCGTCATTTTCTGGACGGATCCGGCGCAACCGAACGCGGCGGATGAATTGATCGCCGGCGCGAACAAGTATCTGAAAACGATTCCCGGCGTGCTGCACTTTCACGTCGGCAAAATGTCGCCCAGTCCGCGCCCGGTCGTGGAGCAAAGCTATCAGGTCGCGCTGAATTTGATTTTCACAAGCAAGCAGGCGGAACAGGCATATCAAATCCACCCGCAACACGTCGAGTTCGTGGAAAAAGTTTTCAAGCGCATCTGCAAAAAGGCCGTCATCTACGATTTTGAATGACTTCTGTCCGGGGAACGGATTTCACGAGTTCCCAAACTTTATTCTGGAGACTCGTGGAACTCGTCTCTCCGAATCACGCCCGCGGATGAAATTTTTTGTGAATTTCGCGCAAACGGTTTCCCGTGACGTGGGTGTAAATCTCCGTCGTGCTGATGTTCGCGTGGCCGAGCAGTTCCTGGATTACGCGCAAATCCGCGCCGTGCTCCAGCAAGTGCGTCGCGAAGCTGTGCCGCAGCATATGCGGCGTCATGTTACGCTCCACGCCTGCGCGGCGAACGCGATTTTTAATATGCAACCAAAGCGTCACCGCTGCGAACGGCGTGCCGCGCTTCGTCAGAAAAACATTCGCCGGTGATTTCTGCGTCACTAATTTTGGCCGGCCCGTTTCGATGAAACGATTCAACGCGGCAACCGCCGTTCGTCCGACTGGCACAACGCGTTCTTTATTTCCCTTGCCGATGACGTTGATGAATCCCGCATCGAGATGAAGTTGCTCCAGCCGCAAATTTTTCAGTTCGGACAATCGCAAACCTGAAGCATAGGCGAGTTCGAGAATCGCTTGGTCGCACAAACTTTCCGGCGTTTCGGGATTTTCCGGTTCGAGCAATTTTTTGATTTCGTCATTCGACAGTGCCTTCGGCAGACGTTTCCAGCGGCGCGGCAGCGAAAGGTTTTCCGCGATGTTCGCCGGCAGCAATTTTTCATTTTCCGCAAAACGATAAAATGCGCGCAGCGCGGCGATTTCGAGATAGACGCTTTCGCTGCTCAAACGTTTTATGGATTCCTTCGGCTCATCGGCGAGCGGACGTGCGCGTTCGAATTGCAGGAACGCCATGAGATGTTTCAACTCGACCGATTTCCAGTCCGTGAGATTGTGTTTCGCCGCCCAATCGGTGAACTTGCCGAGCAGCGCGGCGTAGGTTTTCGCCGTGTTGTCGGACTGCCCGCGTTCGTGGCGCAGGTATTGCAAAAAATCTTCAACAAGTTCGTTCACTGCTTGGTCGGTTTTGCCATGAACTCGACGAACCGGCTTTTGTGCAGCGCGATCGTGAAACTGACGGTTTTCGTGGAGCCAAGCTCCCTGAAACCGAAGCTGTAAACGTTGCCGCCCCAGCCCCAGTTCCAGCTTTGAATGTCATGCCCTTGATCGTCGGTCACTTTGAGAAGCGTCATGCGCATTCCGTCCAACGGCTTGTCGAGTTGAATCTGCACCGCGCCTTGCATCTGCGAACCCTGCGGCTGGTCCGTGAAATGTTTCACCGAAAAAATTTTCAGATGAGCGCCGTTGAGCGTCGTTTCGGCAAAGGCGGGCTTGCTCTGGTTGCCGCCATAATCATCATTCCAAAAATTCTGCATCTTGCCGTCCTCCACCGGAATGTTTTGGACCGTCCACAGTTCGTCGTCGGTGAAACCGGACGTGCGCGACATTTCGACGCGGACTTTCCACGCCGGTTCGTCCGGCCAAAGCCCCCACTGATAAAGCGTCTCCGGCTCGCCGCCCTGACTCGTCGTGTTGACGTAGCCATTCGCGTGGTTGCCCGTCGCATCAGAGGTTTCAATTTGCACCGGCTGCCAGTTCGTCACCGTGTGACCGTTTTGCTGGACATCGAAGGCGACCTGCATGCCTTTGTTCATCGCGTCATCCGGCGCTGAATTGTTGCGTTGCCACGGAGCTTTCACGCCGAAGACCAGTTTGTTCAGCGTCACATCCAGATCGCCGTCCGATTGCATGTCCGGAAGGGAATCGGGAAACCACGTCGGAAACGGGCCGCGTGCCGGATTGGAAATGACAAACGCGTTCTTGACCGTCTGCCGGCCTGTCTGCCGGTTCCATTCCTGAATGCGCAGATAAATTTTCCCGCCGCGCCGGGGAAACGCACTGAAGCGGACGGCCACTAATTCCGCGCCTCGATTGATTTGCCACGAGCTCCTTCCCCAATCCGATGCGCACGCCGTTCCCGCCTTGTCATAGGCATAAAATTGATAATTCGGCCAATCGTTGCCCTTTTGCTTCTGCTCGATCCACAGGACCAGCGTGTCGTTGGTGTCCCTGAAAACCGTCCCGCCGCGCGGACCGCGGAGCATTTTGATATTGGGAATTTTATGCTGCTTGCCGTAACTCACCGTTATCAATTTCAACGTCGAGCCGTCGCTCAATGTGATCGTTTGCGGGCGAAGCAGCCACCAGACGCCGGCTGCAATCGCGAGAACCAGAACAGAAACAACACTCCACAGCAGGATTTTTGTTTTCATAATTTTCCCCGATTGATCATCCAAACGCCGGAGGCATCATCCGGACTGCAAAAACTCCGGCTTGTTCATAGTGGAACAGTTTTACGACCGATTTGTTGCAAAAGATCTTCGACGAGTGTTTGAATCAAGCTGCGACAAGCTCTGCCGCCGCTGGCATTTCATCCCATGTGCGTCCTTCCAAAACCCGCCCTGTTCTTTTCTTAAAAACTCCGCCCCACTGTTTGAAATAAAAAGCAACTTCTGCTTTTTCACATTGATTCCGAATGTCCAAAACCCATTCTTTTTGCATCGGGCGTGCGCCCGGACCGGATTCTCCGCCAACGATTGCCCAATCAATATTTTTGAGTTTCAATCGTGGCAATGGAGCTAAAAGCGGCTCAAGCGAAAGAAATTTTATGTGAGCGCCAGTTTGTCGGAGGTGGTCAATCCGGTAAGCGTAATCAGGGTGTTCAACCGTCACCCCCATCCAAATGTTTGGCGTCCATTCGAGCTTTGGACTCAATTCGAGAAGGCGTTCAGAACGCTTGGTCAAGATTTGGAAACGATGCCAGTGTGCAGCTTCCATAACGGCAAAAATTTTACGGATGAAAACCAGCGGAACGTCTTTGTGAAACAAATCGCTCATGGAATTTACAAAAATTGTCTGCGGCCTTTTCCAAGTCAACGGCAGGCTCAAGGCGTGTTCGTGAAGCGTAACCTCAAAACCGTTGCTGTAATTGGCCACGCCCATCGCCTGAAGACGCATCGCCATTCGTTCAGCGTAACAATGCTTGCAGCCCGGACTTATCTTTGAACAACCTGTGACCGGATTCCAGGTGGATTCAGTCCACTCAATTGACGATTGCTGGGCCATTATTTGATTCCTTTGTCACGATATTTGTCGAAAATTGATTTCACTATTTTTGCCGCCACTGGTTTTGGCGACGCGAAAAACAAATAATAAACCACCGCACCTTTTGTGTTCCGCATGGGAATAGGTTCGGGCACATGCGCAAAACCTGCAACTTTTTTCAACCGCTCTTGAAAAGCCGCTGCAATGGATTCGTTTGATTGTTTTTCTTCCCAGCCAAAGAAATTTCCTGTTGTGTCATAGGCTGCCTGTTTCCAACTTTCATCACCCCAGAATGAGGTCATCCGACTTGCTTGCTGCTGATCAACACCAGCCGAATCGCGCCAAAGAACATTGCGATTCATGTCCGCCACCGGGAAATTCAGAAAAATTTCCAGAGATCTCATTTCGCCTGCCGTCTGAATCACATGCCAGTCCAAATGAAGTCCGTAAGGATCTAACAAACACAAACCGCGCCGATATTGTGGATACTGCACCTGTGGAAAAACTTTCGTGAGCAAAACTTCATTGCAATCACCCTCGTAAATGAAAACTCCCTTTTGCCCTTCGGTCAGTTGATGCAGTTGCTGCGCTTTGGTGCTGTCCAAGTCAATCAGGTGAAATTCCTTGAACGACGGCTGAATCGCCAGCGCATTGAGTGGGCTGCCCAGTACGAATTCGCCTTTGGTTTTTGACCGGTGCATTCCTGCTCCGGCAAAAGCGTCAATGTAGACGTGATGCAGGCGATTGCTGGTCAGGATGGTCGAATATGCTTGAGCGTATTCACGGACAATTTCCAGTTTGATTTCTGACCAATAACCAATCGTGTCGAATTTGATCGCGCTCATGGCGTCATAATTTCTTCCCCGTTAGTTTTTCATATGCTTCCAAATACTTCGCGCTGGTTTTGGCGACGACATCGTCCGGCAATTTCGGTCCGGGTGGAGTTTTGTTCCAGTCCAGAGTTTCCAGATAGTCGCGGACGAATTGTTTGTCGAAGCTCGGCTGGCCGCGACCGGGCGCATATTGATCCGCCGGCCAGAAGCGCGAGGAATCGGGCGTCAACACTTCATCAATCAAAATCAATTTGCCCTCGAACAAACCAAACTCGAATTTCGTGTCGGCGATGATGATACCGCGCTGGCGGGCGTAATCGCGTCCGGCCTTGTAAATCTTCAAACTCAAGTCGCGCGCTTGATTCGCGAGTTCCGCGCCGACAATTTTTTGCGCCTCCTCGAACGAAATATTTTCGTCGTGGCCCGCCTCGGCTTTCGTTGACGGCGTGAAAATCGGTTCGGGCAGTTCGGCGGATTCGGTCAGGCCGGCGGGCAACTTGATGCCGCAGACGGTCTGCGATTTTTTGTATTCCTTCCAGCCGCTGCCGGAAAGATAGCCGCGCACAATGCACTCAATGGCGAGCGGCTTGGCCTTTTTCACGATCATCGAGCGGCGCGCGAGTTGCGCGGCGAACGGCTGCAAGTTTTTCGGCAGCGGATCATTTGCGCCCGCGAGCAAATGGTTCGGCACAAGCGCGTAAAATTTCTCGAACCAGAAGTGCGAGATTTGCGTGAGGACTTCGCCTTTGCGCGGAATGCCGTTGGGCATGATGACGTCGAAGGCGGAGATGCGGTCGCTGGCGACGAGCAGGAAGCTGTCGCCGAGGTCGAAGACTTCGCGGACTTTGCCGGAGCGGACTTTTTTGATGCCGGGGAGGTCAAGTTTCAGGATTGGTTCGTTTGCCATGCGCGAATGATGGCAACGCGGACGCGAAGTTCAAATTCAAATTTTCGCGGCGGAATCAAACCACAGGGTTGGCCGGAAGATTTTTTATCAGCAGCGGAATGCTCGCCTGTGATTGGTCGTCCAGCCTGATGTCCACGGAATACAAGCCCGCCTCGGCAAATTTCAAGTGCTGGATGTTCATGATGAAGTTGCGGGTGATGAAATGCGTGTCCTCCGGCAGCGCGACGGCCACCGGCAATTCGATGGGCGGCATGATGGCGCGGCCGTCGGCGTTGACGAAGTTGAGCGCGATCTTGTGCTGCCCCTCGTCGCCGGACATGAACACGACCCGCAGCGCGACCGCGCACTGCGGATGCACGGCGGGCAGTTGCGGCGCGAAGATCGTGTCGAACGCGCCGAGCAGGTTTAATTTCCCGTTGTCGTCCGTCGCCGCGTCACAAAGAACGGCCACCTGGATGTTCACGGAAAAATTAAAGCAGGAAATCCACGAAATGAAACGCCATTCTTTTTGGAACAAACATTGGACAACAAAACTTTCCGGCGTAAATTCGTCCTCGTAAACGGAACGGCTGCGTTGTCAACGCGGCTTCGCCTGAAAAAATTTATGCCCAAGACCAAAGCCTACGCCGCCGTGAACGCCAGCACGCCGCTCGCGCCATTTTCGTTTGAACGCCGCAATCCCGATCCGGTCGAGATTGAAATCCAGATCCTTTTCTGCGGCATTTGCCACACCGACGTGCATCAGGCGCGCAACGAATGGCACGGCACGACTTATCCCTGTGTGCCCGGACACGAGATCGTCGGGCGCGTGACCAAGGCCGGTTCAAAGGTGAAAAAATTCAAGGAAGGCGATCTCGCCGCCGTCGGTTGCATGGTGGATTCCTGCCGCGAATGTGGATCGTGCAAGGCGGGCGAAGAACAACTTTGCGAAGCCGGGCCGACCTTCACTTACAACAGCCCGGATAAAAAACATGGCGGCACCACTTACGGCGGCTACTCCGAAAGCATCGTGCTGGATGAAACCTTCGCGCTTCGTGTTCCAAAATCCCTTAATCTCGCCGCGTCCGCGCCGCTGCTGTGCGCGGGCATCACTACTTATTCGCCGCTGCGCCACTGGAAAATCGGCAAAGGCCGGAAAGTCGGCGTCGTGGGACTCGGCGGACTCGGCCACATGGGAGTCAAACTGGCGAACGCATTCGGCGCAAACGTCGTGCTGCTCACCACCTCGCCCGGAAAAGCGAACGACGCGATCCGTTTGGGCGCAAAGGAAGTCGTCATTTCCAAAAACGAAGCGGAAATGAAGAAGCATTTGAACAGCTTTGATTTCATCCTCGACACCGTTGCTGCGCAGCACGACGTGAATTCATATCTGGAACTGCTCAAGCGCGACGGCACGCTCATACTCGTCGGCGCGCCTCCGCAACCGCTGCCCGTCGCGGCGTTCAACCTCCTCGCCAAGCGCCGCCAGTTCGCCGGCTCGATCATCGGCGGCATCCGGGAAACGCAGGAGATGCTCGATTTCTGCGCCGACCACGGAATCGTCTCGGACATCGAAACGATCCCGATCCAGAAAGTCAACGAAGCCTACGAGCGCCTGCTCAAGAGCGACGTGAAATACCGCTTCGTGATAGACATGAAATCGCTGGCGTGACATCACGAACCTCACTGAAAATTTTTCCGCTTGACATACATATAAAGTCTATGTATCGTGTCCCTATGATTCGTAAAGAACTCGTTGCTGCGTCGGCTGAACCGCTGATTTTGTCGCTGCTTTCCAAAGGCGAGAGCTACGGCTACGCCATCATTCAGGAAGTCAAAGCCCGTTCCGACGGCAAATTGAACTGGACGGACGGAATGCTTTATCCCGTTTTGCACCGGATGGAACATCGCGGCCTGATCAAGTCGCGCTGGGCGGAAAGCGAAATCGGACGGAAACGAAAATATTATTCGCTCAAAAAAGACGGCAAGACGGCGATGGCCAAACACCACGAACAATGGTCGCTCGTTCATTCCGTTTTGGCCGGCCTGAAAAAGGAACAATATGTTTGACCTCGAACAATCAATCGCGGAATGGCGGAAGCAAATGCTCGCCGCTGGAATCAAAACGCCCGTGCCGCTGGAGGAATTGGAAATTCATCTGCGCGAGGAAATTGAGAGGCAGATGAAAGCGGGATCAAATGAACAACAGGCTTTTGAAACAGCTACTGCGTCAATTGGTCAAACCAAACTGCTCAAAATGGAATTCAAGAAAATTGACGCGGAAAATTGGAATCGTCCTTTGGCTTGGAGTGCTTGGGCATTATTTGCGGTATCATTCTTTTTGCCAGCATTGGGTGATAATGCACCCGGCTGGAAATGCGCTGGCATATCGGCAACCGCAGTATCTTGGTCGGGTTTTTGGCATAGCAATTGGGGGACGATCCATTTGGCATCGTTGACTTTAGCGAATCTAGTGATGATTACTTCGCCGCTTTTACTGGTGCGACTTTCGCGGACTGTGAATTTTTTGAAGTGGTTGCGTTTCTCGCACCTTGCGGCTTTGGTTTTGGTTTGGTCGTATGTTTTGCTTTTGCTGGTGTTTATGCAAAACAGGCGGGATTTAAAAATCGGCTGTTACATTTGGGCTGTGTCGTTTCTGCTGCTCTTTTTGTCCACATTAAAGCCGCGCAACCACAAAACGGAATTGCGAAAGAATCAATATGTTTGACCTTGAAAAATCCATCGCGGGGTGGCGGAAACAAATGCTCGCCGCCGGAATTAAAATTCCCGTGCCGCTGGAAGAATTGGAAATTCATTTGCGCGAGGAAATCGAACGGCAGATAAAATCAGGATTGGACGAACAAAGGGCTTTTGAAATTTCCGCCCAGCGAATCGGTCAACCTAAAATGCTCAAGAAAGAATTCAAAAAAAGTGAAAGGACATTTATGAAACGAACTTTAATAATCTTAATCGGTATCTTCGCTGTGTTGTTTGGTCCGGCAGTCTTTCTTCCGGCACTCGCCAAGCACAGACAGATCGAAGCGTGGAACAGCGAGGTGGTTATACCAATGGTGGTGGGAATTATTATCACCCTGATCGGCGTCAGCACGGCGATTTACGGTTTCAAAAAACGCAAGGCATAGTCCGGGTATGTTCAATCTCGAACAATCAATCATGGAATGGCGGCGGCAAATGCTCGCCGCCGGAATCAAATCTCCCGTGCCGCTGGAGGAATTGGAAATTCATCTGCGCGAAGAAATTGAGCGGCAGATGAAATCGGGATTGGAAGAACAAGAGATTTTCAATTCCGCCGTTCAGAAAATCGGACAGGCCGGTTTGTTGAGAATGGAATTCAAAAAGGCTGGCGGATTCCTTGGCTGGCTGGGCGAAAATAAATCCGCAAGAATCAACCGGATTTTTGGCGCACTTTGGCTGGCATATTGTTCATGGATGTTATTTATGATAGCCCCTTCGATTCTTGTCGGCGTTCATGCTCCAAGTTTCAGCCGGACCTCATCTGTTCTTTCCGGCATTTTTGTTGCTCTAACTGGTGGATATATTTATCTGTGCGGGGTCATTGGAAGCATCCGATTATTTCGTGGCATCACGCAAGATCGCCGCATGATCCGATTGCTTGCGCTTTTAAATTTAATTGGATGTTTGGTGCAATTTAATGCGCTCAGGCTGGTTTCATCATTGGTTGTTGCCAATGCTGTTTTCAGCCTCGTCTCTATTTGGTTTTTGTGTCCACCAAAAAAAGAAATTCAAAAACCGGCAGGAAGTTGATCTTACAACGAACTGCGCGCCGCCAAAAACTTTTTCAATTCCTCCGCCGCCTTGCCCCCGAAACCCGGCACGGCGGCGAGCTGTTCCAACGTCGCCGTCCGCAATCTTTGCACCGAGCCGAATTTTTTCAGCAACGCCGATTTGCGCCGCTCGCCGATGCCGGGGAACTCGTCCAGCACGCTCTCCGAAATTTTTTTGAGCCGCAACTGCGCGTTGTAGGAATTCGCCACGCGATGCGATTCGTCGCGGATGCGCTGCAACAATTTCACGGCCGGATGATCGAGGCCGAGCCGCAACGGTTCGCTTTTGCCCGGCAGATAAATTTCCTCAAACTCTTTCGCCAGCCCGATGACGGGGATTTTTTCGAGGCCGAGTTTTTTCAATTCGGCGCAAGCCATGCCTAATTGACCTTTGCCGCCATCAATCAGAATCAAATCCGGTAAATTTGTCATCTGGGAGGGACGGCGTGTCGCCGTCCCCGAATTTTGGGACGCCGACACGGCGTTCCTCCCAATCTCATTTTTCACCGGCAAACCGCGCCGCACTTTCCGGCTCGTTTCGTTCACGAGCGTTTGCAGTTCCTGCGGGACGGCATGGCCGTCGTCGTCATTTTTTGTTTTTTGGGTCGGCGCGACGCTTTCGTTCAGCAGCCGTGAGTATCTGCGGCGAACCACTTCGGCCATGCTCGCAAAGTCATCCTGACCCTCGACGGTTTTGATTTTGAACCGCCGATAATTCGCGCGGTCAGGCCGACCGTTCTTGAAACTCACAAGCGACGCGACGGCAAAAGTTCCGCTGATGTTTGAGATGTCAAAACCTTCGATTCGCAATGGCGGCGTTGGCAAATCGAGAATGTTCGCGAGTTCGACCAAATCGTTTTGCGGCTGCAAATTTCCCGGCAACGAATACGGAATGCGCGCAAATTTTTCCGTTTTTTTCCAGGTGTCCTTGAGATCGCGAACCAAATCGCGCAGGCCCGCAGCTTTCTCAAAATCCTGATTCTTCGCCGCCTTTTTCATTTCGCCTTCGAGCTGTTCCTGCATTTCGCGGCACTGGCCTTCGAGAAAACTGCACGCGGCCTTGACCTGTTCGAGATATTGCTCGCGCGTGACGTTGCCGACGCACGGCGCGGTGCAGTATTTCAGATGCGCGTAAAGGCAATGCTTGTAATCCGCCTCGCCCGGCGTGAACACGCGGCAGCCGCGCAGATTAAATTGCCGTTGCGCGAGCGTGACGACATTGCGCGCCGCCGTCGCATTGACGAACGGGCCGAAATAACGCGCGCCGTCGTCTTTTTTGAAGCGCGCGAAGGAAAAATTCGGGATCGGATCATTCAGGTTCACTTTCAACATCAGAAATCTTTTATCGTCGCGGAAGCTGATGTTGTAGCGCGGCTTGAATTCCTTGATGAGTTTGCTTTCGAGCAGGAGCGCCTCGGGTTCGCTGCGGACGACGTGAAAATCGAAATCGTGGATCGCCTCGACGAGCGCGTTGAATTTCAAATCCCAGCCCATGCGCCGGCTGGATTGAAAATACTGGCTGACGCGCTTGCGCAGATTGAGCGCCTTGCCGACGTAAATGACTTTGCCAAACCGGTCGCGATGCAGATACACGCCCGGCTTATGCGGCAACGCACTGATTTTTTTGCGTATGGAATCACTGACTGGCACGGAAGCAATTTACAACGGAAGTCAATTTTCGGCGACGAAGAATTCAGACACGAATTTCACTAATTATCACGAATTGAATCAGTGAAAATTTGTGCAATTCGTGTCACTGCTTTTTCTTCATGTGCCGGTGGACGAAAAAATAATAAAGTGCGCCGAGAAAAATCGTCGCGCCGCCGAGCCACAACACAATTTCTCTCAAATCGCCCTTCAACAATTTCTCGTCCTGTCCCGCCTTGACGCCGACGTAGCACAGCACTGAGCACCAGATCGTCGAGCCGAGCAGCGTGAAGATGGAAAATTTCAGGTAATCCATCCGTGCGATGCCGGCGGGAATGCCGACAAGTTGCCGCGCGCCCGGCAGCAGCCGCGCGATGAACACGCCCATCGCGCCGTAATGCGACATCCAGCGCTCGGCCTTCTCCAGTTTTTCCGGCGAAAATAAAACCAGTTTTCCATAACGCAAAACGAGCGGGCGACCGGCCATTCGCGCCAGCCAATACATGATGGTCGCGCCGAGCCACGAGCCGAACGCGCCCGCGATGACAATGCCCGCGAATCCCAGCGGAATCTGTCCCGTGTCTGCGAGATGCGCGGCGGGCGGGATGATGACTTCGCTCGGCAACGGCAGGAAGGAACTTTCCATCGTCATCAGCAGCACGATGACCGGATAACCGGCGGTCTTGAGCGCCGCGAGATACCACGCGATGAGCGGCTGGAAAAATTGTTTTAACATCACGCCTTCAAAAAAAACTTCCGCTGTTTTTCGGTGACGGGTATCCCAAGTTTTTCCATCACGGCCAGCATGTCTTCCCAGACTTTGCGCTTCTCGCTCATCGCCTGGTTGCGCAACAGATACGCCGGATGATACGTCGGCATGAGCGGCGTGCCGCGATACGTCTGCCACTGGCCGCGCAGTTTCGTGATGCCGAGAGTTTTTCCGAGCAATCCTTCCACGGCGGTCGCGCCAAGCGCAACGAGAACTTTCGGACGGATCAAATCAATCTGTTCGTGCAGATACGGAATGCACGTCGCCATTTCGTCTGGCGTCGGCTTGCGATTGCCGGCGGACTGGCCGGGCGTGTCAGGCCGGCATTTCAAAATATTCGCGATGTAAACGTCCGCGCGGCTCAAGCCCGTCGTCTCGATGATTTTCGTGAGCAATTGTCCGGCGCGACCGACGAACGGTTCACCCTGCTCATCTTCATCCGCGCCCGGCGCTTCGCCGACAAACATCAGTTGCGCGTCAATGCTGCCCACGCCGAACACGACGGTTTTGCGCGACGACGCGAGGTGCGGACATTTGACGCAGGACAGGGCGCGCTTTTGCAATTCAGAGAATGCGGCGGCTTTTTCGGGCAAGGATTGTTTTGCGGGCATGGGATTTTGAAGAACAGTTTCAGTTTTTGAAATTTGAACCGGCGCGGAATTTTTTTGCGGCGGTTGCGAAAGTGAGCGGAGCGTCTGCGGCGAGACGGCGACATTTCGCACACCGCGAGATTTCAAATCCTCCAGATGCTGGATCGTCGCGTCGAGCAGTTGGTTGTAAGCCACAGACATAATCAAATTTCGCGCAAAAAATTCTGGTGCATCCGGAGGGACTCGAACCCCCAACCTTCTGATCCGAAGTCAGAAGCTCTATCCAATTGAGCTACGGATGCCTGCGGACATTCTGCCCGTTTCCCACCGGCGATAAAGCGGATTCGTGCCGGTTGACTTGGCGATGAGCTTTGTTAGCGTTGTCCGTCGCATGGCAAAAAAGAAATTTTTGCGCCTGTTCAAAATCCTGTCCGGCGCCCAGACCGGCGCGGAACTTGAATTCGACCGGCTCGAACGGTTCGCGCATTTCTGCGTGCTCGTCGGAAAAAACTTCGTCCGCAACCGCTGCCTCATCCGCGCGTCGGCGCTGTCCTATACGACGCTGCTGGCGATGATCCCGCTGCTCGCGGTCGCCGTCGGCGTCACAAGCAGCCTGCTCAAAACGCAGGGCGAGCAAAAAATTTACCAGGCGATCGACAAACTCGTCTCCAACATCATGCCGCCCGCGACGGTCAGCACGAACAGTTCCGGCGTCGCGCTGAATCTGGGGCCGGCCATTTCCTTTCCGTTGACGCGGACGAATTCCGTTGCCTCAACAAATTCAATTGCCGCAGCCGCAGACAATCCAGATGGAGGCACGCGTGTTGTCACCGCGCAAAAGGAAGCTGCGAAAAGCATCCATGATTTCGTGCAGAACACGCAAAGCGGCGCGCTCGGCGTGGTCGGAATGCTGCTGCTCGTCGCCGTCGCGATACGGATGCTCGCCAACGTCGAGGCGACATTCAACGACATCTGGGGCGTCACACGCGGGCGCAACTGGCTGCTGCGCGTCGTGCTTTACTGGACGACCATCACGCTCGGCCCGCTGGCCATCATCGGCGCGCTCGGCCTCGCGAGCGGCCCGCATCTGCAGAGCGTCAAAGACCTGCTCTCAAACATGCCTTTCATCGGCAGTTTGATTTTCGAATTTCTGCCGCTCGTTGTTTTGTGGTTCACGTTCGCGCTGGTTTATCAACTCGTGCCGAACACGAAAGTTAATTTCAGTGCGGCGCTTGTCGGCGGCATCGTGGCCGGCTCGTTGTGGCATTTGAACAACATGTTCGGTTTCCTCTACGTCTCGCGGGTTGTCACCAACAGCAAGATTTATGGCAGCCTCGGCCTCGTGCCCGTGTTCATGATCGGGCTTTATTTTTCGTGGGCGATTTTGCTGTTCGGCGCGCAGGTCGCGTATGTGTTTCAAAACCGCAAGGCGTATCTGCAGGAAAAAATCGTCGAGAACGTGAACCAGCGCGGGCGTGAATTCATCGCGTTGCGATTGATGACCTGTATCGGACAGCATTTTCAACACGCCCTGCCGCCGGTCTCGTTGCAAACAATTTCCATCGAACTTGGAATCCCCACAAAACTCGCGCAACAGGTTTTGCAAACGCTCCTCGCCGCTCGGCTTGTCGTCGAAGTTTCCGGAAATCATGAAATCCGTTACGCGCCCGGACGCCCGCTCGACAGGATAACCACGCATGACATTTTACTCGCCATGCGCTCCTCGAACGGACAGGAAATCGCCACGCGCGACGAACCCGCGCGCGCCGAGGTGCTGGGCGAATTCGCGCGGATTCAGGAGGCGGAAAAAAAAGCCGCGTCGTCCGTCACCATGCTCGCGCTCGTCAACCGCGCGCAGGCGCAACTGGAAATCGCCGCGCCGGATTCGGACAAACAAGGTCAATCCTCCCACTGAAGCGCGGCGATTGCGCTCCAAATGAGAGAGCCGACGACCACAATCACCAGCACCCACGGCAACAAGACCTGGGAATTGAGCGAGTGCAACGTTGATAAATCAAGCACGGGCAAATTTTTCCACGGCAGCCACAAAACCGCCAGCGCCGAACCGATTGCCGTCGTGCCAAGCAAAAGTGTCGGACGCAGCCACGCGCGGCGGCGGCGCGGAAGCGATTTGACAACCCGCGCGGTGAATCCGCCGTCTTCGACATAAGCATTCTGTTCGCGCAACAGCGCGTCGATCGGATCGTTTTCTTCAGGCGCATTCATAAGGACAATTGGCGTTTCAATTTTTCTTTGCCGCGCGATATGTTTGTTTTCACCGTGCCGAGCGGGCAATCCAAAACCCGCGCGGCTTCCTCATGCGACAAACCGTTTTGACAACAAAGCAGAACCGCCGCCCGCTCATTTGAATTTAACAGCTTCAAGGCTTCCGTCAAATCAAGGCGCAGGTTGCTGTTGGGGGCGGCAGGCGGTTCGGCCAGTTCCGGCGGCAAATCGGCCATGTCTTCCAACGCCAATTCCTTTCTTCGCCGCGCCGCGCCGCGAAATTCGTTGAACGCGATTCCGAACAGCCACGTTGAAAATTTTGCGGTACCGCGGAACGTCTGCAATTTTTGCCACGCTTTCAAAAAAGTTTCCTGCGCCAGATCATCGGCCAGGTGCGAATCTCCGCGCGTCATGCGCGTCAGGAACGCGCGCACGGGCGATTGATTGCGCCGCACCAGTTCACCGAAGGCGTTGTGGTCTTCGCGCGCCAGGACGCGGGCGATGAGGTCGGCATCGGTAAAGGACACGGATTATTGTTTGGGCGGTTGGTCGTCGCTCTTATTTTTATTCTCCAGAAATGAAGTCACGACAAATGCCACGCCCATGAATAAAATAATATATCCCACCTTTCCCGCGAGCAAGACCATGCCAATCCCGATTCCCACGAACAGCAAGCCGTTTCGCAAATCGTTGCGCGGACGCCTTGGTTTATCATGTTCCATGAATTCGTGTTCCGTTTTTTGGAACATTTCCGGCGGGATCGGCACACCCTTTTCCACCATCGTGCGCACGGTTTCGTGCAGCATTTGATTTTTGCGGTGGCGGAAGTAAAACGCGAGGCCAACAATGACGATGGGAATGCTGCAACCCATCACGATTGCAATAATCGGAATCATCAAAGCCACAACACTGGTAAAGGTTTCTCCTTCAGGCGTGTTCGCGCTGCCAATGTGAATACCCGGAATGTTAATTTCGGCCGGTGGAGCCTGGGCGGCTTGAGATTTTTCAACCACTGCCGGCACGGTAGCGTTCGTGACGGCAACGTTGGTGGCAACCATTTCCGCGTTGGTCTGCGCTTTGAGCGGCAAGGGCATCGCCGCGAACAGCATGATGAGAATCGTGGCCAGCATGATCAAATACGAAACCAGAGTTAAAAACAGGCTTGATGTGTTTTTCATAATATTTATTTCAGTTGAATTGAATCGTTCACTAATGAGATGCGCCGAGCCGCTGTTTTGGATTCAAAAATATTTCAAATCCACAACTGGCGGTCAAGCGAGCGATATTGAACCGCCTCGGAAATGTGCTCGCTGGAAATGTTTTCCGCGCCCGCCAAATCCGCGATCGTCCGCGCCACTTTCAAAATCCGGTCGTAAGTCCGCGCGCTGAAGTTCAATTGCGCCATCGCCGACTTCAACAATTCCTTCGTCGTCTCGTCCAGCGCGCAAAACTCTTTCAATTCTTTCGGTCCTAGCCGCGCATTGCATGTGATTTTTGGTTTGTGCGCGAATCGTTTTTGCTGACGCTGACGCGCGGTGATCACCCGCTCGCGGATTTGCGCGGAAGTCTCACCGGTTTTATCACCGGAGATCTCGCGGAATTTCACCTGCGGCACTTCGACGTGCAGATCAATCCGGTCGAGCAACGGCCCGGAAATCCGACCGAGATAACTTTGGATTTCACGTGGCGATGATTTGCTTTCGCCCGGCATTTTTCCGTCTGGAGTTGGATTCATCGCGGCCACTAACATAAATTGACTTGGAAAAGTCATCGTGCCCGCCGCGCGCGAAATCGTCACGCGGCCTTCTTCAAGCGGCTGACGCATCGTCTCCAAAACGCTTCGCTTGAACTCCGGCAGTTCGTCCAGAAATAAAACACCGTGATGCGCGAGCGAAATCTCGCCGGGCGTCGGATTGATGTTGCCGCCCAAAAGTCCGGCGTCGCTCGCAGTGTGATGCGGCGCGCGGAATGGCCGGGTCGTCACAAGCGCCTGTCCCGATTTCAAAAGACCGACGATACTGTGAATTTTTGTCGTTTCAAGCGCTTCGTCTAAAGTCAGCGGCGGCAAAATAGTCGCGAGCCGTTTCGCCAGCATGGATTTTCCCGTTCCCGGCGGACCGATGAGCAAAACATTGTGTCCGCCGGCCGCAGCGATTTCCAAGGCGCGCTTCACATTTTCCTGCCCCTTGACTTCGGCAAAATCAATTTCTTCGTCGCGGTCGTGCTCGAAAATTTTTGCGATGTCCACTTTCAGCGGCGCGATTTTTATTTCGCCTTCGAGAAATTGCGCGGCCTCGCGGAGATTCTGGATCGGGATTACTTGCAGGCCGGCGACGACCGCGGCTTCGGCGGCATTTTCCGCCGGGACGAGCAGTCCGGTTTTCCCGTCGGCCTTTGCGCGCAGCGCGATCGGCAGAATTCCTTTGCACGGACGCACGCCGCCGGTCAGCGCGAGTTCGCCGACGGCGACAAAATGATCGAGTTGATCCGTTTCGACTTGTTTGCTCGCAGCCAGCATTCCCAGCGCGATGGGCAGGTCGAAGCTTGGCCCTTCTTTTTTCACGTCGGCGGGCGCGAGATTGATGGTGGTGCGCCCCATCGGAAACTTATAGCCGGAATTGGTGAGCGCGGTCGTGACCCGGTCGCGCGATTCCTTGACCGCCGCGTCCGGCAGACCGACGATGACGATGTTCGTGTCTCCCCAGCCCGCATTTACTTCCACTTCGACCGGGTAAGCCTCGATTCCATTTACCGCAGCTGAACAAACCCTCGCGAGCACAAAAAATTTATCGCTGAAAAATGCCGCCGCTGCAATTTAATTTATACGCTCGGCAATCTTGTATTTGAACATCCGCTTCTTCATCCAGCGCACCGCGAGCAAATCATAAAGCGACGCGAACAGCCGGTTCCACACACCGTAATGACTCTCGCCGGTGAAACGCGGATTGTTGCTCACTTCAATTTCCGTGACCGTGTGGCCTTCGATCTTGAACAGCGTCGGCAGAAAACGGTGCATGCCTTTGAAAAATTTCAGGTTCTCGATGCACTCGCGTTTGAATGCACGATAGGTGCAACCCGCATCGGCGATCTGCTCGCCGGACAATTTATTCCGCACCGCATTGGCGATGCGCGAGGATGCGACGCGGATAAAATTATCGCCCTCGCCGCGCGCCTTCACGCGCGTGCCGCAGACACAGTCGAAATTTTTCAGCGCTTCCAGAAATTTCGGTAAATCCTTCGGGTCGTTCTGCAAATCAGCGTCGAGCGTGAAAAGATATTTTCCACGCGCCGCCTTGAGTCCGGCGAAGCTCGCCGCGCTCTCGCCGCAGTTGAACGCAAATTTTTGCACGCGAATTTTTGAATCTTGCGCCGCAAGTTCTTTCAAAATTTCCCACGACTTGTCCTTGCTGCAATCGTCGGTGATGACGACCTCGTAGGAAATCTTCAACGGCTCGACCGCCGCGCGGATGGCCTTGACGAGTTCGCGCAGATTTCCTTCTTCATTATAGCAAGGAATGACGAGGCTGATTTCGGTGGCGTCGGCCATTTACTTTTTTCCGTAAAATTCCGCAATCGCGTCGCAGACTTTGTCCGCCGCATCCAAAGCCATTTCGCCATGAATCGGCAGTGACAAAATTTCTTTCACGGCTTTTTCGGTCTGCGGCAGTTTCGGAATGTAAGGGAACAGGCCGACGACCGCCGGTTGCAGATGATTCGGCTTCGGATAATGCACGCCGGTCTCGATGTTTTTTTCCTTGAGAAATTTTTGCAAGTCGTCGCGTCGCCCGGCGCGCACGACATACATGTGATACACCGGCGTCGCCCATTCGCGCACGGGCGGCGTCTGCACGATGCTCTTGAGCCGTTCGTTGTAGCGCGCGGCGATCTGGCGGCGGTTTTCGTTGAAGCCGTCGAGGTGCTTCAACATTACGCGGCCGATGGCGGCATTGATTTCGTTGAAACGAATGTTGTAGCCGGTGAATTCGTGATCGTATTTTCCCTGGCGACCGTGATTGCGCAACATCCGCAAGCGGTCGGCGTAATCCACTTTGTTCGTCGTGATGCAGCCGCCGTCGCCGAGGACAGTGAGATTTTTCGACGGGAAAAAACTGAACGCGCCGAAGTCGCCCATGCTGCCAACGGTCTTGCCCTTGTATTTCGCACCCTGCGCCTGCGCGCAATCTTCGATGACCCATAATTTATTTTTCTTCGCGATGGCGAGCAGCTTGTCGTTGTCAATCGGATGGCCGTAGAGATGCACGCCGATGATGCCGACCGTGCGCGGCGTGATGAGCGATTCAACGTGCGCCAGATCCATGACGTATGTGTCATCAATGTCAGCGAACACCGGCTTCGCGCCGAGATGGATCAGCGGCTCCATCGTCGGAAACGCCGTGTGGCTCGGCACAATGATTTCGTCGCCCGGCCCGATGCCCTGCAACTGGTGCAGACAATACACAATCATCGTCCACGAACTGCCGAGGACGCATTGCGCGGTGCCGGTGTGCGCGGCGAGTTCGGCTTCAAACGCCTTAGATTCGGCGCCGAGGATGTATTGGCCGGAGCGGATGGCGCGCAGCGCGGCTTCCTCGACTTCGGCGTTCACGAAACATTTCGATAACGGGATTTTGCTCATAAAATTTTATAGCGTTACAGCTTTGCCAGTCTTCACCGACTCCAGCGCGGCGTTCAGCACGCGCACGGCGTTGTAGCCGGACCACGCATCGGCGCGCGGCGTAGCGCGGGTTTTTATCGAGTCAACAAACGCGCGCAGTTCCGCCAGCAACGGTTCTTCCGGCGGCGTTTCGATTTGCGTCACGACGCCTTCGTTCGCCTTGAAATCCTTGCCGCCAGCGGGCGCGTGCGTGTTCGCGTAAGTTTTGATTTTGTATTGCGCGACGTTGTAATCGCAGACGGCGCTCAACTTGTCGCCGCAGACGATAACCTCGCGGAATTTTCCGGGAATAAAATATTCCGTCTCGACCGTCGCCCATGTCTTGCCGCGCGGCGTTTCGTATTCGAGCGAAACGAACGAGACATCGTCCATGCCGCGATTCATAAAATCGTGATGAATCGCCAAAACATTTTTTGGCAGCGCGCCGAGAATGAAATTGAACAAATCAACGAAATGAATTCCGTCGGCGAACATCACGCCGCTGTCGTTGCGCGGACGCTTGAAGCCGCCGAAATGACCGCGAATCATGTTCACCTTGCCGAACTCGCCGTTCTGCACCGCGTCGCGCAGCCAGAGCGTCGCCGGATCAAAACGCAAAATGTGTCCGACCTGCAAAATCCTTTTGGTTTTGTCCGCGAGTTCCGCGAGTTGTTTCGATTCGTCGTTCGCCAGTGTCAGCGGTTTTTCGACGAACACATCCTTGCCGGCTTCGAGAAATTCTTTACACAGCGGAAAGTGTGATTGCGCCGGCGTGACGACAACCACGCCGTCCACTTTGCCGATGAAATTTTTGTAGTTCGTCGTGAGCCGCTCGGCGGGAATGCCGAGCTTGCGCGCGGGTTCGAGCTGCTTGTCACCCACTTCGGCGACGTAAAGTTCAATCGGCAGATTGTTGAGATTGCGCAAATGGTTCGCGCCCCAGCGACCGAGACCGAGCAAAAGAATTTTTGTCATGCAAAGTCAGGAATTTTTCAGGAAATACGCCGCGCCAGCAAGAAAAACCTTTTGTCAGGCACAGGACAATTTTAATTCATCAACTGATACCAGTTGTTGCGCTGATGCGGCTCGTAACCGAGGTCGCGGATTAGCCGCTGCATGTCGGCAACCGTCATGCGAAATGTCGTTCCGGCCTGTGATACGACATTTTCCTCGATCATAATGCTGCCCAGATCGTTCGCGCCGTATTTCAACGCGACTTGCCCGATCTCCAAACCCTGCGTCACCCACGAACTTTGCACGTTCGTGAAATTGTCCAAATAAATTCGGCTCAATGCCTGCGTGCGCAAATACTCGTGCGCGCCGACCGTCGGCGCTTTCAATTTCGTGTGCTCGGCCTGAAACGTCCATGCGATGAACGCGGTGAAATGCCCTTTTTTGTAGCCGAGCGATTTGTCCTGCTGCGCGCGCAAGCGTTCGAGATGTTCGATGCGGTTTTCAATCGTCTCGACATGGCCGAACATCATCGTCGCGCTCGAATACAAACCAAGTTTGTGCGCCACGTCCATGACTTCGAGCCAGTCGCTGCTCATCGCTTTGAGTGGAGAAATCCGTTGACGCACGCGGTCCACCAAAATTTCTCCGCCGCCGCCGGGAATCGAGCCAAGCCCGGCATTTTTGAAATCGGAAATTATTTTTTCCAGCGGCTCGTTGAACACTTCGCGGAAATGGATGAATTCGCTGGGGCTGAATCCGTGGATGTTAAAATTTGGAAACTTATTTTTGACGTGCGAGAGTAAATCCAGATACCACTGCTTCGTGAGCTTGGGATGATGCCCGCCTTGCATCAACATTTGCGTTCCGCCGAGCGCGATGGTTTCCTCG
The DNA here is from genome assembly GCA_964536285.1 of uncultured Bifidobacteriaceae bacterium. Taxonomy (GTDB): domain Bacteria; phylum Verrucomicrobiota; class Verrucomicrobiia; order Limisphaerales; family UBA11358; genus UBA11358. The sequence goes on from CAZHXG010000008.1 coordinate 21,985, forward strand.
ATTTTTTTGTCCATCTCGTCAAATGTGATAACGTAGGAATCGTCGTCCTTCTCCACGCGATAAAACGCGCAGAACTTGCAATAGACGTTGCAGACGTTTGTGTAATTGACATTGCGGTCAACAATGTAAGTGACGATGTCGTTGCCGCGTCCGTCGAAATCTTTCGCCTTCGCCAACTGCCGACGCCGATCCGCGAGCGCACCGAGTTCTTCGAGCGGCAGATGATAAAGCCGCAACGCTTCGCTTTGGGAAATGCGTTTGCCGTCCCAAACTTTTTGCAGCAACCCGTCCAATGACGCGTCGTAAATCACGTCGAAAGATTAGCGATTATCCGTTTTCAAAACAAGCCGGACAAAAAGCGGACGCTTTCTTCTGGATTCTCGATTTCAGATTCTGAATTCTCCGTCCGTGCCGAAGTGGATCAAATTCATCATCGCCGGTTTGTTGCTGCCGGTCTGCGCCGGCGCGGCGATGGCCTTCTGGAAAGTTTTGCGCGCCAGCGGCGGCGCGGACACGACATGGATTCCGTTTCTCGCCGGCGCGGCATGCTGGTGCGTCATTTTCTTCCTGCTGCCCAAGCCGATGTGGATTTATGTCTTCGGCCACGAACTCACTCACGCGTTGTGGACGTGGCTGTTCGGCGGGCAGGTTAAAAAAATGAAGGTCACTTCCAGCGGCGGACACGTCGTCATCTCAAAAACCAATTTCGTCATCGCACTCGCACCGTATTTTTTCCCGCTGTATGCGGCGATGGTCGTCGCGATTTTCGCCGTCGGCCATTTGATCTGGGACTGGCGGAATTTTCTCGTCTGGTTTCATCTGCTCGTCGGCGCGGCGTATGCGTTTCATGTGACGCTGACGTGGCACGTTCTGCAAACCCGGCAATCGGACATCACGTCGCACGGCTATTTATTTTCCGCCGTGATCATTTTTCTCGGCAACGTGAGCGTGCTCCTTTTCGGGATTCCGTTGTTCACGGCGAAAGTGGGTCTGTTGAACGCGTTTGGCTGGTGGTTTGAATGCACCGGTGAAGTTTTGAATTGGCTGCAAAAATGCTTGTGATTGGTAGTTGGCAATTTTTGTGGATATTTCTGTCTTGAATTACGGCGTAGATTGGTTCAAATCCTTTTGGAACACACGGTATGGACTTGGCTGACATTTTAAGCAAAGCGCAAATCGTCCCCGAATTGCGCGCGGCGAATCGCTGGGAGGCGATTGATGAACTCATCAACAACCTCGTGGTCACGGGGAAAATCCAGGCCGGCGACCGCGATGCCGTCACCGCCGCCGTCAAGAAACGCGAGACCTCCATGAGCACCGGCATCGGCTTCGGCATCGGCATCCCGCACGCCTCGACCGATTTGATCTTTGAAGTCGTCGGCGCCCTCGGCCGCTCGCGCACCGGCGTGAACTTCGACGCGCTCGACAACCAGCCCGTGAAACTCGTCATGCTGTTCCTCGTGCCGCAGGGCCAGTTCCAAAAACACCTTCACACGCTCGCCAACATCGCGAAGCTTTTACACAAGGCCGATTTCCGGCAGGCACTCGAACAGTCGCCCGACTCCGAAGCGATGCTCAACATCATCCGCGAATACGGGAAAAGGTGACGGTTCGTTGAATCGTTGAATCGTTGAACTGTTAAATCGGCGGCCTTTCCGAATTTTCTTCCGATTCAACGACTCAACGATTTAACTATTCAACGCTCATGCTTCCGCACAAACAAATCGAACTGAAACTGCAACAGGCCGCCCGCTCTGTTTTGCCCGACGCCGACGTCTCGATTGTTTTGGTGCGGCCCTGTCCCGATCCGAAATTCGGCGATTACCAAAGCAATGCGCTAATGTCGCTCGCCAAAACGCGCAAAATAAATCCGCGCCAGCTTGCGACGGATGTTTTGGCGAAACTCGACGTTTCAGAAATCTGCGAGAAAGTCGAAATCGCCGGCGCAGGCTTCCTGAATTTCCGGCTGAAAAATTCCGTGCTGACGCAAACACTCGAATCCGCCGCGCGCGGCGAACATCTGTTTTTCGAAAAATCTGATGCGCCAAAAACCGTCGTCGTGGATTTTAGCTCGCCGAACGTCGCCAAGCCGATGCACGTCGGCCACATTCGCTCCACGATCCTCGGAGACAGCCTGGCGCGCACGCTGCGATTGCTCGGCCACCACGTCGTCACCGACAACCACATCGGCGATTGGGGAACACAGTTCGGCAAGTTGATCGCCGGCTGGAAACAACTTCTCGACCAAGAGGCGCTGAAACGCGATCCGATTGGAGAATTAGAGCGACTTTACAGATTCGTAAATTCCGCAAGCGAAGCCGATCCTGCGATTTTGGAAGAAGCCAAGTCGGAGCTAGTGAAACTCCAAAATGGCGACAAGGAAAATTTAAAAATCTGGCGCGAGATGATCGCTCTCTCGCAAAAGCAATTCGACGAAATTTATTCTCGTCTCGGCGTCAAATTCGATTTCACTCTCGGCGAAAGTTTTTACAATCCGAAACTAAAGCCGCTTGTCGAAGAATTGCTCGCCAAAAATATCGCGCGCGAAAGCGAAGGCGCGATCGCGATTTTCTTCGAAGACAATCCGCAACTCAAAGAGCATCCCGCGCTCATCCGCAAAAGCGACGGCGGTTTCAATTACACGACGACCGATTTGGCGACGCTCGCTTATCGTTTGGAAACCTGGAAGCCGGACGAAATCATTTACGTCACCGACGGGCGGCAGCAATTGCATTTCCAGCAAATTTTCGCCGCTTTCCAAAAGTGGCATTCCGAATCGAAAACGAAACTCGCGCACGTCTGGTTCGGCTCGATTCTCGGCGAGGACGGCAAACCGTTCAAAACGCGCAGTGGCGAGACGGTGAAACTTTCCGATTTGCTTGACGAAGCAGAAATGCGAGCGCTTGCAATTGTTGACGCGAAAAGTCCCGAATTGCCGGAAACACAGCGGCGCGAAATCGCGCGCGTCGTCGGCATCGGCGCGGTGAAATACGCCGACCTGCTGCCGAATCGCCAGAGCGATTATGTTTTCAGTTGGGACAAGATGCTCGCGCTACAAGGCAACACCGCGCCGTATCTGCAATATGCGTTTGCACGCATCAAAAGCATCTTTCGCAAATCCGAATCTATCAACCATCAACCATCAACCATCAACTTGCTTGCGCCGGAAGAAATCGCACTGGCGAAACATCTGCTCAATTTCGGTCTTACATTCGAAGCTGTCGCGGAAGAATATCGCCCGAACTTTCTTTGCAATTATCTTTTTGAACTGGCGGGCAAATTCACGTCGTTCTATGAAAATTGTCCCGTGCTCAAAGCCGATGACGTCACGCGCGATTCCCGTCTCGCGCTGTGCGACCTGACGGCGCGCGTTTTGAGCCGGGGATTGGAAACGCTGGGCATCGAGACGGTCGAGCAGATGTAAAGCGTTGCCAGCCTTGCGGTTTTTTTCCTTGATTTTTGCCCGCTTTTTTTTAGAATTTACACACGGTTTCGTTGGCGTTTTGGAACAAACAAAAATCGGCCGGGTTTTAAATTTGGGAAGGGAATCATATGAAAAGATTGTTTTTGTTTCTGGGCTTGGGAATAACGCTGTTGTCTGCGGAATTTTCCGCAAATGCGGGTTTGACCAATTCCGTTTATTGGGACTTTTCCACCGGAGGCGCTTCACCGACATCGAATTCTTTCAGCGGCTTGACCGTTTCCAGTCTGTCGCAAGGCAACAGCGGAGCTTCCGTCACCTTATTGAGCTCTTCTTCCGCATCTTCCGGCTACACCACTGCTGCCGGTTTCGCAGCCAGCGGCGGCACGAATGCGGAGATTGTCGCCCCGACGGGCGTCCTTAATCCGGGCGCTTCCGGCTCCGCGTTCTTCGCGTTCAGCTTTTCCCTCGGCGTGTCGTCGCCGTTTTCTTACAACGTCACCAACATTTCCTTCGGCTCGCGTTCAACGGGCACCGGCCCGCAAACGCTTTCGCTCTACGACAGCACCGACAGTTTTGTTTCCTCCAATTTTATCAGTTCCATTTCCGTCTTGAACAACAGCACTTGGGCGGCGGCGAGTTTCAACAATCTGTCGGTTTTCATCCCGGATAATTCCAGCACGGTTTCGTTCCGGATTTTTGGATCCGACGGCGTTGGAACGGCTACTTCTTCGGCGAACTGGCGGATTGACGATCTGGGCGTCGCGCTTTCTCCCGCGCCCGAACCTTCAGTCGTTGCTTTGAGCGCTGTCGGCGGGATTTTTTGCCTGATTGCCTTGCGATTTAACGGCGCGCGTTTTGAAACAAGGTCTCGACGTTCTCGGAATTGAGACTGTGGAGCAGATGTGAGTTGGTTTCAGCGAACAGATTCTGCTGCCGGCTGATTTGTTTGCGTCCCAATAGATTTTTCTCGTTCGGCTCGAATTTTATCAACGTATTCTTCCAAAGCTGTCCTTTGTTCTTTTTGGTCGGCTGGTGTTAGGGCGTTAAAGAAAATTCTTTCATCCAAGCCGTCGTCCGCATACGAACTCGCTAAAACAAGTTTTCCATTTTTGGCGAGAACATATATCCCTACCAATGGAATTATGTTCGGTAACGGACCTCCCGGATACCATCGCATTTCAATCCACGATCCGTATCTTGTGAGTATGTGAGGACGCCAATCTTTGATTAATTGTTCGGCATCATCTCCAGCTTTTATTTGACCAGTCCAAAGTTTTTCAGCAACAGGAAGATTGACGGTTAGCTCAACAAATCTGCCATATTCGTTTGGCGTCCAAATTCCGAAGCGAGCACCCACATAAATCCAAACGCCAATCAGAATTAAAGCAATGCAGAGTAACGTCAGCAGTGCCCCTTTCAATTCGGGCTTCAGTCGCATTTTCTAATTTGTGTTTCCGCGAATTTTTCAACTCAACCGCATCGGCATGACGACGTAGAGGAACGGGCCGTTGATCTTTAAAACGCCCGGGCTTAATTCGTCAATCAGCTCGAAGAACACTTCGTCCTCGGCCAGCGCGGACAGCGCGTCAATCAGGTAGCGCGGGTTGAAGGCGATGGCCATTTCCTTGCCCTTGTAATTCACCGCGAGCGTTTCGCGCGCCTCGCCGACTTCGGGCGAGTTGGCGGTGATGGCGAGGTTGTTTTTCCCGAACGTGAGCTTTACGGAGTTCGCCTTTTCGCTGGTCATGATCTCGGCGCGGCGCAGCGCCTGCAAAAATTCCTCGCGCACGAGCGGGATGCGTTCCTTGGCCTCGCCAGGAATGACCTGCCGGTAGTTCGGATAATTTCCCTCGATCAATTTCGTGACGAGCAGCACGGAAAATCCCTTGTCGTCCTTGAGCGAAAACGACGCCTGATTTTCGCCGAATTTTATTTCAACGTCGCCCTTGTCCTGAAGCAAACGGTTCAATTCATTCACGGCTTTTGCCGGAACGATGAATTCGCCGCTGCTTTTTTCGGAGATGTCCACTTCCTCGTCCACGAGCGCGAGCCGGCGTCCGTCGGTGGCCACGAGCGTCATCTTGCCTTCCTTGAGGCTGATGAAAATGCCGTTGAGAACGTAACGTGATTCGTCGGTGGAAACGGCGAAGGAGGTTTTTTTCAGCATCGCGCGGACGTTTTCCTGCTGGAGAGCGACTTTTTTGTCGTCCTTGAATTTCGGCAGCGGTGGAAATTCATCCGCTCCGAGTCCGTGGATTTTATAGAACGATGAGCCGCTACAGATGGAAGTGATGTTTTTTTCGTCGGTTTCCAGATCAATTTCATTTCCATTCAATTCGCGCACTATTCCGAACATTTTTTTCACCGGCACGGTCGTTGCACCGGATTTTTTAACCTTCGCCTCGACGGAACACGCGACGGTCACGTCCAGATCCGTCGCGGTGAATTCGACGCGGTCTTTTTCCGCGCGCAAAAGCACGTTGGACAAAATCGGCAGCGTGGTGCGCGTGCTGACGACGTTTTGAACGGCCTGCAGCCCGGCGAGGATTTGTTCTTTCGAGATCGTGAGGTTCATGTTCGGATAATATTAAATTCTTTTCTTAAAAATACTCTTATTATTAAGGGCTGTGAATAAGGCAAACAACTCCGCGCGTCAAGCCAGCCATTGTGTTTTGTGAATCAAGAGTCATCGCGCAAGTGAGGGTAAAGAAATTGATAAAATTTGAAAGTGAAACTTGTTCTCGTTGTTAGTTAGCTGTTCACACGCGGTTCGTGACTTGTTGGGCAGTTGTTGAATAGTTGAATTTTTAAACAGTTGAATAGTGAACAGCTTCCCGAGTTAACGATTCAACCATTTAAAAAATCACCGTTTAGTCTGCGCTCTGCGCACAATATACGGCAAAGCATTACAAACAAAATCAACTTCTTCCGCCGTAGAATCACGGCCAATCGAAAAACGGACGAGCGAATTCGCCAAATCCTTTTTACTAATCGCCAGAATAACGTGCGACGGCTCAATTGAACCCGCCGAACAAGCCGACCCACTCGACGCGCAAATGCCTTCCACATCCAAACCCGCCAAAAGAGCAATGCTGTCCGTGCCGCGAACGACGAAGGAAACCGTGTTAGACAGACAATAATCGCGCGGACTGACAATTTCGCAGCCATCAATTTTCTCAATCGCGGAAATCAGTTTATCCGCGAGCGGTTTAAGTTTTGACTTTTCAAAAACTGGCGACTTCACAAATTTTTCCAACGCTGTGACAAGGCCGACAATTACCGCAAGATTTTCGGTTCCTGCTCGCCTTTCATTTTCATGGCCGCCGCCAAACAAAATCGGATCAGGATGCAGCGGCGACTTTATGTAAAGCAACCCAGCGCCTTTCGGCCCGTGAAATTTGTGTGCGCAAACGGAAATCAAATCCGCGTTAAATTGCGCGACATTTTCAAACGACTCCTTGCCGAACCACTGCACCGCGTCCGTGTGAAAAACAATTCCGCGCTCACGGCAAATCGCGCCGAGTTCGGCAACTGGCTGGATCGTGCCGACTTCATTGTTTGCCGCCATGATGGAAACCAGAACCGTGTCCGCGCGAATCGCCTGCTTCAAATCGTCAGGCGAAACGCGACCCTCCGAATTCACCGGCAAGCGCGTGACTTCAAAACCTTCTTTTTTTTCCAAGTAGTCGAACGATTGCAGAACCGCGTCATGCTCGACGGCGGAAGTGATTAAATGTCTGCCTTTGGATTTGAGTGCCCGCGCCGTCCCGAAAATGGCGAGATTGTTGCTTTCTGTTCCGCCGCTGGTGAAAATGATTTCACTCGGCTTCGCGCCGAGAAATTTCGCCGCGCGATCACGCACGTCATCCAGCAATGCCCGCGCTTTTCTGCCGACGTGATGAACGCTTGAAGGATTGCCCCAGATTTCGCCGAGAAAAGGAAGCATCGCCTCGCGCACTCCTGGATTAAGCGGCGTTGTGGCGTTGTAATCGAAGTAAATCGTTCGCGGCATCGGCATAGCTTTGAGAATTTAACACGCGCCGACGAGACAAAAAGTTCGCGGAAACGCCGATTTTGGGTTACAGAAACAGGCCATGAGCACGCGGGTCAAAATTTGCGGCATCACGAATCTCGCCGACGCGCAGGCCGCCGTCGAGGCAGGCGCGGACGCGCTGGGCTTCAACTTTTACGAAAAAAGTCCGCGCTACGTTTCGCTGAAAACGGCGGCGGCGATTTCCAAGCAACTGCCGCCGTTTGTCATGCGTGTGGGAGTTTTTGTAGACGCAGAGGCGGATTTTGTTTTGCACGCCATCGGTGAAGCGGGCTTGACCATGCTCCAGTTTCACGGCGACGAGCCGCCGGAATTTTGCACGCAGTTCGGCCTGATGAGCATGAAGGCGTTCCGCATCCGCGACGAAAAATCTCTGGAAGAAATTCCAAATTATCAAACCGACGCCTATTTGCTCGACGCATTTTCGCCCGAAGCGCGCGGCGGCACGGGCGAAAAATTCAATTGGGATTTGGCGATTGAGGCGCAGAAATTCGGCAAACCGATTTTTCTCGCGGGCGGGTTGACGCCGGAAAACGTCACCGACGCGGTGAAAAAAGTGAATCCGTTTGCGGTGGACGTTTCGAGCGGCGTGGAAATTTCACCCGGCAAAAAGGACCACGCGAAAGTGAAGGCGTTCATCCAAGCGGTCAGGACAAAAAACTGACAGGTCAAGAGGCAACGAAACAGCTTCAATCCAAAACCAAGTCAGCGGTTGGTTGGCGCGGGCTGGTTTGTAGTAGGGACAGAAAGAGACTCTGATTGCTGTTTGGCGTTGAGCGCCTCGGTCAAATTGTTTTGCGCTTGAGTGAAGCCCGGTGCCAGATTCACGGCTTTTTGAAAAGCGGAGATGCCTTCGTCGAGCTGGCCGTTTTTCACGAGGACAAAGCCGAGATTGTTAAAGGCACCGGGGTTGTTGGTTTGGATGTCGCAGATTTCTTTCAAAAGAGGAACGGCCTCGGCGAACCGGTTTTTTTGCACAAGCAGCATGGCCAGTCCGTTCAGATATTCCAAATTATCGGGATTGATGGTGAGGGCTTTTTGAAAATGCATGATGGCTTCATCCGCGTTTCCTTTTTGGTAATAGGCAATGGCCAGTCCGTATTGAGGACGCGAGTCCGTCGGGCTGATATCCCAGGCTTTTTGGTAGTGAACCATGGCTTCGTCAATGCGGCCCCGTTGATGAAGCAAGCTCGCCAGATTTCTTTGTGCTTCATTATAGTCCGGAAAAATATCCACCGATCTTTGAAATTCGGCCAATGCGCGGTCAGGATCGGTCTGCAACAAAATGGTGCCGAGGCAGCAGTGAGCCATGAAATTATAGTTGTCGTATTCTGTTGTGGCGGCGATGGCCCGGTTCCAGAGCGTCAGGTCGTCCTTGAAGTAGGCGGCTTCCACTCGAGTTCGCATCATGCATAGGGCCGTCGCCAATGCGACAATCGCGGCCACAATCATTGTGCGGTGCGGCCAGCGTTTTGACAAATCACAAAGGCACCAGGCCAAAAGCAGCGAGATGCCTATCATGGGAAAGTAAGTATAACGATTAGCCATGGATTGCGCGCCTTCCTGCACAAAACCAAGAACGGGAACCATCGTGCCTAGATACCAAAACCATCCGACCAATAAATAAGGTCGCCGCCGCCACAGAAAGAGAGCAACGGCTGAAATGCCTAAAATCAACGTGATAGCCAAAAACAATCGATCTTTTGGCCAGAAAGGTGGATACGGATAAAACACGCTCAAGTTCGCCGGGTAGAACATTTTTCCCAAAAGACGCGCATAACTCATGAACGCCGTTTCAATGCGCAGAGACAGCGACAAGTTGGTCAGGATGAATGAGTTTCCAGTTTTTTCAGCATGCTCGGCGACGATGCTGATGGGAACGACCAGCAAAAAGAACGGAATTTTTTCAACGGCCAACACCCAAATTTTTTTAAACCGCCAGCGCTCCAGCGGCCAGAAATCCAACAGCAACAGCACACATGGCAGGGTGACCAGCATGCTTTTGCTCATCAAACTGAAAGCGAAGAACAAAAATGTCAGTCCGTAAAAAAGTTTCGTCCTGCCGGCGGTTTTTTTTGATTCTTCGGCAAAACACGCGTAAGTCCACAGCGCCAGCAATCCAAAAAAGACGCTCAAAACATCCTTGCGTTCGGAAATCCATGTCACGGATTCCACCCGCAATGGATGCAGGGCAAACAGAATGGTTGCGACGAGGCTTGGCCACAATGCGCCGGTCATTTTTTTCAGGCTTAAAAAAAGCAGCACTGCGCTGGCCGCATGGAAAAAAATGTTTGTCGCATGATGCCTCGCCGGGTTTGCTCCATAAAATTCAAAGTCCATCATGTGAGACAACCAGGTCAAAGGAACCCAATTAGAGCAACCCAGACTGGTGAATGCCCACCGGATGCCGTCCCATGTCAAACCATTGTTCACGCTCGAGTTCGCAACCAGATAACCGTTGTCGTCGAAAAACAAAAATCGCCCTTGAAGCGACGGCCAAAAAGCCCAGAGTATCAGGCCGCACAACAGGGCGCATATCAAAAGCAGACCGCTGGGCGTGTGAAAAAAGGCATCCCACGAATTGTTTGCGGCCGGCGAAGACAAAGGCACTTTCCGATTCTGACTTAAAGACTTGGAATTTTTTTTGGCCATGATTATTGGCGAACTAGCACGCTGCCAAGTTGTCAGAAAAGTCAATGTCAAAGCAATCACCAAAGAATCATTGCGAATTTTTTTTGCGTCTCAGCTTCTTTGCGTGAAAATGAAACCATGAACGCGGTTGCCAAATTCAAATTACCCGACGCTCGGGGCCGCTTCGTTCCTTGCGGCGGACGTTTCGCACCGGAAGCGCCTTGCGCATTTCGTTTGCGCGCGAAACATTTTTGTTGGATTGTTGAGCCATGCCCCGCTGTAATCCTGCATTTTTTTGCCTTCTGATCGTTTCAATGCTGACAGCGGCGCATGGTGAATTGGTGCTGACCAATTTCAGCGCGACCAAACCACTCAAGGTCATGGCTGTGGGCGATTCGATCACCGATGATTGCGTTTATAACGGAGCATGGAGGCAATACCTGCAACCACTGTTGGAAGCCAACGGCTATGCCTTCACGTTCGTGGGGCGTGAGTCGTCCACTCCTTCGGGCGGTTTCACCAAGACCAACCATGAAGGGATGTGCGGCGCCGTCATCGCCCCGCCGGGCGTGTTTGCCGTTCACGGTTACACGGCCGCGAATGCCTATTTGCAGAAGACCGTTGCCGATGCGTTGACCAACGTCACGCCCGACGTGGTGCTGGTGTTGATTGGAGCCAATGACATCGGTCGCGGTCGTGATCCGTGGCTGACGGCGACCAACGACATGCCTAATTTGCTGAACCTGATTATTTCCAACGCGCCTGCCGCCAACGTCATTCTCGCCAAGATCACGACGATGCAAAGCGCCAACAACATCGGCGGCCTCAATTACAGCACCTATGCCAACAACGTCTCGATTTACAACGCCGCCCTGCAACGCATGGTCAACCAGCGGCGGGCCGCCGGACAAAACGTGTTTCTGGCCGATATGTTTTCCGTGGTGGATTACGCCACGATGTTCAACGGCGATCATCTACATCCCAATCCTGCCGGCTTGCAGGCCATCGCCGGTGAATGGCTCACCCGCATTCAAAGCATCACCATTCAGACCAATCCCGTCGTATCGGTGTTGGTGAAGGGTGGCGACAACTGGAAATACTTTGACGCCGGACAGGACTTGGGAACGAACTGGACTCGCCCGGATTACGACGACAGTGGTTGGAGCAACGGTCTGGCCCGGCTTGGCTATGGCGACAAGGAGGCCGCAACCACGGTCAATTACGGCGTCTCAACCAACAAACATCCGACCACTTATTTCCGCCACACCTTTGTCGTGCCGGCCGATGTGACGTTCACAAACCTGGTTCTCCGCCTGGCGCAAGAGCACGGATCGGTGGTCTGGCTCAACGGCCAGGAACTCTGGCGGACCAATTTGCCCGCCGGTCCCATCGCCTACACCAATCTCGCGCTCGTCAAACCTGCGAACCTTGATTCGCCTTACATCTTCAATCCCGTCACCGTGGACGTTTCCAAATTGTCGCCGGGCACGAATGTCATCGCGGTGGAACTGCATCAATTCTCGGCGACTTTTCCCGTGATCGGCTTCGACATGGAATTGATCGGTACCGGAACTCAAATTACCGTTCCCGCCCTGTCCTTGACGATGTCTGGAACGAACTTGGTTTTTTCCTGGCCGGCTGACGCCGGAAGCGGTTTTGGACTTTATTCAAACACCAATCTCGCCACCACCAATTGGACGCAGGTCAGCGCGCCGGTGCTGACGAATGGCGGGCAGTTGGTTGCGACCCAGGCACTCGATCCGGGCAGTGAATTTTTCCGGCTGCAAAAACCTTGATTTGCCGCAAACAATTTTCTTTGCGCCGTTCGCGCCTTTGCGTGAAAATGAAACCATGAGCGCAGTTGCCAATTCAAAATTACCCGACACGCAAGGCCATTTCGGTCCTTACGGCGGACGTTATGTGCCGGAGACGTTGATGCACCCATTGCAAGAGTTGGAGGCCGAATACTTCCGCGCCCAGCACGATCCGGAATTCCAGCACGAGCTTTCGTATTATCTCAAGGAATTTGTCGGTCGCCCCACGCCGCTGTATTTCGCGGAACGCCTCACCAAAGAACTCGGCGGCGCGAAAATTTATCTCAAGCGCGAGGACTTGAACCACACCGGCGCGCACAAAATCAACAACGCAATGGGCCAAATTCTTTTGGCCAAACGCATGGGCAAGACGCGTATTATCGCCGAGACCGGCGCCGGGCAGCATGGCGTTGCGACCGCGACCGTCGCCGCGATGTTCGGCATGAAATGCGTCATCTACATGGGCGCGGTGGATTGCGAACGGCAAATCCTCAATGTTTATCGCATGAAAATGCTCGGCGCGGAAGTCGTGCCGGTTCACGCGGGGCAAAAAACCTTGAAGGAAGCCGTCAACGAGGCGATGCGTGATTGGGTCTCGAACCTCCGCAGCACGCATTACATTCTCGGCACAGCTTACGGCGCGCATCCGTATCCGGTGATGGTGCGGAATTTCCAGCGCGTCATCGGCGACGAGGCGCGCGCGCAGATTTTGGAAAAAGAAAAGCGGCTGCCGGACATGCTCATCGCCTGCGTCGGCGGCGGCTCGAATGCCATCGGACTTTTTTATCCGTTCCTCGAAGACAAATCCGTGCGGATGGTCGGCGTGGAAGCGGGCGGACGCGGCATCAAGCCCGAGCAGCACGCGGCGCGGTTTCAGGGCGGCTCGCTCGGCGTCTTGCAAGGCACGCGCAGTTTTATTTTGCAGGACGAATTCGGCCAGATCCAATCCACGCACAGCGTCAGCGCCGGACTCGATTACGCCGCCGTCGGGCCGGAACACGCGTTTCTGCGCGACGCGAGCCGCGTGGAATACACCTACGCGACGGACGAGAAAGCGCTCGAAGCGTTTATGAAACTGGCGCGGCTCGAAGGCATCATCCCCGCGCTGGAAAGCGCGCACGCCGTCGCCGAGTGCATGGTGCGCGCGCCGAAGCTGGGCAAGGACAAATTGATCATCGTGAACCTCTCCGGTCGCGGCGACAAAGACGTTGAGCAAGTGGCGGCGAAGGTGAAGTTGTAAATGCCGAAGTAAAATTACCTTCGCAGGAATTTCGCCACGGCTTCCGTCCGTGTGCGCACCTGCAATTTTTCGTAGATGCGGCGGATGTAGGTGTGGACGGTTTCGTAGCTGATGCCGAGTTTCTCCGCGATTTCTTTGTACATCAAACCCCGGCTCAACAGGTCGAGCACCTGCTGTTCTCGCTCGGAAAGGTTTTCCGTCTGCGCTTCCGCCGCCGCCGTCCGCTGGAACGATTGCACGACCTTGCGCGCGATGTGCGTCGTCATCGGCGAGCCGCCGCGCTTCACTTCCTCGATCGCCTCGAGCAATTCCTTGCCCGCCGTGCGCTTGAGCATGTAGCCGTTCGCGCCCGCCGCCAACGCGTCAAAAATGTTTTCCGTATCTTCATACACCGTAAGCATCATCACCTGGATCTCCGGTGCGATTTTTTTCAACTGCCGGACGCATTCGACGCCGTTCATGCCGGGCAGATTGATGTCCATCAAAACCACATCCGGCTTGATTTGCGGCAAATCCTTCAATGCGTCCTCGGCGTTCGCATACTGGCTCACGCAACTGAAACCGTCGGCGCGGTTGAGCACGCGCGTGAGCGTTTCGCGCAGTTTGTCGCTGTCTTCGACGATGGAAACAGAAATAGGCATAAATTTAATTTTTACTGAGCGGAATTTTCAGTCGCACAATCGTTCCGCCGTTCGCGCCGCCCGAAATTGAAAATTCTCCGCGGATGTCGTCCATGCGTTTTCTCATGTTGCGCAAACCGTTTCGGTTTTGTTTTTCGGCAAGGTTTGAAACGCCCTTGCCGTTGTCTTCGATTTCCAAAATAAAATTCTGCGGCTGTAAACGCAATCGAATCCAGACTTCGGTCGCCTGTGAGTGCCTGACGACGTTGTTGACGGCCTCCTTGAACGCGAGAAAGACATTGTGGCGGACTTCCGGCGGAATCGGCGTCGGCGGCAACTGTGTCGGCAAATCCGCGCGATAGCGCAATCCGGCGAGCGCGAGATATTCCTGCGCATATTTGCAGGCGTAATTCGCGAGACCTTCGAGCGTGTCATTGGACGGATTGATCGCCCAGACGATTTCATCGAGCGAATGCGTCGTCTCGCGCGCGGTCTCGGAAATCTGTTTCGCGTGCGATTCGACTTCGGCTGGCGAATTTTTATCGGCTCCGGCCATTTCGCCGAGCAGCGCGACTTGCGTGAGGTTCGCGCCGAGCTGGTCGTGCAGATCGCGCGCGATGCGGGCACGTTCGTGTTCCACCGCCTCCTTTTGTTTGAATAATTGCACTTCGCGCCGCAGTTTTTGCGTGGAAATAAAGCGCACGGCGGCGGCGATGAATCCTAAAAGAAAAATAACTACCACAATACGAAATCCCGTCGTCTGCCAGAGGTAAGGTTGCACCGTGATTTCAAGGACGTCGCCGGTTTCATTCCAGACGCCGTCTTCGTTGCAGGCGGTGACGTGAAAGCGAAAATGTCCAGGCGGCAGCTTGGGATAACGCGCGACGCGTCCGTTGCCGGCGTCCGTCCACGTGGTTTCGTGGCCTTCGAGCCAGTATTTGAATCGGACGAGTTCCGGCGCGGAAAAATTCAGGGCCGTGTAATCAATTTCCAACTGCTCGCGTCCGGGCGGAATGACGACGGATTGCGACCACGCGGAATCGAGGCAGTTCGTCTTTTGTTCCTGACCGTCGATGCGTACCGATTCGATTAAGATTTGTGGCGACTGCAAATTCGGTTTGAGTTCCGCCGGATTCACCGACACCAGACCTTTGACAGTCGGGAACCATATTTTTCCGTCGCGCGCGCGAATCGCGGCGGGTTGTGAGCCGATGGAACATTCGCGCGTCGGCAGGCCGTCGGCTTCGCCGTAAGTGCGGCAGAAAATGGAATTGATTTTCCGGTCATCGGAATCATCCAGCGATTTTTTTGGAATCCGCATCAAGCCCGCGTTCGAGCCGATCCACAAATTGCCGTCCGCGTCTTCAAGGATGTAACTGATGCTGTTGCTGGCGAGTCCGTTGTCCGTCGAATAGCGGGTCCATTTTCCATTTTGAAACCGGGCGAGGCCATGGCCGAAGGTTCCGACCCACAGAGCGCCTTCCTTGTCCACGTAAAGACAGGAGATGTCGTTGCCGGGCAATCCATTCGTCGTTGCCTGATAAGAAATAAATTTTCCATCCTTGAAAAAGTTCAAACCCCGGTTTTCCGTTCCGACCCAAAGATTTCCATCCGGATCTTCCGCGATGGCGCGAACGGAATTTTCCAAAAGGCCGTCACCGGTCGTGTAAATTTTCCAATCGTGTCCATTCCACAGCGCAAGACCGTTTTGAGTGCCCGCCCATAATTGTCCTTTGTGGTCTTCAAACAAGGCGAAGATTTGCCGGCCAAGAACTTCCGCGCCGGTCGCGCGTTGAAAAAAGCCCGCCTGAAATTGAAAAAGTCCCTCGTCGCGCGTCCCAGCCCAGACTTGCTGTTTGTCATCCACAAGCACGGACCATGCATTTGAACCGAAGCCGACCCCAAAATCCTGAACGGAATTGGTGATCCAACAAGACACGCCGTGCGCGTTGAAAGCCGCCCACAAACCGGCGTGCTCGTCCTCGGATATGGATTGCGCGGTGAAGGGATGAAGTTCGTCGGGCGTGTTGAAATTATTCCGTTTGATCCGATTCAGTCCGCCGCCGTCGGTTCCGGCCCAAAGATTTCCGGCGCGATCCATGCACAAGGAAAGGACGAAAGCGGATGACAATCCCTGTTCCTTCGAGATGTGGTAATATTTCCCGCCGGCGTCATACCAAAAAATCCCCGCGCCCAACGTGCCGACAACCAAATTTCCATCACGATCCTCGCAAGCGGAAGTGACGGTCGCCGCTCCCCAAGGAGAGGGGCCCAGATCGCGTTGTGTTTGATTTTCAAATCTCTTTTGCACCCGGCCATTTTGCATAAGCCAGAAGCCTCCGGATTTGCCGGGCAGCAAAGTCCTGCTTGCGCGGAGAACCAATTCCAAGGAAACCATCGAAGGTTCGGTTTCCATTTTCCCGTTTTGGTAGCGACTGGTGCGTCCGTCCGCCGCGTAAAACCAGATAATCCCTTTGGAATCTTCAAACGCATATAAAAGCCGGTTCGCATGCCCGCTGCTTCCAATTTCAAAATTTGTGACACTCCCGTTTTTTATCAGTGAAACTTCGCTGGTGTCCGTGCCAACCCAAAGGTTGGTGTGACTGTCCTCAAGCAGAAAAACAATCCGGTCGCTGTTCAGGCCGGGCGTGTTGTTCTCGTCGAAGACGGTGAAACGGATTCCGTCGAAACGCACCAACCCGTTGAGCGTTCCGAGCCACAGGTAACCGTCTTTCGTCTGGATGACAGAAATCACTGAGCTTTGCGGAAGACCTTCTTCGGTGTTCCAGGAATTTATGATGAACGGCGAATTCGAATCCACCGCGCCTGCGCTTGCCGAAAAGACGGAGAGCAAAGCGCAAAGCCAAAACTTTGCGGATTGAAGCGTCCGGCGGTTCTTAAACATCTTCAATTCTTCAAACTAAACCGGCCCGAAGTAAAGATGTTTGAAGGTCATCATGCATATAACAAAAAACTTCAAAAAACCTCTTGCCAGTTTTGCAAGGCGGATTACGTTTGCTTCGCCCAATGAGAACTGGGTGTCCGGCGGGTGTTGGCGATGAAAACGTGTGTTGTCGCCGCGCCCGCCGACCTTTTTAAAACCGATTTTTTCCCGGCTCAAAAACAAAAGCCTCAAGCGAAACGCTTGAGGCTTTTGTTGAAATCGAATCCGTTTAATCGAACGCGTGTCCCGCGCAGCAAAGCACGTCCTTGATCTTGTGGCGGACGAGTTCCTTCACTTTCGTTCGCGCCGGGGCGAGATATTTGCGCGGATCAAATTCCTTCGGGTTTTCCCAGAATACTTTTCGGATGGCCGCAGTCATCGCCAGACGCAAATCGGTGTCGATATTCACCTTCGTGCAACCGGTGCGGCGCGCGACTTCGATGTCCGCTTCCGGCACGCCCGCCGTGTCTTCGCCCATCTTGCCGCCGTATTTGTTGATCTCGACCGCCAAATCTTTCGGCACCGATGACGCTCCGTGCAACACGAGCGGATAATCTCCCATGCCCGCGTCCATCAACGCCTTTTTGATCAACTTGAGCCGTTCCAAATCCAGATGCTGCGTGCCTTTGAATTTATACGCGCCGTGGGAATTTCCAATCGCGACCGCGAGCGAATCGCAGTTCGTTGCTTTGACAAATTTCACCGCTTCGTCGGGATTCGTGTAATGGCCGCTCGTGGAATGGCCGCCGCCTTCCTCGCCTTCGTCAAACTGCGCGCCGACGAGATGACCGAGTTCGGATTCGACCACGCAATTATGTTTGTGCGCGTAATCCACGACCTTTTTCGTGATCTCGACATTTTTTTCAAACGGCTCGTGGCTCGCGTCAATCATCACGCTCGTGAACCCTTCGTCAATGCACTCCTTGCACAACTCGAACGTGTCGCCGTGATCCAGATGCACCGCGATGGGGATCGTGGACAAACTCACCGCCGCTTCGATGAGTTTTTTCAGATAAACCGGATTGGCATATTGACGCGCGCCTTTGGAGATTTGCAGCATCACCGGCGCCTTTTCCTCTTCGCACGCCTCGATGATCGCCTGAAGCAGCTCCATGTTGTTCACGTTGAACGCGCCGAGCGCGTATTTGCCCTTCAACGCCTTCGCAAACAATTCTCTCGTGTGGGTCAATGGCATAGGTTTTCAGTTATGGTTTGGCTAGCAAGTTCACGTCTCTTCCGACAAGAAAAAATGATAGCTTGGTTGCAACGAAAGGAAATAAAAAACACCAATGGTTATTCACAATAAATTCCTTTGCGTACGCGCGCCTTTGCGTGAAAAATAAAATTGTGCGAGCGCGATTTCTCCTCGGCCCCGCCGGCAGCGGCAAAACTTTCCGCTGCCTCGCGGAAATCCGCGCCGCGCTCAAAAATAATCCCGAAGGCGAGCCGCTGATTTTTCTCGCGCCCAAACAAGCCACGTTCCAGCTCGAACGCCAGTTGCTCGCCGACAAATCGCTGCAGGGTTTCACCCGGCTGCACATTCTTTCTTTCGAACGTCTGGCGCGTTTCTTTTTTGAAAAACTGTATGTCGCGCCGCCGGAACTTTTGTCCGACGAAGGCCGCGTCATGGTTTTGCGCGCGCTGCTCATGCGGCACGAAAGTCAATTGAAGCTCTTTGGTCGAAGCGCACGGCGTCCCGGATTCGCCCGACAATTGAGTGAATTGTTGCGCGAGCTTCAACAACATCAATTCACGCCCGCCAGACTTCGCGCGCTTGCGGAAAACAGAAATCTTCGCGCGGAACTGCGCGACAAATTGAACGATTTCGCGCTGCTCCACGAAAATTATTCGCGCTGGCTCGCGGAAAATAAATTGCAGGATGCAAATTGCCTTTTGGATTTTGCGACGAACGCTTTGCGTTCTGAAATCCGAAATCCGAAATCTGAAATCCGGATTTCCGGCCTCTGGCTCGACGGTTTCGCCGAAATGACGCCGCAAGAAATGGATTTGCTGGCCGCAGTTTTGCCGCATTGCATAGATGCGACGCTTGCATTCTGTCTCGAAAGCGAACCCGCCGTCGAAACTTCATGGCTTTCCATCTGGTCTTCGATCGGCAAAACCTTTCAGCAATGTCGCCAGCGAGTTGAAAGTCTGCCCGGCTGCAAAATCGAAATGAAAATTCTTCCACGCAGTTCGGGAAAAGATCGGTTCTCACAAAATCCAGAACTCGCGTGGCTCGAAAAAAACTGGACGAAACCGACGCCCGTCTCCCGACTTCCATCGACCATCTCCTTGACCGTCTGCGCGAATCCGGAGGCCGAAGCCATTTTCGCCGCGCGCGAAATTTTGAAATTCGTCCGCACCGGAAACCGTTTCCGCGATTGCGCCGTGCTTGTCCGCAATCTCGACGGTTATCACAAGCCGCTCGCGCGCGAGTTTCGCCGTTACGGGATTCCGTTTTTTCTCGACCGCCGCGAATCCGTCGCGCATCACCCGCTCGCCGAACTGACCCGCAGCGCTCTCCGAACCGTCGCGTTCGACTGGCGGCAAAATGATTTGTTCGCCGCGCTCAAAACCGGATTTTGTCCGGTTGAAGAAAATGAAATTGATAGACTTGAAAATGCCGCCCTCGAATTCGGCTGGCGCGGCAAAAAATGGCGCGAGCCGCTGCCGGATGAAAATTTGGAACGATTGCGCAAAAAAATACTGCCCCCGTTTGAAAATCTTTTCGACCGGTTGGCCAAATTGAAATTCCAGCCGGACGGAAAGCAGCTGGCCGGAATTCTCCGCGAACTGTGGAACGACTTGAAAGCAGAGCAGTGGCTTCAAGATTGGAGTGACGAAATTTCCGCCGATTCACGCAACATCCACTCAACTGTTTTCGAGCAAATGAATTCGTGGCTCGACAATCTTGCGCTCGCGTTTCCGCGCGAACAGCTTTCATTGCGCGACTGGCTGCCGATTTTGGAAGCGGGCCTCGCAAGCCTGACCGTCGGCGTGATTCCGCCCGTGCTGGACGAAGTTTTGGTCGGCGCAATTGACCGCGCGCGCAATCCTGATTTGAAATTCACAATTGTTCTTGGCGTGAATGAATCCGTTTTTCCCGCCGTTCCGTCCGCTTCGACGATTTTGACGGACGCCGACCGCGACGAATTGGGCGGGACCGTTTCGATTGGGCCGGATTTGCGGGAACGGCTTTCGCGCGAGCGCTTTTACGGCTATATCGCCTGCACGCGCGCGAGTGAAAAACTGGCCGTCACTTTTTCGCGCCACGACGCCGACGGCAACGAGTTGAATCCGTCACCATTTGTCACACATTTGCAACAGATTTTTCCCGCGCTCGAAGTCGGAAAATTTCAAAATGAAATTCAATTCGCGGATGCGGAACACATCAGCGAAGTCGCGTCAATCGCCGGAATTCAAGACTGGCCGGAGCTTCTCGAAATCCCTGCGTTGAAATCACGCCTCGAAGAATTGCGCGCCTTGCGCGAATCGGATCCGTCGGAAAACCTGTCGTCGGAATTCGCAGAAAAACTTTTTGGCGTCACGCTGCGGACTTCAGTGAGCCGGCTGGAGGAATTCGCGCAATGTCCGTTCAAGTTTTTCATCCGTTCGGGCCTGCGCGCGGGCGAACGGAAAATTTTCGAACTGGACGCCCGCGAATGCGGCAATTTTCAGCATGACGTTTTGAAAATTTTCCATGAGCAACTGGTGGAAGAAAACAAGCGCTGGCGCGATTTGACTCCGGCAGAGGCGCGGGAACGGATCGGTGTCATCGCCGCGGGACAAATGGAAAATTTTCGCGGCGGTCTGTTGCGCGATTCAGCCGAGACGAAATTCGCGGCTCGCGCGATGACCGCGTCGTTGCAGGATTTTGTCGAGGTCATCGTGTCGTGGATGCGCAATCAATATGAATTCGACCCGGTGGCGGCGGAACTGGATTTCGGCGGTGAAAATTCCCGCGCGTCCGCCTGGGAAATCGATTTGGGCGGCGGCCGCAAACTTGCCTTGCAGGGCCGCATTGACCGCGTGGACTTGTGGTGCGATGAAAACGGCAGCGCGCGGGCGGTGGTGATGGATTACAAATCCGGCGGCAAGAAACTCGACGCGATCTTGGTCGGGCAAGGCGTGCAGTTGCAGCTGCTCGCGTATCTGGGCGCGTTGCGGCATTGGAAAAACCCGCGTGGGATTTTTGGCATGGAAAAATTGGTTCCGGCCGGCGCATTTTACGTCAATTTGCGCGGCGAATTTGAAAGCGGCGGGACGCGCGACGAGGTTTTGGCGGACGTTGACGCGCGAAAACTCGCGTATCGCCACAACGGGCGTTTCGATGCGGGCGTGCTGGACAAACTGGATTCGGCAAACGCGGCGGATCAATTTAATTATCGTTTGAATGTGGACGGCAAGTTGCGAAAAGGTTCGGTCGAGGCGTTGCCGCGCGCGGAATTTGAAAAATTGCTCGACGGCGTTGAAACACAACTGCGCGAAATGGGCGAGAGAATTTTTTCCGGCGAAGCGGCGGTTGATCCGTATCGCAAAGGCAGGGAAACACCGTGCGAATTTTGCGATTATCGCGCCGCGTGCCGGATTGACAAGTGGACGCACACGTTTCGCGTATTGCGCCCCGTCAGTGATATTCCTGGACCGTCTTGACGGCGTAACCGGATTTTTTCATCGCGGCGATGCCCAGCGCCGCCGCTTTTGCGCCGCTCAACGTCGTCATGATCGGCGTGCCGGAATAAATCGCCGTCGTGCGGATTTTGACTTCGTCCTCTCGCGGTGCCGCGCCGCTGGGCGTGTTGATGACGAGCTGGATCTCCTTGTTTTTGATCAAGTCAATCACGTTCGGACGGCCTTCGAGCAGCTTGAGCGTGTGCTGGACTTTCAGTCCGACTTTTTCCAAAACTGCGGCCGTTCCACGCGTTGCGACGAGTTCAAATCCCATATCAGAAAATAATTTTGCGACGGCCGCGGCTTCTTTTTTGTGCGCGTCACTGACGCTGATGAAAATTTTTCCTTTCAATGGCAAAGGGGAGTTCGCGGCCATCTGTGATTTTGCGTAAGCGACGCCCAAATCGGAATCAAGGCCCATGACTTCGCCGGTGGAACGCATCTCCGGCGAGAGCAAAATGTCCTGACCGTGAAAACGGTTGAACGGAAAAACGGATTCCTTGACCGCCCAATACTTCGTCCAGATTTCTTCCGTGAAATTTAATTCTTTCAAAGTTTTTCCGGCCATGACTTTCGCGGCGAGTTTTGCCAGCGGAACGCCAATGGCCTTGCTCACGAACGGCACGGTTCGCGATGCGCGCGGATTGACTTCGAGAACGAAAACAGTTTCGCCTTTGACGGCGTATTGCACATTCATCAAGCCGATGACTTTGAGTTCACGCGCCATCGCGTGCGTGTATTTACGAATTGTTTCGATGACGCTTTTTGAAAGCGTGTGCGGCGGCAAAACCATCGCGGCGTCGCCGGAATGCACGCCGGCAAATTCGATGTGCTCCAACATGCCGCCGATGACAATCGTGCCTTCGTTTGGATTTTTGAAATGGCCGACGTCCGTGATGCAGTCCACGTCCACTTCCGTCGCGTCTTCGAGGAATTTGTCCACGAGCACCGGGCGTTCGGGCGAAGCCTCGACGGCGAATTTCATGTAATGCGAAAGCTCGGCGTCGGAATAAACGATCTGCATCGCGCGTCCGCCAAGGACAAAACTTGGACGAACGAGCACCGGATAAGTCAGCCGCTTGGAAATGACGAGCGCTTCTTCCGCGTTTGTCGCGAGACCGTTCGGCGGCTGCGGAATTTTCAGCTTGTCGAGCATCGCGGCGAACAATTTTCTGTCTTCGGCGGTTTCAATGCTCTGCGGCGAGGTGCCGATGATGTTGACGCCGTTTTTCTGGAGGCCAAGCGCGAGATTGAGCGGCGTCTGGCCACCGAACTGCGCGATTGCACCCCAGCATTTTTCGCGTTCATAAATATGCAGCACGTCTTCGAGCGTGAGCGGTTCGAAAAACAGTTTGTCGCTCGTGTCGTAATCCGTCGAAACCGTTTCGGGATTTGAATTGACCATGATGGTTTCAAACCCGTCTTCCTTGAGCGCGAACGCGGCGTGGACGCAGCAATAATCGAATTCAATTCCTTGCCCGATGCGGTTCGGGCCGCCGCCGAGGATCATCACTTTTTTCGCGGTGTTGCCTTTGACCTCGTCGTCGCCGCGATCGTAAGTGGAATAGTAATAGGGCGTGTAAGCTTCAAACTCGGCGGCGCAGGTGTCCACGAGCCGGTAGCTGGGAACGAGTTTCAATTTCTTCCGAAGCGCGCGGATTTCGTCTTCGGTTTTGCCGACGAGGTTTGCTATCTGCCGGTCGGAAAATCCGAGACTTTTTGCTTTGCTTAAAATTTCAAAATTGAGTGGCGGCATCGGTGTGACAGTAAGCCGGAAAAGTTTTCGGCTGTCGAGTGGATTGAATCGCCTTGCCGAACTCGTCGCTTTCAGTTACGAAAATAGCGATGAAAAAAATCCGGCACGCGCTGCTGTGGCTGACGCTGTTCGCTCCGGTTTTTGCAACAGCGCAAATTGATCCCGTGCAGCGCGACCTGGTTCAGTTCGGCTACAATCAGGCGTTCGAGGGACACCAGCCGCTGGCCGCCTACGCGTTTTTTTATCACAACCAGCCGGATTTTCTGCGCACCAACCTCACGTTGCGGCTGGCGCTCGCGCCGGTTTATCTGGATTCCGAACTCGGCTTCGTCAACGCGCTGGGGCCGAACACGGATTTGGGAATCGGTCTGGCGGGCGGCGGTTTCGGGGACAGCTATAATGAAGTCCGCGGCGGCCAATTTTTGCCAAGCGAATCATTCAACGGCGACGGCGGGGAAATTTCCGCGAGCGTTTACCATCTATTCAATCCCGGGGACGAAATTCCGCTGAACTTTCTATTGCGCACCACGGCGCATTTTTCTTTTTACGACCGCGACGACGACACGGCTTCCGCGTTTCAACTGCCGAACGATCACGGCGATTTCAGCGTGCGCACCGGCGTGCGCTGGGGCGGAGTCGAGCCGACTTTGTTTCCGCCGCTGGCGATGGAATTGTCCGTCTGGTACGAAGGCCACCTGCGCAACAATTCCGGCAAATACGGTTTTGGTAACGACCGCGAACTGAAGGAGCAATCGCATCTGTTTTGGATGGAAGCGGCGCTGGCTTACACGCTCACAAACAGCGGGCAAAGTTTTTACGTCCGCCTGACCGCCGGCACAAGTGCGGACGCCGACCGCTTCAGCGCGTATCGTCTCGGCGGATTTTTGCCGCTCATCGCCGAATATCCGCTTTCGCTACCCGGCTATTTTTATCAGGAGATCAGCGCGCGCCAGTTCGTGCTGCTCAACGCGAATTACCTTTTGCCGCTCGACCCGGAAAAGCGCTGGAACCTTGACGTGAACGTGGCCAGCGCCTTCGTGGATTATCTGCCCGGCGAAGAACAGCCCGGCAACTGGCTCAACGGCGTGGGCGGCGGCATCATGTATCACTCGCCGTCCAACCGCTGGAAAATCATGCTCGATTACGGTTACGGCATCGACGCCATCCGCTCGCACGGTCGCGGCGCGAACAGCATCGGCCTGCTCGTCCAGATCGACCTCGGCCACAAGCGCAGTTCCAATTTCAATTCCGCGCAGCCCGGACAATGGCGCGGCTGGCAGCACCTTTTCGGCGAGTGAACATTTCTCGCTCTTTTCAAAATTCAAAATCGCCTTGCGAAACGCGTCGCTGCTTGCTTTATTATAGAAAGGTCGCGCATATGGTGGAATTGGCAGACACGCTACTTTGAGGTGGTAGTGCCGCAAGGTGTGCAGGTTCAAGTCCTGCTATGCGCACCAACTCCGAAAGCTTTCGGAGTTGCCGCGCCGTAGCGCAGCGAAGGCGGGCCGATTTGAAGGATTGCAAGCGGTTGCGGCAGGCCAAATTATTTTCCCGTCAAAAATTTCTCCGCGTATTTGCCCAGCAGGTCGGCTTCCAGGTTCACCGCGCCTCCAATTTTTCTTTCGCGCAACGCCGTCACTGCCAGCGTGTGCGGGATGATCCAGACGCAAAAACTTTTCTTCCCGACGCCCGCCACCGTCAAACTGATGCCGTCCACCGCGATCGAACCTTTCAAAATCACATAACGCATCACATTTTTCGGCGCGGCGATTTCGAGGACGTGATCCGTGCCAGATTTTTCCCAGCGCGTAATTTTTCCGACGCCGTCAATGTGGCCGGTCACGAAATGTCCGCCGAACTCGCCATCCGCGCGCAACGGCCTCTCCAGATTCACGAGCGAGCCGCGTTTGGCAAACTGCAGGTTTGTCAGCCGCCAGCTTTCCTGAAGCACATCGAACTGGATGAGCTTGGATTTTCCGCGTGCAGAAATTTTCACGGAAGTCAGGCAACAGCCATTCACCGCCACGCTGTCGCCGATTTTCAACCCTCGCGCAACCGTGCCGGCCAAAACCGTCAGGCCAATGGATTTTTTGCCGCGTTCGATTTTTTCGACCGTTCCCGTCTCCTGGACAATGCCTGTGAACATAAATTGCGCCTGCCAATTTACTTTTTTCCGCCGTTCGCAACAAGCGCCGTCATCAGCAAGTCCGGTCCGATGCGTTTCCATTCGATTTCCCGAAGCCGGATGACCTCGCTTAAATTTTTCACTCCATCGCCCGCGACAGCCTTGTGCGAATCACGCCCGCCCAGAATTTTCGACGCGTAGAAAAACGCGACGCGCTGTGCAAATCCGCCAAGCAGGAACGACGCATTCACTTCACCGCCGCCTTCGACCAAAAGACTCGTGACATTTTCCGAACCAAGCTTTTTCAGAAGCCAGCGTAAATCAATTTTCGCATCGCGACTCGGCGCGACCCACACATTTGATCGTTTCGCCAGTTTTGCCACGCGATTTTTCGGCGCGGTTTTGCTCACGACAATCGTCGTCAACGCGGCAAATTCATCGCCCACAACTTTTGCATTCAACGGCGTCCGCGCCATTGAATCCAAAACAATCCTCCGAATCGGCTTTGCTATCTCCCATTTGCCATCTGCCATCTGCCTTCTTGCCGTAAGGCTTGGGTCGTCTGCAAGAATCGTGTTGATGCCGACGAGAATCGCATCGTTGCCTTGGCGCAGTTTCATCGCATGTACGCGGGCTTTTTCACCCGTGATCCATTTCGATTCGCCGCTGGCCGTCGCGATTTTTCCGTCCAATGTCATCGCAGCTTTCACGGTAACAAACGGCCTGCGGTGGACAATCCAATGATTGAAGGCTTCGTTCAACTTCGCGCACTCGTCCGCCAAAATTCCGTGAAAGACTTTAATTCCCGCTCGCCGCAAAATTTTGAAAGCCTTGCCGGAATGTTTCGGATTCGGATCGGTTGCGCCGATGACAATTTTTTTTATTCCGGCGGCGATGATGGCTTTCGTGCAAGGTGGCGTGCGGCCGTGCGTGCAGCACGGTTCGAGCGTGACGTAAAGTGTCGCGCCGCGTGGATTTTGGCCGCGTTTTTGTGCGTCGCGGAGCGCCTCGATTTCCGCGTGCGGCAAACCCGCGCGCCGATGCCAGCCTCGCCCGATGATTTTTCCGCCTTTCACCAGCACCGCGCCGACCATCGGATTCGGCGAAGTAGCGCCGTAGCCGCGCCGGGCGAGCCGGAGAGCCAATTGCATGAAATTATTTTTCATTCCTCAAACAACGCCTGCGCAAATTGCTTCGCGTCGAAGGGCTGCAAATCGTCCGGCTGCTCGCCGAGGCCAATAAATTTTATCGGCAAATTTAATTCTTTTTGAATCGCCACGACCATCCCGCCTTTGCTCGTGCCGTCGAGCTTGGTCACGACGAGGCCGGTCAGCGGCACGATCTTGTTGAACTCGCGCGCCTGGTTCAGCGCGTTCATGCCGGTTGTCGCGTCGAGCACGAGCAACACTTCGTGCGGCGCGCCGGGCAGTTGTTTGCCGATGACGCGATGCAACTTTTGCAACTCTTGCATCAAGTTGTGCTTCGTGTGCAAACGTCCCGCCGTGTCAATGAACAGAAAATCCGCCTTGCGCGCCTGTGCGGCGGTCACGGCGTCGTGTGCGACGGACGCCGCGTCCGCGCCGTAAGCTCCGGCGATGACATCGATTTTCAATCGTTGTCCCCACAATTTTAATTGTTCAATCGCCGCCGCGCGAAACGTGTCGCACGCGGCGAGCAGCGCGGTTTTTTTCTGCGATTGGATGAAATGCGCGAGCTTCGCGCTAGTCGTGGTCTTGCCCGTGCCGTTCACGCCGACGATGGAAACAATCGTCGGGCCGCTCGGCGCTTTCACCAATCCGTTTTTATTTGTTGAAAGGCTTTTCTCAATTTCGCCGCGCGCAATCGCCAGAAAATCCAGACCCGCGCCGCCCTGCGATTCGTAATTTTTTTTGACGGCGGAAATGATTTGTTCCGTCATCGCCATTCCCAAATCACCGGCAATCAGCGCGGCTTCAAGTTCTTCAATCGAGTCCGCCGTCAATTTCGGCGAGCGCGTGACGATGCGCTTGATTTCGTGCGTGAGATTCGCGTGCGTCTTGGCAAGGCCGGCTTTGAATTTGGCGAAGAGGCTCATGCGTCAAATCATGAATCGTTGCATCGGCGTGAAGTTCGATTTAACGATTCAACGATTCAACGGTTTTCCGCTCCGCCACTTTCGCCTTCATCTTTTCAACATATTCGTAAGGCAGTTTGACCGTGCCGATGAGCGGTTTGTTTTTGCTGAAGCCGTGGCAATCGCTGCCTCCGGTCACAAGCAGGTTAAATTTCTCCGCGATCTCCAGATAATGTTCGGACATCGTGGGCGAGTGTTTCGTGTGAAAACATTCGATGCCGTCGAGTCCGGCGTCCACGAGCGCGGGAATCACGTCGTCCGTGCGGTTCAAACCCGGATGCGCCATGACGGCAAGGCCGCCCGCCTGATGAATCAGTTCGATCGCCTCGAGCGCGGAAACTTTTTTCTTGGGAACCCACGCGGGCCGGTTTTTTTTGAGAAACCGCTCGAACGCCTCGTCCAGATTTTTCACCAGTCCGGCCTTCACCATCGCGCGCGCGACGTGCGGCCTGCCGGGCGATTTGCAATTTGCCAACGCGAAAACGTCGTCAATCTTCAACGGCACGCCCGATTCATTGATGCGCGCGACCATTTCGTGAATGCGGCTCTGGCGGACGATTTGGAATTTGGAGATTTCCGTCAGCAGTTTTTCATTTTGCGTGTCCAAAAAATAACCGAGCAAATGCGCTTCCGTGTCGTCGTGCTCGGCAGTGAGTTCCGTGCCGGAAATGAATTCGATTTCGACCGCTACGCACGCCTGCGCCGTTTGCGCGCAGCCTTCCACCGTGTCGTGGTCGGTCAACGCGATGCACGACAGGCCGCCCTTTTGCGCGTGCAAAACCAGTTCCTCCGGCGAAAAAGTTCCGTCGGAAAAATTCGTGTGCAGATGTAAGTCCGCAAATTTCATTTGACGATCCGGGCCGGACGCATGAGTTCGCCGCGGATTTTGTCCAAAATTCCGTTGACGAACTTGCCGCTGTCCTGCGTGGAAAATTTTTTCGCGATATCCACCGCCTCGTTGATGCTGACGACCGGCGGGATGTCGTCACGATGCAACATCTCATAAATCGCCAGTCGCATGATGTTGCGATCCACGGCGGCGATGCGGTGAAATTCCCAGTTCTTTGCGTGGCTCTTGATTTTTTCATCAATCGCGTCGCGATGTTCCAGCACGCCGCGGATGAGCGGGTCGGCGAACAGGCGCGTCTCGGCTTCCTCGGCGGTCGGCGGCGGCAATTCGATTTCCTGTCCCCACGTCGCGGGTGCTTTTTCCTCGGCGATGGCCGCCGCGCGCTGCGTGTCCCAAAATTCGTCCAGCGCCCGATCCAAATCCTCCGGCGGATTCAGATCGTGCTGGAACAAAAATTGCACCGCGCGTTCGCGCGCTTCGCGTCGTTTGCCCATAATTCAACTCAATGATGCCGGAGAATCTCCGGTCGGGAAATGAAAAATTGCGCGGCAAAATTTTCGGGCTAAACTTCGCGCATGAGCATAGTCACAAAACTCCTGCATACACGCTATCGCGTGAACGATTTGGAACGCACGGTGAAATTTTACCACGAAATTCTCGGCCTCGAAGAATCTCGCCGTCATAAGTCGCCGCGCGGCTCGGAGCTGGTTTTTCTCAAAACGCCCGGCAGCGAGGAAGAAATTGAAATCTGTTTTTTGCCCGGCAGCGAACCGGTCAAAGTCCAGCCCGACCTCACACATCTCGCGTTCGCGGTGGACAGCCTCGAAGAATTCGCCAGACACCTCGCCAAGCACGGCCTGAAATTTTCCGACGGCCCGACGCCGAGCGGCAGCGGCACGATTGCTTTCATTGATGCGCCCGAAGGCTACGAAATCGAATTGATACAGAAAAAATAGTTACGCTGGAATTTTCCCCAACTCCCAACTTCAATCTCCCAACTGCTAAATTGAAATGAGCGTTTTAATTGTCGGCACCACCGCACTCGATTCCATCAAAACTCCGACGGCGGAAAATCCGCGCCTGCTCGGCGGCTCGGCCAGTCATGCGGCGGTCGCGGCCAGTTTTTTTTCACCGGTGAAACTCGTTGGCGGCGTTGGCGAAGATTTTCCGAAGAAATACATCGAGCTTTATCGCCGTCACAAAATTGATCTTGAAGGTCTGCAAACTTTGCCGGGGAAAACTTTTCATTGGTCGGGCGAATACGAATTGAACATGAACAATCGCCGCACGTTGTTGACCGAACTCGGCGTGATCGAAACTTTTTCACCGACGCTGCCCGCGTCCTACCAAAATTCCCAGTTCGTCCTGCTTGGCAACATCGCGCCCGCACTCCAGCATCGCGTGCTCGACCAGATGAAGAAGCCGAAATTCGTCGTGGCCGACTCGATGGATCTGTGGATGAACATCGCGCTCGACGATCTGCTGAAACTGCTGCCACGCATTGACGGCTTCGTGCTGAACGACAGCGAGGCACACCAGCTCACGAAGGAAGACAATGTCTTCGCCGCGCTGAAAAAAATCCACGCGCTCGGCCCGAAATACGTCATCATCAAAAAAGGTTCGCACGGCTCGGTCTTGTCCGGGCCGAAGGGATTTTTCATCTGCCCGGCGTATCCGCTGCACCGGGTCGTTGACCCGACGGGCGCGGGCGATTCGTTCGTCGGCGGCATGATGGGATTTTTGGCGACGGCCAGGGGCGCGATTGACGCGAACATCCGGCGCGCGATGATTTACGGCAGCGTCACCGCGTCGTTCTGCTGCGAAGGCTTCGGCCTGACGCGCACGACCAAAATCAAACGCGCCGACATCGAAAAGCGCGTGAAGGAACTGGAAAAACTGACGAAATTTTAACCCATGAAAGCCGTCATCCTCGCCGCCGGCAAAGGCACACGCATGGGAGAACTCACCAGCGAGTTGCCCAAACCCATGCTCCGCGTGTCGGGCAGGCCGATCCTCGAACACATCGTCGCGGGCGTCGTCGCGGCGGGCGTCCGCGAGATTTTCATCGTCACCGGCTGGCGCGCGGACGTGATCGAAAATCATTTCGGCGACGGCAAAAAATTCGGCGCGCAGATTTCCTTTGGCCGGCAGCTCGTCCAGGATGGCACGGGTAAGGCGGCGGAACTCGCGAAGGATTTTATCGGCGACTCGCCGTTTCTGCTGACTTACGGCGACATCCTCGTCGCGCCGGAAACGTATCCGCAGATGCTCCGGCGTTTTGGCGAGGGCGATTTCGCGGGCGTCATCACCGTCACGCCCGGCGAGGATGTGACGAAGGGCGGCCTGAATTTTTTCGACGAACAATTCTGCCTGAAACGGCTCGTGGAAAAACCGTCGCGCGAACAGTTGGAGCAGTTGCGTCGCGACGGCTGGCTCAAGCCCGGCGCTCCGGCGTGGTATAACGCGGGCATCTACATTTTTCGCCCGACGATTTTTGGATTCACGCCGCGCCTGCAAAAATCTCCGCGCGGCGAATACGAACTGACCGATGCCATCAGCGCGCTCATCGCCAGCGGACAAAAACTGGCGGGCCTGGAAATCCAGGGCGGCTGGGTGGACGTGCGTGATCCCGAAACGCTGGCGAAGCTGGAAAAGGAAAATTAAGAAACAAACTTCGGTTCAAACACCGGACCGAGGCTGTGTTTTTTCAACAGTTCGGAAAATTTTGCGATGCCGCGCTTCTCGTCATCGCCGAGGTGATACTGAATATTCCATTCAAAATAATCGCGCCGGAAATCCTCGTCGTATTCCTCGCGGCTGCCGATGACATAGTCCAAAGTTTTTACTCCGAAACTTTTTGCCTTGCGCAATTCGCGTCGCAGTTCCTTGTTTTCAATCCC
Organism: uncultured Bifidobacteriaceae bacterium; assembly: GCA_964536285.1. Taxonomy (GTDB): domain Bacteria; phylum Verrucomicrobiota; class Verrucomicrobiia; order Limisphaerales; family UBA11358; genus UBA11358. The sequence goes on from CAZHXG010000008.1 coordinate 53,124, forward strand.
TCGCCGCAGCGCCCAGACCGCATAAACAAAGGGCAGATTTGTCATTTCCGTCCACGCGAAGCCGAGGTCGAAAATTTCGTGCGCGCCTGTCGCGTCCGCCTTCGCTTCGCTTCGGCGCGACGAGCGTTGAAAATCAATCGCGCGGTCGCCGATGAGCAGGACAAAATCTTTTTCCGCAGCGGCTTCGTAATTTTCCAGCGGCACGAATTGCGGAAATAAATTCTTCTCGGCGAGCAATACTTTCAGCAAATTCACGCTCGTGAGCGATGCGGTGTCACAGAAAATTTCCGTCGCCTCTTCGAGCGGTTTTTTGTGCGCAAGAATCACGCTGTAAACTTCACCGAGGGACGCGATGGCAATGCCGTCCAAAATATCATAGCGGTCGTTGAGTAAAACTTCGGTGATGCTAACGAGCGCGGCGTCGAGTTCGTCGTGCCGGAGCATTTCGGCGAGCTTGGCGGGCGTGGCGAGGATGATTTCGCTTTCGATGCCGCGCGTGAGCGGCACGGCGTTCAGGTAACTCACCGAGCCGATGCGGAATTTTTTTTCGTTCGCAGGCATCAGTTTTTTATGTACATGATGAAGTCGCCGTCGGAATCCGCTTTCTGGATGGCAAGCGTGAATGTCCGTTTCCGTCCCAAAAGAATCGGAATTTCGCGCGGCTCAAAATCGTCGAGATAATAGGTAAGAACATAGCTGTCGGGTTCCAAGCCGCGACAAATGTCAATTTTTTTGGTTCCCAAACGCCACGCCGGATTTTCCGAATCCAAAATGAAACCGACATAATCTCTTCCCGCTTTTGAATGGTTTTTCATGATGCCAATCCGCTGCTGTTCCCGCCCGTACTCGGACCAAACGCCTTCGATGGGATCCAGCGTCCGGGCGTTTTTTTGCAGGTATGCCAGAAATTCATTTTCAGAGATGGCGACCGTTTCCCAAGTGTCGGTGTAGCGGAGCAAATTGGCGGTCATGTGATAATTCGCGCTCGTGAATCCCGGCTGTCGGATGGACGTTATCTGCACGGCGTCGGCGCCCTTTTCATGAGCGGTTCGCATCACTTTCAATGTCACGGCTTCGGCCGATCCTCCGGTGACCGTGAAAAAAGTATCGCCGACGGAAACAGTTCCGATGATTTCGCAAGGCCGCGGAACAGTCTGGTCTTCGGTGTAAACGGGAATGGGATAATTGTCGCCTTTTGCAAGTCCGGCGGCGGTGTTTTGTTTATACGTCACGACCGTGCCGCAGCCGGTCAGCAACAACATCGAAAAAAGAAGCAAAGCCAGATTTTTCATGGAGTTCGGCGGCTTGAGGAAAAAATGTTTCACGCCGTCGCCAGATTTTCTTCCAGCACTTTCGAGCGCGCGGAATTTTCCGTCGCGTCGGGCGCGGGCACATTTTCCAAAACCCGAATCGGTTCGTAAAATGTATTGCGTTGCACCGGCGTGCGGCCGGCCTCGCGGATGGCTTTGATCATTTCCGCCTCGGTCTGCAATTGCGGCGACGTCGCGCCAGCCATGTGGAAAATGTGTTCCTCGATGATCGTGCCGTGGATGTCGTCCGCGCCGTAGCTCAACGCGACTTGCGCGAGTTTCAGGCCGAGGCCAACCCAATACGCGGTGATGTGCGGAAAATTGTCGAGATAAATGCGGCTGACGGCGATGGTGCGCAGCGAATCGAATCCAGTCGGAGGGTGCGCGACGGGAATGTCGTTGTCCTCCGGCTGATACGCGAGCGGGATCAGCGCGGTGAAGCCATGCGTCTCGTCCTGTAACGCGCGCAATTGCCGCAGATGATCCACGCGGTCGGCGAGGCTTTCGACGTGGCCGTAAAGCATCGTGCAGGTGCTGCGCTGGCCGAGCTTGTGCCAGGTGCGATGCACGTCGAGATATTCCTCGGCGGATTCTTTTCCCTTGGCAATCTGCGAACGGACTTCCTTGCGGAAAATTTCCGCGCCGCCGCCGGTGAGCGACGCAAGTCCGGCGTCCTTCAATTCGGTGAGCGTTTCCAAAACCGTTTTTTTGCCGAGCCACGCGAGGTGCAAAATTTCAATCGCGGTGAAACATTTCAATTGCAGCCGCGCATCGAGATTTTTCAACGCGCGCAGCATGTCCGTGTAATAACTGAACGGCAGCGATGGATGCAGGCCGCCGACGATGTGCAATTCCGTGATGCCGATCTTCAAAGCCTCGCGCGCCTTCGCGACAATCTCCTCGATGGACAATTGAAATCCGTCCGCGTCGCGTTTCTTGCGTGCGAACGAACAGAACTGGCACGACAGGATGCAGTAGTTCGAGTAGTTGATGTAGCGATTGATGATATAGCTGGCGCGGTTGCCAACTTTTTTTTGCCGGACAAAATCTGCAATCGCGCCGAGGGCGTTTAGGTCTTTGGTTTCAAACAATCGCAACGCGTCGGCGTCGGAAATGCGTTCGCCGGCGACGACTTTTTCGTAAATGTCGCGGAGTTCGCTGCGTTGAATGAAAAAATTCACCTTTCGAGAATAAATCAATTGCCAAACAACTTCAACGCAACTTAAAGCCGCCCTGAAAAATCACTTCCGCCGCGACGACAATCAGAAAAACCGCGCCGACGAGCGCGTTCAGCCGGAAGAAGGCGAGGTTGATCCAGTTCAAGCTGCGGCGGCGCGCGATCCAATGTTCCAGCACGAGGCAGCCGACGATGATGAACCAGCCGACGAGATACGCGATGCGGAAATGACAGAGCAATCCGAACGCAAAAAGCAACCCACACATGATCATGTGCGCGAGAAACGCGGCGGCCAGCGCATTTTTCGGCCCCCACGCGACGACGAGCGAGCGCAGTCCGTGCGATTTGTCGAACTCGTAATCTTGCAGCGCATAAATGATGTCGAAGCCGACGAGCCATAAAATCACGGCGAACGCGAGCGTGGTCATTTGCAGAACTTCCAGAACGGAAACGTCCGCGCCGCGCACCGCCAGCCACGCGCCGACGGGTGCGAGCGCGAGCGCGACGCCAAGAAAAACGTGGGTGTAATCCGTGAACCGTTTTGTCAGCGAATAAAAACAAACCATCGCGAGCGCAACCGGCGAAAGATAAAAACAGAGCGGATTCAGAAAATAACTGGCGGCAACCAATCCCGCCGCCGACAAAACGCAAAGCAAAATTGCGCTGGCGAGAGAAATTTCTCCGCTCGGCAGATGCCGTTTCGCCGTGCGTGGATTCAGCGCGTCTAATTTGCGGTCAACGATTCGGTTGAACGCCATCGCGCACGTTCGTGCGAAGACCATCGCGGCGAGAATCAGCCCGAAAGTTTTCCAGCCCGGCCAGCCGCGGTTGTCGCGCGCGGCGACTAGCATTGCCGCCAGCGCGAACGGCAGCGCGAAAACCGTGTGCGAGAAGCGGACGAAGGAACCCCACTTTTGGATGACAGAAAACATTAGAATTTCATTTACCGCAGAGGCGCAGAGACGCGGAGAAAATCAAAAACTCTGCGCCTCAGCGTCTCTGCGGTTCGATTACTCATTTTCTTCGGCCCAGCGCGGCGCGAGTTTGTTCGGAATGCCAAGATGATCGAGCACGCGCGCGACGACAGTATCCGCGAGTTCAACGATTGTTTTTGCACCGGCGTAAAAACTCGGATTCGCCGGCAAAATAATCGCGCCTGCGAGCAGCAACAGTTCCATGTTTTTGACGTGAACCAGACTCAACGGTGTTTCGCGCGGAACAAGAATCAATTTTCTTTTTTCCTTCAACGTCACGTCCGCCGCGCGCAACAGCACGTCTTCGCTATAGCCGTGAGCGATGCGACCCATCGTGCCCATCGTGCAGGGAATGACGACCATCGCGTCCGGCGGATTCGAGCCGCTGGCGAACGGCGCGTTCATGCTTTTGAGCGAATGCGATTTCACGCCGTCGGGCAGTTTCAATCCGCCCGGCAATTCCTCGGCGATGACCTGTTGCGCGTAGTTGCTCTGCACGACATGGATTTCGTGTTTGCGCGGATCGAGATTGTCGAGCAGGCGTTGCGCGTAAAGCGCGCCGCTGGCTCCGGTGATGGCAACGAGAATTTTCACTCGAAAGGATTATGACTGAATGCCTCCAGTCGCGCAACCGCATGGCTACCGGCGATACTTGCAATAGATGCGGCTGAAGAGCTGGATGGCGTTGCCGGTGATTATATTTTGCGAGCGAAAAGGAAACGCCGTTCCGCCATCACGAAGGGCGGAGAGCGTTTGCAAATGTTCGACAATCAACCGCGCGGATTGCGATTGGGCGGGAAGCCGGAGTGGGTCGATTTTTTCCCGCCTCGGCACAATCATGGGGTTGGTGTTGATTTCCCAAACCTGGACACGGTTATTGTGCAGGCCATAATCAATGCGGCCATAATCCACGCCCGCGAGTTGAAAAATTTCACGCAGTTGTTTGGCGTGCGGAAAATTTTCGACGAAACCGGCTTCTTCCGCGACAGTGGATTCGTTGACGATGTCGGGCGTTTTGGTCACCCAATTTTTGCTGAAAAGAACGTGGCGCGGAATCAGCGTGCCGTTGATGTTCATCGCGGAAAATTTTCTGAAAAGGCCACCGCCATCCGCACAATCGCAATACTCGACGACCATCAGGTGATTTCGCCGAAAGCGTCGGCGCAGTGAAAGTCCCGCAACGGCTCGCCGCAATTCATCGCGCGAACGGAGTAGCGGAGTCAGCGAGGCGTTGTGGTCCAGATCGCTCCGCAAAAAAACCGGGAACCGCAAGTCGCCCTCGAGTTCATTCAGACGGCGTGTGCGAAATTCGTTGATGCCGCGTTCGTGCAGAATCTGTAGCAGACGAAAACGTCCGGTGTAACGGCCCGGGTCATTCAGGATGAAATAATCTTTCGAGAATGCCCGCAGGCATTCCGCCAGTTTCAATACGAGGGACATTTCCAGCGGCAACAGCCGTTCCAAATCGGTGAAGATGCAGACGCCGCCGGCGAGCGGCCGTCGGAACGACAGTTTCTCGTAAGGCACGATCCCGATTTTCGCGCGGCACTCCTGCGCCCACGAGTCAACGAAGTCGTGGATCGTGTAAAGATGATTTTGCGTGGCGAAGAATTGGATCATGTTTGGAGGTCGGCGCGATGGAAAAGTGGGTGTGGACGGCCTTCCAGCCGGGCGCGGATTTTTTCAGCACGATAGTCGCGCGCCCGCGGCGTTTGACGGATTTTTTGCCACGGACAAGGCCGGTGGAAAACCAATTGACGGCGATCACCGCCCCGCCTGATCCGGCGAATGCCACCGTAGAATCGTATTCAAAGTCAAAATCGCGGGTTCTCGGCCAAACAGCCTGCCACTGGCGTGAGAACAATTCATCCAGCCCTTCCGCGCGAAAGCGCACCGTGCCGAACGAAACCACGCGCGCGTCGAAAAGTTTTTTTCCCGAGGCAAAATCCCGGTCGCGCACGGCCTCGGAAAAATTCCGCAACCAGCTTCTCAACGGTTTCGGCAACGCTTTCATCGGCGGTCATTCTGAAATAAATGCCGTCCAATGCAAGGACGCCCTTCGCAAAATAAAATCCGCGCCCGAAACAACTTGAGTCCGCTTTTCTGTTCAGCAGAATGGGCGCGTGTTCAAAACTGCGGGAATCATTTTTTGCGCGCTGATTCTTCTGGCCGGTTGCTCAACAACTCCGCCGGAACGCCCGTCCAACAAACCGCCGGCAAACTGGCCGGAGACAAACACGGTTTCAAAACCGGTTGCGCCGGTCATCAAAACAAATTTTCCGGCCATCATTGTTCCAAAACCAGCGCCGACGAATGCCGTGCCGACAATCACCTGGACTCCGCTCGATCGCTGGGCGGCGGAGCGCAAGATCGGCAAGCCGCACTGGCTGTCCAGTTCGCCCGTGACGACTTACGCCATCGGTTCGAGCAACGGCGTGATGGTTCTGGGCATCGGCAGCATCGGCGCGACCTGGAACGGAATCGGGATCAACCTCGGCTTCGCCCCGCAGTTCATCGACGGCGAAATTTTCCTGCACGGACTCGATCTGCAAAAAAATCTTGAGCCGCTCTTGTGCGAACCGCCGATTTCATTTCCGCAAACGAACCGCGTCATCGTGATCGATCCCGGCCACGGCGGGTCGAACACCGGCACGCGCAGTGTTCTGGACGGACGCTTTGAAAAAGAATTCACGCTCGATTGGGCGGAACGGCTCAAGCCGTTGCTCGAAACAAACGGCTGGAATGTTTTTTTGACGCGGACGAGCGACGTGTATGTGGCCAATTCCGACCGCGTGGTGTTCGCCGAGGCGCGGCACGCGGATCTGTTCGTCAGTTTGCATTTCAATTCCGCCGCGCCTGACACGCAACAGGCCGGACTCGAAACCTATTGCCTGACGCCGGCTGGAATGCCTTCGACGCTCACGCGCGGTTACGCCGACCTGTGGTCGGAAAATCTGCCGAACAACAATTTCGACGCACAAAATCTGCAATTCGCTGTGCGAATGCACAACGCATTGCTGCGAGCGACCGGCGAAGAGGATCGCGGCGTGCGCCGCGCGCGGTTCATCGAAGTTTTGCGCGGACAAAAGTGCCCGGCGATTTTGATCGAAGCTGGTTACCTGTCGAATCCCGCCGAAGCGAAACTGATTGAAAGCGCGGACTACCGCCAAAAACTTGCCGAGGCTTTCACCAATGCACTCAAATGAAAACCGCAAAACACATTTTAGTGACAGGCGGCGCGGGCTTCATCGGTTCGCATTTGGTCGAACGATTGCTGAACGACGGTAAAACCATTGTCGTTATTGACGATTTCTCGACCGGCAGTTTGGAAAATCTGCGGACGGTGAAAAAAAATCCGCTGCTGAAAATTGTGCGCTCAAAAATTTCCGAATGCAAAGAATTGCCGAAGCTCGCGGCAAGCGCAGAATTTATTTTTCATTTGGCGGCCACCGTCGGCGTGGAACTCGTCGTCAAATCCGCGCTGCACGTTTTGGAAACGAGTTTTCACGAGACGGAAATTTTATTGAAAGCCGCCGCGAAAAATTCCACGCCGCTGCTGCTGACTTCGACTTCGGAAGTTTATGGCAAGAGCGCGAAGACGGAATTCAGCGAGGACGACGACCTGCTCATCGGACCGCCCGGACAATCGCGCTGGAGCTACGCGTGCTCCAAGCTCACCGACGAATTTCTCGCGCTCGCCTACGCGCGCGAAAAAAAACTGCCCGTCACCATCGCGCGGCTGTTCAACACCGTCGGGCCAAAGCAAACCGGACGTTATGGAATGGTTTTGCCGCGCTTCATCGCGGCGGCGAAAAAAAACGAACCACTGAAAGTTTTCGGCGACGGCAGGCAGACGCGCTGCTTTTGCCTCGTGAACGACGTGGTGGAAGCGCTCGTGCGTTTGCAGGATTGCCGGCAGGCGCGCGGGGAAATTTTCAACATCGGCGGCACGGAGGAAGTTTCCATGCTCGAACTCGCGCGGCTCGTGGTGCAGACGCTCGGCTCGAAATCCCGGATCGGACTGATTCCCTACGACCGGGCGTATGCGCCGGGCTTTGACGACATGCGCCGCCGCAAACCGCTCGTGGAAAAACTGGAACGCTTCGTGAAATTCAAACCGCAGACGCCGCTGCGCGAAATCATCCGGCTGACGGCGGAATGAAATCTCAATTAAGGCGGACGGTTTTACTTGTATTCACTCGTCTCGGTAATAGAAGAGAAACCAATTTGGCTCAATCTGCCGTATGTAAGTAGTGCCAGCCTGCAAGTTGCGCGCGTTATCTAAATTTGTCAAAACGTCTCCTATCCACCCCTGACGATAAGTGACTCCATTTATCTCAAAACTATTGGGCTCATATTTTATTCCTTTCCCCCATCCAGAACCAATTGCAAGTAAGCCTCCCCATGCAAAGGGAAAGCTTATCCCTTTCTCATGGCCATCTATTGACACATGGAGACCGGGACGAATTTCTGATATAAGCTTTTCATATTCTTGTTGTCGTGACTTATCGAATTTGCTTCCTTCATCAAAATAAGGTGCATCAAGATACAACCCATGCTGCGCGTCTTCGGTCGCCATTTGTTGTAGTTTTTCAAACACTTCGCGATGAGCATGAAAAATTGCAATCAGTTTTTCGTCTTTGGGAGCTCTAAAATTAAAGGGGTCGGCCATCCAAAAAACAGCGGCTACGAGAGTCAAGCATACCAAGATGGATGCTAAAATAAAGCCGATGATAACCTTAAGCAGAGTGCGTTTGGGATTCATATTTTTATGGAAGGCGGATTGCAACTTTTAAGTGCCAAATTTAACACCTTCGCGTTTGAGCAAGCTGCGTTTCCAATCCAATCCGCCGGAGAAGCCGCCGAGTTTTTTGTTCGCGGCCAGCACGCGATGGCACGGAACCAAAACCGGAACCGGATTCGCCCCGCACGCGCCGCCCACCGCGCGGACGGCCTTGGGGTTGCCGATCGCCGCCGCGATCTCGCCGTAGCTTTTCGTCTTGCCGGTGGAAATTTTCAACATCTGCCGCCACACGGATTTTTGAAAATCCGTTTTGCCCGCCCAGTCGAGCGGCGGCAGCTTTGATTTCTTCCCGGCGAGAGTATTTTTCAACGCCGTTTCGGTTGTGCGATGCCATTTCTTAATTTGTAGGAGACGACGTGAGGAGTCTCCATTTGAAGAAATTTGAGACTCGTTACCTCGTCTCCTACTTTTCGCGGCTCGCGAGGACGCTCGCCCCACCTTTGGCCAATCAATGCCGGCCAGACCTTTTTCGGAATAGTGCGCGACAAATTTTCCGTCGCGCGTGGAAATTGGGAGTTCGACAAAATTATTTTTCATAAATTAATTTTCGTAGCAGCCGACGTGAGTCGGCTCATTTCTTTCAAATTAGAGCGGACTCACGTCCGCTGCTACCATATTACGCATTCAATGATTCCGCACAAAAACGGAAATCACGCCGAGCAAAATCAAAAACAGCACGACGACGAGCAGGATGAAGCGGTTGCGTGCGACGCGTTTTTCGTAGCGCATCGGTTTGAGGCCGTGGACACCGCCGGCGGCGAGATAATTCACGAGGCGCGGATTGTTCGTCGTCGGGCGGCGGAAATGATTGCACAGGCGGTTCCACAACGCGGGCAGATCGTATTTGCGCACGCCGAGTTCGTTGTAGCGGTCGTGCGGCTCGACTTCCGACTGGAATGATTTCGGTTTCACTTCCTCGAAAACCGGCTCGTGCGAAATTGGTTTTGACGCGGGCGGCGATTCGTTTTTTCGCATGACGGTCGTGCCGTGCGGGATCGCGGTGGAACGGAATTTGGGCGCGGTGGTGTGCTGAAGCTGCGTGTCGATTTTTTTGATCTCGGATTCGAGCGCGGAGATCTGCTCGGTCAAGGCGCGTGAGCGTTCGGAAATCGGGTCAACCGTTTTCGCCTTTTTCTTCGCGGACGCCATACGACAAGCAATTTATGATTTATGATTTACGATTGATGATTTCTGACCCGGACAGGCGCGAGCTGCTTTTACCAAATCATAAATCATAAATCAAAAACATCTCACCGGCGTAACAAGATTGCGACAAATACGCCGAGAGCGCCCAATGCCACGATTAAAAGCGGCCACGTCATCGCAAGGCCGATCTTGCAGAGTTCGCCGAAGCTCAAGTTGACGAACGGCGACACGGCGGGCGCGGGCGCGGATTCGGTTTCGGATTTTTTCGGCGCGGATTCGCCTTCGAGCGCGGACAGTTTCAGGCGCGCGGAGTTCCATTCCATTCGCGCGTTTTCAACGATTGTCAGCGCGCGCGTCAGTTCCATCTGGAAATTTTCCTTCGTCCACGTTTCGTCGCGGACGTTCTGGATTTTTTCGAGCGCGTCGCGAAAATCGGCCATTGTCTTGGTCATTTGTTCGGAATCGCGGCGCGCGTTGAATTCCGCTTCTTCGAGCAGGCCGAGCCCGCGTGTGAGGTTGTGGATCATTTCCTGGCGGCCGGTCTGAAATTCCGTCTGGCGCCGGCGCAATTCCTCGAGCGCGGCGCGTTCGCGTTCGAGATCGTCCTGCGCGCGTTTCAACTCGGCGAGTTTCTGCTGTGCCTCGACGACCTTGCGGTCCACCTCGTCGCGCGTCGGCGCGCGGAGCGGGTCGGTGACGGAAGTTGCGGCGAAGGGCGACTTGTGCGCTTGAAAATCCGTGTCAATGAATTCAGTCGTATCGTATTCAGCAGCCATGAGGCGACTTTAGTCCTGCAAAGCGAAAGTGTAAAGTGGCTTTGGTGAAAGAAAATGGCGGGAGTGGCGGGACTCGAACCCGTAACAAATCCAATGCCAGCTTAGCAAAGACTGATTCACCTTCACAACTGGCCTCACAAAAGTTGGTCTCAATCGGACATGACCTGTCGCAAGTTGGGGTTGTTAAATATATTGTTCGCCGTGGTTCTTTAGTCTAGTCTGACACCATCAATCATCATGATAAATCATTCATTCGCTATCCGTCGGCATCTCAAATCGCTCGCCGCTTGCTACCTCTTCCTTGCTGCCGCAGCGAATGCCATTTCCGGCACCGTTACCAATGGGCTGCCGGAACGAATTATTTCTGCTGACCTTCATCAAGTCAAAGGCCCGCTGAATACGATGTTCAAAGAATGTGTCGGCGCCGGGCGTGCCAACGAAGGACTACGCGCCGATTGGCAACGCCAGCTCACCCGTGTTCACAGTGAATGCGGCTTCACTTACATCCGGATGCACGGGCTGTTTTGTGACGACATGGGGGTTTACCACGATTGGTCAGGTCATCCGCAATACAATTGGCAATATATTGACGAGTTATTCGATTTTCTCGAGAGCATCGGGATGAAGCCATTTGTTGAGGTTGGTTTTATGCCTTCTGATTTGGCGAGCGGTTCGCAAACGATCTTTTGGTGGAAAGGCAATACCACCCTGCCCAAGGATTTCAAGAAATGGGGGGATTTCATTCGTGCATTCACCGAGCATGTGACACAGCGCTATGGCGAGGACGAAGTAAAGAAATGGTATTTCGAAGTGTGGAACGAGCCGAACTTGGAAGGTTTTTTCCATGGCAGCGAGGCGGACTATTTCCATCTGTATGATGTTACAGCGAAGGCCATCAAGAGTGTCTCGCCTGACTACCGTGTCGGCGGGCCGGCCACGGCGGGCTGTGGTTGGATTTCCGAATTCATCGAATTCTGTGCCACCAACTCATCGCCGGTTGACTTCGTATCGACGCACACCTATGGAGTCGATCAAGGCTTCCTTGACGAAACTGGCCAGAGGGGAACGATACTATCGACAAACCCCTGGTCGATTTTCGGCGAAATGATCGGCACACGGGAAAAGATCCGCAACTCACAAATGCCGAACCTCGAACTGCATTTCACGGAGTGGAGCTCCTCCTATACGCCATCTGACCCATTCCATGACTGCTATCAAAGCGCCGCCTATATTCTCGACAAAATCAAACACACTGGCAGCTCGGTAAACTCGATGTCCTATTGGACGTTCACCGATATCTTCGAAGAAGCTGGTCCGCGGTTCACCCCGTTCCACGGCGGGTTTGGTTTGCTGAACTATCAAGACATTAACAAGCCGGCGTTCTACGCCTACCGGTTTATGAACTGCCTTGGGGAAACCGAACTGCAATCCTCGGATGCTGCATCATGGGTTTGCACGGACAAGTCTGGCGGTATCCAGGCGTTGGTGTGGGATTTCTCTCTCCCTAATCCCGCTCCAAAAGAGAACAACCAAGTTTACTACAAACGCGATCTGCCGTCGCATCCGAAGTCGAACGTGACGCTCGCATTATCCGGCGTTCCGGCCGGCCAGTATTCGATGGCGGTTTACCGGGTTGGCTATCGTGCCAATGATGCTTACTCCGCCTATCTGGACATCGGATCACCTTCTCAACTTTCGAAGCCGCAGGTCGCCTATATCAAATCGAAGAGCGATGGGAGTCCGGAGCGAGTTTCTATCGTCAAAGTTGCAGCCGATGGCCTCATACGCCAGACATTTGAATTCAGAGACAACGATGTTTGTTTGGTGACGCTAACCAAGTAATAATAAATTCGAATCCGACTACCAACACGTATGAATTGTTCACATCCTCATTTAACCTATTATATTGGTTCGGATCTGGTTATACCTTTAAAATGGCCTTCACCATGAAACTGGCCCCTTTAATTTGTCTTTCATTAGCAGTCATTCCCGCGTTCGGGCAGTCGCCGACCACTCCTGCATCACTTGAGCCCGCGAAGAATACCGGAGCGATTACATGGGCCCGGGGCATCGAAGGACAGCGAAAGGCTGACTTGGGCGACGGCCGTTATTTGAATCCGATCCTTGCGGGCGACCATCCCGACCCCTCGGTTCTGAAGGATGGCAAGGATTACTACTTGGTGAATTCCTGTTTTGATTACACTCCCGGCCTGCTGATCTGGCATTCGCGCGATTTGGTAAATTGGGAACCCGTTGGGCCGGCACTGCAGCAGCATGTCGGCTCGATCTGGGCACCGGATCTCGCCAAGTATCACGGACGCTATTACATCTATTTTCCGGCGCTCACGGCCAAAGGCGTGGAAAACATGGTGATTTACGCCGACGACATCCACGGCCCATGGAGCGATCCTGTCAACCTGCACGTCGGCAACATTGATCCCGGTCACGCCGTCTCTGAAGATGGCAAACGGTATTTGTTCCAAGGTGGTGGTTTCATGGTGGGGCTGTCGGACGACGGGCTTAGCGTGACCGGTTCGCCTCGCAAAGTTTACGGTGGCTGGAAGTATCCTGAAGATTGGGATGTCGAGACGTTTGCCCAGGAAGGACCCAAGATTTTGCATCACGGCGACTATTTTTACATGGTTCTCGCCGAGGGCGGCACTGCCGGCCCGCCAACGAGCCACATGGTCGTTATGGCGCGATCCAAATCGCTGCAGGGTCCCTGGGAGAACTCTCCCTACAACCCGGTTGTTCACACGCGTTCGGCGGATGAGAAATGGTGGTCCCGCGGCCACGCGACACTGGTGGAGGGCCCGGATGGCAAACAGTGGTATTTGGTTTATCACGCTTACGAAAACGGATATTACAACCTCGGCCGGCAGACCCTGCTCGAACCCGTGGTGTGGACCCAAGATGGCTGGGTGAAGTCGGCGGGTGTTGATGTTGCCCAACCCATTCCGATGCCGCCCGGCGGCACTCCGGTGCCTCACGGCATTGCATTGTCCGACGATTTTTCCACAAACAGGATGGGGATTCAGTGGCAGTTTTTCCGCGCGGACACGAGCGCGCCAGCCCGTTACCGTTACGAGGATCACTCGTTGATCATGAAGGCGATCGGGACTTCACCCAAAGATTGTTCCCCGCTGACCTTCGTCTGCGGTGATCAGGCCTATGAGACTCAGGTTGAGGTTGACTGCGACGAAGGCGCTTCAGCCGGACTGCTCGTGTTCTACAGCGACCGACTATTCGCCGGTCTCGGCTTTTCGGGCGAAAAGATGCTGGAGTATGGCAAAGGTGATATTTCCATGTTCCCCAAACCCGCCGAGATCGGCAGCCATTTTTTTCTGCGGCTGCGCAACAATCACCACATCGTTACCCTCTGGCACAGCCCGGACGGGCAGCACTGGACGAAGTATTGGATGCAATTCGAAGTCTCCGGCTATAATCATAACGTCGGCGGCGGATTCCTGAGTCTTCGTCCAGCCCTTTTTGCCGCAGGCGTGGGCGAGGTTCGATTTCGCAATTTCAAATTTCGAACACTTCCTTGACGATTGAGATTTACTTCATCGTCTACGTTTAGTTCAGATCGTTCCGTGCTTGACACTTGGTCGCAACAAGGGCAACGCGTGGCTTGCTAAACCAAATTTGTAAAAACAACGGGACGCACGATGATGAATTTGTCTTTAAGCGCGTTCCAAGGATTGAGCGATTATACAGAGACTTGGCAAAAGCAAAAATTCCACTCCAAGACAAATTTGGACACAAAGCGGCCTTTCATTCGCTGCGTCATACGTTTGGAACTAATTTGGCTCGTGGTGGTGTGGCTAGTCGGGTGGCGACGGCACTTATGCGGCATAGTGATCGGCGGCAGACAGATAAAATTTACACCGATGAAAATTTGATCGGCATTTGGGCTGCGTTTGACGCTCTGCCGAACTTTGCAGAACGAGCCTCACAAATAGCCTCGCAAGTTTTAGGCGCGAAGGGCCAGACAGAGTCATCGCCCGTCTTGACAAATGGCGAGAGCAAAGCCAATAAAAGCATTGCAGCCATTGGAGATGGTTACGTTTTAACACTACCTGTCGCGGTGGGTCACGAAAATGAAAATGGCGGGAGTGGCGGGGCTCGAACCCGTAACCTCTGCCGTGACAGGGCAGCG
>CAZHXG010000009.1:0-67048 GCA_964536285.1 uncultured Bifidobacteriaceae bacterium
CGCCCATCATCGCGATATACATCCATGAAATCGGCAAAATGCCCGCGCTGCCCCATGGTGCGGCGGCGACGGCGCCGATGGGATTTTCGCCGCCGAGATTGATGACGTTGTGGCCGGGCAGAAACTCCACGAGATGTTCCGCCACGCCAATCGGCCCGACGCCCGGCCCGCCGCCGCCGTGCGGGATGCAAAACGTCTTGTGCAGATTCAAATGGCAGACGTCCGCGCCGATGAAGCCGGGCGAAGTCAAACCGACTTGCGCGTTCATGTTCGCGCCGTCCATGTAAACCTGTCCGCCGTTAGCGTGGATGATTTCGCAAATCTCGCGAATCGTTTCCTCGAACACGCCGTGCGTGCTCGGATAAGTGATCATCAGCGCCGACAAATCATTTTTGTGCGCCTCAGCTTTCGCGCGCAAGTCGGTCATGTCAATGTTTCCGTTCGTGTCGCACGCGACGGCGACGACTTTCATTCCGGCCATGACCGCGCTCGCCGGATTCGTGCCGTGCGCGGAAGTGGGAATCAAACAAAAATTGCGATGCGCGTCGCCGCGCGATTCGTGATACGCGCGGATGACGAGCAACCCGGCGTATTCGCCCTGCGAACCGGCGTTGGGCTGCAACGAAATTCCCGCGAAGCCGGTGATCTCCGCGAGCCAATCTTCAAGTTGCTGAAATAAAATCTGGTAGCCGCGCGTCTGCTTGACCGGCGCGAACGGATGAATCTTCGCGAACTCCGGCCACGACACGGGAAACATTTCCGCAGCGGCGTTGAGCTTCATCGTGCAGGAGCCGAGCGGAATCATCGAAACGGTGAGCGAGAGATCGCGCGATTCGAGACGCTTGATGTAGCGGAGTATCTCGGTCTCGGAGTGATAGCGGTTAAAGACAGAGTGCTGGAGAAATTGCGAATTGCGAATTGTGAATTGCGAATTGGTCGGCGCAAGTTCCGCCATGGTGAAAGCGGTAGCTTTGTCGCCATTAAAGATTTGCCAGATTTCCTCAACGTCATTCGCGCTGCTGGTTTCGTCGAGCGAAATGCCGATGTTCTTTTCATCAACCACACGGAAATTCATGCGATGAACTTCGGCGATTTTCAAAATTTCCGGCGCGCTTTTTCCAGCGAGTTCAACACGAATCGTATCGAAATAATTTTTTGCGGAAACTTTGTGGCCGAGTTTAGTCAGGCCGGCCGCGAGAATTTGCGCCAAGGCATGAACGCGCTCCGCAATTTTCTTCAAACCTTCCGGCCCGTGATAAACCGCATACATCGAAGCCATGTTCGCGAGCAACGCCTGCGCGGTGCAAATGTTGCTCGTCGCTTTTTCGCGGCGGATGTGCTGCTCGCGAGTTTGCAGCGCGAGGCGCAAAGCGGGTTTGCCGTGAGTATCCTTGGACACGCCGACGATGCGTCCGGGAATGTGGCGTTTGAATTCATCGCGCGTGGCGAAAAATGCCGCGTGCGGCCCGCCGTAGCCGAGCGGCACGCCGAAGCGTTGCGCGCTGCCGACGGCGATGTCCGCGCCGAATTCGCCGGGTGGGTTCAGCAAAGTCAGCGCCAGCAAATCTGTTGCGACCGTGACGAGCGCTCCGGCGGCGCGAGCTTTTTCCACGAACGGCGCAAAATCGTGAATCGCGCCGAACGTGTCGGGATATTGCACGAGCGCGCCGAAAACTTTTTCGCTGAACTGGAAATTTTCGTGATTGCCGAGGACAACTTCGATTCCCAAAGCTTTCGCGCGCGTGCGAAGGACTTCGATGTTTTGCGGATGACAATTTTCGGAGACGAAAAAAATGTTGCGCCCGTCTTTGAGCATGTGCGACATCGTCATCGCCTCGGCGCAGGCGGTCGCCTCGTCGAGCAGCGAGGCGTTGGCGATGGGCAGCGCGGTCAAATCGGCGACCATCGTTTGAAAATTCAAAAGCGCTTCGAGACGGCCTTGGGAAATCTCCGCCTGATACGGCGTGTATTGCGTGTACCAGCCGGGATTTTCCAAAACGTTGCGTTGGATGACCGGCGGCGTGATGCAATCGTAATAACCCATGCCGATGAACGAGCGGAATATTTTGTTTTCGTCGGCGATTTTTTTCAAGTCGGCGAGCGTGTCAAATTCGCCGCGTGCAACGGGAAGATTTAATTTCTTTTCGAGGTGGATGTTTTTTGGAACAGCGGCGTCAATCAATTCATCCAGATTTTTGCGGCCGAGAAGCGCGAGTATTTCATTCGTTTCGGCAGCGCTTGACCCAATGTGGCGGCGGACAAATTGGTCGGGATGGGCGCTCGGATTTTCAGTCAAAGACATTCGTTGAAATTACGGTTAGCGGACGCCAAAGCAAGATTGGAATTGCACCAAAATCACGGCGAAGCAGGAAATTTCGTGAACACAATATGTCCGGCTGGCAAGAAAAATCAGCCACAACTAATGGTATTTTTTACCCGAAATTTGTTCAATTAAGGATTGTGCAAAACCGGCGAATTTTTTATAATTTTTGAGCCTGCCAACACGCTAAAAGAGGCATTGGCGCGACTCCATTTATGCCGAAAAAATCTGATTCATCCGAAGAAAAAAGGACGCCCGCGAGCGGCGCAGTCAAAGGAGATTACAGCTCCGCCCAACTCGGAAAACTCGAAGGTCTCGAGGCCGTGCGCAAGAAGCCGGGCATGTATATCGGCGGCACGGACGAACGCGCGCTGCATCATTGCGTGTCGGAAGTTTTGGACAATTCCGTGGACGAACATCTTGCAGGTCATTGCGATAAGATCGAAGTGACCATCCACATGGACGGCTCGATTTCAATCCACGACAACGGGCGCGGCATTCCGGTGGACATCCATCCGCAATACAAAATTTCCGGTGTCGAGCTGGTGCTGACGACGCTACACTCCGGCGGCAAATACGGCCAGGGCGGTTATAAATTTTCCGGCGGCACGCACGGTGTCGGCGCGAAGTGCGTGAACGCGGTGAGCGAATGGTTTGAAGTCGAAGTCTCGCGCGACGGCAAGTTGTACCACATGGAATTCGAGCGAGGCAAGACGACGAAAAAACTGAATGTCATCGGCAAATCCAGCGCCACGGGCACGCTCATCACGTTCAAGCCCGATTCGGAGATCTTTCGCGAGACGACGGAGTTCAAGTCCGAAATCATCACCCAGCGTTTGCGCGAACTGGCTTTCCTGAATTCCGGTCTGGAAATCGTTTTTCTCGACGAACGGCAATCCGACGCGAAGCCGGAGACTTTTTATTTCAAAGACGGCATCGAGGAGTTCGTGAAACAGTTGAACAAGAGCAAATCGCCTTTGCACCCAAAGCCGATCGCATTCAGCAAGGAGACGAAGGAGGAAAACGACGGCAAAAAAATCGAAGTCCATGTCGAGGTCGTGCTGCAATACAACGACAGTTACAACGACCAGGTGCTTTGCTACACGAACACGGTCCACAATCCCGACGGCGGCGCACATTTGTCCGGCTTTCGCAGCGCGGTCACTCGCGCCATCAATCAATATGCTAAGTCGAACAATTTGCTGAAGGAAAAAGACCCGCAAATCACCGGCGACGACGTGCGCGAAGGTTTGACGGCGGTGATCTCGGTGAAGCACAGCGATCCAAAGTTTGAATCTCAAACGAAAGTGAAATTGCTTTCGCCGGAAGTTGAAAAAATTGTCGGCTCGGTGACTTACGAAGGTTTGATGAGTTATTTCGACGCGAATCCGCCGATTGCCAAGCGCATCATTGACAAGGGACTCAACGCCGCGCGCGCGCGCGAGGCCGCGCGAAAAGCGCGCGAAGCTGTCCGCAAATCCGCGCTGACCGGCGGCGGTTTGCCCGGAAAACTCGCGGATTGTTCCGACCGCGATCCGGTGAACACGGAACTTTACATCGTCGAAGGTGATTCCGCCGGTGGCTCGGCCAAGCAGGGACGCGACAGGAAATTTCAGGCGATTCTGCCGATTCGCGGCAAATTGATCAACGTCGAGAAGGCGCGACTCGACAAAGTTCTTCAGAACAACGAAATCCGCACGATGATCACGGCCATCGGCACGGGCATCGGCGACGGCGAGGGCGAAGGCGCGTTCGACATCGCCAAGCTGCGCTATCACAAAATCATCATCATGACCGATGCGGACGTGGACGGCTCGCACATCCGCACGCTGCTGCTCACGTTTTTTTACCGGCAGATGCCGAAGCTCATCAAGGACGGCTATGTTTATATCGCCCAGCCGCCGCTTTACTCGGTCACGCGCAAAAAGAAAACGGATTACATTGACGACGACGCGCAACTCAACCGCATCCTGCTGCAAAACGGCGTGGAGGAAGTGAAGTTGAAAAATCTCGCGGACGGACGCGAACTCGCGCCGAAACAACTCGAAGAAATTTTGACACTGCTCGAATCGCTCGACAAATACGCGACGTTCATCCGGCGCCAGGGCGGCGACTTCGGAGATTATATCGAGAAGCGCGGCAAGAAAGGGACGTTCCCGGTTTTCCTCATCAAGGTTCGCGAGGGCAACAATGAGACCGTCCATTATTTTGAAGACCTTGACGCCGTCGAGAAGTTCAAGGACAAGAACGATGATCTTTACGGCGAATCGGAATCGAAGGAAAAATCCGATAAACCGAAAAACCAGACGCGGCGCGCGGTCGAGGCGGATTTGCATCTGGAAAGCAAAGCCATCGCCGATCTGCTGGGCAAACTTTCCAAGAAAGGGCTGGCGGTTGACCACTACGCCGCACAAGACAAGCCGTTGTATGAACTGATCGAAGGCGAAGGCGACAAGGCGACCGTGACGCCGCTGTTTTCCATTCCCGAAATCCTCGCGGGTGTCAAAGCCGTCGGCAAAAAAGGAATCCAGATGTATCGCTTCAAAGGTCTCGGTGAAATGGACGCAAAAGAACTTTTTGAAACGACGATGAATCCCGCCGTACGCAAACTCCTGAAGATTGATTTGACCGACGCGGTCGAGGCCGAGGATATGTTTTCAAAATTGATGGGCGAAGAAGTCGAACCGCGCAGACAGTTCATCGAGGATAACGCGCTCAACGTGCGCAATCTGGACGTTTAATTTTTAACTTCAGTCACGGAAAATTTTATGGCCGAATCCAAAGAGTCGAATGATTTGCCGGTGAGCAACACGCCGTTGTTCGCCGCCGGTGAAAAAATCGCGAAGATCAACGTCGCGGACGAGATCAAGAATTCGTTCCTCGATTATTCCATGTCCGTGATCATCTCGCGCGCGCTGCCGGACGTGCGCGACGGCTTGAAACCTTCGCAGCGCCGCATCCTTTACGCGATGCACGAACTGTCGCTGTTCCCCGGACGCAAGCATTACAAGTGCGCGAAAATCTGCGGTGACACGAGCGGCAATTACCATCCGCACGGCGAGGCGGTGATTTACCCGACGCTCGTCCACATGGCGCAGCCGTGGGCGATGCGCGAAAAACTCATTGATGGCAAGGGCAATTTCGGTTCGGTCGAAGACGATCCGCCGGCGGCGATGCGTTACACCGAGGCGCGGCTCACGCATCTCGGCGCGGCGCTGATGCAGGACATGGACAAGGACACGGTGGATTTCGTCCCGAACTACGACGAGCGCATGACCGAGCCGACCGTTTTTCCCTCGGCATTTCCGAATTTGCTCGTCAACGGCGGCACGGGCATCGCGGTCGGCATGGCGACCAACATGGCGCCGCACAATCTCGGCGAAGTGGTGGACGGCATTTGCGCGCAGATTGACAATCCGGAGATCACCATCGCGCAGTTGATGAAGCACATTAAAGGCCCGGACTTTCCGACGGGCGGGATGATTTGCGGCGTCGAGGGCATCAAGAATTATTTCACGACCGGCAAGGGCAGCATCAAGCTGCGCGGTCGCGTCGGCTCCGAGGAGATGAAGGGCAACCGCGAGCAGCTCGTCATCACGGAAATTCCTTTCAATGTGAATCGCGCTGCGCTCGAAGAGCAGATCGCGAATCTGGTGAACGAAAAGGTCATCACGGAAATTTCCGCGATGCGCAACGAGTCCGACGAAAATTGCCGGCTCGTGATGGAACTCAAGCGCGACGGCAACCCGAAAGTCGTCATCAACAATCTTTACCAGCGCACGCAGCTTGAAGTCTCGTTCAGCGTCAATTCGCTCTCGATTGACCACGGCAAACCTAAGACGCTCAATCTCAAGGAACTCATCCAGTGCTACATCGAGCATCGCCGCGAAGTCGTTTTGCGCCGGACGCGATTTGAATTGCGCAAGGCCGAGGAACGCGCCGAATTGCTCGAAGGTTATCTGATCGCACTGGCAAACCTCGATGAATTCATTGCCATCATCCGCAAATCCAAGACGCGCGAGGAAGCGCGCGTCAAGCTGCTCGCGTTCGAGTGGACGCAAAAACAAGTCGAGCGTTGGGGCATTTTGATTCGCAGCGAAGGGCGGTTGGAGAAAGGCCGTTATGCACTGACCGAGCGGCAGGTGGACGCGATCCTCGAACTGCGTTTGTATCAACTGACCGCGTTGGAAATCGACAAGGTCGAGGGCGAATACAAAGCATTGCTCGAAGCAATCAAGGATTTGATGGACATTCTGGCGAAGGAATCGCGCGTGATGACCATCATCAAGTCCGAACTCAAGGTCATCAAAGAAAAATTCGCCACGCCGCGCAAAAGCCAGATCGTGCCGGACGAAGGCGAAATCGCCATCGAAGATTTGATCGTCAACGAAGGCGTCATCATCACGCTCACGCACAACGGTCTCATCAAACGCACAAACGTTTCGAGCTATCGCGCGCAACGGCGTGGCGGCAAAGGCGTCATCGGCATGACGACTCGCGAAGCCGCGACGGACGAGGACAAGGATTTCATCGAGCATCTTTTCACGGCGAGCACGCACGACTATCTGATGTTCTTCACGAACACCGGGCGCGTCTATGTCGAGCGCGTCCATGAAATCCCCGACATGGGTCGCGCCGCGAAAGGCCGGAGCATCGCGAACATTTTGGAATTGAAGGCCGGCGAAACGATTGCCGCGCTCATCCGCGTTCTTTCAAAAACCAATGCCGACAAGGAAGACGTGACTTGGGAGCAGGAAGGTTATGTTTTCTTTGCGACGAAACAAGGCACGGTGAAAAAGACCGCGCTTGCGGATTTTGCGAATGTCCGCAAAGGCGGCATCATCGCCATCGGTATTGATCAAGGCGACAATCTGATTGAAGTAAAACTCACCACCGGCAAAAATGAAGTCGTGCTCATCACACGCGACGGCATGAGCATCCGCTTCAACGAGGAAGACGCGCGTCCGATGGGCCGTCCCGCCGGCGGCGTGCGCGGCATCAGTCTCTACAAAGGCGACGCCGTCGTCGCGTTGTCCGTCGTCGTGCCGGATGCGAAATTATTGGTCGCCGGAGAAAACGGCATCGGCAAGCGCACGGATTTCGAGGAATACCGTGTCCAGTCGCGCGGCGGCAAGGGCATCATCACGATGAAGACGACCGAGAAGACGGGCGCAGTCGTCGGCGCGCTGACCGTTCGCGACAACGACGAGATCATGTTGATTACCGTCGGCGGCCAGATGGTGAGAATCCCTGTGCAAGGTATCCGCGAAGCGGGACGCAACACGCAAGGCGTCAAGCTCGTCAACCTTGCCGACAAGGACAAACTTCAGGCAATCGCCCAAGTCGTCAGCGAAGAAAAAGAAGAAGCGGCGACAGAAGAAGCGAAATGATCACGGCGCGAGCCGTTCCAGCTTCCACGAATTGTCCGGTTGTTTAGTGTATTGGAACCGGTCGTGCAAGCGGCTTGGCCGCCCCTGCCAGAATTCAATCCGCTCCGGTCTCAAAACATAACCACCCCAATTCGGCGGCAGCGGCACGTCGCCGGGAAATTTCTTTTCCATCTCGCTCCACTTTGCTTCCAGCGCGGCTCGATCGGCGACAACATCGCTTTGATTCGAAGCCCAAGCCGCCAGTTGACTGCCGCGTGGACGCGATTTGAAATACTTTTCTGATTCTTCGCGTGAGATTTTTTGAATGGAACCTGCGACAGAAATCTGCCGCTCCAAATCCGCCCAGTAAAATGTGAGCGCGGCATTGGGATTTTCCGCAAGCTCCCGTCCTTTGCGACTATCGTAGTTCGTGAAAAAAATGAAACCGCGTCCATCAACGCCCTTGAGCAAGACCGAGCGGCTCGAAGGCCGTCCGTCCTTGTCCACCGTCGCGAGCGTCATCGCGTTGACGTCTGTCGGCGCATGACCAAGAATCGCGTGCCAGAGTTTGAAGAGGGCGATGCCGATTCGTCGCCAATACGAACCCGATTTTTCACCCGCAGCTTCTGCAAACCATTTTTCAAATTGCGCGATCGGATTCGCGTCCAACTCCGCGCGCTGCAAATCGCCGGGCGAATAGTCTCTTCTGATGTCCGCGATTTTCATAACGGAAGGAATTTATAACTTCAGAAATCTTTCAGCGACCTATTTTTATTGATGGGAGCAGCGCCCTGCGCTGTCACATCGCACGAAAAGCGGTCAGGCCGAGCAGAACGACGAACAGCGCGAACGTCAGCCGGATGATGCTGCCGATCTTTATGCGCGCTTCTGTCGCCGTCGCCCAGTTCAAGATGTCACGCAATTTCCACGGCGTGATGGTGAAACAGATTCCCATCACGATTAAAAAGTAAGCCCAGATTTGGATGACCAGAACCCAATGCGTTTCGCCCAGATGCGGACGGCCGGTGTCCACCATCAATTTTCCGAGCAGCAACGCGACGACAGCGAGTCCGCGCACGGCCAGAAAATCCTGAACGTAAATGCACGACAAAATTCCCACGGCGGCAAACGCGACCATCATGTAAGGTTTGAACGCGGAAAAATCGGCGATCGGCTCGATGTTCACGTTCCAGATAAACCACGCCGTGCCGAGCAGCATCAAAAAAATTCCGGCGGGCAGGTTGCGCGGAAATTTGCGCGCGGCGGCGGCGAATTTTTGCGGATTGGCGATTCCGTAAATCTGCGGAATGCTCATTCCCGCGCCGAGCAAGATGGACAAAAGCGACAGTTTCATTTTTGAAAGCTAACCACGAATAGACACAAAAGGACATGAAAAATTCAATCTCAATGATTATTGAATTCTGTATTGAGAAGTCTCAAGCGTATCTGGATCGAAAAGTAAATAAAACGACTTTTCGTAATCCATCAATGGGCGACCCAGAACGGTTGGTATTCCTTCTTTTCTATTTGGCCAATAAATAGAATACGGCATCGTGTTCATGTGTTTATAAATTTTTAGAATTGCTGGAGGTCCGCCGATGGCCGGGTCGACTCCTTCTCGAATCATGTCACGCAGCACTTCAAAGGGTTCGTAGTCAAAGCCAATTCCCTTTGGCTTTTGCTTTTTCCGCAAGAGTGCCAATAATCTCCTCTTAAATTCTGGAATAGAATCTCCGACCATAGCGATTTGATTCCCATGCCAGCGAGTGGGAGTATGATGAACAAATTGCTTCGCCGAGCGTTTATAATAAAGAGTCCATATCTTAAATTGAGCAGTTGCCCATGAATAGCCGGCAAAAATAAATGTTATCTGTGGTGGCTCGTTTTTGTTTTTCGGTAAGTCATTAATCCAATGTTGCATATTATTAAAAACACGCACTAGATGACCACGTAAGGGACCGATGTCCATCGCACGATTGCGAGACTTTGGAAACATTTCAACAGCATTTAAAACCTGATGTATCATCGGATAGGCATAATGAGTGTCTCCAGCAAAGGCCAAAGCAGAATCCCCTCTCGGAAGTGGAAAAATCTTTGCGCAGCCGTCCCAAGCCTTGCCGAATCGCAATCTACTATCTGAAGCAACTATAAGTTCTTCAGTGTTCTGTATTTTACGAATCCAAGCGAGTGATAGAGTCATAACATTCTATAAATTCACAATCGCAGGGTCGCCGTAAAGCGTGAAGGAACCGACGCGCGTGATCTTCAAATCCATGATCTGGCCGCGATGACGTTCGCTGCCATCGAACAAAACAATCTTGTTGCAGCGCGTGCGGCCGGACATCCGCGCCGCGTTTTTCTTGCTCGGCCCTTCCACCAGAATCTGCGTCTGCCGCCCGATGAAATTTTCATATTTGCGCGCGCCGATTTCGTTGATGGTTTCGAGCAACCGCTGATTCCGTTCCTCGCGGATTTTTTGCGGAACTTGATCCGGCATTTCGGCGGCGGGCGTGTCGCGGCGTTGCGAGTATTTGAAGATGTAGGCGTTGTCGAATTCCACTTCGCGCGCGAGCGAGAGTGTTTCTTCAAAATCATTTTTCGTCTCGCCGGGAAAGCCGACGATGATGTCGGTGGTAATGCCGATGTGCGGCTTGGCGCGGCGCAATTTTTGGATGATGCCGAGAAATTTTTCGCGCGTGTAGCCGCGGTGCATGAGTTTCAGAACGCGGTCGCTGCCGCTTTGGACGGGAATGTGCGCGCTCTCGCAGAGCTTCGGCAGACGCGCGTAGGCGTCGATCAAATCGTCGCCGTAACCTTTCGGATGCGGCGAGGTGAAGCGGATACGTTCGAGTCCTTCGATTTCGTGAACGGCTTCGAGGAGTTGGACGAAGGGAGAAAGTGATGAGTCGCGTTTTCCGTAGCTCGTCACAATCTGGCCGAGCAAGGTGATTTCCTTCACGCCGCGTGAAACGAGTTCGCGGCATTCGGCGACGATGTCGGGAATCGTGCGGCTGCGTTCTTCGCCGCGCGTGTAAGGCACGATGCAAAAAGTGCAGTATTGATTGCAGCCTTGCATGATGCTGACGAATGCGCTGACGGATTTTTGGGCAGTGCCGTTGAGAATGTGTTCGCGAATCGTCGCCTCGCTCCCCTGCTCTTCCGCGACATCCACAATTTTTTTACGCGCGCCGGAAATGATTTCGTCAAGGCAATCCGACGCGCGATGAAATTTCTGCGTGCCGAGAACCAAATCCACATCGGGCAGTTTATCAATCAGTTCCTGTCCGCGGCTTTGCGCCATGCAGCCCATGAAACCGAGCACGACATCAGGACGGTTCTTGCGCACGTCGGCAGCAAGGTTCTGCATTTTGCCGATGGCTTTTTGTTCCGCGAAATCACGCACGCTGCATGTGTTGAGCAGAATCACGTCCGCCGTTTTTTCCGACGGCGCGAGTTTATAGCCTTTGGCGACGAGCTGGGCGGCGACGGCTTCGCTGTCGCGCTCGTTCATCTGGCAACCGTAAGTCTTGATGAAAACACTCGGCATTTCTTCAGGAATCAAAGTAAGTTGTTGGAATGGTTTTGAAAAGGCGGAAAGATAATGGAGGAGACAAATTAATTTTAATTTTTCACAAAATTTGACTAGCCAGTTTGAACAAACTAAGTTCTATTTGAATCGAATCAAGGTCATGGCAACGAAGAGCACAGTTCGACGACCACCAACCTTCAACCGGAGGAATCCCAATGGATATACATCACCCGTTCGTAACGGAATTCCCTGAACATCGCGAGACCATCCGCTCGCTCAAGCTGGCGGATGCGAAATTTCGCGCGATGTTCGATGAGTATCACCAGCTCGACGACGAAATCTGCCGCATCGAGGAGGAAATCGAGTTCGCCACCGACCAGCAGATTGATGAACTCAAATTCAAGCGCGCGAAACTGAAGGACTCACTTTACGCCGCTGTGCGCAAAAGCGAAGCCGCGCTCGTTCACTGAAAATTTTTTGCGGACGCCGCGAACTGAAACCGCGTCAATGCGGCTCGTGATTAGCTTTACGTTTTTTAGCTTCCTCAATCACTTTGTCCGCCGTGTCGCGCGGCATTTCCTCGTAGTGACTGAATTCTTCCGCATGTACGCCGCGCCCACCGGTGAGCGAACGGAGAATGCTTGAATAATGATAAAGGTCCTTCGCGGGGACGTGCGCCTTGATGACTTGAAAGCCGCCGTCGGTATCAATGCCGAGAATTTTTCCGCGACGGCTGGACAAATCGCCCATCACCTTGCCCATGCAATCCTCGGGAATGCGGATTTCCACAGTGTCAATCGGCTCGAGCAGACACGGACGCGCATTCGTGAACGCTTCCTTGAACGCAAAGTAACCGGCGATCTGAAACGCGATGTCCTTTGAATCCACCGGATGCATCTTGCCGTCGTAAAAATCAATCTTCACATCAACGACGCGGCAACCGGCTAAAATTCCTTCCGTGCATGCCTGGTTCACACCTTTCTCGACCGACGGCACGAACACGCGGTCCACATTCTGGCCGACGAGCGAGTTGGTGAACTCCAGTCCGGTATCACGAGGTTTCGGTTCGATGCGCATCCAGACCTCGGCGAATTGCCCCGCGCCGCCGGTTTGTTTCTTGTGGCGGTATTTTGAATCGGCCTTCGCCTTGATGGTTTCGCGATAACGCACGCGCGGCTCGGTCAGTTCGACATGGACATTATGACGGCGGCGCAAACGGTCGGCCACGACTTCAAGATGCAGTTCGCCTTGCGCAGAAATGATCGTCTGATGCAGTTCCGAATCCACAAAATAAATGAATGTCGGGTCTTCCTCGTGCAACGCCGCAAGACCGGAGGCGATTTTATCTTCTTCGCCTTTCACTTTCGCCACAAGCGACGCGTGGATGTTCGGTTTGGGATAAATCACTTTCGCCAATGTTAAAGGGCGTTTCGCGCTGCAAAGCGTGTTGCCGGTGTGCGTGTCCTTGAGTTTAACCACCGTGCCGATGTCGCCTGCGCCAAGCGTTTGAACGGCCTCGCGATTCTGACCATTGAGCAAATAAATCTGCCCGATGCGTTCGTTCACCTTGCGGTCGCTGTTGAACAAGTCCATGCCGGTCGAAACCGAACCGGCATAAACTCGAAAAAATGACAGCTCGCCAAAATGAGCTTCGGACATCGTCTTGAAAACGTAAGCCACGGTCTCGGCATCATCCAACGCCACTTCTTTTTCCGCACCGTTTACATCGATGGCTTTTACCTTGCGACGATCGACCGGCGACGAGCCGTATTTGGCGATGAAATCCATCATCCTTGCGACGCCGATGTTGTTTTCCGCCGACACGCAAAAAAGAGGAATGAACAATTCCTTCTGCACCGCCGCATGAATCCCACCGCGAAATTCCTCTTCCGATAAACCGCCCTGCTCAAAATATTTGTTCATCAATCCGTCGTCCGACTCGGCGATGTGCTCGATCAATTCGCGATGCAATTCCTTGGCTTTGGTTTCCCATTCACCGGTCGCCGGTTCTTCCTTGTATTTACCGCTGGAATCCGTTGCATAGGTCACGATTTCACTGCGCAACACATCCAACGTCCGGTTGAAGCCCGGACCGAGATTTATCGGGACGCTCAACGGAAAAACGTGTCGGCCAAACCGTTCCTGTAATTGCCGGAGCATGGAATCGAAGTCCACGTTCTCCCTGTCCACCGCGTTGACGACGATCATTTTTGGAATGCCATAGGTCGTCGCGTAATTCCACACGCGTTCGGTGCCGACACCGATGCCATGACTGGCGTGAACGACCACGAGCGCGAAATCGCCGACGCGCAACGCGCCCAATCCTTCGCTGATAAAATCGAGATAGCCGGGCGTGTCGATCATGTTGAGTTTTTTTTCCAGCCATTCCGTGTGCAATAAGGAAGCCGAGACTGAAATTTTCCGCTGCTTCTCGCTCACATGATAGTCGGAAACCGTTGAGCCGTCCGCGATCCGTCCCATGCGCGAGGTGACGCCGCCGCATGCAAGCATCGCCTCGGCCAGCATGGTCTTGCCCGAAGAAGCGTGCCCGACGATGGCGAAGTTTCGTATGTCTGCTGGTGGATAGGTTTTCATAATTCAAGGGCGCTTATCATTCACAAACTCTGAGGTGTAAGAGTGCAAATGGGAAAATGATAATTTGAAGAAGGCAATCCCGCACATGTCGGCACGCTTTTTCATCAAGACAATTTAAGCAAAAAATCATGACAGATGCAACCGCTTGCGGGCGGGCACAAAACTTGTATCTTCTGCGTGCGATAGGGTGGCTTGGTTTATGCTACCGAAGTAAAATTGAATCGCGCCATGCAATCCGAACCGTTGAAAATTTTATTCATTGGAAATGACGCGCAACTTGTGCGCGCCGTGGGAGAATTGCTGCGCAAGATCGGCCCCGTTGAATTCAACGCCGAGACGACGCTCGACGCCGGCTTTGCGGCGCTGAAAAAAAAATCTTTCAACGCCGTCCTGTTTGAACTTCCCAGCGCGAATGTCGCCGGTCTGTTCCATGTCACGGCGCTGGCTGTCAAAATTCCGCGCGTGCCGGTCATCGTTTTTGGTTCGACAAGCGACGAGGAATTCGCGGTGGAAGCGGTTCGTGCCGGCGCGCAGGATTACCTGGTCAAGGGACAATTCGACGCCGCCGTGTTGCATCGCACCATCCGTTACGCGATTGAGCGCCAGCAGGAGCGCGTCACGCTGGTCAAGGAAAAGGAAGATTACTACGGCCTTTTTGATCATCTTGTCGAAGGAATTTTTCGCACGACGATTGACGGACATTATGTGCTGGCGAACGTGGCGCTGGCACGCATCTATGGTTACAAATCGCCGATCGAGTTGATGGCGAGCATCACGGACATCGGGCGCAACCTGTATGTCAAACCGGAGCGGCGCGATGAATTTGTCCAATTGATGCAGATGCACGACACCATCACCGACTTCAAATCGGAGATTTATCGCAAAGACGGCAGCGTCATCTGGATTGCAGAAAACTGCCGTGCCGTCCGCGATGCGAACGGCAAGTTGCTTTACTACGAAGGCACGGTCGAAGACATTACACATGGCCGGCAAACAGAATTAAATCTGCGGAATTCGGAATCGCTTTATCACTCGCTGGTGGAAACGATGCCGCAAAACGTTTTTCGCAAGGACTTGAAAGGCCGCTTCACTTTCGCCAACAAACAATATTGCAAACATTACAACTGCAAACTCGAAGACATCCTAGGCAAAACCGACTTCGATTTCTTCCCGAAGGAATTGGCGGAGAAATACACCAAAGACGACGAGCGCGTGTTGGAGACCGGACAGACCTACGAAATCGTCGAGGATCACCAACCTTTGGGACAGGAGATGACCACAACGCAGGTCGTGAAAACCCCGCTCTATGGAGCCGACGGAAAAATCATCGGCTTGCAGGGAATTTTTTGGGACGTCACCGAGCAGCGTCAGATGGAGGAAAGCCTGCGAAATTCGGAATCACTCTATCACTCACTGGTGGAAACGATGCCGCAAAACGTTTTTCGCAAGGACTTGAAAGGCCGCTTCACTTTCGCCAACAAACAATATTGCAAACATTACAACTGCAAACTCGAAGACATCCTAGGCAAAACCGACTTCGATTTCTTCCCGAAGGAATTGGCGGAGAAATACACCAAAGACGACGAGCGCGTGTTGGAGACCGGACAGACCTACGAAATCGTCGAGGAGCATCATCCGTTGGGACAGGAAAAAACCATCGTGCAGGTCGTGAAAACCCCGCTCTATGGCGCCGGCGGAAAAATCATCGGCTTGCAGGGAATTTTTTGGGACGTCACCGAGCAACGTCTGGCCGAAGAGCGGATTCGTGCGGCGAACACGGCGCTGTCTTTAAGCCGTGAAGAGTTGCGCGCCAAAAACCAGCTCATGCAGGAGAGCTTGCGGATGGCGCACGAAATCCAACTCACGATGCTGCCGCAGCAATATCCCGTTTTTCCACACACCATCGCGCCGGGAAAAAGCGCATTTCAATTCGCACACCGTTATCACCCGGCGGAAACCGTCAGCGGCGACTTCTTCAGCATTTCACAGCTTTCGGACAACGAAGTCGGAGTGTTCATCTGCGATGTGACCGGACACGGCGTGCGCGCCGCGCTCGTCACGGCCATGATTCGCGCGCTGGTCGAGGAATTGAAACCCATCGCACATGATCCGGGAATGTTTTTGCGCAAACTCAATTCGGATCTGTGCGTCATCCTCAAAACCACCGGCACACCGATGCTTACCACGGCGTTTTATCTCACGGCAAACTGGGAAACCGGCGTCATGCGCTTCGCCAACGCCGGACATCCGAAACCGCTCCTCATTCGTCGCTCGGCCGGCAAAGTCGAACCGCTTGTAAATGCCTCCGGCCGCAGTCAGCCCGCGCTCGGCCTCTTCGACGATCCACCGTACCAAGCGTCCGAGACGACCATCGTGCCCGGCGATTTTGCGATGCTCTTCACCGACGGCCTTTACGAAGTACAGGGACCGAATGAGGAATTGTACTCGCAGGAACGATTGATGCTGGATGTGCAGAATCTCATCAACAAACCAGCCGGTTTGTTGTTCGACGATCTGTTGGAAGCCGTCCGCGCATTTTCCGTCAGCCACGAATTCGAAGACGACGTCTGCCTCGTCGGAATGGAATTCACCGGAAAGCCGAAATAAATTTCAGGTCCGGCTTTTTACATCCCATGCGTCACGCAGGCCGTCGCCGAGAAAATTGAGCGCGAGCAGGGTCGTCACCAGCATGCCGCCGGGAAAAACAATAAGCCACCAATAAACGCGGATCGGATTGATTTGCCCGACGCCTTCGGCGACGAGTGTTCCCCAACTCGCCATCGGCGGTTCGACACCTAAGCCGAGGAAACTTAAAAACGATTCGTAAAGAATGATGGCGGGCATCGTGAGTGCGAGGTAGGTGATGACGATGCCAAAAATATTGGGGATGATGTGACGCGCCAGAATTCGCGCCGGTTTTGCGCCGAGCGCGCGGCTCGCCTCAACAAACGCGCGCGTCCGCAGCGACAAAACCTGTCCGCGAACGATTCGCGCCATCGTCAGCCACGAAATCGCGCCAAGACCGACGAACAAAAGCATCACGCGAAGCCGGCTTTCAAGCGCCGGTGAATTTTCGACGAAGTGCGACTGTTTCAAAAGTTCACCGAGGGTTGTCAGCAAGACAATGACGAAGATGATTGAAGGCAGCGAGTAAAGAACATCCACGATTCGCATCAAAAAACCATCCACTCGTCCACCGACATAACCGGCAATCGCGCCCCACAAGACACCGATCACCAGACTGACCATCGTTCCGACCACGCCGACGAGCAGTGAAACTTGCGCGCCGAAAAGCACGCGCGAAAAAAGGTCGCGGCCGTGAACGTCCGTGCCGAACCAATGCCGGGCGTCCGGCGGAGAAAACTGCTCGTCGGAGAGTTGGTTGGGATTGTGCAATTGCGCGAAATTCGTTCCGCTGATTTTCAAAATGATCGGCCACGCGACAATCGCAAGCAGCAGCAGGGCGAGAAACCACGCGCTCAAAACCGCTTGGCGATTTTTTTTGAACCGCCGCCACGCGCGCTGGTTGGGCGAAAGGTGTTGTTGGATTTTTTCACTCATATTTCACGCGCGGGTCGAGCAAGGTGTAGGCAAAGTCCACGACCAAATTCAGACCGATCAGCAACATCGCGTAGAGCAGCGAAAGGCCAACGACGACGGTGTAGTCGCGGTTCAGTGCGCCGTTGATGAAATAAACACCAATGCCGGGAATCTGAAAAATATTCTCGATGATGAACGAGCCGGTCAGCAAATCGGCTAGCATCGGGCCGGAATAGGAAACAACTGGCAGCACGGCGATGCGAAAGGCGTGCCTGAACAATAGTGCATTTTCGCCCAATCCTTTGGCGCGCGCGGCGGTGACGAACTCGGATTGCGCCGCATTTAACATTCCTTCGCGAGTTAACCGCGCGATTTTTCCGGCAAAAAACAAACCAAGCGCAACGGTCGGCAAAATCATGTGCCACGGTGATTCCCAGAGCGCGACGGGCAAGAGTTTCCATTTGATCGCGAAAACCATTATCAGCAGCGGGGCGACGACGAATGCGGGGATGCAAACGGCGAGCACGGCGAAAAAACTTCCGGCGAAATCCTGCCAGCAGCCGCGTTTGGCCGCGATAAAAAATCCGAGTGGCAACCCGACGCCCATCGCAAAGCCGAATGCCAGCGTGCCGAGCAGCATCGAGACGGGCAAACCCTGCGCGATGATGTCGTTGACGGTGTGGTTCCGGTATTTCAGCGACACGCCGAAATCTCCGTGCGCCAAGTCGCCAAGATAACGCGTGTATTGTTTCCAAACCGGTTCGTCGAGATGATATTTCGCCTTGAGATTCCGTTCGATTTCCGGCGACGCGGGCGCGCGCTCGCGGTCGAACGGCCCGCCGGGCGCGAGGCGCACGAGGACAAACGCCAGCGCGCTGATGACGAGCAGCAGCGGGATCGCAAAAGCAAGGCGTCGGACAAAATACATTTTATTTTTTTATTTTGCGGATGGATTGCAACGGATGGTCGTCTAGGATGTTTTGATAAACGCCTTGGATTTTGTTCGTGTCGAAATAATTGATGCCGACGTAAAAAAAGAGCGGGATGACCGGCGCTTCGTCATGCACGAGCAAACTTTCCGCCTGTTGAAATATTTTTTCGCGCTTCTTCAAGTCCGTCTGCCCGTTGGCTTCTTGAATAAGCCCGTCGTAGCGCGGATTTTTCCAGCCAGTGCGGTTGTTGCCGTCGTCGCTCGTGAACATGCCCAAAAAAGTCTGCGCGTCGTTGTAATCGCCGATCCAGCTCGCGCGCGCGACTTCGTAGTCGAGATGCGAAAGCGAGCTTAAGTAAACCTTCCATTCGACCTGGCGCAAATTCATTTGGATACCGAGTCCGTCCCGCCACATCTGCTGCAATTCGATGGCGATGCTTTCATGTATTTTTCCGGCGCCGCCGGCGGGCGCGTTGAAAATATAATCGAACTGTGGAAATCCCCTACCCTCCGGGTAACCGGCCTCGGCCAGCAATTTTTTCGCCGCCTGCGGATTGTAATCGAGCCCGTCTGGCGAAGTGTAATTCGCCGTTCCATCCGGCACGAGATGCGAGGCGGGCTGCTCTCCGGCCTTGGTGATTTTCTTTACAATGCGCTCGCGATCCACCGCCAGCGCCAATGCCCGGCGGACGCGCGGATCGTCGAACGGTTTTTTTGTCACGTTAAAACGGATGAAATAAGTGGCCAGATAATTGAACGTGTGAAAGTCCGGGCGCTTGAGCAGGACATCCAGCAATTCGACCGGCACAAGCTCCTTGTCCCAGACGATGTCCGCCTGGCCGCTTTCGTAAAGGTTCAGCGCCGTGGTCGGTGAACCGATGGGCAGCAGGTCAATGATCTCCGATTGCGTGTTCGTCGCATCCCAATAAAGCGGATTTTTTTTCAGGCGAACCTTGTCGTTGAGCCGCCAAAAAGCAAGTTCGTATGGCCCGCTGCTCGGCAACGGCTTCGCCATCAGCCAGCGGTCACCGTATTTTTCAATCGTCTGCTGCGGCACGACGTAAAACACGGGGAGCGCGCACAGGTCGAGAAAAAACGCCGTGGGACGGTTCAATTCGACGCGTACGGTGAACTTGTCGGGCGCGCGGACGCCGACGAGCGACGCGTCCTTGATTTTTCCCGCGTTGAAATCTTCGGCGTTTTTCAGATAAAAAAATTGTCCCGCATAATCCGACGCGGTTTCCGGTTTCAGGGCGCGGATCCAGGAATAGACCACATCGTCCGCCGTGATGGGTTCGCCGGTGGACCAAACCAGATTCGTCCGCAAATGGAACGTGTAGATTTTTCCGTCCGGCGAAATTTCCCAGCGCATGGCCATGCCGGGGATCGCATGCGCGGTTTTTGGATCGAGCCGCGTCAACCCCTCGAACAGTCCGATGACGATCCGAAATTCCGGCTGGCCGGTGATGATGGCGGGGTCAAGCGATTCCGGCTCGGCGTTGTTGACGATGGTGATGTCGGCGGGCGGCTCATGACGCGCGCAGCCGGAAAGGAAAACGCAAAGCGGCAAAACGGAGCAGCGCAAAAAACGAAAACGCGCCCGCGAAAGAAATCGTCGGGCGCATTCGGAAACGGCCATCGCGTTATTTCGCCGGCACGTTGGTATTCGGCGTCACCGGCAGCGAAAGGAGGCTGTTTGTCGGCGTAGCCACGGCGGGTTGTTGCAAAACCGGCTGCGACGCGGTTGGCACCGCCGTCGTTTGCGTCTGCATTTGCTTTTGCTGCACCTGTTTCTCAAATTCAGACGCGCTGCCGCTGTTATGCAATCTGCTTTCCATCGAGCCGAGCACCAACGCCAGCACGAAAAAAATTCCGGCGGCCCACTTTGTGATTTTCGTCAGCACATTGCCCGAACCCGCGCCGAATAGCGACTCCGCCGCGCCACCGCCGAATGCGAGCCCGGCACCTGCGTCTTTTTTTGGCAGTTGAACCAAAATCAAAAGAATCAACAGCAGGCAATTGGCGACCATCAAAACCGTCAAAATTCCAACGAGAAAACTCATGCCCAATCCTATATCGAATTTTTGATGATGTCAGCAAAACTTCTTGCTTCGAGAGAAGCCCCGCCGACGAGCGCGCCGTCAACGTCCGGCTGCCCCATCAATTCCTTGGCGTTGTTCGGCTTCACGCTGCCGCCGTATTGGATGCGGACTTTTCTGGCGACGGCCTCGTCAAAAATTTTTACGAGCAACTCGCGGATGAATGCGTGCGCGTCCTGCGCCTGTTGCGTCGTCGCCGTCTTGCCGGTGCCGATCGCCCAGACCGGTTCGTAAGCGACGATGGTTTCGACCATCTGTTCTTTTGTCAAACCGGCGAGACTGCCGCGCACTTGCGTCTCCAAAACTTTTTCGGTGTGGTTCGCCTCGCGTTCGGCCAAAGTTTCGCCGACACAAACAATCGGCTTGAGCGAAGCCGCGTGCGCCGCCGCCGCTTTTTTTGCGATCAACGCATCGGATTCCCTTTGATACTGGCGGCGTTCGCTGTGGCCGAGAATGACATAGCGCACGGAAAATTCCTTCAGCATCCCCGCGCAGATTTCCCCGGTGAACGCGCCGAAATTGTTCTCGCTCATGTTCTGCGCGCCAACCTTGATGTTTTGGATTTCAAGCACGGCCTTCGACACGGATTCCAGCGCGGTGAACGGAGGACAAATGACGATGTCCACCTCCTTCACGCCGGCAAGTTCAAGCGTGAGGTTTTTGACCAAGGCTAGAGCCTCGGCGACCGTTTTGTTCATCTTCCAGTTTCCCGCGATAATCAGTTTGCGTTCTTTGTTCATTTTAATTTTTGTAGGAGACGAGGTAACGAGTCTCAAATTTATTTTTTAGTAAGAGCCTCCTCACGTCGGCTCCTACTTTTCGGACAATGCCGCAACGCCCGGCAGCACGGCGCCTTCCAAAAATTCCAGGCTCGCGCCGCCGCCGGTGCTCATGAATGTCACCTTGTCGCCGAGTTTGGCCTTGTTCAAGGCTTTCACGCTGTCGCCGCCGCCGATGATGCTTTTCGCGCCGTTCTTTTGCGTGGCATCGGCCACGGCTTGCGCGACAGTATTTGTTCCAGCGGCAAAACGCGCATCTTCAAACATTCCCATCGGGCCGTTCCACAAAATCGTTTTTGCACTCGAAATAATTTTGGCGTAATTGGCCGCCGTCTCCGGGCCGATGCTGAAACCTTCCGCGTCGTCGGGAATGTCGCCTTTGACGGTGCGGATGTTGGCGAAATCAAAAACCGGTTTTCCTTTTTTGTTCACTTTGCCCGTGTCCACCGGCGTCGCGACGATGACATCCGTCGGCAACTGAAAATTCACGCCCAGCTTTTTCGCCTTGGCCTCGGCGTCAAGCGCGGTCTGCTTGTGATCCGGTTCGATGAGCGATTTTCCCGTTTTCACGCCGTGCGCGAGTTTGAACGTGTAAGCCATCGCGCCGCCGATCAAAATCGTGTTCGCCTTTTCCAGCAAACGGTCAATGACCTTGATCTTGTCCGAAACTTTCGCGCCGCCGAGGATGACAACGAACGGACGCGCCGGATTATCTAATTCGTCGCCGAGAAATTTCAATTCACGCTCCATCAACAAACCGGCGGCGGCTTTTCCACCGCGCTTTACTACGACTCGCGCAACTCCTTCAGTCGAAGCATGAGCGCGATGCGCCGCGCCGAACGCGTCGTTCACATAAACGTCGGCGACCTTCGCCAGTTTTTCGGCGAACGCCGGATCGTTTTTTTCCTCTTCGTTGTAGTAACGGACATTTTCCAAAAGAATTACATCGCCGTCTTTCATCGCGGCGACGGCTTTCTCGACTTTTTCGCCGATGCAATCGTCCACGAATCCGACCGGCTTGCCGAGAAGTTCGGATAATTTCACCGCGACGGGTGCCAGCGACATCGTCACCTCGCGTTTTCCCTTCGGACGACCGAGATGCGCGGTCAGAATGAGCTTGCCGCCTTTTTCGATCAACAGTTTCAGCGTCGGCAACGTCTCCACGATGCGCGTCGCGTCGGTGATGACCATTTTGCCGTCTTTTTCTTCCAGCGGCACGTTGTAGTCCACCCGCAGGAAGACGCGCTTGCCGCGCACGTCCAAATCTCGAACCGTCAGTTTGGCCATAAATTATTCTTTGTTTTGAAAACCAGAAACTATGAGGATAAGCAAAACTCCCGGCCAGTAAAGTGAATTCAATTTACACCTATTACTGAACCCTAACCAAAAATGGCCATGCGAAGGCGGTTTGGAATCAGCGGGTGTAGAATTTATAGAGGATGGTGTTCTTGTAAATGTCGCCCGGCTTCAATTCGGTCGAGGGAAATTTCGAGTGATTCGGCGAATCGGGAAAACCTTGCGGCTCGAAGCAAAAGGCGTCGCGTTGTTTGTAGACCCACCCGCCCTTGCCCTTGATCGTGCCGCCGAGATAATTCCCGGTGTAAAACTGCACTCCCGGCTCCGTCGTCCAAATTTCCATCACGCGTCCCGAAGTCGGTTCATAAACGGTGGCGGCCTGCCTGAATTCGCGCGGAAACTTGTTCAGGACAAAATTGTGGTCGTAGCCGTTGCCGAATTTGATCTGCTCGTTGTCGGCGTTGATGCGCGTGCCAATTGGAGTCGGCTTGCGAAAATCAAACGGCGTGCCGTCCACGGGTTTCAACTCGCCCGTGGGGATCAACGTCGCATCCACCGGCGTGAATTTGTCCGCGTTGATCTGGACGACGTGGTCGAGAACGTCGCCGCTCCCGCGTAGGTTGAAATAGGAATGTTGCGTGAGGTTGCAGAACGTGTCCTTGTCGGTCGTGGCCGTGAAATCCACGCGCAACGCATTGTCTTCCTCGACAGTATAGACCACCGTCACGGAAAGATTGCCCGGATATCCTTCCTCGCCGTCCTTGCTCAAGTAAGTCAGCTCAAGCGCTGGACCGTCGAACGTCTGCAACGGCTTTGCCTTCCACACAACCTTGTCGAAACCCTTCAACCCGCCGTGCAAATGGTTCGGCGGATTGTTCGTGGCCAGCGTGTATTCCTGCCCGTCCAGGGAAAATTTTCCCTTGGCGATGCGATTTCCATAACGTCCGATGATCGCGCCGAAATAGGGGCTGTTCGTCAGGTAATCGCCGAGATGATCGTAACCGAGAACCACGTCGCCGTATTTCCCGTCCTTGTCCGGCACCTTGAGCGACACGAGGACGCCGCCATAAGTCATGATGCGCGCTTCCATCCCCTTTTCATTGCGCAATGTGTAAATCTCAACGGGCGTCCCGTCCGCCGTTTTGCCAAAACCGGTTTTCTTGATCTGTTCACCTCTCGACATGGATGCGCAGCCTATAAAACAAGCCGCGACGAGTCCAGCCAATGCCAACGTTGTTAATTTCATTATTTTCATTTCGGTTTTTAATTTTTAACCATGATAAACCTTCGGCTCCGTTTGCGGAGCGAGTGCCTGTCGAGCAACGATGATGCCAAGAGTAATCATAGGGAATAAAAAATTTGTCCGGTACGCACAAAATATTCGGTTACTGCGTTCAAGGCAATGCGCTCCGACGATGCTTAAAATTGTAATTCTTTGAATAAAAATTACAATGGGGTGAAACACGTAGGACTGGAAATCTCAAAATGAGGAGGATTGACAAACCGCCTTGCCGCGTAGATTTTATGCAGCCTTTACGCCTCGGTAGCTCAGTTGGTAGAGCAGTTGACTCTTAATCAATTGGTCCAAGGTTCGAATCCTTGCCGGGGCACCATTATTTTTTGACGGGGCCGAGCGGCAAAACGATTCTGCCGAAGACTTCGTTCAGCAGTTGCGCGAGACCGGCGTAGATCGCCGAGAAGCCGCAGATCAATCCTTCATAACCGGTGAAATGCTTGAAGTCCGCGCTCGCGCCGGCGAAATCCGCATAAGCCAGCAGAAAAAAAAGAACCGTCAGCGTGCCGAAGACGACTTGCAACGCGCGGCTCAACCGGAACGTCCCGATGAACATCACGGCGGTAAATAATCCCCAGATGCCGAGATACGCGGCCATCGCTGTTTCATCCGCCGCGACGACGCCGGGGATTTTCGGGAGCAATATCAGCGCGACCAGCGACAGCCAGAAAAATCCGTACGAAATGAAAGCCGTCGCCGCGAAAGTATTGTTCTTCTTCCATTCCATGATGCCCGCGATGATTTGCGCCGTGCCGCCGTAACAAATGCCCATCGCCAGAATCATGGCGTTGAGTTCGAAAAATCCGGCGTTGTGCAGATTCAACAGCACCGTCGTCATGCCGAAACCGAGCAGACCGAGCGGCGCGGGATTGGCAGTCGTATCCTTGATCTGGGTCGTGGTGAGTTCGCTCATAAATAAATATGGATGCGGGTTAAGTGGAAATCGCCGTGACGATTACACATTCGTAAAACGCCAGTCAAGCGTTTCAAAAGCAAAATTGATTTTGATTCGAAAGGAGTTTTATCGCTCTGGACAAATTGGAATCCCGGGAATATAAACAGCGCATCCACCAGTTTAAACCGTGCAACAAGTTTAAATGGTGAATGGCGTCAGAAGTATCCAAATCAGAGACTTTATGATACCAGTAAAGATTCAGTGCGAATGCGGCCAGCGTTACGCCTTCGATGTTGAGCCTGTGAATGGGCGGATGTCTTCGTCGATTGCCTGTCCGACTTGCGGTGTGGATGGCACCGTCGCCGCCAATGAAATCATCGCCAGAAATCTCGCCGCCCAATCCGCTCCCACCGCACCGGTTGGAGGATTACGCATCAATGCAACCCCGCGAGCAACATCAACAGTCGCCTCAACAGAAGCGCAACGCATCATCAAACTTGGCTCCATCGACCGCACCCAAGCCGAGCACGAAGCCCGCGCGAAAATTTCCTGGGGCGACTCGCCTGACGCCGTCCTCAAATTTTTAATGATACAGGGATTCAACCATCAGGAAGCATCGGAACTGGTGCAGAAGTTGTTCAAGGAAAGGATGGCTGCGACCAGAGCCAACGGAATCAAAAAAATCATACTCGGCGGCTCACTGATCTGCGTCCCCATCGTGGCTCTCATCTTCTTTTTGAGCATCCATGTCGTTCCCATCAGACTTATGGGAATCGCCATCGCGATCGGACTTTGGGGCGGATGGATAACAATCAAAGGGATTTTTATGATTGTCGCTCCCAAGTTGGAATCCGGCGACGTCGCCGAACAATGATTCGCTTCACCCGCGATTTTTTTTCTGCGGCTCGACCTTCTTCAACCCCACTTCCTGCGCGATGTCGTCGAACTCCTCGTGCGTGACCGTTTCGAGCTGCTTGCCGCGCGACTTGAGCTTTTCGTTAATCTTGATGGCCTTCTCCGTCATCACCTCGTGCGTTTCCGAAGTGCCGCCGACCAGCGCAAAATTCGGCCCCGTCGTGAGACGCTTGTGACCGTCGGAATCCAACCCGACACCGAGCATGACCGCTTTGCGTTTTTTCTTCGCGTTCAACATCAACCCAGCCTAAAGCCGGCGTCCAACCCGGTCAAGCCGCTGGCGTGAATGGAAAATTATTCAAGCCGAATTACGCTGGACATTCTATCGGAATGAATAACAATTTTTCTGTTCAGAAAAATTTTGAACCTGAAACAAAATTAAAGGAGATCGTATGAAATCTAAAAACGTCCTTTACGGTATTTCCATTGCGGTCGCCTTGCAGTTGGGGATGCTCGCCGCTTCCGCCCAGACCAACATATATCTGTTTACCGGATACGAGACGAATATCACACTGGCCGCAGGCATCTACAACATCACTGCCTACGGCGCTCAAGGTGGCAACGCCGCAGACAGCTACGGCGGCCTCGGAGTTGAAATGGAAGGTCAATTTAACTTCTCAACCCCCACGACACTGACCCTTTTGGTCGGCGGCAGCATTAGTGCCATCTTTGGCGGCGGCGGTGGCGGCGGCGGCGGCGGCTTCGTTGTCAATGGCAGCACGCCGTTGGTGGTCGCGGGTGGTGGTGGTGGCGGCGATTACGGCGGCGGCAACGGCGGCTCGGGGTCAATCGGCACCAACGGCATCAGCGGCTCCGGAAATGGCATTAGCTCCGGCTTTGACGGTGGCGGCAACGGCGGCACCAACGGCAACGGCGGCAACGGTTCCACCGGTGGCGGCTACCCCAGCGGCGGCGGCGGCGGCGGTGGCGGCTTCTACAGCAGCGGCACTGCCGGCTCCTCCGGTGCTGGGGGCGGCTATAGCTTCTTAATCGGTGGCGGCGGCGGCAACGGCGGCTACGCCCCCGGCGGCGAAACTGGCGGCAACGGCGGCTACGGTGGAGGTGGTGGCGGTGGTGGCTACGCTGACGGTGGTGGTGGCGGCGGCGGCGGCGGCTACAGCGGCGGCGGCGGTGCCAATGGTGACAACACCGTTGGCGGCGGCGGCGGTTCCATCATTGACTCGTCTTCAATAACAAATCTCGCCGAGGTTTCCGGCATCGCCAGCCCCGATGATTCAACGGGTAATGGCGAGATTATTATTACTGTAGTCTCCGGGGTCTCCGCACCGACACCACCCACGATTGGCATCACCACGGTCAGCAGCTTGCCGGTGGTAATCTGGCCGGCATCAGCTACGAATTATGTGCTACAAATGACCACCAACCTGAATTCGCCAAACTGGGTGACAATCTCCAATGGCATTCCTTTTGTCGGCTTGCAAATCACCAACGCTCCCGGCACCGCCTTCTTTCGACTGCATTAAAAAAATCAAACCGACACGGTCAATGGCTTCCCATTCTGGGCGGAATTGATTTTCAACAGGAACGCACAGGCGGTCTTTGCCCATTCAGCGGGCTTTGGATAATTGGCTGCACCACCGGCAAAACAGCTTTGCAACATGGCGGTGTCGATAATGCCGGGATTGAGCGGCACGGCGGCCATGCCTGGCGGCAATTCCTGTGCGAGCGATTGCGTAAGTCCCTCGATGGCCCACTTCGTCGCGCAATACGGCGCGACTTCCGCGTCGGTCGAGCGTCCCCAGCCGGAACTGAAATTCACGATGATGCCCCTGCCCTGCCTGACCATCGCGGGAACAAAATGGCGGATGACGTTCGCCACGCCTTTGATATTCACGTCAATCACGTCGGAAAACTCTTTTGCAGGAACTTCCCAAAGTCTCGCATTGCGATTGATGAGCGCGGCGTTGTTGAGCAGCAAATCCGGCGCGGCGTGCGAAGACAAGATTCGTTTTGCCCATGCGGCGACTTGCGAATCGTCGGCGACGTTCACGACGGAAAAATCATTCGGCGCAGGAAATTGTTTTTGCAACTGTG
Organism: uncultured Bifidobacteriaceae bacterium; assembly: GCA_964536285.1. Lineage (GTDB taxonomy): Bacteria > Verrucomicrobiota > Verrucomicrobiia > Limisphaerales > UBA11358 > UBA11358. Next base: position 27,618 of record CAZHXG010000009.1, read on the forward strand.
CTATTTCCTTTTCGGAGCGTCCGCAGCCGATGACGGTGTGGCCGAGCCGGATGAATTCTTCCGTCAGCGCGCGCCCAAGCCCGCGCGAGACGCCCGTGATGAGGATGGTTTTTTGATTTGCGAACATAACGGCTTTTCAGCTTTCTTTGAAAGTAGCAGCCGACGTGAGTCGGCTCTAACTTTTTTGTCGAAATGAATGAGCGGACTTACGTCCGCTGCTACGCTCGCGGGTTGAATCTGGATTCGCGTTGCAATTGTTCCCACAACTTTTTCTCCGCATCGGAAATTTTTGTCGGGATAACGATCTTGGTAACGACAATCAGATCGCCGGACGGCGGCAGGCCGCGACCGCGCACGCGAAGTTTCTGGCCGCTTTGCGTTCCGGGAGAAATTTTTATCTTCACGCGACCCGTGAACGTCGGCACGGAAATCTCCGCGCCGAGCGCGGCTTCCCACGGCGCGAGTTCGACTTCGTAAATCAAATTGTGATCCTCGACATCGAAGTCGGGATGCTTGGCGAGCCGCACGCGAAGATACACATCGCCCGCCATGCCGCCGCCGGAACCGTGTTCGCCGCGACCGGCCAATCGCAATCGCTGGCCCTCGGTGACGCCCGCGGGAATCTTGACCTGATGCGTTTCGTTGCGGGAGCCGTGCCGCACCGTGACTGAACGGACCGAGCCGCGCGCTGCTTCTTCGAGCGTGACCATGATGTCGCCTTCCACGTCGCGCCCGCGCTCGGCCAGTTCGTCCCCTGAAAAATTCGCGGTGCGGCCAAAACCGCTTCCGCCACGCCGCGCGCCGCCGAAAATCTGCTCGAAGAAATCGCTGAAGCCGGTACCGCCGAATTCAAAATCCTCGACGTTGACGGTGCGACCGCCGCGAAAAGTCTGACCGCCGGGAGCATGCCCGTAACCGGGTGGCGGACGAAATTCCGTGCCGGACTTCCAGTTCGCGCCAAGCTCGTCGTATTTTTTCCGCTTGGCCGGATCGGATAAAACTTCATAGGCCTCGTTGATCTCCTTGAATTTTTCCTCGGCCTTCTTTTTGTCCTTGGCGACGTCGGGATGATACAGGCGCGCGAGTTTGCGAAAGGATTTTTTGATCTCGTCGGCGCTCGCGGTGCGCGGGATGCCGAGGCTTTCGTAATAATCTTTGTATTGGACGGGCATGATTGGTTGCGTTCAACAGCGACCGGGAATGAATTTGCCCGCTTGCGGGATTTTGTCAAAACCACAAGCGGGCGAAATTTTCCGTCAAAAGGTTACTTTTGCTCCTTGTCCTTCTTTGTGTTGTCCACGCTCAAATAGCGCGTGCTTTCGAAATCGCCGTCACGCCGCCAAATTTTGAGAAGAATCTGGCCGCCTTTGGCCTGACGGCAAAGCTTCACGGCAGTATCCGCATCGCTCACCGGCTTCTGGTTGACCTCGACGATGATATCTCCCTTTTGCAGTCCGGCTTCGGCGGAGTTGGAATCGGCGTCCACGTCCGTGACAATCGCGCCCTGGATGTTGTCGGGGATTTTCAATTGCTGGCGCGCGTCCTTGTCAATGTCGGAAACGGTCACGCCGTCGAGCGCATCGGTTTTGGAAATGTCGGAGTCGGAACCGTTCTGGCCATTTTGTTCATCCATCTCGCCGGGCCTTTCAGCAAGGGTGACCGTGACGGTCTTCTGTTGTCCCTGATGGATCAACTTGACGGTTGCCCGGCTTCCGGGAGCGCAATCAGCAACCATCAGAAGGAGGCCGTGCGCGTCCATCACGTCCTTGCCGTTGAAAGCGATGATGACATCGCCGGATTTGATTCCTGCTTTTTCCGCGGGCGAATTCGTGACGACACCACCTACGAGCGCACCGTTCTGATTCGGCAGATTGAAGGCTTGCGCCAAACCGGGCGTGACGTCCTGCGGCGAAACCCCGAGAAAACCGCGCGTGACCTTGCCGCCGCTGATGAGGCGATCCATGGAATGGCGCGCCATGTTGACGGGCACGGCGAACCCGATGCCCTGATTGCCGCCGCTGCGGCTGATGATCGCGGTGTTGATGCCGACGAGCCGGCCCTCGGCATCCACAAGAGCGCCGCCGGAATTGCCGGGGTTGATCGCCGCGTCGGTCTGGATGAAATCTTCGTATCCGTTGAATCCAAGCCCGCTACGGCCAAGCGCGCTGACGATGCCCATCGTCACCGTCTGGCCGACGCCGAAAGGATTTCCGATGGCGAGGACGACGTCGCCGATTTCCAATTGGTCACTGTCGGCGAGCGTAATCGCCGGCAAGCCGGTCGCTTCAATTTTCAAAATGGCCACGTCCGTCTGCGGATCGGTGCCGATGACTTTGGCGGTGAATTTTTTCCTGTCGTCGTCGCCAAGGGCCACTTTGATTTCATCGGCGCCGCTGACGACGTGATTGGCGGTGAGGATATAGCCGTCCGGCGAAACGATAACGCCGGAGCCGAGGCTTTGTTCCTTGCGCGTGCTTGGGTGGTTGTCCTGCGGAAGCTGGTCGCCGAAAAACTGGCGGAATATCGGATCGTTTTGGAAGGGGTTCATCATCGGCTGCACTTTGACGGTGCGCGTCGAGTAGATGTTCACGACGCTCGGCGCGGCTTTTTTGACGATGGGCGCAAAACTCGTGCCGAGCTTGGCATCGCGGTTGACCGGCGTGTTCGAGATGGTGATGTTGGGCGGCGCGTCCTTGCCCCAAAGTGTGAAGTGGAAAACGGCGCAAACGACCAGCGCGCCCGCCGCCGCAGACACAAATCCGACAAACGATTTTGAGAACTGTTTCATAACTTCGGTAAAATTGACAACGTGCCGAAGTAAATGTTCAAATGCCAACGGTCAGTTCGTATTTGTCTGCGACTGAAGTTTTTGAACGTCTTCCGATTTGATCGTTTCTATCTTGGCGCCTTTTTTCATTGAGTCCGCCGAAGGCACTTTGATGACATCGCTGGTGATTGGCGCGGGCGGCCGCGGAGCCATGAAGTCGAGCAGTTCCACCTCAAAAATCAGCGTGGAATTTGGGGGAATGCTGCCCTGCCCTTGTTCACCGTAAGCGAGGGCAGGAGGAATGAACAGCTTCCACTTCGATCCGACCTTCATTTGCGTGAGCGCCTCCGTCCAGCCGCGCATGACACGGTTGACTTGAAATTGCGCAGGGCGGCCGCCGGCTCTGGCCGTACTGTCGAACTCCGTGCCGTCTATGAGTGTGCCGCGATAATTCACGGTCACGATGGAATTGGAAGCCGGCGTCGCGCCGGTACCGTTAGTGATGACGATGTATTGCAGACCGTCCGGCAATGTGATCACGCCGGGTTGGTTTTTATTTTTCGCCAGAAAGGCCTCGCCCTCGGCTTTATTTGTCACGGCCTGCTCCGCACGCTCTTTTTTCAGCTTCTCGTTGAGATCTTTCTGAAACTCACGAACCGTTGCCTGCATTTCCTCCTTCGTCAAAAGCGTCGGCGCGCCCGATTGCTGATCCTTCAGTCCGCGCAAAAACAAGTCGTCGTCCAAGTCAATACCCTGCCGTTTCCAATTGGAGCCGATCATCATGCCGATGGCGTAACTGGAGCGCTCCTTTTCGCCGGTCAACACATTTGTACCGTCAGCGAAAAGCGAAACGCTCGTTGCCAGGGAAAGGACAGCCGTTAAAAGAATTGTTTTCATAAATTGATTTTTGGGCAGGGATTATCGGAACTTTGTCCGGAAAAGGCAACCTGATTTTTTGCCCCTGTTCCCGGTTGCGAAATATTTTCCTTCACTGAACGGATTCTGCTATAGTTGGTCGAAGTTGTGCCGATCAAAATGCGCCATTCCAAAATCATAACATCCGCCCTGTTCGGTTTCCTTGTCGTCGCCGGTTGCATCACAAACCAGAATCTCTCGCGGTCACCGGCCGCTAAAATCGAGCCTTCGCAGTTGACGCCCGGCACAACCGACGGGCGCATCGCCTATCTGACGGCGCGTCTGCTGGAAGATTACCACTACTCGCAACAGCCGCTTGACGCGGAGATGTCGGAAAAATTTTTCGACGATTACGTCGGCGGGTCGGGCGGGCTTGATTCAAGGCATGAAAATTTTCTGCAATCGGACATCGCCGGGTTCTCGCGCTGGCGGACAAATCTGGACACGCTCACCGTCAACGGCAAGGGCGTCGCCGACCTGACGCCCGCGCTGCAGATTTTCCAGCGGTTGACCGAACGCCTTGAACAGCACACCGCCTACGTTGACGACCTGCTCAAGGAGGACAAATTCAAATTCACCGGAAGCGACAGCTATTTCTTTGACCGCCGGGACGAGCCGTTTCCCAAGGATTTGGAAGAGGCTAAAGAACTCTGGCGCGAGCATTTGCGCTACGAGTATCTGCAGGAAAAATTAAGCCACGAACTCTCGCCAACCAATAGCGACATTGTCCTGCCTTTGTCAAAATCTGCCGACGCGGAGATCCGCGAAAAACTTGTGCGCCATTACGACTGGATACTTCACTATTACACCAACTGGGACAGCACGGACGTGTTGCAATATTATCTCGAATCGCTCGCGCACGCCTATGATCCACATTCGGATTATCTCAACAACGCCCACGCGCAGGATTTTTCCATCGGCATGAGCCTCTCGCTCTTCGGCATCGGGGCAAAGCTTACCGAGGACGACGGTTATTGCACCATCAGTGAACTGATTCGCGGCGGCCCGGCGGACAAAAGCAAACTCCTCAATGAGAAAGACCGCATCGTGGCCGTGGCGCAAAGCAATCTTCCGCCGGTGGACGTGGTGGACATGGATCTCGGACGAGTCGTCCAGCTCATCCGCGGCCCGAAAGGAACGGAGGTGCGTCTGACCATAAGTCCGGCGGACGACCGCGCCGCGCGCCGAGTGCTCACTCTCGTTCGCGACGAAATAAAACTTGAAGATCAGGAGGCCAAGGCGCAACTCATCGAATCACCCGACGGCAAAGGCGGCACGAACCGGTTGGGTGTCATCGATCTGCCTTCGTTCTACGCCCCGATTGATTTGTCCGGCAACACGGGACACACCAAACCAAAATATACATCCGTTGATGTCGCAAAACTGGTCAAAAAACTCGAGCAGGAAAAGGTCAGCGGGATCATCTTGGATTTGCGGAGCAATCCCGGCGGCTCCCTCGAAGAAGCCGTCAAGTTCACCGGTCTTTTCGTCAAGCCCGGCCCCGTCGTGCTCGCGCGCGATTCCAACGGAGGGATAAGCGTTGATGGAAACAGTGACACGAAGGTTCTCTACGACGGCCCGCTCGTCGTGCTCATCAATCGTTTGAGCGCGTCCGCTGCGGAAATCGCCGCCGCCGCGTTGCAGGATTACGGCCGCGCACTCGTCGTCGGCGACATTTCCACGTTTGGCAAGGGCACGGTGCAGGATTTGCATCAGTTATATCCGTTCATCTGGTCGTCGTCCAAAAGCGTCACGAACGATCCCGGCACGGTCAAGATCAGCATCAGAAAATTCTATCGGGTCAGCGGCGCTTCGACACAATTGAAGGGCGTCGTGCCAGACATCGTGTTGCCGGACATTTTTAATTATTCCACCGAATTCGGCTTCGGCGAAACCACTCTCGAAAATCCTCTGCCCTGGGACACGATTCCCAGCGCGGATTACGACAAGTTAAATCTCGTTTACGACAAATTGAATCTAGTGCAACCGTATCTCGCACAATTAAGCCGGCGCTCTGACGCACGCGTCGCTACTAATCAGGATTTCATTTACGTCCGGCAGGACATCGAACAATTTCAAAAATTGCAGATCGACAAATCCGCCACGCTCAACGAGCGCGAAGCGCTGGAAGAACGCCAGACAAACCAGGCCCGCCAGAAAGCCCGCGATGCCGAACGTGCCGCGCGCAAGTCCCCGGACATGACAATCTACGAAATCACTCCCGAAAACGCCGACCATCCGGGTTTGCCGACACCGACCATCCAAACGAACGAAACGACTGTGGCCACATCCACAAACAGCATGTCTGCAACGGCTGAAAAAAAATCACCGCCATCCATTATTGATCCGATGCTCGGCGAAACGGAAAACATTCTCGAAGATTACATTTCGTTGTTGTCAAAAAACACCACCTTGATAGCGAACCATTGAGTCTTATGAAAGCGTCCGCGGCTTTTTTCTGCGCACTGTTCCTGGCAAACGGCATTTTTGCCGACCCTTATTCGATGGCCATACAGCGCGCTAAAAATGTCTCCGCAAACGAAACCAAAATGAGCAACGCAACGGCGAATCAGGACAATCCGCCGCCACAATCCTCTTCCCCCGCTGCGACAAGGCCCGCTCCACCGCAGGACAATCCGGTTCTCGAAGCCACTTTGCGAAACATCGCCAACTTGCGCGTGGATTTCGACGCGCTCGGCAAATTGTCCGAACTCAAATCCGATTCCCCGCCGAAAAAATTATTGCTGAATGATTTGACGGCGGCGGCCCAAGGCACAAAGCCATCGCAAACCTCCGTCACCAACCTCGCCGAAAATCTCGCGGTCGCAGTCGCCGGGAAATCAACCTTGCAGCCGCAGCACGCGAAACTCGCGCAGGACGTTCACGCCATCTTCAACAGCTCGCACCTTTCCAAAAGCCAGCAGCAGATGATCTTCGATGAGGTGCAAAAAAAATTGCAGGACGGCGGCGCGACGGCGGACAACATCACGAACGTGGTGAACGGCATCAAGACAATCGCCGCCGAAACGAAATGAAAGGTTCCAAAACCAAATGCCCGACCTGTAAAAAGTCCGGCGACTGGTTCGCTGGAAAGTTTGCGCCGTTTTGTTCCGGGCGCTGCAAGCTGATTGACCTCGGCAAATGGTTCAACGGCGAGCACGCGATCTCCGAGCCGCTGCGCCCGGAACATTTTGAGAAATACGCCGATTTGCCGCCGGGCGAGCATCTGGACAAGCCGGAAAGCGATTGAGTTGAAAAGGCATCTTGCCGGTCTAATTTAAAAATGAAACGTACATTTTACTTTCTGCTTGCCGCAGCAGCGCTGAATTTTTCCTGTTCCCGCCGCGACGTCGGACCACTTCAACCGCCTGACACTATGAACAAAACTGAAATGACCTCGACCAACAAAACTGAAATCGCCGATTTCGGCGGCGGCTGCTTCTGGTGCATGGAAGCGGTCTTTGAACGATTGCCCGGTGTGATTTCCGTCACGAGCGGATTCGCCGGCGGCACGACGGAAAATCCGACTTACGAGCAGGTCTGCACCGAGACGACCGGCCACGCCGAAGTAACGGAGATCGAATTTGATCCCGCGAAGATTTCTTACGACAAGCTGCTGGAAGTTTTCTGGCAGGCGCACGACCCGACGACGTTGAACCGTCAGGGCGCGGACGTGGGCACGTCGTATCGCTCCATCATTTTGTATCGCGATGAGAAACAGAGATTGCTCGCGGAAAAATCCAAGCTCGCGGCGCAGCAGGATTTCAAGCATCCGATCGTAACGGAAATCGTGCCGCTGAAGAAATTTTACAAGGCCGAGGATTATCACCAGAAATACTACGACAACAATTCCAACCAAGGTTATTGCCAGGTCGTCATCGCGCCGAAGCTGGAAAAGTTGGAGAAGAAAAAAGTGATTCAGGAAAGGCCGCAGACGACGAAGTGAATTGAAAGTGCTGGACAGATTTATTTGCGTCCAAAATACTTTTCTGAAATGAAACCGAATAGGCTGCAAAACGCGAGGCCAAATCGTTATTAGAAGCCAACGAGCACTTTTCTATGAACGATTGGTTCAATGAAATCGGGGCTGGCTGCGAACTACCGGCAAGTGCCGCACGGGAATTGCTTGATTTGGGTTTCGCCGTTATTCCGGGACCTGTGGCAACCAAGCGATTGGCGCAACTTGCCGACGCTTATGAATTAGCTGTGGCTGGCGCGTCTGCGGTTGACCTAAACATCGGCAGCACCACCACGCGAGTCCACGACTTCGTAAATCGCGGCGCAGAATTCGACCCGTTGTATATCTACCGCCCCATCCTCGAGGCCTGCCATCGCGTCATCGGCCGATCTTTCAAGCTCAGTTCACTGCTGGCGAGAAGTGTGCGGCCACATACCCAAGCACAGCCCCTTCATGTGGACTTTAAGTCCGATGCAGATGGGTGGCCGATGGTTGGTTTCATCCTAATGGTAGACGACTTTAGAAAAGATAATGGGGCTACGCGTTTCGTGCCGGGTTCGCATAAGTCGCTGGCCATTCCAAGCGATGTCATGAAAGATCCCACGTCAGATTACGAATCGCAAGTGTTGGTGTGCGGCGCAGCGGGTTCGGTCATCGTCTACAACGGTTCTGTGTGGCACGGACACACAGCGAATACGTCTGATAAGCCTCGCCGCTCACTACAAGGTGCATATATCAGGCGTGAGGCTCAATCATCGGTAAACCTGCCTGCTCGTATGCGTCCCGAAACTCTCGCTCGCATCAGTCCGCTCGCAAAATATGTATTGGCCGTCTGAAAAATAAATTTATTACCAAAAACAAAAACGGCGAACTGTTTCCAGTCCGCCGTTTTGAATTTTGATTTCGCTTACAGCCCTTTGCCGATGATGTATTTCAGCAACTCGCCGACACGGCAACTGTAACCCCACTCGTTGTCATACCAGCTCACGAGCTTGAAAAATTTCTTGTTCAATTCGATGCCCGAACCGGCGTCGAAGATGGACGACAACTGGCAATGGATGAAATCGCTGCTCACCACTTCGTCATCCGTCCAGCCGAGGATGCCTTTGAGATAGGTCTCGCTCGCCTTCTTCATCGCGGCGGAAATTTCCGCGTAACTCGTTTCCTTCACCGTTTTCACGGTCAGGTCAACCGCGGACACCGTCGGCGTCGGCACGCGGAACGCCATGCCGGTCAACTTGCCCTTCACTTCGGGACAAACGAGCGCGACGGCTTTCGCCGCGCCGGTCGTCGAGGGAATGATGTTGATGGCCGCGCTGCGTCCGCCCTTCCAATCCTTTTTGCTCGGGCCGTCCACGGTTTTTTGCGTGGCGGTGTAGCTGTGGATCGTCGTCATCAAACCTTCCTCGATGCCAAAACCTTCCTTGAGCAAAACATGCACGACCGGCGCGAGGCAGTTCGTCGTGCAGCTCGCGTTGGAAATGACATGATGCTTCGCCGCGTCATATTTTTCGTGGTTCACGCCGATGACGACGGTGATATCTTCGTTTTTCGCCGGAGCGGAGATGATGACTTTCTTCGCGCCTGCAGTGATGTGGCCGTAACTCGACTTGGGATTGTCCTTCGCCGCGTCGGTGAAAAGCCCGGTCGACTCGATGACGACGTCCACGCCGAATTTTTTCCACGGCAATTCCGCCGGCGTCTTCGCGCTGACGACGTGGATTTCTTTGCCGTTGACGACCAGCACGTCGTCCTCGGTCTTGTCGGCGGCGGATTTCTTGGAACCGACCGTGCCGTGAAAACGACCCTGAATGGAATCGTATTTGAGCAGGTAGGCGAGATTGTCGGCGGGCACGATGTCGCCGACTGCGACCACTTCCACGTCCTTGCCGATAAGCCCCTGCTCCGCGATGGCGCGAAACACGAGGCGACCGATGCGACCGAATCCGTTGATTGCGACTTTGACTGGCATAATTTTTTATCCTTATTCGATGAAATAAAATTGTTTCAAACTACGCGAAAATGTTAACCGCGCGCACGCCAGCGTCAATGAAGAATTCAGGAACAGAATTGTCAAACGCAAACCGTTTTTTGCGCTGTCATTGGAGTTTGGTGCCAAACAAAAGGAGGGTTTCCAGTCAGAGACTCCTGATGTCTTCTCCTACGGTTTGATTTTGGGCGATGAGGGCATTCACACCGTCGCCCGGGCGTTCCAAGGTTGACGAGGCGCATCATCCGACACGCTTGCCGCCACGCCTCATCATAACGATGTCCTCTCCGTCGTATGTACAGAGGCGGCAAAATCCGTTTCTCAAGACTTCGGCGGTGATTGCGCAGCAGGCGGCGGAGTCGGGCTGGCGTGGCTGGCGGCGGCGTCCACGATGATGCGCGCGTTGGTGTAATTGCTCCCGAATTGCGCATTTCCCAACTGGCTGATCAGGTCGTCCATCAGCACGAGGTCACCGTCGGCGGCGGCAAATTCGGCCTGAAGATTGACGGTGATGGTTTTGCCCTGTGCGCGGGTGTCGCGTGGTTTGCTGATGAGCAGATTGAAGGCGATGATGGCGTTGTTCAGTGCGGCCACCTTGGCGGCGGTCACCCCGTAGGTGGCGAGGCCCGCAAGGTTCGCGTTCGCGGTGGTGGAGATGCTCTGGCAGTAGTCGCGGGATTGCACGTCGCGCCCGCCCATGAGTTCGCTCATGGAAAAATCCACGGTCGCGGCGAGTGTGTGGTTCTTAACCTTGACGGCGTAGGCGTGAATGGCGCCGGAGATGGACAACGCGGCGGCGCACATGGCCTGTCGCGCGACCTGTTTGTCCTGCGCCACTCCGCTGGTGTCCTGCGACTGGCTTTGGGCAAACGTCTGGATGTTGGTGACGCGGGTTTTGAGGTCGGTGTAGGCGTCGGCAAACGCTTGAAGCGGCTGCCAGACAGTCGGGCTGGCGTCGCAAATCCCCTCGACGGCCTGATACATGTTCAGTTTGTTGAATTGTTTTGTGTTCATGGTTTATTTCAAAAGCTTTCACGCCCTCTATAAACTAATACGTCCCGAAAACGTGAATCTTTCAAAAAAAATGAAAAAAAGTGCTGAAAAAATCCGAGAAATGTTCAAAAACGATAAAATCTATTGAAAATAGGAACTTTCAGCGACGCCAAATAAATCGGAAGACAGGACAAATACTCCGGCAGCGACGCCAAATGCTCCGGCAAACACGTCAAACGAATCGGCAGATTGACCAAATGAATCAGCAGACGGGCGAAATCAATCGGAAGATGGGTCATGGAAGGTGGCAGTCGGGGGCAAACGGACCGGCAGAGGCGTTATATTTTCAGCCGGTGGCGTTCCCTGCCCCGCGCTTCACCGATTTTCCACCGCAGATTTTTTCTGGACAAGATGTTTCCTTAAATTAAAGCTGGCGCACTTTCACAAAACCAAGTCCACAGGAACAGATATGAAGATGAAACATCTTTTGAGTCTCGCGGTCGTCTGCTGCGCCGCCAGCCTTTCCACTGCGGAAGACATCACGACCCTCGACGGACACACGTATACGGACGTGCGGGACGTGGCCTTGAAGCACAACGGACTTTTTTTCGTCGTCGGCTCGGGCGATTCGCTCAAGGGCGTGACGGTCCCTTTCAGCAACCTGCCGAACGACATCAAGGAAAAATACCATTACGATCCGTTCGAGGTGGGACTTGCCTTTGCGCGGGAGAACAGGCCGGTTTATTTGACCCGTAACATGGCGTTCTCGCTGGACAATCTTGAAGCGGCCAAGAAAAAGGCGAAGGCCGAAAAGAAGTTGATCGGGTTCATTCTGGAGTGGGATTCTTTCTTCAACAAACCCGCCAACCCGATGGAACGAGGCAGCGAAAGTGGACTGGCTCATTTTTACGACGTCTTCAACGACAGCCTCGTGCTGGTGTTCGTCCGCCACGAGAGCGAACTCGATAAAGTGCCGGCGTCGGTGAAGGTGGGCTTCGGCGGCCCGGAGGAAGGCGGCTTCGCACCCAACATGGCGGTGGTGACGGCGGATTGTTCGCAGTTCGTCTGCGAAATCCCCTTCGGCGGCGACCATTCCAACGGGCAAATCCGCGAACAGATTTTCCGCCAGAAGATGGCCGTGATCAAAAAAGCGGCCGGGAAACAATGAAAATACTTTTCATCGGCGGCACCGGCAAAATCAGCACGACCGTCAGCCGCCAGGTGCTGGCGAAAGGATTCGAACTGTATCTGCTCAACCGCGGCTTGCAGCAGGAAAATCCGCCGGGCAGCCGCAGCCTGACCGCCGACATCAACAACGCGGACGAAGTCGGGGCGGCGTTGGGAAATCTGAAATTTGACGCGGTCGTGGACTGGATCGCCTTCACGCCGGAACACATCGAGCGCGACCTCGCGCTGTTCAAAGGCCGGACCGGACAATACATCTTCATCAGCTCCGCCTCCGTTTATCAAAAGCCGCCGGAACATTATCTGACAACGGAATCAACACCGCTGCTCAATCCGTTCTGGGATTACTCGCGCAACAAAATCGCCTGCGAAGAACGTTTGGTGCGCGCTTATCACGAGGAACATTTCCCAATCACGATCGTGCGGCCTTCATTCACTTACGACCGCTATTTTCCGGTCGCCATCGGCGGCTTCGGCTGTTACACGCTCGCCGACCGGTTGAAGAAAGGCAAACCCATCATCGTCCACGGCGACGGCTCTTCCTTGTGGGTCATGACACACGCCGAGGATTTCGGACGGGGATTTACGGGATTGCTCGGAAATGCCAAAGCTATCGGCCACGCATTTCATATCACCTCGGACGAAGTGCTGACGTGGAACCAGATTTATCAAACCATCGCCGGAGCGCTGGATGTGAAGCCGGACATCGTCCACATCCCGTCGGATTTCATCGCGCGCGCGGCCCCGCAATTCACCGGCACTTTACTGGGCGACAAAAGTTGCAGCGCCGTCTTCGACAACAGCAAGATCAAGACATTCGTGCCGGGCTTTCAAGCAACGATTCCCTTTCGCGAGGGCATCCGGCGCACGGCGGCGTGGTTTGACGCCGATGAAAGGCGCAAGCGCGTGGACGAAACGGTCAACAAGGAAATAGACCGCATTCTTGAGGCATACGCCGGATGCTCTGCTTGAAGACGGCGGTGGTGACCGCGGATTGTTCGCTGGAGAAACGAAATTTTACCGATTGCGCCGCACGACTTGAAGAATCCGGGCGGGCGTTCTGGTTCCACGCGCGAAGACAACGAGGCCGAAGCAGGCGATAGCGGACAAGATAAGGGTGTTCGTCTTGTCGGGGATGCTTTCCGAACCAGCGGTACCCTTGGCGGTGCCGTTGAAATCGGTCGTGAAGTCGCCGTCGAACGTGGAGGTCTCGCTCACAAGTTGAACGCTGATGTCGCCGGTGAACAGACTGATGAGTGCGCCTGCCGTCGGCGAAAAACGGAAATCATACAGGTCGCTCGCTCCGCCATCGAGAAAACCGAATCCAGTCACACCGCCCGTCAACAGGAGACCGGAATATGTGTTTGCGCCCTCCGTCACCGTCCCCGACAAGCTGAAGTCATCACCGCCCGTGCCGCCGATCAGAGCGCCGGTGTTGTCCACGAGGATTTGAATCTGGAAGTTTTTCGTGCCGGTGATGACGCGCGGCAGTTCTCCGCTGTTGAACAACACGGTCGCCGGTGTGGCGTTGACGGAAAAAAGCTGGCCGGAGGCGCTGTAATTGAGCGCGGATGAATCCTGACTGACGAAACTGATTTTTGGAAAGTCGAGACTTACGTTCAAAAGGTCTGCAAACGACGATGGCACTGCCGCCACGCCGAACAACCCCAACAACAAAAACATTATACGACACTTCACAACATTGAGAGCTTCAGTTTCACACTATAAACCATTATTTAATGAATGCTAATGGATTATTTCACAGCACCAATTTGACTCTACAGCAGGGAAACCGGCTAAAGAAACCTTTGGTATCAATCCGTCTCCGACCCACACGTCTTCAATTCGAGCTTGAGAGTGTCCAAGAAAAGATGATGTCGCAGATGAAGACGGCTTACTGGTTCTCCGCCGCCAGAAATCTTTCGGCGTCAATCGCCGCCGCGCAACCCATTCCCGCCGCCGTCACGGCCTGACGATAAACATGGTCGGCACAGTCGCCCGCCACAAAAACTCCTGGGACATTCGTCATCGTGCCGCCCTTTTTGGGAATGATGAAGCCGTGCGCGTCGGTTTCGATCTGGCTTTTGAAGATTTCCGTGTTCGGCCCGTGGCCGATGGCGATGAAGACGCCCGCGCAATCCAAAACGGATTCCGCGCCGGTCTTGAGATTTTTCAATTTCACGGCGGTCACTTTGTCCTGCTTCGCGTCGAGGATTTCCGTCACGGCGGAATTCCAGACCGGCTTGATGGTCTTGTGCGCGTGAACGCGCGCGGCCATGATTTTTGACGCGCGCAACTTGTCGCGGCGATGAACCAAAAAAATTTCCGATCCGAAGCGGGTCAGGTAAAGCGCCTCCTCGCAGGCGGAATCGCCGCCGCCGACCACGACGAGCGGTTGATTGCGAAAAACCGGCAGCGCGCCGTCGCACGTCGCGCAATACGTCACGCCTTTGGTTTCCAGCAAATCCTCGCCGGGAACACCGAGATGCTTGTGGCTCGCGCCGGTGGCGATGATGACGGTTTCCGACTCGATTTTTTCGCCATCAACCGTGAGCGCGAAAGGACGTTTGGAGAAATCCACCTTCTCGACCGTCCCAAAACTTGCCTTCGCGCCGAAGCGTTCGGCCTGTTTCTGCATCCGCGTCATCAGTTCGTAGCCGTCCACGCCTTCGGGAAAGCCGGGGAAATTTTCCACGATGCTCGTCGTGGTGAGCAAACCGCCGGGCTGCCTGCCGGTGAACACGAGAGGGGCGAGATTGGCGCGCGCGGTATAAAGCGCCGCCGTCCAGCCCGCGCAGCCCGAACCAATGATGGCAACTTTTTCCATAAGGACGCGCAAGGTAGTCCGCGAATGCGAAAGTTGCAAGTTTGCGCGTGATTTGAAATTGCCGTCAGACTGTTTTGGAGATTTACTGGTGCGAATGAGCCGATTGGCAAAAATTCTCACCTGTCTGTTTTGTTTGTCCGTGCATATATTTTGCCGCGCCCAACCCGCGGGAACAAATCTGTGGGCGCTGCGGCTGGCGAATTACGAATGTGATTCGTCCCCCGCACTCGCGCCGGACGGAACGGTTTATCAGGCGACGTTCGACGGCAAACTCATGGCTCTCACCCCACAAGGCGAAATCAAATGGACTTTCAAGACGCCGCTGGAAATCAAATCCTCTCCAGCCGTCGGCGACGATGGAACGATTTATTTCGGTTCGCGCGACAGGAAATTTTACGCCGTCACCCAGCAAGGCAAACTCAAATGGACTTTCCCGACCGGCGCGTGGATTGATTCTTCACCCGCGATCGCGACGGATGGGACGATCTATTTCGGTTCGTGGGACGCAAATTTTTACGCGCTCAATCCCGACGGGTCGAAGAAATGGGAATTCGCCACCGGCGGAATCGTCGTTTCATCTCCCGCAATCGGCACCGACGGGACGGTTTATTTCGGCTCGCACGACAAAAACTTTTACGCGCTCAATCCCGACGGAAAAGTCCGCTGGAAGTTTCCGACACAGGGCCAGATCATCTCGTCGCCCGCCATCAATTCCGACGGCACGATTTATTTCACTTCGACGGACGGGAATCTTTACGCGTTGAACCCCGATGGAAGCGAGAGGTGGCGTTTGCACACCGGCAGTCCGACCGAATCTTCGCCAGTGCTTGATGGACAGGGCATGATTTATCTGGGTGCCAGACAATTCAACACTGGCGTGAATGAAGATGGGAAAAAAATCTGGGAATGGGGCGGAGCTGATTTGAATGACGCTTCGCCCGCTGTCGCCGCAAACCGGACCGTGTATTGTTCTTCGCCGTGGCGAGATTTTTTTGCGATGCAAACCAACGGTGCTATCCAATGGGGCGTTTCTGAGGATTCACGAATCTGGGCTTCGCCGACCATCGGTCGTGACGGAACAATTTATGTCGTCAGCGGCAACAAGCTTTGCGCTGTCACTTTTACAAATCCGATGCCGCCGCTTGCGAAAAGTTCGTGGCCGATGTTCCACGCGAACCCGCAGCACACGGGGCGTGTGCAAAAGGTGAATTGATTTTACAGCCGCTCACGCCCGCCGAAACCGGTTTCGAGGTCGTGCCAGAATTCCACGTCGTCCTCGTCCGATTCCCAGCAGAGAAAAACTTCCTTGCCACCGATGATGGCCGGAAAATCAATCAGCCCGCGCGACAGATCCTTGATGAAAATCTGGCGTCGCTGGAACTCGGCGAGGATTTCCTGCGTGGATGCAAGCGCGCGAATCCATTCGTTCACCGTCTCGCCGCCGATATCCTGCCCGTCCGCCGCAAGCCCGCTCAAACGTTTCTCGTATCGCTGCAAATCCTCGCGCTGCCGGTTGAGCTGCTCCAGCCACTTGCGGATTTGCGGCAACAACGCGCTCGCTTCCTCGCGCGTATAGTGCTTTTCAAAACGATGTTCCATCGCAAAAAATTTCCACCGGCAAAAAGGGCGTTCGCGGCGGCTGCGCAAAGCAACCGTCGCGAACGATGAATGAACCGCGCAGACTACTTCTGCCAAGTGCGTTTCTTGTGACGATTCAAGCGCAGCTTCTTGCGCCGTTTATGTTTGTTGATCTTTGCCTTGCGGCGTTTTTTTAGTGAACCCATAGGTTTCGATTTCTTTCAATATACTACTTTGTTCAAAGGATATTCAATGATTCCTTCCGCGCCCGCGGCCTTCAGTTGCGGAATCAATTCGCGGACGATGTGCTCGTCAATGATCGTCTCCACGGCGACCCAGCCTTTCAGACTCAAACTGGAAATCGTCGGGTTGCGCAGCGCCGGCAATTCCTTCAGCAATCGCGCTAGATTTTTCTCCGCGATGTTCATTTTCAAACCGACTTTTGCCTCGGCGTCGAGCGCACCTTTGAGTAACAACGCGAGCGTTTCGATTTTTTTTCGTTTCCACGGATTTTTCCAGGCGGTGAGATTCGCGATCAAACGCGGCGTCGAAATCAAAAGCGTGTCCACGATGCGCAGCTTGTTCGCGCGCAGCGACGAGCCGGTCTCCGTGACTTCGACAATCGCGTCCACCAACTCGTGCGCCTTGACTTCCGTCGCGCCCCACGAAAATTCCACCTCGGCTTTCACGCCGTTTTTCTTCAAATACTTTTTGGTCAGATTGACAACTTCAGTCGCAATCCTTTTGCCCTTCAAATCCTTCACCGATTTGATTTTTGAATTTTCCGGCACACACAAGACCCAGCGCGCGGGCCGGCGCGTCGCCTTGCTGAAAAGAAATTCGCCGACCTCGTGGACCTTCGAGCCGTTTTCGACAATCCAGTCGTGTCCCGTGATGCCGCAATCGAGATAACCGTGCTCGACGTAGCGGCTGATTTCCTGCGCGCGGATGAGCCGGATCTCCATCTCGTCGTCGTCCACGGTCGGAATGTAGGAGCGGCTGCTGATGGAAATGTTAAATCCCGCCTTGGCCATCTTTTCGATGGTGGCGTCCTGCAAACTGCCCTTCGGCAAACCAAATTTTAATTTCTTACTCATCGTGCTTCTGCAAATTCTGTTTCACGCGCGGGCGCAAATACTTTTTCTTCGAATCCTTCACGCGTGTGACCGGGTTAATCTGCCAACTCCGGCGCGGAAACGCCACTTTCTTCTTTTTCGTTTTCATGGCTTGCGCCAAATCACTTTTCTGCCGGCAACCGAAATCTCCCCGCGCGCCATCGCCGCGACGCATTTCGGATAAAGATCATGCTCCGCCGCGTGGATGCGCGAATGCAAACTCTCCGCCGTGTCATTTTCCAAAACGGGAACCGTTTGCTGCGCGATGATCGGCCCCGCGTCCACGCCCGCGTCCACAAAATGCACCGTGCAGCCCGTCACCTTCACGCCGTGATCCAGCGCCTGCTTCCATGCTTCGAGTCCGGGAAACGACGGCAGCAGCGACGGATGGATGTTCACGATACGCCCCTCGAACGCGCGCAGAAAATCGCCCTTCAACACGCGCATGAAACCCGCGAGCACGATCAAATCCACTTTTGCCTCGTGCAAAATTTTTACGAACTCGCGTTCCGCCTCTTCGTCCAACTTCGTGCGGAATTTTCCCGGCGGAACGAATCGCGCCGGAATTTTCCGTTCGAGCGCGTGTGACAAAATTCCCGCACCTTCGACATCGCTCAAGACGACGGCAACTTCCGCCGGAATTTTTCCTGCGGCAACGGCGTCGGCAATCGCGACAAAGTTCGAACCTTTGCCGGAGCCGAGAACGCCCAATCGAAATTTGTTGCTCATCAATTTAGATGATTCAAAAGAGGACTGTTGGATGGCGCAAATTTCCGAATTTCGTCTCCGAATTTAATTGGAGAAGATAGAAACAATGGAAGCCAAGTGACTTTTCCATCTGTGCCAGAATAAATCCGAAGCCAGCGCAAATTAAAAAGTCTAAACTTTCTAATTTTCACAATGTCTTGCCATCGAATAAAACGGCGTAATCCCCAAAATGAATGAGCGTAAATTCCATCTGATGAAAATCCAACAGGAAGAATTAAAAGAAATAACAATAATGTTCCAACGAAATAACAAATAAGAAAATGCGGCAATATCGTATATGTTGTTCGCCAAAATTTATACAAATTAACATGTCCATCATGAATCAATATCAAACAAAAGCCCAAAGCCACTCCGATGACAGATGCAATAACACAAAGGAAAAAAAGTGAAACAATTGATGCTCTAAATCGTTTTACATCAGATGGAATTGAAATAGCCATGCCAATTTGAATTTGAGACTGGGTATCCTTTAAGTCAATCGCGAATGATAGCGAATTTAATTCTTCGTTCTCACTCAAACCTCTCGCCAATTTTTAACGGGTGTCCGGCAAGAAATTCCGCCGCATTCATCCGCCGACCGCCTTCGCGCTGCAATTCCAGAATCCGCAGCGCGTTCTGTCCGCAAGCGATAACAATTCCATTTTTGTCCGCCTGCAAAATTTCTCCTGCCGCGCCGGAGCGTTCCACAACTTCAGCTTTCCAGATTTTCAGCAGTTGCGCTTTCGGTGGGGCGAGACTCCCGGCGAGCCGTTCTGAAATTTTATCTTCGGCTCGCGAGGACGCTCGCCCGACCGACTCCGGCAAAAACGCGAACGCGCCCGGCCACGGTGTGAACGCGCGCAGCCGGTTCAAAATCTTTTCCGCCGGTTCGTTCCAGTCAATTTTTCCGTCTTCTCTTTTTATCTTGGCCGCGTAACTCACTCCTTCGGTTGGCTGCGGTTTTGGCGAAATTTTTCCGGCGAGGTAATCTGGAATCGTTTCAACCAATAATTCCGCGCCGAGTTGCGCGAGCCGGTCATGCAGAGTTTGCGAATTGTCCTCTGGCAAAATCGGCGTGCGCGCCTGTGAAATAATTTCGCCGGTGTCCAAGCCCGCGTCCATTTTCATGATCGTCACGCCGGTTTCCGTTTCGCCGTTGAGGATTGCGGATTGGATTGGCGATGCGCCGCGAAATTTCGGCAGCAGCGATGTGTGGACGTTCATGCAGCCAAACTTCGGCAAATCTAAAATGCTCTGCGGCAAAATCTGTCCATAGGCGACGACAACGATCAAATCCGGTTTCAATTCGCGCAATTCGGAAATGAATTTTTCGTCGCGCGCGCGCGCGGGTTGTAAAACCGGCAGCTTTAATTTTTCCGCCAGAGTTTTTACCGGCGACGATTGCGGCTTGAGTTCGCGGCCTTTGGGTTTGTCCGGTTGCGTGACGACGGCGGCGACGGAAAATTTCTCCGCCAGTTTTTCGAGGCTGGCGCAGGACAGTTCCGCCGTGCCCATGAAAATGATTTTCAACTCTTTCATCGTAGCAGCCGAAGTCATCGGGCTCATTTCCCGGATGATAGGACGGATTCGCATCCGCTGCCACGAATTTTGAAATGAGCCTCGTCACCTCGGCTCCTACAAAATCATTTTAGCTTGACGATCTGGCGCAGAACTTTGAGGAACGTCTGTGGCGGCGTGCCGTCGGTGTTGATCTGGTGGACGAGCTTTTTTCCGTAAAAATTCAGCACGGGCTTGGTCTCGGCCTCGTAGGTTTTCAGGCGCGCACGGATGACGTCCATGTTCGCGTCATCGAGGCGGTTGTCCTTGAGCGCGCGGCGTTGCAGCCGCTTGACGAGGTTCTCAAAATTCGCGCTGCACATGTAAAACACGGCGACGACGTTGAGAAATTTGTCCAGCATCTGCGCCTGATGAACGTTGCGCGGGATGCCGTCGAGGACAAGCGTGTTGCGCTTGTGGTCGAGTCGTCCGGCGGCGGCGAGGCCGTGCGTGTAATTTTTCCAAAGCTCGATGGTCGGCTCGTCGGGCACGAGTCCGCCGGTGCTGGAATGTTCGAGAAAAATTTTCCCGAGCGGCGTTTCGGGACTCAAGCTACGGAAGACTTCGCCGCAACTGCAATGGACAAAGCCCGGTATCGAGCCGAGTATTTTTCCGTGCGTGCCCTTGCCGGAACCGGGCGCGCCGAACATGAGTATGGTGCGGTATTTCATGTGTCCTTCGGTTGAAGTTGAATCTCGTGAATGTCCCCGAACGGCACCATGATTTCCTGATGCTCCCCGCCCTGCACGACTTCAAAATAGATTTCGTTGTTGGCTATGCGCGCAATGCGCTCGACGACCAGTTGCCCGCCTGAAATTTTCACGATCAACGTCATCTGCCGGTCATGACCGCCATGCACACGGGTGAAGAAAGCGGGAAATTTCGTCTCGAAGAAACGGCGGTTGAACATGAATTCTCCGCGCTGAAAAATCTGCGGATCGGGTTTTTCAGCGGTGGGCGGGGATTGTGCCTGCCACGAACCCGCGACAATTTTTATGTCGTCCTTCGGCGCGCCCGGCATGGCGTAAGTCTGCGGATCGGCTTGCGCCTCCGTTGAGGCTTCCGCTGGGGCGGCAGTAACCGGCATCGGCAGTGAAAGAAAAATGACCGGCCCAAAAATCGGCAGCACCGCCGACGCGCCCATCACCAGAGGAATCGGCCGCGAACGGACGACCGCAATCTCAAAGGCAGCGTAGAGGTTCGCGGCATAAACCAGCAACAGAACGAAAATTCCAACCGACGATGAAAACAACGCACCGAACAAGGATTGCGGCGGGGGCACCTCTAGCCGTGTCACGTCCTGAACTTGTATTTCCGGTTTCGGCGGGCGTTCCGACTGCGGGATTTCAATGAAAGGCTCGACGAGCGGTTTGATTTTCGGATTTTCGGACAGTTGCTTCAGCCCATCTTGCGAAAATTTTGTCCATGGCACACGGTCGGAGTAACTGTCGTCCGCCATCCGGAATTTGACGCCGACGTCGTCGAATGAAACAATGTCGCCGGTCAATGACGTTCCGTCCGCCATCGAATAAGTGTCGGCACGGGCGGAGATTAGCATTCCGCAAAGCCAGAGACCGAAAACTGTCCAAAGGATTTTTCGCACTGGTTTGTTCTAACAAACCGGACGGCGGCGGGAAAGAAAATTCAAGCCGTCTCATTCCGCCGTGCTCGGCTCCGGAAAAAACTTACTGCCTGATAGATTTTTGTGAATTGGCTGTTAACAAGTTTTTACAACTGTAACTTTTTTGTCCCACAACATCGGATAGAATCGGGACAAGTCAGAGATGAATCGGTCTTGGGTTTAAAGAGAAGTGCCATTCATGCGCCCTCAGTCATCAAACAAGATCGACAAATCAGAATGGGAACTGCATGAAACTTGTCCGAAATTCTGCGATGGTTTTTCTTGCGTGGATAGCCTCGCTTTTCGCTGTGTCGGTTCTACCTGTCGGCGCGCAATTTCAACCGGCCCAGGCATTCGTTCGCGACATCCATGGCTCCGCCACCTGTTCCATTGATGGAAAATGGCAGTCGCTCACGGAGAACACCACCTTGGCGGCAGGTGAGACCATCAAGACCGCTCCGGACACGACCTTGGATCTGTTCCTGCCGGACAGCCGGACCGCTTTGCGACTGATGCCCAACTCGGTTTTGCGGCTCGATCGCTTGGATAAAATGCCCGCCGGCGAATTGGGCGTCACCATGACCAGATTGAGTTTGCTGTCCGGTGCCATCATCGGCTCCCAGCATAAGCTGATCCGCCCTTCCGAGTTTGAAGTCGGGTGGCCAAGTGGAATGGCCAAAATCGTCGGCACCGAATATTCCATTGGGGCGGATGGAACCGTGGTTTGTTTGAGAGGGACGGTGTCGGTAGCCTACAATCCGCCCGGCAACGGCTCGCCCGTCAGCGTTTCAGTTCCAGCGGGATTTTCATCCAATCCGGCCACCGGCGAAGCCGTGGTTGCCAGCAGAACCCTTCTGCAGAATATCACGCCCGACCTGCAGGCGGTTCGAAACAACGACGCGGCGTTCAACGCCCGACAGACGACCGTGGTTGAGCACGACGGTTCCGGTGACAAAATGTCCCCGACCCAAAGCCACAGATAACATCAACGGGGAACCGGCCGACTTCAGAAAATTAGGCAAGCATTCGAACTGGCTCCAGAGGTAGGACTCGAACCTACAACCACACGGTTAACAGCCGCGTGCTCTACCATTGAGCTACTCTGGAACGCAAAGGGACGTGGAATCTACAAGCCGAATTTTTCGGCGTCAAGATTTTGCTTCAATCTGTCACGAGCGTTCCAACTTTTTCGCCCAGGACGACGCGCTTGAGATTGTGTTCCTTGGAGAAATCAAAAACGATGATCGGCATTTTGTTGTCCATGCACAGCGAGAACGCCGTCGAATCCATCACCTTAAGTTGTTTCTGCAAGGCTGCGAAATAGGAAATTTTTTCAAACCGTTTCGCCTTCGGATTTTTCTTCGGGTCGCTGTCGTAAATGCCGTCCACCTTCGTCGCCTTCAAAATCACTTCCGCGCCGATCTCATTCGCGCGCAACGCCGCCGCCGTGTCCGTGGAAAAATATGGATTGCCCGTGCCACCACCGAAAATAACGACGCGGCCTTTTTCTAAGTGCCGCACCGCGCGCCGCCGGATGAACGGCTCGGCGATCTGCGACATCACGATGGCGCTTTGCACGCGCGTGGGCGAGCCGAGTTTTTCCAGCGCGTCCTGCAACGCCAGCGCGTTGATGACCGTCGCCAGCATGCCCATGTAATCGCCCGTCGCGCGCTCAATGCCGCGCTCGCTGCCGCTCAAGCCGCGAAAAATATTCCCGCCGCCGACGACCACGACCACCTGCACGCCGAGTTCACGCACCTCGCGGATCTGCCCGGCCATGTGCTGCACCGCCTCGGGCGAAATGCCGACGCCGTTCGCATCGCCGAGCGACTCGCCGCTCAACTTGAGCAGGATGCGGGAGAATTTCGGTTTCTTGGCCGTGGTCATAAACGTTGAAGCGCGCGGAGCATCACAAAATGTTTAACAGCCGCGCGCCGAATCGTCAAATCAAAGACGCTGTGAAAATTCTTCTGCGAAGTAAAATTAGTAAGCCATAACACCTTCAAATTATTTTGAATTTGTTGTACTCATCGAATTACCATTCGTTAAAATAGGTGCAAGTATTGTTGAATCTAATTCAATGGCTTTTTTGAAGTCGGCTTGCGCTCCAATTAAATCACCTTGAGCCAGTTTCACAAAACCGCGACCTTCGTATGCGGGAGCATTTTTAGGTTTAAGTTTAATCACCATGTTGTAATCAGCCAATGCGCCGTCAAAGTCACCCATTTCTTTTTTCAGTTCGCCGCGCCCAAGTCTGGCTAAAATATACATTGGTTGAAACCGGGAACTGAAATCGCACAACCGGAAAGAAATTGAAAAATAAAAACGCCAACGCAGCAAACAATGACAACCATCAGTTTTTGATTTTTCGCTTCAAGTTTTCGCCGCTTGCCTATTGCCATGTGTTTAGAAAATCAGTCTTTCGAGATTTATTCAACAAATTTACGATGATTCCAAAAAGCAAAAAAGGCGTCCATCGCTGGACGCCTTTGCAATTTTGTTTGAAGAATTTTACGCGCTTTCGCCGACTTGAAACCGCACGAACCGGCGGATGGTGATCTCATCGCCAAGCTGCTTGCCGATCTGCGCGACGTGTTCCTTCACGCTGACTTCGGAATTGCGTTTCACGAAACCCTGATCCACGAGGCAGTAGGTCTGGAAAAATTTGTCCAGCACGCCCGCAAGGATTTTTTCCATCGCCTGCGGCGGCTTGCCCTTGAGCCGGTCGGACGACGCGGCGATCTCGCGTTCCTTTGCGATGACTTCGGGCGCGACCTGCTCGCGCGAAACCGCGTGCGGATGTCCCGCCGCGATCTGCAACGTGATGTCGCGCACGAGTTGCTTGAATTCTTCCTTCGTCGTCGTCTCAGGCTTGCCCGCGCCGACTTCGACGAGCACGCCGACTTTTGCGCCGGTGTGGATGTAAGCCGCGACGAGTCCGTTGCCGGAAACCTCGATGCGCTGATGTCGCGAAATCAAAATGTTCTCGCCGATCTTAGCCACGACGGCGACGCGGTCGGCTTCCAAATCCGCCTTCGGATTCGCCGCGAGTTTTTTGGCGATGTCTTCGCAGAACGCGCGGAAGCTGTCGTTCTTGGCGACAAAATCCGTCTCGCAATTGATCTCCACCAGCACGCCAACTTTTGCGCCGGGCGCGATGTGTTGGGCGATGACGCCTTCGTTTGCCGCGCGGTCGGCTTTTTTCGCGGCGGATGCGATGCCCTTTTTGCGGAGAATGTCTCCGGCGGCTTCCAAGTCGCCTTTCGATTCGACGAGCGCCTTTTTGCAATCCATCAAACCCGCGCCGGTCATCTCGCGAAGTTTGCCAACGCTTGCAGCAGTGATTTCAGCCATATAATTAAAAGTTAAATCGTTGAATCGTGAATCGTCACAACGGAAGTAAATCCTGTTGAACAAATTTATGCCGGTGAACTTTCCGGCGTTGAAGGATCGTCACCGGTGGCAACTTCAACCGCCTGCGCAGATTCAAATTTTTCCGCCGGAGCAACTTCCTGTGCATCCGGCTTGCGCGCGCGCTTCGATTCAAATTCCGCCTGCGCCTGCGTGATGATCTGGCCGATCGTCGCCATGATCATGCGCACGGAGCGGATGGCGTCGTCGTTGGCCGCAATCGGATAAGTCACGAGATCGGGATCACAATTCGTGTCCACGAGCGCGACGATGGGAATTTTCAATTTGATCGCCTCGGCCACGGCGTTGTGCTCGCGCTTGATGTCCACGACGAACATCGCGGCAGGAATCTTGTCCATCGCGCGGATGCCGTCGAAATACTTGTGCAGTCGCGCGGCTTCGCGGCGGATGACAGCCTGTTCCTGCTTGCCGTAATTGGCGAGCGAGCCGTCGGCATCCATCTTCTCGATTTCCTTGAGCCGTTTGATGGAAGTCTTGATCGTGTTGTAATTCGTCAACGTGCCGCCGAGCCAGCGCTCGACGACGTAAAATTGTCCGCATTCCTTCGCGGTGTCTTTGACACATTGCTGCGCCTGCTTTTTGGTGCCGACGAAAACGACTTTTCCGCCTTTGCGAACTGTCGTGGAAAGAAAATCGCAGGCGGCTTCGAGCTGCTCGACGGTTTTCGAGAGGTTGATGATGTGGATGCCGTTGCGCGCGTCGAAGATGAACTGCTTCATCTTGGGATTCCAACGCTTCGTCTGGTGTCCGAAATGGACGCCTGATTCCAACAATTCTTTTACGCCAATACTTAACACAATTTTCCTTTGGTTAAAAATTCGCCGGAGCGAACCATCCCGCGGAACACGGGATTAATTTTAGTGTTGTTGTGGCCATCGCATTCACACGAACACGAAATTTTTAAGGCCGTTTTCTTTTTCCAAACCGCCGGTTTAGCGGTTTGCAAAAGGCTGGGGAAAATAACAGCGCCATAAAAAAGGGCAATCTTTATTTTCAAGCTTTGCTCTTATATCCGGCTTGAGCCACATCGTCTCATAGCGCCAAGCCACATTGTCCCGTAATCCATTATCCCGTTTTCAAACAAGGACATCACCGCGTTTTATATTTGTAAAAGCGTCACGCATAGTCTATTATGCGACGCACTACCAAAGCAGACAATCGCTACGGGCTTGTGGAAAAGATTGCCATAGAAAAACGTTTGGGAATGTCGGTCAAGAACTGGAGAAGCCGTCTCGACATTCCACAAGGCGAACTCGCCCGGCGCGCGGGTTTGCAGCGGAGCTACATTTCCGATGTCGAGCGCGGCTCGCGCAACGTCTCACTCAAAAGCATCGAAAAACTCGCGGATGCGCTTGGAATTTCCGTTCTGACCTTGTTTTCCGATGTCAATTCCAAGTCGGCGACCGAACCGCTGCACGCGGACGAGCTGGCGGAGATCCTGATGGTTGAAGACGACGAGAAGGACGCCGTGCTCGTGACCGAGGCGTTGAAGAACGCCAACATCACCAATCGAATCTTCGTGGTGCATGACGGCGCGTCGGCCTTGGATTTTCTCTTTTGCACCGGCGAGTTCGCCTATCGCCGCACCAACGATCAACCGCAAGTCATCCTGCTCGACCTGAATCTCCCGAAAATCGGCGGACTCGAAGTGCTCCGGCGAATCAAGGCGGATTCGCGAACGCGCTCGATCCCGGTCGTGGTACTGACTTCTTCGAAAGAAGACCACGACATCACCGCCGCCAAGCGCCTCGGCGCGGAGACATACATCGTCAAGCCGGTGGACTTCCAGAACTTCAGCGCGGCAACCCTTAAGTTGAGCCTGCAATGGGCGTTGTTGAAACCTGCGGCGCTGCTCGGCGCATGAGTCCGTCGCGCATCCTTCCCAAAAAATCCGTCAAGTCCGTTTTCGTAATCGCGTTTAAGTGACGCGCCGGGTCACGCACTTCCGACAGTAACGCGCTGGCACCTTCCATGCAGTGAAGGAGTCATGCGCCTGACTTTAAATCAACCAAATCCGCTAAAAACTTTTTGGGCAAATTTTCGGACGCTTTTCACTCTGCTGACACTGTCCGCCTGTCTCGGCTCCGCGACAGCCGCGGATGTTTCTTTGCATTGGAATCCAAGTTCCGACCCAAGCGTTGTCGGCTATAATATTTATTACGGAAAAACGAGCGGCGATTACACAAGCATGGTCACCATCGGAAACGTATCGGTCATAACGATTTCAAACTTAACTTGCGGGGTGACTTACTATTTCGCCGCAACGGCTTTCGATGCGAGCGAAAATGAAAGCGGTTTTTCAAATGAAGCCACGTTCATTGTCCCAGGTACTCTTACTTTAAGTTCGGGATCAAACCCCGGCGATCCCCTGCTGATAAAATTTCCCGTTGCGCCTTCGCATTGGTATGAAGTTCAAGCCTCGACCAACCTGCAATCCTGGACGACCATCTGGCAGACAGGCGTGTCCACCTCAAACGCCCTGGTTCAGTATTCAGACCCCAACGCGGGCAAGTTTTCCTCGCGGTTTTACAGATTGGTTCTTCATTGATCGCGACGTGAAAGACTCTTTGCTCGCGAGCGATGCCATGATAGCTTCAGCCGCGTCCGGCTTTGAAAATCCTCATCCTCAAACCCAGTTCGCTCGGCGACGTGATCCAGGCGTTGCCCGTTTTGCGCCTGCTCAAACTTCATCTGCCCGACGCGGAAATTTTCTGGTGGATTGATTCCGCCCTCGCGCCGCTGCTCGAAGGCGATCCGGATCTGGCCGGCGTCGTCCGCTTCGAGCGCAAACGCTGGACTGCCCCGGTTCGCTGGCCGGAAATGCTGCGAAGCATTCTTTGGATGCGCGGACAAAAATTCGATTGGGTGATTGATCTGCAATGCCTCGCGCGCAGCGGCGCGTTCGCTTGGCTCGCCGACGGAAAATTTCTCATCGGCCTCGACGAAGTCCGCGAAGGCTCGCGGGGATTTTACGATGTCGCCGTGCCGCGAAAATCTTTTCACACGCACGCCGTGGATTGGTATTTGTCCGTGCTGCCGCCACTCGCCGTGCCGGTTCACAAAAAATTTCAATGGCTGCCCGGACGACCCGCAATCAGCGCCGCTGTAAAATTAAAATGGAAAACCGAGGGAATAAAATGGATTACAATCCAGCCCGGAGCGCGCTGGCTGAATAAACGCTGGCCGGTTGAAAATTTTGCCGAACTCGTCCGTCTGTCCGCAAAAAAATTTCCCGACGCGCGCTTCGTCGTTCTCGGCGGCGGCGAGGATGAGCCGCTCGGCGAAATCATTTCGCGCGCCGCGCCGGAGCGTTGCCTGGATTTGTGCGGACAGATTTCGCTGCCGGAAATGATCGAGTGGGTTCGGCTCTGCGACCTGATGGTCACGAACGACACCGGCCCGATGCATGTGGCCGCCGCGCTCGGCAAACCGCTCGTCGCGCTGTTCGGCCCGACCGCGCCGCAACGCACAGGTCCTTACGGCCAGCTCGAAAACGTTCTGCGGATCGAACTCCCCTGCTCTCCCTGCCTCAAATCGTATTGCACTTACGAAAAACTGGATGAATGTCTCAATGCAATTTCCGCCGCGACAGTTTTTGAACGCGTCTGCAAACTTTTCGCGCCTTAAATTTTTCCGATTTGTTTTTTCGCCCACGCACGCGCGGCGCGCGCCGTTTTCAATTCATCCGCAAGTTGCTTTTCGCGGATTTCGTGAATCAACGCGCCCATCGCCGGGCCGGGTTTCATTCCGAGCGCGATCAAATCTTCGCCTGTTAGCAGCGGCGGACGAATCGCCGGCCGCTTTTTCAATTCCTCCGCCTGCTCCAGCAGAAAATTGTAAAACTCCAGATCGCCGTGCGAACCGAGACAATCCAGTTTGTGCAATTCCAGTTCCAGCGGAAATGTTTCGCGCAAAAGCAATCGCCGCAACGTCGCCTTGCGCATCTGCTTCACGTCCTTGAACTGCATATGCTGTCGCACACATGCGACGATTTCCTCGATTTGCTTTTTCGGAAAGCGCAGCCGCTCCAAAATCTTCTCCGCCATCTCCGCGCCGACTTTCTCGTGGCCGTAAAAATGAATCGCGCCGGTCTTTGAATCGCGTTCTGCAGTCACAGGTTTCGCGATGTCGTGAAACAAAACCGCCCACGGCAAAGATTCGTGAGCGTCCGGCGGCAATTTTTCCAGCATCAACTTGATGTGCTCAAAAACCGTTCCTTCAGGATGAAAATCCGGCGATTGCTCACAGGAAATTGTCGCGGCGAGTTCCGGCAGGATGTGTTCCAGCAATCCGCTGTCGCGCAGCAAAACCAATCCGCGCATAGCGTGCGGCGGCGAAAATAATTTCAAAAGCTCGTCGCGAATCCGTTCGGCGCTGATGAGTTCGATTTTCGGCGCGAACGATTTGACGGCTTCAAAAGTTTTCGATTCGATCTCAAAATCCAGTTGCGCGGCAAAACGGACGGCTCGCAGTAAACGTAAATGGTCTTCGGCAAATCGTTCTTCAGGTTTGCCAATCGTCCGGATGATTTTCGCACGCAAATCCTTTTCGCCGCCGACCCAGTCGTGAGTTTTTTTTGAAACCGGATCGTAAAAAAGTCCGTTCACGGTGAAGTCGCGGCGCTGCGCGTCGGCTTCGGCATTAGCAAAAACGATTTTTTCCGGACGGCGACCGTCTTTGTAATCCGCTTCGGCACGAAAGGTGGCGACTTGGAATTGATGTCCGTCCTCGACAACGACCATCACGCCGAATTTTCTGCCGACGGCGATGGTGCGTTTGAAAAGTTTTTCGACCTGCTCCGGCTTCGCGTCTGTGGCGATGTCAAAATCTTGCGGCTCGCGTCCGAGCAAAAAATCGCGCACGCAACCGCCGACCCAAAACGCAGCAAAGCCCACCCGCTGCAGTTCGGCAACGATTTTTTTTGCGACAGCTTTGGGCGAATCGGGCGTCATTTACAATTTACGATTCACGATTTACGTGCAAATTACCAGATAACTCGTCAGCATCTTAATTTGAATTTTCACAAACCGGTTGCAACGTGCCGGACATTGCTTTATAAGCAAGAAGATGAGGCGAAAGCTGATTCATTTTTTTCTGTTCAGTGCGGTGCTGTTCATGCTGCCCGGCATGTTGCAGGCGCAGTTGACCTTCGTGACCAACAGCGGCGCGATTATCATCACGGGTTACACCGGCTCGCCGACGAATCTGGTCATTCCCAGCGCGACCAACGGCCATCCAGTCACCAGTATCGCAGACTATGCCTTGGAGGCCCACCCCAGCCTGCTCAGTGTCACCATTCCCAATAGCGTCACCAATATCGGAGACAGAGTGTTCACTCTCTGCCAGAACCTGACCAACATTATCGTGCTGTCCGGCAATCCTGATTATAGCAGCCTTAACGGCGTCTTGTTCAATCATGATCAAACGATGCTGGTTGAATTTGCGGACGGCCTCAAAGGGAGCTACACCGTTCCCAACACGGTCGTCAGCATCGCAACCAACGCATTCTATATTTGCACCAACCTGAACAATGTCATCATTACGAACAATGTTGCCCGCATCGAAGATGATGCATTTTATAATTGCACTGGCCTGACTAATGCCACCATTGGCAACAGCGTCACCAACCTCGGTGCACAGGCGTTCTATGCATGCACTGGCCTGTCCCATATCACCCTCGGCAGCGGCGTCGTCAGTATTGGCTACCAGGGGTTCATGTCTTGCAGCAGCCTGCTCAGCGTCGTGATACCCAACAGCCTCACAAACCTGGGAGATTATGCATTCTATACTTGCAGCGGCCTGACCAATCTCGTCCTGGGCACCAACCTCACTGATGTTGGTGCCAATGTGTTCAATAGCTGCACCAATCTGCCCAGGGTTGTGATTCCCAACAGCGTCACCAACATCGGAAATTCTGCCTTCAAGTTTTGCACCAGCCTGACCAATGTCACCCTCGGCAGCGGCGTCCGCACCATCGAAAATTTGGCGTTCTTTATCAGCGGGCTGATCAGCGTCACCATCCCCGTCAATGTCACCAACATCGGGGGGGAAGCGTTCGACTACTGCGCGAACCTGACGAACATCACTGTGACGCCCGGCAATCCCGATTACAGCAGTCTCAATGGTGTCTTGTTCGATCCAAGCCAGACGACGCTCATCCAATTTCCGGGCGGCCTTAAAAATTACACGGTTCCCAGCGGCGTCACCAACATCGGCATTGCTTTCTACTACGCCATTGGCCTGACCAATGTCGTCATCACCAACAACGTCACCAGCACGTTTTCGTTCTTTAATTCCCCCAACCTGGTGAGTGTCGTCCTCGGCACGAATGTCACCGACCTTGGACAATTGGCATTCGATGGTTGCGTTCGGCTGGCAAGCATCAATCTTCCCGACAGTATCACCAGCATTGAAGATTATGCCTTCGCAGATTGCACCAACCTGACCAGCATCACCATCCCCAACAGCGTCACCCACCTCGGAAACTTTGTCTTCGACTACTGCTCTAGCCTGATCACTGCCACTCTTCCAAACAGCATCACCAACATTAGTGATCAGCTATTTTCCTTTTGCACGAGTCTGACCACAGTTACCGTTGGCAACGGCGTCAAAAGCATCGGATCTGGCGCCTTCGTCACATGCCCCGCGTTGCGTTCGGTTTATTTTCAAGGGAACGCGCCCACGCCCAATAATGATTCAAACACCTTTTCCGGCGACACCAATGCGACGGTTTATTACATTCCGGGAACCACGGGCTGGGGCACGACTTTCGATGGTCTTCCCTGCGCACCCGCGTTTGGCACCACCACCTACGGCCATCTGCCGGTGATCATTTATACGACGGCGGGCACCAACCAAACGCTGCAAATGTCCACCAACTCGGCCTCTGGCAATTGGGTGACCGTCAGCAATAAAATCCCGCTCATCGGCGTGGAATTCACAAACCCGCCTGGCCAAATATTTTTCCGGCTGCAAGCGGCCAGCGGCAGCGTGCCGTCTCCGGGCATCACCCTTTACGGCAATCTGCCGGTGCTGTTTTATCCCACCAACGCCAACTACGCGGCACAGATGACAACCAATCTGACAGTTCACAACTGGACATCCATTTCCGGCGTCAATTCGTTGATCACAGTGCAAGTCACCAACGCACCGCCCAACGCAGTCTTCCGGCTGCATTGAATTCGACGGATTTAAAAAAAATTCCTGCGCGTTGGTTTCAAACCGGATCACGCGTTCATCCGTTTCGGCGCGGACCCTAAATTAAAAATTCATTCTCCGCCCCAGATTTTTTTGAGATGCGCGATGCCAAGTTTGACTTCTTCGGGAAACAGCGTCGGGCTCAATTCAAAAACCTTGATGTGTTCCGGTTTCACGAACGGCTTGAGCGCGGCGAAATCAATCATGCCGGAACCGGGCGCGGCGTGGTCGCGCACAGGGAATTGCACGTCATGGACGTGAAATCCGGCGAGGCGCGGCGCGAGCGAACCAAGAAATTCCGCGTGGCGGATGAAGCCGAGGTTTTCCTTGATTTGCGCGTGCCCGCAATCGTGCCAATAAACGACGTTCGGGCTGCCGAATTCGGCGAAGAAAAGCTTGAAGTCGTTCTCGACGGGCAATTCTTCCAGCGCCTGGCGGTTTTCGATCCCAAGTTTGATCCCGGCTTTTTCCGCCGCCGGCAAAATCTGCCGGAGCGTCTCTTTCGTGCGCGCGAAGAATTTTTCCTTTTTCGTTTCCCGCGCTTTGGCGGCTTCGGCAAGAAGCTTTTCATATTTCGGAGAATTTTTCCCGCCGTGTTCGAGCATCTCGCCGAGCTTGCCGGTGTAATCCTTCAAGTCCATGCCGCCGAGGTGAAGCACGACGAGCGGCGCTCTGACGCGCACGGCGAATTCAATCGTCTTGAGCGTGTGCTTGCCGGCGAGTTCGCGGTCGCGGTCGCGCTCGGCGGAAAATTCGTAGATGTTCGGCGAGGCTTTTTCGACGCCAACGGGCAGCGGACAAAAATTGTGGAGGCTGGAGATTTTTATTTCGCCCGCGTCCACGGCGTCGAGGATTCCGGGCACGAGGCTCAAGCGGATGCCGTGGCTCAACTCGGCGTGGCCGAAGCCGAGTTCGCGGATTTCGCGCAGCATCGCGCGTCCGTCCGTGTGACGCCGGGAATTCCAGCAGGTGGAAAAGGAATACATTTTTGGGCGTAAATCGTTAAATCGCGAATCGTAAAAAGAAGAATCGTTAAACGATTGCCACGATGCAACGATTTAACGATTCACGATTTAACTCCCCACAAATTACAGATCCGCGTAACGCGCGGAAAGCATCGCGGAGAAACGGGCGACTTTTTCCTTGCGACGGCGTTTCTCACTCGGCTTTTCGAAATGCCGGTGATTGCGCACGACTTTGAGCGTGCCCTCGCGGTCGACTTTTTTCTTCAGTCGCCGCAACGCACGGTCCACAGGCTCGCCTTTTTTCAGTCTAATTTCTGTCAACGCAACTCACTTCCTCTCCTGGTGCGAGAAAAACCGCACTGGCGGTGCTCGCGGATAAATTAAAACGAACGCAGAGGATAATTTTCCCGCGACGATTGTCAATGGGCAAAAGCGTTTGTTGCAATCGGTTCGCGCGCTGTTATCATCACAAAACTTTAATCGCGCAAGAACAGAAATGAACGCAGTGAAATCGAAAGGGTCGCCCGACCCCAAAACCAAAGGGCAAATCCGCGAACTCATCCAATCCCGGGGCGGCGGCCACAACGAAAACGAAGTCGCCGACATCATCGAGAACGCGCTGAAACTCCTGACCGACGTGAAGGACACCGGCGACGTGCGCGTGATCCAGACCGCGCTGCGCGAATTGCGCTACGCCTTCCGGCTTTTCGCGCCTTATGCGGACAAGCGCAAGGTGACCATCTTCGGTTCCGCGCGCACGCAGCCCGACAAGATCGAATATCAGCAGGCCGTGGATTTCGGGCGCAAGATCGTGAAGGCCGGATTCATGGTCATCACTGGTGCGGGTAGCGGCATCATGCAGGCCGGACACGAAGGTGCCGGGCCGGAAAACAGTTTCGGCGTCAACATCCGACTGCCGTGGGAACAAAGCGCCAATCCCGTCATCGCCGAGGACAAAAAATTGATTTCGTTCAAATATTTTTTCACGCGCAAATTGATTTTCATCCGGCACTCGGACGCCATCGCGCTTTTTCCCGGCGGCTTCGGCACGCTCGACGAGGGTTACGAAGCCATCACGCTCATGCAGACCGGCAAAAGCCAGCTCATGCCGCTTGTGCTCGTGGACAAACCCGGCGGCACATATTGGAGAACGTGGGACTTCCACATCCGCGAAGAACTGTTGCGCAACAAATTGATTTCGCCGGAGGACTTGAACCTCTACCAGATCACCGACAGCACGGATGAAGCGGTGATAATCATTGCGCGCTTCTACCGGAATTTTCATTCGACGCGCTTCGTGAAAGATTTGCTCGTCATCCGATTAAAAAATGCGCCGAACGAATCCGCTATCGCCGCAATGAGTAAGGATTTTTCTGACATCATCATCGATGGAAGAATCCAAAACATCAAACCGACGCCCGAAGAAGTGGAACACAACGAGCATCTGGAACTGAAACGCATCGCCTTCAACTTCAACCGCCGCGATTACGGACGGCTGCGGCAGTTGATTGATGTGTTGAACAGTTTGTGAAGTCGCGGAGCGACGACCGACTCATCCCGGCAGAATATGATGATTTAGTTAGCCAATCACTGAATTTGCAGGCGATAAAAGCTGGTAACATTGGTGATGGCCAACGTCATAGACCATTGATTGCCCAAGGTGACCGGCAAGTTGGTAACGGAATGCCAGAGGCACTGGGATGTCAGGTTCGTGGCTGTATAAAGCTGATAATACGCTGCATCGGGCGAAGCCGTCAGCGTCAGATCGCCGCTTTCGGTGCCGGTGATGGCAAGTATGGGTCTGGATCCCACACCGGCATTCCATGCCAAGCTGCCGGATTCATAGGCGCCCAAGTCAGGCGCACTGCCAATGTAACCGTCAGTAAAACCTGGAATAATCAGCCCGTCGTTGATGGCGGAAGCATTGGGCTTCAGGCGGAAATCCTCGTTCGTCCAGTTCACGAGCTGTGTCTGCGGTGACGTGGCGAGAAAGAGATTGTTCGATGCCGAATATTGATAAATGTCGCTCGTCCAGAAAGTCGGGTCGGGGTTGCTGCTCGACCAGGAATTGTAGGTGTAGGCACCCACGTCGGCGCAGTTGAAAAGGGTGTTGTTGTAGATCAGGTGTCCATAGGCCGGACCGTTGATCCGGATGCCCGAATCCCCGCCGCTGTTCCAGCAAACGTTATGATCCACCACAAAATTCCGGTCATAGTTGTCGAGGTAAATCAACGCCGAAGGAATGGGATAGTTGTCGTCATGGATCCAATTATACGCGATGCGGGTATCCAGCCCGCTGGTTCCCTGACCGTTGTTACCCCAGACATAAATGACGCCTAAATCCTTGCATAACAGTCCCGGGGCGGAAAGATCGTTGAAGCGGATGTCGGAACCGGTGCCCTCGGGCCGGAGGATGTCGCGGCCCGAACTGTGCACGGTGTTGAACGTGACGATATCTCCGTTGCCGTGGAGAGCGATGGCGCAGGCGTAAGTACCCGAGTAGTCGGTGTTGTAAATGGTATTGCGGGTGATGAGATTGCTGCCGCCGCCATACACGTACACGCCTGTCCCCGCGGTGTTGAACAGCGTGCAACCGCACACGATGTTGTTATTGCCATTGATCGCCACCCCGCCGCCTTGTTGGGTTCCACCGTCTTCCAGATAGCCCTGGCTGATAATCATGAAATGGCTGAGAAATTGTCCCTGACAGTTCTGCAGCACATTTCCGTTGCCCTGAAGTCGCACTGCTCCGGCCCACAGGTTCATGCCGCTTACAGTAATATTATTCCGGCCATTGATATCCACGCACCAGTTGCGCCGTTTCATCTCCACCGTGTGCGTGGATAGATTGCCCCCACCGCCAATCCGCAGGTAAAGCGTGTTGCCCGTTGAGTTGGTTTGCAAATGCCATTCATTGTCAGCATCCAGCAAATTAAAATTTCCCCAGAGAAAGCCGCTGCCGCTGCCCGTGAACCACCAGTTGGGCGTCTCGGTCGCGGCATTCACGAGGATGTTGCTGCCCGAAGAACTGATCACGCGCGCGCTTTGCCACGACCATTCATATCCCACTCCGCCTAAAAACCATGCGCCCGCCCAATAGTTGAGGGGTTTGCCGCTCCAAGCCGCGCTGGTAATGACTCTGGTGTTCGTGCTGTTGACCATTACGCTAACAGTGGCGGGATGCAACACATCACCGCTTCCGTAATCCGGATACTGCGCCTGATGCATCATCGCGCCGTCCACAAACACCTGATTGTAACCTTGCCCCAAGTCCCAGTTGACGGATGCTTGATAGATGCTGTTCGATAAAAATGTCCAGTCAGTCACGGCATCCGCTCCGTCAAGCGTGACGACCTCGTTTGAATAGGCTGCGAACGTGATCGGGGCATTGCTGGTGCCCGAATTCAACGGTGCGAGCGTCTCGTGATACACGCCAGCGCGAATGAAACAGGTGTCCCCGGCCACCAAGTTCGTGGCCGCATGCTGGATCGTTTGAAACGGGACGGCGAGGTTAGTCCCGGGATTGGCATCCGAACCGTTGGTTGATACGAAGTATGTTGTCGCGTGCAGCGTGGAAAGACTGCGCGCCAACACCAGCACGATCCACAGGCATACGCTGGAATAATAAAAACGCGAGACCATCAGGATAAAACCTAACCTTTCATTTGCGCTTAATCAAAGCAAATCACTCCCAAGTCCAACCACGATTCCAAAAAAATCCTGCGCGCTCGACAGTTCTGTTTCTCATTGCTAGCGTTCGGGCATGAATTTCTTGGTCACCGGCGGCGCTGGCTTCATCGGCTCGCACATTTGCGAACGCCTTCTGCGCGACGGCCATAGCGTCTGGGCGTTCGACGACCTCAATCCTTTTTACGACCCGCAATTTAAGCAGCGCAATCTCCGCGAAATCCAGTCGCTCGCCAAGCCCTTTGAATTCATCCACGGCGACATCACCGATTCTGCCGCGCTCGGCGAGATTTTTTCATCCGTCAAATTCGACCAGGTCATCCATCTCGCCGCGCGCGCGGGTGTGCGCCCGAGCCTCGCCGACCCGGCGCTTTACCAGCGCGTCAACGTCGAAGGCACGGTCAACGTCCTTGAAGCCGCGCGAAAATCCGGCGTGAAAAAAATCATCATCGCGTCGTCGTCGTCGGTTTACGGCTTGAATTCCAAGGTGCCGTTCAGCGAGAGCGACCCGATTTTTTCCGCCATTTCGCCTTACGCCGCGAGCAAGCTCGCATGCGAAGCGCTTGGCCACGTTTATCATCACATTTACAAAATGGACGTGACGATGCTGCGCTTCTTCACCGTTTATGGCCCGCGCCAGCGACCCGACCTCGCGCTTTTCAAATTTGCAAAATTGATTTCCGCCGGAAAACAGATTCCGGTTTTCGGCGATGGCACTGCCGCGCGCGATTACACTTTCGTTTCGGACACGATTGACGGAGTTATTGCGGCGACAAAAAAGGAATTCGGCTACGAGATTTTCAATCTCGGCGAATCGGAGACTGTTTCGTTGAGCCGGATGATTGAACTGCTCGAAGACGCGCTCGGAAAAAAGGCCGTGATTGACCGCCAGCCGTTGCAGCCCGGCGATGTTCCCATCACTTTCGCCAATATTTCCAAGGCCAGACAGAAGCTCGGCTACAATCCGCAAATTAAATTCGATCAAGGCGTAAAATTATTTGCGGATTGGTTTCGGAAAAGTCAAAGTTAAGCCTTAAATGAAATCGAACGCGCCGTTTCAACGCCCGACCCTGACCCTAGCGCTCGACGCCTGGAAAAAAAATCTCGCCGAGCACGGCTTCGCCACCGACCTCATCTGGATTTTCGAGGAAAATCTTTGCATCGAAAGACAGCGTGCCGAACAGGGCGGTTTCCGCTTCGGTTTCCAGACCAAGTTCACGCCGCCGGCCGAGGACGCGCTCGACATCGCGTTCGATCATTTTTCCGAGACGAATGCGCCCATCGTTTTTTACCGGCTCGGCGGACGCCCGGACAAATCGGTTTGCATCCTGCTTTGCGACCATTGGTTCGACGACAAGAACGATGCCAACGGATTTTTGCGCCGCGACGATTGGGGCGTCTCGTTTTATCACGGCCTCGACGACGAGATCGAGGAAATCACCGACCTGACCCGCTGGCTGCGCCGCGTCAAGCGCGGACGAGCGTTCCACGATCTGGATTTTTGCATGGCGCTGGCGACGGTTGACGAGATCAAAAATTTCGGCAGGCCGCTCGCGCCTTACGAACGCTTTGCCGAATCCATGCTCAACCGTCTGCGCCGGTTTTTGGGACAACAACCCGCGTGACGCGCGGGCGCCAGCGAATCGTTATGACTCGCGACCAAGCAAAAAAACGTCACGCCGTGCTCGCCGACGAAATCCGCCGACACGACCACGCCTATCACGTCGAGGCCAAGCCGAAAATTTCCGACCCCGATTACGATCGGCTGTATCACAAACTGATCGACCTCGAAAAAGATTTTCCCGAACTCGCGGCGCCCGATTCGCCGAGCCAGCGCGTCGGCGGCGCGCCGTTGAGCGCATTCAAATCCGTCCGGCATTCCGTGCCGATGTTGAGCCTCGACAACACTTACTCCGAGGAAGAAGTCCGCGACTTCGTCAAACGTCTGGAAAAACTTTTGCCCGGCGAAAAACTGGATTGGATCGTCGAGCCGAAAGTGGACGGCGTCGCGATCAGCCTGCGCTACGAAAACGGCGTGCTAGTCACCGGCGCGACGCGCGGCAACGGAACTGAAGGCGACGACGTCACCGTGAATCTGAAAACCATCCGCAGCGTGCCGTTGAAGGTGGCCGCACCGCAGGCGCTTGAAGTTCGCGGCGAAGTGTTCATGCCGGTCGCCGGTTTTGAAAAACTGAACGCCGAGCGCAAGTCGGCGGGCGAGGAACTTTACGGCAATCCGCGCAACACCGCCGCCGGTTCACTCAAGCAACTCGATCCAAAAATCGTCGCCACTCGTCCGCTTGACGTGGTGATTTACGGCATCGCCGAGTCGCAGAGTCCAAAGTCCGAAGTTCAAAGCCCAAAGTCGCAAAGCGAATTGCTGGCGTGGCTGAAAAAACTCGGTTTCAAGACGCCGGAAAAAATCTGGCACTGCCATTCGGCGGAAGAATTGGTCGCCGCGATCCACGAGCTGGACAAGATCCGCAAAAAATTTCCCTACGAAACCGACGGCGCGGTCATCAAGCTGAATTCCTTCGTGCAACGCGAACGCGCCGGGTTCACCGCCAAGGCGCCGCGCTGGGCCATCGCCTACAAATACGCGCCGGAGCAGGCCGAGACAAAATTAAATTCGATCACGATCCAAGTCGGGCGCACCGGCGCGCTCACGCCCGTGGCCGAACTCGAACCCGTTTTTCTCGCGGGCAGCACCATCAGCCGCGCCACGCTGCACAACGAGGATTACATCCGCGAAAAAGACATCCGCCTCGGCGACACCGTGACGATTGAAAAAGCCGGCGAAGTCATCCCCGCCGTCGTCAACGTCGTTCTGAAAAAACGCGGTGGCGGCGAAAAGAAATTTAATTTTCCGAAAACCTGTCCCGAATGCGGCTCAAAGG
>CAZHXG010000010.1:0-66064 GCA_964536285.1 uncultured Bifidobacteriaceae bacterium
GGTCTGCAAAGCGGCTATGCAGGTCTGCTTTGTGACTATGCAAGTCTGCAAAATGCCTCTGCAGGTTTGTTTTACGATTTTGCAGGTCTGCTTTATCACTTTGCAGGTCTGCAAAACGGCTTTGCAGGTTAGCAAAATGACGTTGCAGGTCGGCAAAATGCCTATGCAAACCTGCAAAACGGGCTTTTCAACCGTCATTTCTGGCTATAAACCCAACAAATGCAGCCAGAAATGAAGAAAATCGGCAAATCCAGCCCCTGAAACCGCTTAATTCGTGGCGCACGATGCCGAGGCGATGGATGAGCGAGTTAGAAATGATTATTTCAGCCACAGATTGCCTGAACCCTCGACTTTGGGATTGCTGGCAGTCGGCATCACCGCATTTATCGTCCGCCGCCGTCGCAGCTCGGGTGCCTAGTTCTTAACTATTCGATCAGTGACATAGAGTACTACCGCGTTTCGCCGCTGGTGAACAATGCCAGAAGCGATTGGCCGGAATGTTTGAAGCCAGCTTGGGATGGTTGAAAATCCCAACCGGAGGCGGTGTAACCGGATTGGAACAGGCAGGAAATTGATGCAATGAAATACGGTAATGTCGCATTTTCCATTTAGAAAATCTTGGTCAATTCTGATCTGTGCAATCAAGGGATAGCCGAAGACCCACATCTGGTGGCAAAGACCTGAGAGGGAAAGGTATTGATTTTGAAAAGGGAAATTTCAAATCAGGTGGCTACCCTCCATGTCGACAGCCAAAAATTAAAGGAATGGCTTGTCTGGATTTTCATTTGAGAATAACTTGGCGCTCAAATGTCCATCGGTTTATGAAAGTCAAATCTTCGCCGAAAGTCGACGGTGCTCCAAAAACCCGGAACAAAGAGTTTTGGATTCTTTTGGCGTGCCTTGGCGGAAGTCTATTCCTGCTTTTTTTCCGCAGCTTTGATCCGAGCCTCGTGTTGTTTTCGAACGATGGCCCGCTTGGTGGTCGAAACATGCAAGCCATCCAGCCACCGGGTTCTTTCGCGGGCATGTGGATGGATTTGAATTCGCTTGGAAACAATGCCGGCAATTATTCATCCGGCATCACCGGCTTTGCTTTTTGGTTGATGGGACCCTTGTACAGTTCCAAATTCTACACGCAGTTCGTGCTGTTCATCCTCGGCATCAGCGCGTGGTTTTTTTTCCGGCAATTGAAATTTTCCCCGTTGGCGGCGATTCTGGGCGGACTGGCGGCGGCGCTCAATTCCGCTTTTTTTTCGACGGCCTGCTGGGGCGTCGCTCCGCAGCAAGTCGCCATCGCCATGGATTTTTTTGCGCTGGGACTGGTCGTCTCCAATTCGTCGGAAACCTCCGCCTTGAAACGCTGGTTGCGGCTGGCGCTGGCGGGGCTTTGTGTCGGGATGAACGTCATGGAAGCGGCGGACATCGGCGCCATCTTCAGCGTTTTCATCGCCGCGTTCGTCTTTTACAAGGCGCTGGTTGAAGAAGGAGTCTCCGTTTCGGAAAAAATCGGCGCGGGGATTCAGCGCGTCTCCGTGATCGCCGTCTTTGCCGGATTCCTCGCCACGCAAACCGTCATCGGGCTGATTGGTTCGGAAATCACCGGCATCGCCGGCACCAATCAGGACACGGAAACCAGGCAGCAGCATTGGGATTGGGCGACGCAGTGGAGCATGCCGAAGAAGGAGACGCTCGGCTTGTTCGTCCCCGGGCTTTTTGGTTACCGCATGGACACGCCCAAGGACATTCTGCCGGCGCTGCAAGACGCCTACGCGGGCGGCAATTATTGGGGCGGTGTCGGACGCGAGCCGGCCATTGACAGGTATTTCGACAGCGGCAAAAGGGACGCGCCTCCTTCCGGCTTTATGCGCTTTTCCGGCGGCGGCAGTTATGCCGGGATCCTCGTCATGTTGCTGGTCGTGTGGACCGTCGCACAATCGTTCAGGCGAAAAGATTCCGCCTTCACCAAAACACAAAATCGCTTCATCTGGTTTTGGTCTGTCGTGATGGTCGGTTCGCTCCTGATGTCCTGGGGAAGGTTCGCGCCGCTCTTTTACAAACTTTTTTATGCGGTGCCCTATGCTTCCACCATCCGGAACCCGACCAAATTCGTCCTCGTTTTGTCGTGGGCCGCGGTCATTTTGTTCGGCTACGGCGTCCACGCCTTGAGCCGCCGTTATCTGGAGGTTCCGGCGGGCAACGCGATCGCATTGCCCGTCCGACTCAAAAACTGGTGGGCGAAAATCCGCGGCTTCGACCGCAATTGGACTTTGGGTTGTGTCGTCGGCGTCATCGGGAGCGCGCTCGCATGGCTGATTTATTCCTCGGAAAAACCGAATTTCGTCCGCTACCTGCAAACGGTGGGATTTCCGGACGAGAACATGGCAAAAGGAATCGCCGCCTTCAGCATCGGACAGGTCGGCTGGTTTGTTTTGCTTTTCGCGTTCGCCGCCGGACTTTTCATTCTCGTCATCGCCGGGATTTTTTCAGGCAAACGCGCGAAGCTCGGCGGCATTCTGCTCGGGGCGTTGTTGATCGTGGATTTGGGCCGCGCGGATTTGCCTTGGATCGTCCATTGGGATTACAAACAAAAATACGAAATCGGCACGCTTAATCCCGTCGTTGATTTTCTGCGCGACAAGCCCTATGAACACCGCGTCGCCATCCTGCCATTCAATTTGCCGGATCAATTTCAATTGTTGGTTGAGCTTTACAAGATCGAATGGGCGCAACACCATTTTCCGTATTACAACATCCAATCGCTGGACATCGTCCAGATGCCGCGTGTGCCGGCGGACTT
This sequence comes from uncultured Bifidobacteriaceae bacterium, assembly GCA_964536285.1. Taxonomy (GTDB): domain Bacteria; phylum Verrucomicrobiota; class Verrucomicrobiia; order Limisphaerales; family UBA11358; genus UBA11358. The sequence goes on from CAZHXG010000010.1 coordinate 2,798, forward strand.
GGAAGCTTTTGAAGACGCGCTGCACGGCGACCCGAAGGCCGTGTGGCTCATCACGCGCCGCTTGCAATTGACCAACACGCGCTATCTTCTGGGCCCGGCGAGTTTTCTGGATGCGATGAACAGGCAGCTTGACCCGGATCAACAGCGTTTCCGCATCGTCCAGCGTTTCAATATCGTGCCCAAGCCGGGAATCCTTCAGCCGACGCGCCTTGAAGAAATGACCGCCGTTCTGGATGCCAACGGCGACTACGCGTTGTTCGAATTCACCGGCGCGCTGCCCCGCGCCAAACTCTATTCCAACTGGCAGGTCAGCACGAACGACACCATCGCACTTCAAACATTGGCGGATAAAAATTTTGATCCGCAGCAAACAGTTTTGGTTTCCACGCTGTTGCCCGTTGCGTCCGGCCTGACAAACCAGAATTCCGGCACGGTCGAATTCAAAAGCTACTTGCCGAAGGACATCGTGTTCAATGCGAACGCCGCCGCGCCTTCCGTTTTGCTGCTCAACGACAAATTTGATCCACACTGGAGCGTGCGGGTGGACGGCAAGCCGGCCGGACTGCTGCGCTGCAACTTCATCATGCGCGGCGTTTATCTCGCGTCCGGCGAACACACGGTCGAGTTTCAGTTCACGCTTCCGCACAAGCCGCTTTACGTCACGCTCACAGCCATGGCCGTCGGGATATTTCTGACCGGCCTCCTGATTTTTCTCGAACGCAAACCACAACTTCCCGCCACAAAATGAAAATCCTCATCACCGGCGGCGCCGGTTATCTCGGCTCGATTCTGACACCCACGCTTCTCGCGCAAGGCCACGAAGTCACCGTGCTCGACAATTTTTATTTCAACCAGAATTCGCTGCTCGATTGCTGCCAGTTTGAGAAATTTCAAGTCTTGCGCGGCGATTGCCGCGAGGAATCCGTCATCAAACCGCTCGTGGCAAGGGCCGATTTGATCATCCCGCTCGCCGCGCTCGTCGGCGTGCCGCTGTGCAACACCGACGCGATCGCGACGAAAACGACCAATCAGGACGCGGTTGAAATGATCTGCCGTCTCGCCGGAAAAAATCAATGGGTCATCATGCCGGTGACCAACAGCGGTTACGGCGTCGGCGAAAAGGGAAAATTCTGCACCGAGGAAACGCCGCTCAAACCGATCTCCACTTACGGCGTCACCAAAGTCAAAGCCGAGGAAGCCGTGCTCGCGCGCGAGAACAGCATCAGCTTCCGCCTCGCCACCGTTTTCGGCTGCGCGCCGCGGATGCGGCTCGACTTGCTCGTGAACGATTTCGTTTATCGCGCCGTTCACGACCGCGCCGCCTTGATTTTCGAAGGACATTTCAAGCGCAATTACATCCACATCCGCGACGTGGCGCGCGCGTTTCTGCACGGCATCGCCAATTTCGAAAAAATGAAAGGCAAGCCTTACAATGTCGGCTTGGACGACGCGAATTTGTCCAAGCTCGAACTTTGCGCGGTGATTCAAAAGCATCTGCCGAAATTTGTGTTCGTCGAAGCGCCGATCGGCGAAGACCCGGACAAGCGCGATTACATCGTCAGTAACGCGCGCATCGCCGCGACCGGATTCAAGCCCGAGTGGAATCTGGATCGCGGCATCGTGGAACTCATCAAAGGCTTCACGATTTTGCGGAACACGATTTATTCGAATGTGTGATTCGTTGAATCGTGAATCGTTGCATCGGTTCACGATCCGACGATTTGCGATTTAACGTGAACATTTCCCCAGGAAAAATTTCAGCCGTCGTCCTCGCCGGCGGTTTTGGGACGCGCATCAAACATCTGCTCGGCGATTCGCCAAAACCCATGGCTCAAGTGAACGGCAAGCCGTTTATCGAGTGGGTTGTCCGATATCTGGCGGCGCAAAAAATTTCCAACATCGTTTTATCCACCGGTTTCATGTCGGAAACGATCGGAAAACATTTTCAACCGCAGCCGGTGAAAAATGTTCGCGTGACTTGTGTTCCCGAAACCAAACCGCTCGGAACAGCAGGCGGATTTTTGAATGCGATCCGCGGCAAAACGGAAAAATCCGCCGCGTATCTTGTGTTGAACGGCGATTCGCTTGCGCCCGCGCCGCTTGAAGGTTTTTTCAAATCGCTCGACGATCCTAAAATTGACGGCGCGATTCTCGGCGTGAAAGTTTCCGACGCCTCGCGTTTCGGGACAGTTTCTCAAAATGCGGGCGGCGAATTGGCGGGCTTCAACGAAAAAAAATCCGGCGCGGGAATCATCAACGCCGGAATTTATTTGTTTCGCGCAAACGCGATTGAACGATTTCCAAAAAAATCGCCGGTGAGTTTCGAGACGGAGGTTTTTCCAGCGCTGGTCGCTTCCGGCGCGCGGTTGAAAGTTTGCGTGACGGACGCGCCGTTTTTGGATATAGGAACGCCAGAATCATTGCCGCTGGCGGAGAATTTCATCCGCGAGAACGCGGGTTGTTTCCAGAAAAAATAAAATGATCATCAGCCGGACACCATTTCGGATCTCGTTTTTTGGCGGCGGGACGGATTATCCGGCGTGGTATCGCCAGCATGGCGGCACGGTCCTGGCGGCGACGATTAACAAGTATTGCTACCTGACGTGCCGTTATCTGCCGCCGTTTTTCGAGCATCGCACGCGCGTCGTCTATTCCAAGATGGAGATGGTCCAGTCCATTGACGAAATCCAGCATCCGTCCGCGCGCGAGACGTTGCGTTATCTGAAGATGGAACGCGGCATCGAGATCCATCACGACGGCGATTTGCCGGGGCGCAGCGGAATGGGTTCGAGTTCGGCGTTCACGGTCGGCCTGTTGCACGCGCTTTACGCGTTAAAGGGGCGGGTCATCGGGAAACGGCAACTGGCGGCGGAAGCCATCCACGTCGAGCAGGATATTTTGAAGGAAACGGTCGGCTCGCAGGACCAGGTCAGCACGGCCTACGGCGGCGTGAACAAAATCAATTTTTACCAGAGCGGGGATTTTTCGGTGCAGCCGATGACGCTTTCGCCGGAGCGGCTGGAGGAATTGAATTCGCATCTCCTGCTGTTTTACACGGGCATCAAGCGCACGGCGGCGAACGTCGCGTCCAGTTACGTCGCCAGCATGGCGGAACGCACGGCGCTGATGGGCCGGCTGCACGAATGCGTGGACAAGAGTTGCGAGATTTTGAACGGCAAGGGGGATTTGATCCCGTTCGGGGAACTGTTGCATCAAGCGTGGCTGGCCAAGCGCGAATTGAGCGACAAGGTTTCAAACGCACAGGTGGACGCGCTGTTTGAAGAGGCGCGGACGGCTGGCGCGATTGGCGGAAAATTGCTCGGCGCGGGCGGCGGCGGATTTCTTTTGCTGTTCGCGCCGCCGTCGAAGCAGGCCAAAATAAAAAAACAATTGAGCCGGCTCATCCAAGTGCCGTTCAAATTCGAGTTCGGCGGCAGCCAGATCATTTTTTACGATCTGGAAGAGGATTATTCCAAGCACGAAAAGGCGCGGGACAGGCAGCCGATCGAAGCCTTCCGCGAACTCAATCAGGACAATCCTTCCCATTAAGCGCAACATCCGGCGTCATCAAAGACTCCAATCACTTCTTTTTCCGCCACCCGCCGTTTTTGAGAGTGACAAACCAAGGTGCAACATTGATAATACCGTTACAATCGACCATGACACCGTTTTGCCGAGAGATAAGAAAAAATATCCTGCATGCTTCCAAGGCAAGCGGGCACGGGCACATTCCGACGTGCTTCTCCGTGATCGAAATGTTGTGCGCGGTTTATGAAACCATGAAGCACGATCCCGCCAAACCGGAATGGCCGGAGCGGGACGTTTTTATTTTAAGCAAAGGGCACGCGGCGCTCGGTTTTTACGCCGTGCTGGCTCATTACGGTTATCTGAAGGTGGACGAATTGAAGACTTACGGCGCTTTCAAGTCGCGGCTTGGCTGCCATCCGGACCGCCTCAAGGTCCCAGGCGTGGAAGCCTCCACGGGTTCGCTCGGACACGGCATCGGCATCGCCGTCGGCATGGCGCTGGCGTTTCGGTTGCAGGATTCTTCGCGACGCGTTTTCACGTTGATCGGGGACGGTGAATCCAACGAAGGTTCGGTCTGGGAAGCCGTGATGGTCGCGGTCAACTTGCAGTTGAATAATCTGACCATTTTGCTGGACAGCAACCAGTCGCAGGTGCGATCGCTGCCCATTCCCAATCCGGCGGAACGGTTTGCGGCTTTCGGTTGCGACACGATTGAAACCGACGGACACGATCTCGCGGCATTGAAATCCGCGTTGGCCAAACCCGGCACCACCGCGAAGGCAGTCGTCGCGCACACCATCAAAGGTTACGGCTCAAAAACTTTGCAGGACAACATGTTTGAATGGCATCGCAAGTCGCCGAACCCCGAACAGTTTGAACAATTCGTAAAAGAATTGGAGGCCGCATGAGAAAACAATTCCGGGACACGGTGATGGATTTGGCGGAACGCGACAAGAAACTGGTCGTCGTTCTGGGCGACATCAGCCATTTTCTGTTCATTCCATTTCAGGAAAAATTTCCGAAGCAGTGTTTCAACATGGGGATTTGCGAAAACACTTTGATCAGCGTCGGCGCCGGGTTGAGCGCCCGGGGATTTCATCCTTTCGTCCACACCATCGCGCCTTTCATCACCGAACGGAGTCTGGAGCAGGTGAAACTGGACATGTGTTACAATGAATTTGGAGGCAACATCGTTTCCACGGGAGCCTCGTTCGATTACGCGTGGGACGGCGCGACCCACCATTGTTACACCGATCTGGCGATTTTCAGGTTGATTCCCGGCATGGAAGTGCTCCAGCCCGGTTCGCGCAAGGAATTGGACGTGCTCATCCGGAGCCAATATAATAATGGCAACGCGACTTACTTTCGTTTGTCCGACTTCGGGCACACGCTTGACGTGCCTGTCCAGTTTGGAAAAGCCAACGTCTTGAAAGATGTCGGCGCGAAACTCACGGTGATGACCGCCGGCCCGATTCTTGGAAACGTCATGGAAGCGTGCGGTGATTTGCCGGTCAATCTAGTTTACTTCACCACCATCAAACCCATAGACAAGGAGATCATCGCGCGTTACCGGCACACGCAGATACTGGTGATACACGACGCGTTCGGACTTCATGAAGCCATTTGCGAAGTGCCGGAACTTTCCGTGACAAATTACGGGTTGCCCGACCGTTTTTGCGTATGGTACGGCACGGTGCACGACATCCGCAAAATGATCGGGCTGGACGCCTCCTCCATCAGAAAAGCGGTGCAGGACAAACTTGCCTCCAAGCCCGCGTGAAATTGTCAAATGTGGTAACGACGCCCGACGAATGAACGCGAAATTTTTAATCACCGGGGGAACGGGATTTCTCGGCAAACATCTGCAGGAGGAACTTCGCAAACGCGGCGCAAACTTCTTTGCTTTTGGCAAACGCGATTTTGATCTGACCGTACGCGAACAGGTCGAAGCGGTTTTCGCCGCGCACAAGGATTCAGAAATCATCCTTCATCTCGCCAGCTATCAGGCGGCGGGCGAATTTCCCGCCAAACACACGGGCGAACAATTTTTCATCAACAACCTCATCCACACGAACGTGCTGGAGGCGTGGCGAAAATTCATCCCGCGCGCCAGATTCATCGGCATCGGCTCGTCATGCGCGTATCCGAGCGACGCGCCGGTTTTGACCGAGGACAAATTATTTTCCGGCCCGATCCACGGCAGCGTTTATTCCTACGCGTTCACCAAGCGGCTGCTCTGCACCGGTATCCTAGCCTACAACGACCAATACAAACTCAACGGCACTTACCTCATGCCCGCGACGATGTACGGCGAACACGATGATTTTCACGCGGACACTGCGCACGTTCCCGGCGCGCTGGTCGCCCGCTTCGTGCGCGCGACGAAGGAAAATCTGCCGGAAGTCGAAGTCTGGGGCGACGGTACCGCCGTCCGCGAATTCATGGACGTGAAAGAATTCGTCCGCGTGCTGCTCGATTTGGCGCCGCGCTGCGACCGCGACATCCTGAACGTCGGGCCGGGCTGCGGCAAGACCGTCAGGGAACTGGCGTTGACCATCAGCAAGGCGGCGAGTTATCAAGGCAAAGTGGTTTTTAATCCTTCGCGCTACGTCGGCGTCAAGGAAAAGTTCATGAACACCGACAAGCTCGCGGCCAAGTATGGAATACGCGTGGACGCCGGACTGTCCGCCGGCATCCAGCGCACAGTGTCGTGGTATGCGGCGAATTATCCCGCGCTCAAGGAGAAGCGAAAGTTCGCCTAAATCAAGCTGGCCGCACGCCGGGGTTGCGTGTAACATTTTAAAGTCACAAATGCCGCACAGAGATTTATGAGCAACCGCCAACTTGATGTTCTCTTCGTCAACGCCGATTCGTCCGCCAAGGCTTATCAGGATTTGAGCAAGGATTATTCGGCGATCGAGCCGCCGACGTGGTCGCTGCTGCTCGCGCAAAGCTGCCGCGCGAAAGGATTCGGCGTGGCGATCCTCGATTGCGGCGCGGAACGGCTGGATGACGACGAATCTGTCCGCCGCATAGCCGCCGCAAATCCGCGCCTGGTCTGCATGGTCGTCTACGGACAAAATCCGAATTCAGGCACGACGAACATGATCGGCACGGTCGCTCTGGCGCAAAAACTCAAGGCCGCGCATCCGCAATACGTCACTTGTTTCGTCGGTTCGCACATCAGCGCGCTGCCGTTGGAAGTGCTCAAGCATGACTGCGTGGACATCGTGTTGTTGAACGAAGGTGTCTACGCCCTCCACAATCTGTTGAAGACCGATCTGAAAAATGATTTGCCCAAAGTCCGCGGCATCGGCCACAAAACCGGCGGCGCGCCGCAATTGAATCCGCCCGAACACGTCGTGCCGCACGAGCGCATGGACGTTGATCTGCCCGGTTACGCGTGGGATTTGCTGCCTTACAAAAACAAGCCGCTGGACCTTTACCGCGCGCACTTCTGGCACGCGGAGTTCGATCACAACCGGCGCACGCCTTTCGCGGCGATCTACACATCGCTCGGCTGCAAATTCAAGTGCGACTTTTGCATGATCAACATCGTCAACCGCGTGGACAACGCCGACGGCGTCGCCTCCGCCAATTCGCCCAACATGCGTTTTTGGTCGCCCGAATTCATACTCCGCGAATTCGACAAGCTCGCGGAGATGGGCGTCGAGACGCTGCGGATTTCCGACGAGATGTTTTTCCTGAACAAGCGCTATTTTGAACCGCTGCTGCAAGGCCTCATTGAGCGCCGGCATAAATTCCGCATGTGGGCCTACTCGCGCGTGGACACCGTGCAGCCGCATTATCTGGAAATGTTCAAGCGCGCGGGCATCGGCTGGCTCGCGCTCGGCGTCGAGGCCGCCAACCAAAGCATCCGGCACGAAGTTTCCAAGGGCTCGTTCAAGGAAGTGAACATCCGCCAGGTCGTGAACACCATCCACGAGCACGGCCTCGACATCATTTCCAATTACATCTTCGGTTTTCCCGACGACACCATTGAGACGATGCAGCAAACTCTCGACCTTGCCTTCGAACTCAACACCGGCATGGTCAACATGTATCCGTGCCAGGCGTTGCCCGGCAGCCCGCTTTACTTCACGGCCAAGGCGAACGGCTGGAAATTGCCCGATTCCTACGCCGGTTATGCGTTCCTTTCGTATGAAAGCGAACCGTTGCCCACAAAACATCTGACGGCGGCGCAGGTGCTCAAGTTCCGCGACGACGCGTGGCATAAATATTTCGCCAATCCGGCCTATCTCGCGCTCGTGGAAAAAAAATTCGGCCTGCCACAGCGCAAAAACGTCGAGGCCATGGCCGGCATCCGTTTGAAGCGGAAATTGCTTGGCGATTGACGCCGCGCAGCCGAAACTTCCGGCCACGATGCCATGAGCGCGCCACCGATTCATCCCGGAGAAATCTGCCTCATCATGGCCACGCGCGGCAGGCCGGAAATGCTCGCGGAGGTTTTCGCCGCGCTCAAGACGCACACCGCGCAAAAGGAAAAAGTTTCGCTCTGGCTTTATGTGGACGAAGACGATTTCATCACGCGCAAGGCGATTGACGACGGAAAATTGAACGGCGCGGGCATCCGATTGCACTGGCACATCGGCGGACAAACGTCGGGGCTTGGCGAGATGCAGCAGACTTTGTGGGAGATTTCCGGACGCACGGCGGAAATTTACATGGTGCTCGGCGACGACGTGCGCTTTGACACGCCGGGCTGGGACGACATGCTCCGTGAAGTTTCCTCAAGATTTCCCGACGGCATTTTTCTCGCCAGTCCGCACGACCCAATGACGGCGGACACCTGCACGTATCCGGTTTTCGGCTGGCGCTGGCTTGAGACGCTCCGGAAAATTTTCCCCGGCCATTTTCCGTTCTGGTATGACGACCGGTGGGTCCACCAGATCGGCGAGATGGCCGGGCGTTACGCGTGGCTGCCGATCGTCATGCTGCCGATCGGCGGCAAGGGCCGCACGCGCCGGATGCGCGACCTGCCGTTCTGGGCTCGCTTTTTCCAACTCGCGCTGGACGAACGCAAGGATTCCGCAAAAAAACTCATTGATGCCATGAACCTCGATCCCGAAAAAAGAAATAACGCGTTGAAAAAACTGGAACAACGCGCCGCCGGACTCGAAAAACAGCAGGACAAATTTTCCGACCTCTACGCCGTGTTTCAGGAAGAGCGGTTCACGCTGCACACGCCGGAGGAACGCCGAGTCTTCAATCCGGCTTACTTTGAAAAAGAAGCCGCCGCCGTCGCGCAACTTTTGGGATACGCGCAGCAAAGAATCGCGGAAAAAAAATTCGAGGAAGCGCTGAAATTTCTCGATGCAACGTTGATGTCCAATCTCCGCGTCCGACAGGCGCAGGACATGAAGGTCGAATGCCTCCGCGCGCTCGGAAAAAATTCCGAAGCCGACAAACTTGCGAAGGAAGTTTTGGCCGCGTGGCCTGAAATGAATTTCTGGCGGCGGCTTTTCCGTTTTCTCGGAATGGTCGCCAGCGACGGCAAGGTGATGATCGTCGGTTTTCTCAAAGGCGGCGGCAAAAAACCGAAATGAACTGCGACGCGGTCATCGTTGGCGGCGGAATAGTCGGATTGGCGACGGCGTTTCGGATTTTGGAATCGCGCCCGCAATTGAAAATCCTGCTGCTCGAAAAAGAATCCAGACTCGCCGCGCATCAGACGGGAAACAACAGCGGCGTCCTTCATTCCGGCCTTTACTACAAACCCGGTTCCGAAAAGGCGAAGCTGAGCGTCGAAGGCTTGAAGCAACTGACGGCGTTCTGCCACGAGCACGGCATCGCCCACGAAATCTGCGGGAAAATCGTCGTCGCGACTTCTGAAGACGAATTGCCGCGTTTGGAAAATTTATGGGAGCGCGGCAACGCAAACGGCCTGCTCGGATTGCGAAAGTTAAACCCGCAGCAAATCAAGGAGATCGAGCCGCACGCGGCGGGACTTGCCGCCATTCACGTTCCGCAGGAAGGCATCGTGGATTATCCGGCCGTTTGTGAAAAACTTGGCGAACTCATCCGCAAGCGCGGTGGAGAAATCGAACTCAACGCCCGAGTCCTGAAAATTTTTTCCGACGGCGGTGAACGAATCGTTGAAACTTCCGCCGGAAATTTTCGCACGAAATTTGTCATCACTTGCGGCGGTCTGCATTCGGATCGTTTGGTGAAGGCGTCGGGGCAAAAACCATCGGCCAAAATCATTCCGTTTCGCGGCGAGTATTATCAGATCAAAAAAGAGCGGCAGTTTCTCGTCCGGAATCTGATTTATCCCGTGCCAGACCGGAAATTTCCGTTTCTCGGCGTTCATTTCACGCGGCTCATCCATGGCGGCATCGAAGCCGGACCGAACGCCGTGCTCGCCTTTGCGCGCGAAGGTTATAAATGGTCGAAAATCAATCCGCGCGATTTGGCGGAATCGCTTTGCTTTCCGGGTTTGTGGAAATTTCTTTTCAAATATCCGAGCCTTTGCGGTTACGAAATCTTTCGTTCGCTTTCCAAAAAGGAATTTTGCCGCTCGCTCCAGAAACTCGTGCCGGAAATCCGCGAGGATGATCTGGAAACCGGCGGCGCAGGTGTGCGCGCGCAGGCGATGACACTGGACGGAAAACTGGTCGAGGATTTTTATTTCGAGGAGGCGCGCGGGATTTTGCACGTCGTCAACGCGCCGTCGCCTGCCGCGACCGCGTCGCTGGCGATTGGATCAAAAATCGCCGAACGGGTTTTGAAGCAATTGAATTAAGCGGCGAGCTTCAGAGTCCCGTCGGATGATCCAGAAATTTCCACGGCACTTTGAACTTTTTTGAGAGATGCGCCGCGAGTGCTTTCACGCCGAACGTTTCCGTCGCATAATGGCCGCAGTAAAAAATATTCAATCCCAATTCTTCCGCGACGCAGTAAGTCCAGTGCGGCCCTTCGCCGGTGACGAACGTGTCCACGCCTTCGCTCGCTGCGATTTTTAAATCGCCGCCCGCGCCGCCGGTCACGACGCCGATTTTTTCGCAAACGCTTTTTCCGCCGGGAATGATTTTCGGTTTCGCGCCTGTTACACGTTCCAGTTTTGCCGCCAATTCGTTCCGGGAAATTTTTGTTTGCGATTTGAAACCGATTTTCTGTCCGTGACTTTCAAAAAACGGTTTCAAATTTTTCAAGCCGAGCGCGGCGCAGAGTTGCGCGTTGTTGCCAAGTTTCGGGTGCGCGTCGAGCGGTAGGTGTGAACTGTAAACTGCCAAATTATTTTCGATTAACAATTGTAACAATTCGTAATTTTTCCCCGTCCACGGCTGGCGCGCGTTCCAAAACAAACCGTGATGAACGACCAGCAAATCCGCTTTTGCCTCAACTGCCAATTTTGCCGTGGCAACGCTCGCATCCACGGCGGCGGCGATTTTTGTGATCGCGCCGGAATTTTCCACCTGCAAACCGTTCGCCGCGCCGTCGTAATCGCCGATTTCGCGCGTGCGGAGAATTTTGTCGCAGTGAGCGACGACGGTTTTGAGCGGAACTTTCGGCATCACGCGATGAAAACAAATTTTCCTCGAACCGCAAAGCCGGAAATTTTTTTGAATTTTCGCTGATTGATTTCTGCGCGGGGAGTTTTATAGTCCATTTCACAATCAATATGATTAAAGCGCTCGCACACCTTTGTATCCACTCAAAAGATTTGAACCGGAGCCTGGATTTTTATTGCGGGACGCTGGGATTGAAGCGTCATTTCGATTTTTTCAAGAAGGGAGAATTGTTCGGATTTTATATTCAGGTCGCTTCGGGACAATTCATCGAAATTTTCAGAGCCGATCCGAAGTCGGAAATCAAAAGTCAGCGGATTCATCATTTTTGCCTTGAAGTGGACGACCTTGACACGCTGCGCGCCGCGTTGGTCAAGCGCGGCGTGGAAGTGACGCAGAAAAAGAAGGGCTGCGATGAAACCTGGCAGTTCTGGTGCAAAGACCCGGACGGTACGGACGTGGAGTTCCAGCAGTACACGCCGAAGAGTTCGCAATTCACAAAAAAGGATTGCATCGTGGACTGGTGAATTTTTGAAATGAATTTTCCGTCGCAAAAAATTTTCATTCCACTTGTTGCTTTCTGCGCAGAGGATTTTATAGTTCGCTCGTTTGAACCATTGAGATGAGCAATCCAAATGACGCGGCGCGACCGTGGGACATCGAATCCGCACGCGCGCTTTACAACATCCATCGCTGGGGCGCGAAATATTTCGACATCAACGACGAAGGCCACGTTGTCGCCAGGCCGTTGCAGGAAGCGGGCGTGGCGGTGGACATCACGGACGTGATCGAGGAGGCGAAAAGCCGCGGGCTGAAATTTCCGCTGCTTATCCGCTTTCAGGATATTTTGCGGCATCGAGTCGAAGCCATCAACAAAGCCTTTCAAAGTTCCATCGCGGAATTCAATTTTCAGGGAAAATATCGCGGCGTGTTTCCGATCAAGGTGAATCAGCTTCGCGAAGTCGTTGAGGAAATTCTCGACGCGGGCAAGGTCTACGATTTTGGACTCGAAGTCGGCAGCAAGCCGGAACTGTTCGCCGGTCTTGCGATGCAAAATCAGATGGGCTGCCTCATCGTTTGCAACGGCTACAAGGACGCGGAGTTCATCAAAATGGCGCTGCTCGGCATCAAGCTCGGTAAAAAGGTCATCATGATCGTGGAAAAACTGGAGGAACTGCGCCACATCATTTCGATTTCAAAACAACTTTGCGTCGAACCTTTGATCGGGATCCGCGCGCGGCTTTTGAGCAAAGGCGCCGGTAAATGGGCGGAGAGCGGCGGTGAAAACGCGAAGTTCGGCTTGAGCACGGTGGAACTTCTCGCCGCGACGGAGATATTGAAGGCGGAAAATCTCGGGCACTGCCTGAAGCTGCTGCATTTTCACATCGGCTCGCAAGTGCCGGACATTCTCACGGTAAAAAGAGCGGTGCAGGAGGCGGCGCGATTTTACGCGAAGCTGCACAAGATGGGTTTTCCGATCGAATACATCGACGTCGGCGGCGGACTGGGCGTGGATTACGACGGCAGCCGCTCGAATTTCGACAGCTCGACGAATTACACCTTGCAGGAATACACGAACGACATCGTTTATTACATCGCCGACGTCTGCAACGCCGAGAAAGTACCGCATCCCAATATTATCAGCGAAAGCGGTCGCGCCATCGTCGCGCATCACAGCGTTTTGATCGTGGAAGTTTTTGGTTCGATTGAAAAAATCCGTCCAGGCATCCCGACTCCAAGCGGCGAAAACGAACATGCGCTGGTGAAGGAATTGTGCGACATCAAAAAAAACATCACCAAGTCGAACAAGCTCGAGGCGTATCACGACGCATTGGAGCGACGCGAGGACGCCCAACACATGTTCACGCTCGGCGTGCTGGATTTGCCGGACAAGGCGAAGATCGAAAATCTTTATTGGGAAATCAGCCGCGCGGTTGTTGAGAGTTACAAAGGTCAACCTTACACTCCCGAGGAAATCCAAAAACTCGAAGACAGCCTCGGTGACCAGTATCTCTGCAATTTCTCCGTCTTCCAATCGCTGCTCGACCATTGGGCGCTCGGACAGCTTTTTCCCATCATGCCGATTTCGCGTTTGAACGAACGTCCCACGCACGAAGCGACTTTGGTGGACATTACCTGTGATTCCGACGGGCAGGTCAACAAGTTCATTGATTTCCGCGACGTTCGCGACACATTACCGCTGCACGAACTTCACATGAATGGAAATGGAAATGGCAACGGCAAACCCGACCCGTATTTCATCGGATTTTTTCTGATGGGCGCGTATCAGGATATCATGGGCGACCTGCACAATCTTTTTGGCCGCGTCAACGAAGTCCACGTCTTTCTCGAACCCGACGAACCGAGCGGTTACTACATCGAGGAAATCATCGAAGGCGCGACGATTGTCCAGTCGCTCGCGGCGGTGCAATACGACGAGAACGAATTGAAACGCCAGATGAAGGCACAGATGGACGAAGCCATCAAATCCGACCGCATGAAACCGTCCGAAGCCATGCGCCTGCTGGATGATTACGAACGCGGATTGAAGGCTTACACCTATCTTTCGTTTTGAAAGAAACGCAAAATCCGAAAAACGGAAACGAAACCGAACTTCTTCGTTCACTCGGCAAACTCGCGCGCGGATTGTCCGCGCTGTTCTGGGGATTGCCCGCCGCGCTGATTGTTTGCGCAGAAACCGCGCGGATTGAATTGCTCAAACCCGTCGGAATCGTCCCCGCGCTCGTCGTGAACGCGCTGCTGCTCTTCGGCCTCTGGCAGATGAGCAGTTTCCAAAAACAGGAACGCCCGTGGCGCAACGCGCTCGACCGCGCGAAACTGCTCGGCCTCGTCAACCTCGGCCTCACGCCGTTTCTGTTCTTTGAAAACAAAGTGCCGGAACAACTTTTTTTCCGCGCGGCGATTTTCGTTTTGATTTTATCGGTGATACTTTTTCTGTTCAACCTGAACGTCGTCCTCAAACAACTCGGCGCGATGCTGCCGGACGAAACGCTTCGGCAGGAAACGAAACAATTCACTTTGCTCAATCGCTGGCTGCTCGTCGGCTGGCTGGTTTTTGTCGCCGCTTCAATCGCCGTTCCGCAAATGTTTGATTTAGCGGGGATGATAAATCCAAAAATTTTATTTTGGCTGCGCCACGCAGAAGTCGCCGTTTTGCTTTTTCTCGGACTCGCACCGCTCGCCATCACCATGGCGTTGATTTGGAAAACAAAGGAAGTCATCCTTGATGGCGTTTTTGGCAATAGAAATTGATCGGTGGGGCGAGCGTACCCGCGAGCCGAAATTTTGTAGCGTCAAGCCGTGGCTCGAAATCGGCGCGCAGCGCCGACACTACAACTGCAAACCGCCGCTTGCTTGTCGCACAGAATTTCTGATAACGTCGCGCTCCCTTTTCACATGAAACCGAACGCACTATCTGCACTTGGCCGCCGCACCGAGTTGCCGCCGATTTCCTGGCTCATGCAAACCGCTTTGACACGGCCAAAATTGATTTCGCTGGCCGCCGGTTTTACAGACAACCCAACTTTGCCCACGGAAATTTCGCGCAAGCTGCTCAATGAAATTCTGCGTTCGCCCAAAACTGGCCAGCCCGCGTTGCAATACGGCATCACCGTCGGCGAAAAAAATCTGCGCGAACTCACCGCGAAGCATCTGCAAAAACTCGACGGCGGACACGACAGCGGCCATTCGCCTGAACACGTCATCATCACCGGCGGCTCGCAGCAGTTGCTTTACATGACGCTCGAGGCGCTCTGCGACGAAGGCGACATCATCCTCGTCGAAGACCCGACGTATTTTGTTTTCTTGAGCATCCTCCAAAGTCGCGGCATCAAGGCGCGCGGCGTGAAGCTCGAACCTGACGGAATCGATTTGGCGCATCTCGGAAAAGTTCTGACGCGGCTAAAAAAATCCGGCGAACTTCGCCGCGTGAAGGCGCTTTATCTCGTCACTTATTTTCAAAATCCGACCGGCGCGACGACTTCGCTCGCGAAAAAATCCGCCACGTTGAAGCTGTTGAAAAAATTCGAGCGCGCCGCCGGACATCCGATTTATCTGCTCGAAGACGCCGCGTATCGCGAACTGCGTTTTGACCATGGCGATGACATTCCGACGGCGCTTATTTTGCCCGGTGCAAAAGAGCGCGTGATTTACACCGGTACTTACAGTAAGCCCTACGCGCCCGGCGCGCGCGTCGGCTTCGGCATCCTGCCCGAACCGCTGTTCACGACCGTCCAGCGCATCAAGGGCAACCACGATTTCGGCACGGCGAATCTGCTGCAACAACTTTTGGCCGGCGCGCTGGCGACCGGACTTTACGACAAGCACGTCGCGAAGGTGCAAAAAAATTACGCCCGCAAGGCGCGCGTGATGAAGTCGGCGCTCGCGGAACATTTTCCGGCGAACGTGGAGATCTGGGAATCCGGCGGCGGACTTTATTTCTGGGCGCGACTGCCGCAGGGAATTTCCGCCGGCGTGAAATCAAAAGTGTTTCAATCCGCGCTGAAAGCCGACGTGCTCTACGTTCCCGGCGAACTCTGCTACGCCGACGATCCGTCGCGCGCCAAGCCGGACAACGAAATGCGCATCAGCTTCGGTAGCGCGAGCGTGGAAAACATCCGCAAAGGAATCGCGCGGCTGGGCAAGGTGTTGAAGAAATTTATTTAAGTGGAACTTCTTATTTATAGTATGGATGAAATATTCCTCCTGCTGCTATACAGAGTGCCAAAACTGCAAACACGAAAGTCCACATTGCATCTCTGCGATTTTTAGTCAGAGTCTGCACACCTCCTATGACCAGTAGCACAAGGAAAGAAATAAAATAAACGATCGCAAGCTTTTCAATCACTGTATAATCAGGACCACCAATCGTTCCGGGCGTGCCAGGCATCGAAAAAAGCCAAAACGGATAAAAAACACCGTACCCAACGACAAATGCTTTAAACGGAAGTGACAATCGCCGTAGCCATTCTGGTTTAAATGAAGGCACCATGATTTTTAATTTGCGCCCGAAAATAATTTCTGTCCAGCGCGAATTCAACCCGGCGGCCAGGCCATGTGGCGTCCGCCGAGAATGTGGACGTGCAGGTGCGGCACGGTTTCGCCGCCGTCCGCGCCGTTGTTGATGACGAGCCGGTAGCCGCTTTTCAAATCCAGCTTCTTCGCTACTTCGGCGGCCTTGAGCAAAATGTGTCCGAGCAATTCCCGGTCGCCGGCCTGTGCCTCGCCGATTCGCGGAATCACTTTTTTCGGAAAAATCAAAACGTGCACGGGCGCCTGCGGATTGATGTCGCGGATGGCGAGAACCAGATCATCTTCATAAACAATCACCGCCGGAATCTCCCGCGCGATAATCTTCTCGAAAAGCGTTTTGCTCATATTTTATCTCGGAGGGCGAAGTTCCACGACGCCCAAATTCAGAGACTCGCGGCGCTCGTCCCTCCGGCAAATTTTATTCCACGACGAGCGCGCAATTTTTTTGTTCCGGTTCGGCGGTCAGGCATTCGCGAATGTAGCCGACGATCTGGTCCTCCATTTTTTCGCAGCGCGGACTCCAACGTTGCGAGCCGGTGATCTGTTTGACGCAGCCGCGAAGGCCGCGAAAACGCAGGACGGTCGGCGATTGGCGGAGCCGGATGCGCATCTCGTCGCGCAGCCGGGGGAAGAAGAACAGTTCGAGGTTTTCGTCCGGTTCTCCGGCGATAAGCGCGAGGTCGGCCTCGTAGATTTTCCGGGGGATCGCCTCGGATTCGCCGGGTCGAAGGGACAAGCCGAGTCCGCGCAGGGCTTTTTCCAGCGCAAGCGCAAATTCGCCGACGGTGACGCTCTCGCGTGCGAGTTCGGTCTTGAAATAGTAGAAGACGGACGCGGCGGCGTGGCGCAGGACTTCCGGGTCGAGTTTCTTGTCGGTGCCGCCGACGATCTCGATGGAGATCATTTCCGCGGAGCAGGGGACACTCTCGCCGTTGGTGAGTTGGAACAGCAGACAGTCGGATGAGAGTGAGATCATTTGGCGGCCTCGAGTTTTTTGACTTCATGAACGAAGTCGGTGGCTTCTTGAAACCGGCGATAGACGCTGGCGAAACGGACATAGGCGACGTCGTCCATTGCGCGCAGGCCTTCCATGACCATCTTGCCGATGGCCTCGCCGGGCACTTCGCTTTCGTATTTGTCGGTCACGACGGCGACGATGTGGTCCACCAGATCTTCCATCGCCTTCGGACTGACGGGACGTTTCTGGCAGGCCTTCTTGATGCCTGACAAAAGTTTTTCGCGGGAAAATTCCTCGCGCCGGTTGTCGCGCTTGAGGACCATCAATCCCTCGCGCTCGACTTCCTCGTAAGTGGTGAAGCGGTGGCCGCATTTTTCGCATTCGCGGCGGCGGCGGATCGTCGCGCCTTCTCGTGAAGCGCGCGAGTCAACAACTTTGTCGTCCTGACAGCCGCATTTGGGGCAACGCATAAAACCACTGCTAATTGTGTTAACGTATTTGTAACATACCAAGTTTTGTGGTGTCAACGGATTGTTATTCACAGCAAAAAGCCTTTGACCCGGCCATAAGGAATCGGTTTTCCGGAAAAGCATTCTTGCCTTCGGTCAATTTTGAGTTAATGTTTGCGGCTCGCGTTCCGGAAAAATCCGGCGCATTGATTTAATTTATGGCAACAGCAAACGATCTTCGCCGCGGCATGGCGATCAATTATAACGGCGACATCACGGTCGTCCTCGACATGCAGCATCGCACGCCGGGCAACTTGCGCGCGTTCGTGCAGGCGACGCTCCGCAGCATCAAGACCGGGAAGTCATCCGACGTACGTTTCAGCTCGACGGAAAAAATCGAGCCGGTGCCGATGCTCACGACTAAAATGGAGTTCAGCTACAAGGACGGCTCGGATTACGTTTTCACGAACCCGGAAAATTACGAGACGGTCACGCTGGCGGCGGAACTGGTCGGCGATGCGAAAAATTTTCTGGTGGAGAACGCGCCGGTGACGGTGACGTTCGTCGAGGACAAGGCGGTGTCCATCGAATTGCCGTCGAGCGTGGTGCTGACGGTGACCGATGCGCCTGAAGGAGTCCGCGGCGATTCTGCGAACAACGTGCAGAAGGCCATAATCGTCGAAACCGGCATCACGGTGCAGGCGCCGTTGTTCATCAAGACGGGCGAAAAAATCAAGGTGGACACGCGCACGGGCAAATATATGGAACGCGCTTGACGGATTTCGGATCAAGGATTTTAATGCCGGATTGAGGCTGTCGAACCTCCGGAATTTTTGTTTTTTGGCGTCGTAATTGCTTTTCAACGCAAAAACATTCGGCTATTTCTCATCAGACACGTATGTCAGCGCAAACGAAAGGGGAAAAGGTGTTTCGCGGCATCGGCGTTTCCGCCGGAGTTTGCCGCGGGAAGATTCTTGTCCTTCACCGCTCGCGACACGTCATCACCAAACGCGGAGTTCCCGAAAACGAGATCGCGAAGGAGGTCCAGCGCTTTGAACAATCGCTCGCCCAGACGCGGAAGCAGATTTCCGACATTCAGCACAAGGTGGTCAAGAACATGGGCGCGAAGGAAGGCGACATTTTTGACGCGCACCTGTTGATGCTCGAAGACCGCGTGCTGGTCGAGGAAGTCATCAAATTGATCCGCGAACAAAAAGCCAATGCCGAATATGCGTTTCACACCGTGGCCGAACGCTACATCGAGGCGCTGGCAAATATAGACGACCAATATCTCCGTGAACGCGCCGCCGACATGCGCGATCTGAACGGGCGCGTGCTCGACAACCTGCTCGAAGTCAAGGACGCGGTTGATCTCCGGCACCTGGCCGAGCCGTGCATTTTGGTCGGCCACGATTTGAGTCCTTCCACAACGGCGCAACTCGACAAAAAATTCGTGCTCGGTTTCGCCACCGACATCGGCGGACAGACCTCCCACACGGCGATCATGGCGCGGTCGCTGGGAATTCCCGCGGTCGTCGGGTTGCAAGACATCAGCGAGGAACTGGAAAGCGGCGACTACGCGTTGCTCGACGGCTACAACGGCACGGTCATCTTCAACCCGACCGACCAGACGCTGTTTGAATACGGGCAGCTGGCAAAAATCAAGGCGTCGCTCGAAGAAAAGCTGCGTGAAATCAAAGGACAGCCCGCCGTCACGCTCGACGGGAAAAACATCCACCTTTCCGCGAACATCGAGCATCAGGACGACGTTGAAGCCGTTCTTGCGCATGGAGCGGAAGGCGTCGGCCTGTTCCGCACGGAATTTCTTTTCATCAATTCCGAAAAACCGCCGACGGAAGAGGAGCAATATAAAGTTTACCGGCAGGTTGCCGCCGCGTTGAAACCGCAGCCGGTCATCATCCGCACGCTCGATCTGGGCGGCGACAAGTTTTCCTCGCACCTGCAACTCGCGCAGGAGTTGAACCCGTTTCTCGGCTGGCGCGCGATCCGGTTTTGCCTCGCGCAGCCGGAACTTTTCCGCGCGCAACTCCGCGCGATTCTCCGCGCCAGCGCCGAGGGCAACGTGAAGATGATGTATCCGATGATTTCCGGTCTGGATGAATTGAACCAGGCCAACGCCCTCGTCGAAAAATGCAAAAACGAATTGCGCGCGGAAAAAATCCCGTTCGATGAAAAACTGGAGATCGGCGCGATGATCGAGATTCCGTCCGCCGCGCTCATCGCCGACACGCTGGCCAAACGCGTGAAATTTTTCAGCATCGGCAGCAACGATTTGATCCAATACACGCTCGCCGCCGACCGCACGAACGAAAGGGTTTCCCATCTTTACGAGCCCACGCATCCCGCGATCATCCGGCTGATCAAAATCACTGTTGACGCCGCGCACGCAAACGGCATCTGGGCGGGCGTGTGCGGTGAAATCGCCGGCGATCCCGTACTGACACCGTTGTTGATCGGTCTCGGCGTGGATGAATTGAGCGCCGCGCCGCCCGTCATCGCGCAGGTCAAATACATGATCCGACGGCTCAAGTTGAGCGAAGCGCAGGCGCTTGCCGAGTATGCGCTGCGGTCTGAATCGCCGACGGGAATCCATGCGCGTTGCATGGAATTGGCGCGCGCATCCGCACCGAGTCTTTTCGAAAACAAAGCATGAAGGTCATCATCCTCGCCGCCGGATACGCAACACGTTTGTATCCGCTCACACTCACTCAACCCAAGCCGCTCCTGCCCGTCGCGGGCAAGCCGATGGTCGAGCATGTTCTCGACAACCTCGCGCCCATCAGCGGCATTGACCGTGTCTACGTCGTGACGAACGCAAAGTTCGCCGGACATTTTCAAAAATGGTCGGAAAATTATCGCGCGACGAAATCAAAATTCGATTTCACCGTCGTCAACGACGGCTCGACTGACGACTCGAACAAACTCGGCGCGATCGGCGACATCCATTACGTCCTCAAAACGCAGAACGTGGACGACGATCTGATTGTCGTCGCCGGTGACAACTTGTTCAGCGAGAAATTGACGGAGTTCGGAAAATTCATCCGCGAGAAAAATGCGCCCGCGCTCGCCGTCTATGACGTGGGCAATCTTGAGGAAATAAAAAAATACAATTCCATTTCCACCGACGCGACCGGACGGATCACCTTTTTTGAAGAGAAACCGAAAAATCCGACGAGCACGCTCACCGGCATCGCGCTTTATTTTTATCCGAAATCCACGATTACGCTCATCAAGCAATACATCGCCGAAGGCAACAATCCCGACCAGCCCGGACGTCTCGTGCAATGGCTTTACCCGCGCACGCCGGTCTTCACCTGGCGGGTGCCGGGAATCTGGTTCGACATCGGCTCGAAGGAAACGCTCGAAGAGGCGAATACAATTTTCGCAAAATTTTCCGGCAAATAAAAATCACTTCGCCGTCACGGAGACGTAATTTTTTTTGCCTTTGCGCAACAGGATGTGATTGTGGATCAAGTCTTTCGTCGTGATGGCGCGCTGCCAGTCCGTCTCGCGGACGTTGTTGATGTTCACGCCGCCACCTTCGATGTCTTTTCGCGCCTGACCTTTTGACGGACACAGTCCTGCGAGAACGACAAGCTCAACGAACGGCAAGCCTGCGCCGCCGAGTTTTGATTTTTCGATCTCCTTGGTCGGAACTTCGCCGTCAATGTCGTCAAAGAAATTTACCTTCGAGTCAAAGATGCTGCCGCCTTCACCGAACAAAACGGCGGTGGCAATCTGCGCCTTGAGCAGCGCTTCTTCGCCATGGATCAAAAACGTCATCTCTGCCGCCAGCGCCCGATGAGCTTCGCGTGCGCCCGGGTTTTTTTCGTGTTTCTTCGCCAGCGCGTCAATTTCCTGTTTGGAACGCCGCAACGTGAAAAAATTCAGATAACGGACGACGTCGCGGTCGTCGGTGTTGATCCAGAATTGATAAAATTTGTAGACGCTGGTTTTTTTTGAATCGAGCCAGACCGCACCGGCCTCTGTTTTTCCGAATTTTGTTCCGTCGGCATTCGTGATGAGCGGGAGCGTGAGGCCGAAAACCGTTTTGCCCAGTTTTTTCCGGCAAAGGTCAATGCCGGGCGTGATGTTTCCCCATTGGTCGCTTCCGCCGATTTGTAATTCGCAATTAAAGTCGCGGGCAAGCACGAAAAAATCGAAAGCTTGAATCAGCATATAGCTGAACTCGGTGTAGCTGATGCCAACTTCACGGTCTTCCATCCGCGCGCGGATGCTTTCTTTGGCAACCATCTGGTTGACGGAAAAATGTTTTCCTATGTCGCGCAGAAAATCCAAATAGGAAATGTTTTGGATCCAAGACGCATTGTCCATCAGTCGCGCAGGATTTTTCTTCGTTTCAAAATCCAGCAATTTCGCAAGCTGAACTTTCACGCTGGCGATATTGTGATTCAAAATTTCCTTTGTGAGTAACGGACGTTCTTGAGCTTTCCAACTCGGATCGCCAATCGCACCCGTTGCGCCGCCCGCGACGGCAATCGGATGATGGCCGAGCAATTGAAATCTCCGCAGCGCGAGCAGCGGAACCAGATTGCCGATATGCAAACTGTCGGCGGTCGGGTCGAAGCCGCAGTAAAGCGTGATCGGCGCGGAAATTTTTTTTGCCAGTTCCGCCGTATCGGTGCAATCGGCGACAAGGCCGCGCCATTTCAGTTCTTCGAGAATGCTCACGCGACAAGGCTAATTCGCGAACGACAAATTGCCAATTGCTTTCGCGCGCCATAAACTCCGCGCGATGTCTCAAATGCTCAAGTCTTCCGGCGCGATGGCCGCCGCCACGCTCACCAGCCGCGTGCTCGGCATGGTGCGCGAGATGGTCTACATGCAGTTCATGGGCGTCGGCTGGGTCAATGACGCCTTCCAGTTCGCGTTCATGATTCCGAATCTTTTCCGGCGGCTGCTGGGCGAAGGCGCGCTGACGGCGGCGTTCATCCCGGTTTTCAAGGAAAAGGAAAAAATCCACGGCGAAAAAGAAATGTGGCGCGCGGCCAACGCCGTCATCTCCGGCCTTGTCGTCGCGGCGAGCGTGGTCATCGCCATTGTTTTGATCGGCATTTCCATCGCGCTTGCCGCTCATCAGTTCGAGGCGAAAACGGAACTCA
Organism: uncultured Bifidobacteriaceae bacterium; assembly: GCA_964536285.1. Taxonomy (GTDB): domain Bacteria; phylum Verrucomicrobiota; class Verrucomicrobiia; order Limisphaerales; family UBA11358; genus UBA11358. The sequence goes on from CAZHXG010000010.1 coordinate 25,458, forward strand.
TGCTGCGGCTGTTGCGCGTGATGTTTCCTTACATGCTGCTCGTGTGCCTCGCCGCCGCAATGATGGGAATGCTCAACGCGCGCGGGCATTTTTTCATCCCGGCGATGGGCGCGACGGTGCTGAACATCGTGATGATCGCGTCCGTGCTCTGGCTTGCGCCGCGCATGGGAATGGAATTGCCTGAACAGATTTTCGCGCTGGCCATTGGCGTGCTCGCGGCGGGCGTCGCGCAGATGATGTTTCAACTGCCGATACTCTGGCGCGATGGTTTCAGCTACAGATGGATTTCGCCGTGGCGAGACAAAACAGTGCATCGTGTCGTGACGCAGATGATTCCCGGCACGATTGGCGTCGCGGCATTTCAAATCAACGTGCTGCTGGTACAATGCCTCGCGTTTTGGGTCGGCAACGGCATCGTCTCGTCGTTCACCGGGGCCGTGCGGCTGATGGAATTGCCGCAGGGAATGTTCGGAATTTCTCTCGCGACATATCTGCTGCCGACACTTTCCGGGCTGGCGGCGGAAAAGAATTATTCCGAATTCCGCGCGACGCTGCGGCACGGACTGTCCACGCTGATTTTTTTGAATCTGATCGCTTCCGTTTTACTCGTCGTCCTTGCAGAGCCGATTGTGCGATTGCTCTTCGAGCGCGGCGCATTTACAAGCCATTCGACCGACCGTGTGTCCTTTGCGCTCATGTGCCTTGCGCCGGGACTGGTTGCGTTTTCAAGCGTCAACATTCTGGCGCGCGCCTTTTACGCGCTCGGCGACATCAAGACGCCCATGAAAATCAGCCTCGTCTGCCTCGTGATGAATTTCATTCTGGCCGCCGCACTCGTCGTGCCGCTCAAACAAGGCGGCCTTGGAATCGCGAACACGATCACTTCCGCTTTCAATGTCTGGTTGTTGCTTTTCACATTGCGGAAAAAACTCGCGAAACTCGAGATGGAATCGCTGCAAAAAACTCTTTTTCCGCTTTTTTTGATGACTGTTTTCGCCGGGCTGATGGCGTGGGAAAGCTGGCAGCTTTGGGAAAATGGCCTTGGGCACGAAACGCTCGCGCTCAAAATTGGCGCGGTGTTCGTGCCGGCCGGAATCGCGGGTTTGATTTATCTGCTGTCCGCGTTGTGGCTTGAAATTCCAGCAGCGAAAGAAATGCTGGATTTCGCGCTGGCACGATTCAAACGCGCTAAATAGGAACAATCGCCGCCCAACAGTTTTCTCCGAACTTCGATTTGAATTTTTCCACGAGCGATTCGGCTGAAGAAACATTTTCACAAATCGCAAAAGTCGTCGAGCCGCTGCCGGACATGAGCGCGGCGAGCGCGCCGTTTTCGCGCAAAAAATTCTGAAACAGCGCGAGTATTGGAAATTTATCCAACGCAGGCGCTTCGAGCGAATTGTAAAAGGTGCCAGCGGCACCGGCCAAATTTTTGGTTCGCAGCTTCTCGACTAATTCTTTTGCGCGGCCCGCTTTGCCATTCAATGCTTCTGGAAATCGCGCAAGATTCTGGTAGGCCCACGGCGTCGAAATCCCGAAGCCGGGATGGATGAGCAGAAACGCCTTGCCGATCAACGCAGGAAAATTTTCGATTGGTTGGATTTTTTCGCCGCGCCCGGTCGCAAGAGCGGGTTTGTTTTGCAAAAAAAATGGAATGTCGGAGCCAAGAGATTCTGCAATGGTTGCAATGGTTTTTGAGGGAAGCGCCGAATCAAAAAGTTCGTTCATGGCGAGCAATGTCGTCGCGGCGTTGCCGCTGCCGCCTCCGAGCCCGGCGGCAAGCGGGATTTTCTTCTCCAGATGGATTTTCACGCCGCCGGAAATTGTCGTCGTCTGTAGAAATTTTTCCGCCGCGCGAAAGACAAGATTCTTTGAATCAACCGGCAGACTTTTCTCGCTGCACGAAAGCTTAATTCCATTTCCGCCGCGCTCAAACGTCAATTCGTCATAAAGATTGACCGGCTGCATGACGGTTTCGAGTTTGTGAAAACCGTCGGTGCGCTTGCCGAGGATGTTCAGCATCAGGTTGACCTTGCAGGGCGATTTTTTTTCGAGACGCATTGGGTTCGTCAAAGCAAAACGCGCCAACGGAAAACCGGCGGCGCGTTGAGCGGATTAAATTTGACCACGTTCAGTTGTCGAAAATGCTGAAACGGCTGCCGGGCAGGAACGGCATCACGTCGCCGCCGCTGAAACCGACGTAGGTATCCGTATCGAACATTGAATCCGAAAACCGTCTAGGTTCATAGCTCGCGGGAAAAGCGGGCTGCGGTGTGAAATATTTCGTCAGGATGGGATGATACGGCGGAAGCGGCGCGGTGACGACTTCAAAAACGCCAAGTCCGGTGCGTTCGAGCGAGCGGTCGAAACCGTGAATGACGCCCGCGGCGTAGCCGTCGCCTTGCGGATTGAACACGGCCTGTTGCTCGATGGAGCGGCGCATTTCGCCCATGCGGACGACTTCGTAAAGATTGTTGACGCCGCGTCCGGCTTTTTGTTCCGGCCCGGTGCAGCCGGAAGTGAACAAGGTGACCAGCCCGGCCAAAGCGAGAAAGGGGATGACGTTTCGCATACGTTTTTAGTTTACGATTTGAGCTTACGCCGAAATCGCCGCTTGTAAAGCGCGTTTTTTGTCGCGCCATTGCCAATACCACGCGATCCAGACGGTGATTTCGTAAAGTAATTGCAGCGGGACGAACATGACGAGTTGCGTGATGACTTCCGGCGTCGTCAGCACCGCGCCGAGAACCAGATTGATGACGATCATGTAGCGGCGCGCCTTGGACAGAGTCGAATAACTCAACACGCCGATTTTCACCAGAGTCAAAACCACCACCGGCAGTTCGAATCCGAGTCCCATGCCGAGCATGAACTTGCAGACGAAGCCGATGTAATCCTCCGCGCGCCATTGCAACGCGCCGAAACCGAGCCAGTTGGAATACATCTGCGACGCCGCCAGCGCCACCGGCATCAGGATGAAATAACAAAATGAAACGCCGGCGAGAAAAAGTCCGACGCCGAAAAACAGCCCGCGAAAAACATATTTCTGTTCGCGCATTTTCAGCGCGGGAAAAACAAACGACACGACGAAATAGAAAATGAACGGCGCGGCCAGCACCATGCCGCCGTAAAGCGCGACCTGAAACGCCACGAAAAATCCGCCCGCCGGACTCAAGTTGACCAGGTCAACGTGCAGCCGCTGCGCGTCAGCGATTGCGGCTTCATCCGAAACGACATGCCAGCCGAGAACCTGATTCGTGCCGATGACAAGTGGTTGGACTTGGACGGCGACAAAACGGTTCGTGCCGAGGTTCAGCGATTTTTGCTGTTGAGGCGTGAATTGAAAATTGCCGAGATGATTCGTGCCGAAACTGACGACGGCGATTTGATTCGCGCCGGGATAATGGATTTTCGCGCGCGTCAACGGCCACTTGATGATGCCGACGACGTAATTTCCGGCGATGAGGCAAAGCAGCATGGAGATTGCGAGCACGACGCAACTCTTGATGAGTACCCAGCGGAAATCTTCGAGGTGTTCGAGAAAAGTTTTGACAGGACCGCCTTCGGCTTCGTCGGAAGGCTCCTTCTCGTGGTCAACGTGGTCGCCGGCCATGCGAGAATTTCCGCGTCAAGCTTTGGGCGGATTGGAGGATTGCGGAACGGTTTGGTTGGGCTGCGACTGGCCGTCCGCGACAGATTTTTGCTGCACCGGTTTGTCTTCTGCCGCGTTCTGGACTTCGTCCACGACTTCCTTCGTCGCCTTTTTGAATTCCTTGATGCCAGTGCCCAAGCCTTTCGCCAGTTCGGGCAATTTTTTTGCGCCGAACAAAATCAAAATGGCGACCAGGATCAGGATCACTTCCCAGGCACCCAAACCCCATGCGAACATTATATTCATAATTTTTTCGAGCCTCCAAAAGACTACGCCTGTTTTAACGGATAGTAAAGCACCAAAAAGCGTCCAATCGTGCGGTTTAAGAATTGATTTTGCTGATGCCCAATTCTGCAAACGCGCGGGCGCATGCATTGGCAACAGCCTCCGGCGCGATTTCCGCGACAGTTTTTCCGGCGGGTGGCGTGACAGCCCAGTCCGGATGCTGAAATGGATGCGAACTGCCCGGCGCGTTGGAATGCATGAGCATCACCGTGCGCTTGCCCATCGCCGTCGCGATGTGAAGCAGGCCGGTGTCCGCGCCGACAATGAGCGTGGAAAGCTTCATGATTCCGGCGGAGACGAGCAACGGCGCGCCGGCGGAAATCGGAAAGCCAGCCGCCGCCGCCGGTTCGAGCGCCGGCCGCTCGGAAAGCGCGCCGCCAAAAAGTATCTGAACGCCGCGACAATGCCAGTGCCACGCCAGTTTCATGTAATTATTCAGCGGCCAGTCTTTTTGCGGGTTGCTCGTGAACGGCTGGATGAACAGCGTCGGTTTGTTTTCGTCCAGATTGTTCGCCGCGAAAAAACGCCGGGCCTTTTCCAGAGCGTCGGCGGGCAAGACGAATTCGTTGCGGATGTCGCCGGTGCGCAAACCGCATTGTCGCAGCAACGAGAGATTCCATTCCGCCGGATGGATTTTCTCATCGCGACGCGAGATGTGAGTGTAAGCCCATCCGCGCAGCGGACGATACACGTTGCCCCAGCGCTCCGCCGCTCCACTCCACCATGAAAAAAATTCCGTCTCACCGAAACCGTGAAAATCGATCACGAGCGAAAATTTTTTCCGACGCAGATCGCGCAGCAGTTGAAACGTGCCTGAAACGGCGGTCTTCAAATTTCCGGAACGATAAATGGCGCGGTCAACTGTGAGGACTTCGTCTATTTCCGAAAATCCGCGAAGCAGCGACGCGAATTCGCGCGAAACCAGAAAATGAAGTTTTGCATCCGGAAAATTTTCGCGGACGGCGTGGACGGCGGGCAGCGTGAACAAAATGTCGCCGATGGATTTGAGGCGGATGAGCAGGATGTTTTCTGGCGCGGACATTTTGAATCACGGGCGCGGCTTTTCCGCCCGGTCTTTCCGCGCCGCTTGCGATTCGCGGATTTTGACGTAACGGAGAAAAGTTTCCAGCGCGACGATGCGCGCGATGGCGTAACCCTGCCAGCCGTCGAGAAAGCCGAGCCGCAAAAAATAGCCGCGCACGAAACGGAAGCACGGGCGGAACCAGAGTTCCAGCGCGCCCACGCGCCGTCCTTCCGCCAGTTTTCGCCGCGCAAAAATGTCGCTGTAGGCCATCGTTTTGCGGACGTGATGATTCAAATCGTCCATGCTGTAGTGGAACAGATCGCCATTCAACCTGCCGACTCGCCCGTGCACGAGCACGACGTCATGAGGTTCGATGCCGGCGCAAGTCGCCTGGCCGCGACGCCACAGCCGGACTTTGCGGTCGGGATACCAGTCGCCGTGACGGATCCAGCGTCCGCAATAAAACGAGCAGCGCGGGAAACTGAACGCGGCGAACGGTTTCGATTTTTCAGGTTCGGAAAGCGTCCTTTGGATTTCATCGCGCAACGCGGACGAGATTTCCTCGTCTGCGTCCAGTCCCAGAATCCATTCCTGCGTGGCTTTTTCCGCGGCGGATTTTTTTTGCGCCACATAGCCTTTCCACGGCTCGCGGAAAATTTTTGCGCCAAAGGATTCCGCGATTTTGTCCGTGCCGTCTGTCACGTTGTCGTTGAGCACGACGATGATTTCGCTGGTCCAGCCAGCGACGCTTTCGAGCGCGCGGCGGATGCGCGCCGCTTCATTGCCTGCGATGATGCAGACGGAAACGGGCAGTTTTTTTTGTGCCGGCACGAAGGCCAGTGTAGTTGGATTGTTCCACCGCGCGCAAAAAAAATCCGCATGACAAAACTACTCGCTTTGATTATGCGCGGTCTGCATATTGTGACAAACTGATGCTGACTTTTCTGCTCAAAGTCTGGAACCTGGCCAAGCCTTATCGCGCGCGACTTTTTTTGGGGGTCGTGACGGGCGTCATCAGCGGCCTGATCTCGCCGTTGATGATCGGCACGGTCATGTTTGTTTATGGCGCGATTTTTCCGTCGCTGGATGAGAAAGGAGTGGCGCGGCCGCCAATGAACCACATGCCGGCATTCGTGCAAACATTGTTCACCCAGGTGCGCGTTGCGCTCGAAGGCGGCGTGCATGCGCACCCTTGGACAATATGGATGCTTATCGCCGCGATTCCCTTCATCATGCTTTTGCGCGGGCTGTTCGGTTACTTGAACGTTTATTGTTTGCAATGGGTTTCCAGCCGCACCATCGCCGATTTGCGCACGCGATTGTTCGCGCACCTGCTGAATCTTTCCGCCGGTTTTTACAACGAAAATTCCTCCGGCAAGCTCATCTCGCGCGTGATGAACGACACCGGCGCGTTGCAATCAATTTTAAGCAGCGCGACTTCGGTGATCGTCCGCGACCCGATCACGCTGATCAGCGTATTGATTTTCTTGTTCTATCAACAGCCGAAGCTCACGTTGATTTCCATGATCGTGCTGCCGCTGTGCATGATTCCGATTTCAGTTTTCAGCCGTAAAGTCCGCCACGCCAGTAGCGAGATGCAAACGCAATCCGCCGGCTTGACACAAATCATGAGCGAGGCTTTCACCGGCCAGCGCGTGGTCAAAGCCTACAACCTCGAAAACATCGTGGCTGAAGAATTCCGCGCGACCGCCCGGAAATCCGTCGGCAACTATATGCGCATCGTCCGCGCGGGCGAACTACCCGGGCCGCTCATCGAATTTTTTGGCTCGGTGGGCGTCGCCTTGTTGCTGGTCTATCTGATTGGACATTCGGAATCGCGTCCTACCGATTTTTTGCAGCTAGTCGGCAGCATTTTCCTGATGTATCAGCCGATGAAAAATCTCACGCGATTGCAAAACCAGCTTGTTCAGGCGCGCGCCGCGAGTGAACGCGCTTTCGCCCTGCTCGCCACCCAAAACACCGTGCCCGAACCCGCTCAACCGCGTCTGCTCCGCGCCGATAACGCGGATATTCAATTCGACCATGTGAGTTTTTCCTACGGCGAAAAAGTGGCGCTGCACGAAATCAATTTGAAAATCAAGTCCGGCCAGTTGGTCGCGCTCGTCGGCGCGAGCGGTTCGGGGAAAACGACGCTCTCGAATTTGCTGTTGCGATTTTACGATCCGCAGCGCGGCGCGGTTCGCATCGGTGGCGCGGACATCCGCGAGTTCACCACGCGCGACTTGCGGAACCAGATTGCCGTCGTCACGCAGGAAACCATTTTGTTCAACGATACCATCCGGTGGAACATTGAACTTGGCCGCATTGGTGCGACCAACGACGAAATCATCGCCGCCGCGAAACATGCGCACGCGCACCAGTTCATCCTGGAAAAACCGGACGGCTATGAAACCGTCGTCGGCGAAAAGGGCGTCATGCTTTCCGGCGGGCAACGCCAGAGAATCGCCATCGCCCGCGCCGTCTTGCGCAATGCGCCGATTCTGATTCTTGATGAAGCCACTAATGCGCTCGACACCGAATCCGAGCGTGCCGTGCAAACCGCGCTCGACGAATTGATGAAAGGCCGCACGACGCTTTGCATCGCCCACCGGCTTTCAACCATTTTCCACGCCGACTTGATTGTCGTAATGGATCAGGGCCGTATCGTTGAGACCGGACGGCACGACGAACTCATCCGGCATGGCGGCGTTTATCAGAAACTTTACGAACTTCAATTTCGCGAATGATGCGCCCGCTGATCACCATCGCCATCTGCACGCGCAACCGCGCGGCATTTCTCGAAAAGGCCGTTCGCAGCGTCCTTGCACAGGCGAATGATGATGTCGAAATTCTCATTGTGGACAACGGCTCCACAGATGATACCGCGACGTTTGCGGTGAAATTGTCCGATAGCGACGCCCGGATAAAATATATTGCCGAACCGACCACTGGCGTCAGCGCCGCGCGCAACGCGGCCTTGCACCGTGCAAAAAACGAATGGATCATTTTTCTGGACGACGACGCGGAGGTTGAGCCGGGCTGGCTTGCGAATTACGAAAGTTTTCTTTCCCGTCCGCCAAGCCCGCGTGTCGCGGTCGTGGGCGGATCGATTATTCCCCGCTTTGAAATCCCGCCGCCGAAATGGGTTGATGATGATGATGGAAAACTCGATCTTGGTCCGGAACCTTTTTGTTTTCAGGATGGCGGGAGTCCTTGGGAAGGTAATTGCGCCTACCGCCGCGAGGCTTCCTTGCAGGCTGGCGGGTTTGACGCTCATTTGGGACATCGAGGCGATGCAATAGGCGGTGGTGAGGGTGGAGACTTGAACCTGCGTTTGCGGGATGCCGGTTATGAAATCTGGTGGTTGCCCGGCGTGGCTGTCCAGCATCACGCCCACGCTCATAGATTGAATTTGAAATGGCATTTTTATGCAGCATTCGGCGAAGGACGTTCCGTCGCCATTCAACGGCTGAAATCATGCACGGGCCGCACGCGCACATTTTACATTGTTGCGCGTCTGTTGATCGCGCCGTTTCATTGCGCCGTCAATTTGCTCGTAGCGCTGGCAACACTTCCATTTCAGGACGGTCGCATGGCGGTGAAAGCGATGACCCGTGCGGCCTCAATTGCCGGCATGGCTTTTGAATTGTCGCGGCATCTTCAGGCGTGCTTTCGAAGCAATTCAGGCAACCTCGCGTAGGCGGCGTGCGCGAATTTGATTTGAAGTTCCGCAGCGGACAACAATCTTGGTTTCAATTCACCGGCTTTTTCCCACAGTTCATCCATCGCCGCGCCGAGTTTCATTGAAAATTCCACATCGTCCGCCTGTATCACGATGCAGCCGCCGCCAAATTCACCGGCCAGCCCGTGAAATTTTTCGCGGTAGTAATCGGATTTTACGATGCCGACAACCGGGATGCCTTGCGACAAGGCGAAAACGCCCGCGTGGTAACTGCCGGTGACGACGATGCGGCAGTCGGCAATCCGGCGGATGACTTTGAGCGGTGTGTCCAATTCCCCGCCGGATTTTTTTTTGCCGAGCAATCGTTCAAGCACTTGGATGTCGGACGGTTCGCCGCCGTGCTGGATCGGAATTCCGGCTGGAACGGTCTGATGTCGGGAAACTTTCTCGTTCAACACGGTTCGAACGATTTCCAAAACCTTGTCATCGAGCGCGGAATAGCCGGCGATGCGCAAATTGACGCCGATATGTCGTCCGGGCGCTGAACTCCTTTCATTAAAAGCCAATTCCACGGCGTCGTCACCGGTGACAAAGATTTTTCCTTCCGGCACTCGCAACTGCTTCAGCAAGTCCAGGCTCGCGTACCGCTCGCGGATGAAGATTGCGCCGACGTGCGGCAGTATTTGTGCGGCGCGCTGGAGAAGTTCACGGTCTTGGATTGGGCCAAGCCCCTGGCCAAGCATTACGGTGGGGATGCCGCATCGCGTCGCGGCTTCGAGCGCGTCCAGCATTCGCAGCGCATTGACGTGAAACGCATCGGCGATCATGCCGCAGCCGCTCATGACAAGCAGGTTGGAGTTGAACAAGGCGTCGGCAAACTGACGGGCGGCGACGCGGTCGGATGAAGCCGGCAATCGGAGCAGCCGGCAAAGGCGTCTCAAGTCGCAGGGAAAATGGCGGCGAATGTCCGGACGAATGCCCGGGAAAAAATATCGCGGCAACGCGCCGACACGCAGCCAGGATTTGCAGCCAAGCCACGGAACGATGCCGGTCTCGGAACAATGAAATTTCAGTTTGTCCGGAGCATTGGTCAAAACATGGATGATCGCATCCGGCTGGAGCGATTTCAATCGTCGCAAGGCGATTTGCAACATGGCAAGGTCGCCCATGTTGTCACAATCATAAGTGCCGGGCAGGATGAATATCCGCATCTGGTTTGTCTATTTTAGCGCGGCGGCAGGGTTTGCCGCCAGACACGCGTCAATGGCTTCCACGATGTCCCAACGTCCGCGTTCGACGGCGGGATCCCGGACTTCCGCGAACAACTGCCGCGCGATCATGTTGGCGAACCGGAGCGACTTCAAATATTCCAGCGAAAAATGGTCGTGCGGAAAACTCGCGGCCTTTTCTTTTTTTCGGAGCAATTCGAACGTCAGCAGCGCGCGATAGCATTTCTCACATTTGCCGCAATTCTTGTCCGATTCCCCCCGCCAGCAAACGTGGAGATGTTTCAAAACCACATCCGACTGCGCGATGAACGCGGTCTTGTCGAAACGGTCAACTTGCGCGCCGTAGTGGACAAAGCGCGTCCGGCTGGAGGACATCAATGGATCCAAATCCGGGTGTGCGCCCCACGGCGTGTAATCTTCGCGGCCATGCGACGACGAAACCAGAATGGTGCCGTATTGTTTTCCGAGCATCAGCCCGACCGCGCCCATGGCCGCGCCGTGCAACCGCATCGCCCAGTCCAATGATTTCAACCGCGTCTGCCGGAGGTTTGTCGCCACGGCGACCGCATTTTTACCAAGACTCGCGGCGATTTCCCCGAGTGATTTGACTTTCCCTTCAAACGCCGCGCGGTTTTCCAGCGGAATGTCGAAGCCCCAGACGTAGATCAAATCGTCCACTTTTTTCCCGCCGCCCGCCGCTCCGTCAAAATGCAGCAGCGAATAAAACGAGTCCACGCCGCCGGTGAAAAACAATCCGGTTTTTCCGTCGTCCTGCGCCGCTTGCGTCCATTGCTCCGCTTTCACAGAGACAGGTTTGCGCGGTGGAAACCATCCGGCCCAGATGCGCTGGATTTTTTCCGCATTCTCCAGCAACGTCGGGTCCACAGGCGCGTGGATTCGCAATCGTTCGCCCCGTTCAAACGCCAGCGGCAACAACGCCATCAGCCAGCAATTTCCGGAGCGTCCGGCGGTCTCGGCATGTGTTTGAGGCACATCAAACCATAATTTTTCCTTTTGCCACCAACCGTAATTGATTTCCGCCGCGACGCGGACGTGCCCCGGCAGCAAGGCGGAATCAACGATGGGTTTGACGGTGATCATGATTCAAATGCCGCTAAAAATCGGACAACGCTGGAGTTTTTCAAAGCAAATTGTCATGCAAATTTTCCGATTGAACGCTTGACGCGTGCGCATACTTGGGAAACTTTTCAGCCATCGTGTCTGTTTCCGAAACGCCATTGGTATCCGTCGTCATACCCGCTTTCAACGCTGCGGGGCTTATCGGGCAGACGCTCGAATCCCTCCGGCTCCAGACATTTCAAAATTTTGAGGCTCTCATCGTGGACGACGGCTCGACGGACGCGACCGCCGCCGTCGTGCAGGAATTTTGCAACGCCGACCGGCGTTTCAGGTTGATGCGCCGTCCACATGCCGGACTTCCCGCCACGCGCAACGCCGGCATGATGCAGGCGCGTGGCGAATTTATCGCGTTCCTTGATGCCGACGACCTTTGGCTTCCGGAAAAACTTGAACGCCAGATGAAACTGTTCCGCGCCGATCCCCGCGTTAATTTCAGCTACACCAACTTTTATTTTTGGGATGGCACGCGTGATTTGCAGGTTCATTATCGGTCTAGACGCCCGTTGCCCGATGGCGTTCCTGCGCGCCCACTCGCTCGATCAAACGTCTTTGGCATATCCACCGTCATCGTGCGGCGCGAAACAGTGATCCCGGATTTTTTGTTCGACACCCGGTTGATCGGCGGCTGCGAGGATTGGGACTTGTTTCTGCGGCTCGCCGAACGCGGCTTGTGGGCACGCGGCACACGGGAGCCGTTGGTGCGCTATCGTCGCTGGCCGGGAAACATGTCGAACCAAAAATTGAAAATGATCGAGAGTGACGTGCATGTGCTCGAAAAAAATCTCCGCGCCACAAAACGCCGTGATCTCCTCCCGATTTACCGCCGTTCTCTAAATCTCGCCCGCGCCAGGCTTGAATTGATCCGCGCCCGCAGAATGCTTGATGACTCGCCCGAAAAAGTCTCCGCCGCCATCTGGCGCGCGTGGACGTTTTATCCGCGCCGCTTGAAATGGCTGATGTGGTTTGCGCTGGTCGCGTGGCCTAAATTTTTTGGCGGACTCGCCGCGCAAAAAATCGTCCATCGCAAATTGATTAAAAAATTCTAATGGCAACGCCAGTATCCATCATCATCCCGGCATTCAATTGCGGGAGTGTCATCGCGGAAACCCTTGAATCCGTCCGTTCGCAGACATTCAAGGATTTCGAAGCGATCGTCGTGGATGACGGTTCGACGGACGGCACGGCCTCCGTCATCCGCAGTTTTTGCGAACTGGATTCACGCTTCTGCCTGATCGGGCAACCCAACACCGGTGTTTCTTCCGCCAGAAACAAGGCGCTTTCGCGGGCGCGCGGCGAATGGATCGCGTTTTTGGACGGTGACGACGTGTGGCTTCCCGCAAAACTTGACCGCCAGATGGAATTGAGCCGGCAGGATCCCAAGGCAAATTACTTGTTTGCAAATTTTTATTTTTGGGACGGCCGGAATGACTTGCAAATCGGCCTTGAGCAACATCGGGCTTTGCCGGAAGGCGACGTGAGCCATGATCTGGTTTTCAATGTCAGCCATGCGTGTCCCGCCAGCATGTCCACGGCCGTTGTCCGGCGTGAAATGCTTCTCGCGGCAGGGGCTTTTGATTCGCAATTCAGCACAAGTGAAGATTGGGATTTGTTGTTGCGGATGGCCGAGCACGGTTTACGGGTGCGTGGAACTCGCGAGCCGTTGGTTCGCTACCGCCGCTGGAAAGGAAATATCACAAATCAAAAACTGAGAATTGTTGAGAGCAATGTGCGCGTGCTCGAGAAAAACGCGCAAATGACCCGGAGGCCGGAATTAAGACCCCTGTACAAGCGGTCCCTCGCATTGGCGCAGTCTGAACGCGAGCTTGTTCGCGCCCGCGCGATGATTGATGCAACTCCCAAACAGATTCCAGCCGCGATCTGGCGCGCCTGGCAGTTTTATCCGCGACGGTTAAGATGGCTTTTGAGATTTATGCTTGTGGCATGGCCAAAATCCCTCGGTGGTGATGTCACGGCACACATCGTTCATCGCAAACTCGTCCAAAAATTCTGATTTAAATCTTTTGTGTCTTGGTGTCTTTGCAGTGAGAAGTTAAACTGTCTTCATGTCGCACGCGGACTTTGTTCATCTTCATCTGCACACCGAGTATTCATTGCTCGATGGCGCGTGCCGTCTCGACCGGCTCGTGGACAAGGCGCATGAACTGAAATTTTCCTCGCTCGCCATCACCGACCACGGCGCGATGCACGGTGCGATCGAGTTTTATCAGGCCGCGCGCGCGAAGGGCATCAAGCCCATCATCGGCTGCGAAGTTTACGTCGCGCCCGGTTCGCGATTGGAAAAAAAATCCGGCGGCAGCGGCACGCGCGACGTTTATCATCATCTCGGTTTGCTCGCGAAGGACGAGGCCGGCTATAAAAATCTCGTCAAGCTCACGACCGCCGCGCATCTGGAGGGCTATTATTACAAGCCACGCATTGACAAAGAAATTCTCGCCGCGCACAGCGAAGGTTTGATTGCGATGTCCGGCTGTCTCGCCAGCGAAATTCCCGATTGGATCATCAAAGACCAGTTGGACAAGGCGCGCGACGCTGTGGATTTTTTTAAGCAGACGCTAGGCGCGGAAAATTTTTTCCTCGAACTGCAAAATCACGGCATTCCTGAACAGGCCAAGGTTAACAGTCATCTGATCAAATGGTCGAAGGAATTCGGCCTGAAACTCGTCGCGACGAATGATGTTCATTACATCAACAAAAGCGATTCGCACGCGCACGATTGCCTCGTGTGCATCGGCACGCAGGATTTGTTGAGCAACCCGAAGCGCATGAGCGCGGGTTACATTCCTGAACAATTTTTTCTGCGTTCGGCGGAAGAGATGAAGGCGCGCTTCGCCGAAATTCCTGAAGCTGTGACGAACACGCTGGAAGTCGCGGAGAAGTGCAATCTGGAAATCGAGTTCGGCAAACTGCATTACCCGGTTTTTCATCCGCCGGAACATTTCACGCGCGAAGGATATTTGCGCAAGCTGCTCGCCGAAGGTTTGCACAAGCGTTACGGAATTCATGCAAAGGCCGAGGGCGAAAAATTTGTCGTCGAGAAAATTGATGATCCGAAATTGCTGCCGACGTTTTCCGAGAACGAAAATCAGGACGCCGCGCTCAAGGTCGTCCTCGACCGCTTGCAACTTGAACTCAAAGTAATCGAAAAAACCGGCTTCTTGAGTTATTTTTTGATCGTCGGCGATTTCATCCGTTACGGACATGAGCACGGCATCGCGTGCGTCGCGCGCGGTTCGGCGGCCGGTTCGATTGTCACTTACCTGTTGGAAATTTCCAACGTGGATCCGATCCGCTACGGCTTGTTGTTCGAGCGGTTTCTAAATCCCGAGCGCGTCAATCCGCCGGATATTGACATTGATTTCGCGGACGACCGGCGCGCGGACGTGATCAAATACGTTTCCGAAAAATATGGCAAAGATTCCGTCGCGCAGATCATCACGTTCGGCACGATGGGCGCGAAAAGCGTCGTGCGCGACGTCGCGCGCGTGATGGGTTTGCCTTACGGCGATGGCGACCGGCTCGCGAAAATGATTCCGTTCGACCTGAAAATGACGCTCGAAAAAGCGCTCAAGCAATCGCCGGAACTCAAGGCTGCCTACCAAAACGAAGACGTCACACGCGAGCTGATTGACACCGCGCTCATCCTCGAAGACATCACGCGTAATGCGAGCGTCCACGCCGCCGGCGTCGTTATCGGCGACCAGCCCCTCGTGAATTTGCTGCCGCTCAAGCTCGACGACAGCGGCTCGCTCGTGACGCAATACGCGATGAATCCCGTCGGCGATCTCGGCCTGCTGAAAATGGATTTTCTTGGCCTGAAAACGTTGACGGTCATCCGCAATACTTGCGAAATGGTCCGGCGCACGCAGGGAATCGAAATTGACATTGACCATCTGCCGCTCGACGACGCGAAGACTTACGACTTGCTGAACAAGGCGGAAACGCTCGGCATTTTTCAGTTGGAATCCGGCGGGATGCGCGACTTGTGCCGCAAATTTCAGATCAGTTCCGTCGAGCACATCACCGCGCTTATCGCGTTGTATCGTCCCGGCCCAATGGAGCTGATTCCCGAATTCATCAAGCGCCGTCACGGCGAAATCGAAATTAAATACGAGCATCCGCTGCTCGAACCGATCGCAAAAGAGACTTACGGCATTTTGATTTATCAGGAGCAGGTCATGCAGGCCGCGCAAATCCTCGCCGGCTTCACGCTCGGCGCGGCGGACATTTTGCGCCGCGCGATGGGCAAGAAAAAAGTCGAGGAGATGCAGAAGCAGCGCGAGATTTTCGTGAAAGGTTGCGCCGCGAAAAACAAGATTCCCGCCGCGAAAGCGAACCAGATTTTTGATTTGCTGGAAAAATTCGCCGGTTACGGTTTTAACAAATCGCACGCCGCCGCCTACGCCATCGTCGCGTATCAGACCGCCTATCTGAAGGCGAATTATCCCGTGGAATTTTTCTGCGCGATGATGACCAACGACATGGCGAACACGGAAAAATTGAGCGAATACATCGCCGAGGCACGCGAATTCGGCATCGAAGTCCTGCAGCCGGACGCGAACGAGAGCGAAATGTTTTTCGCGCCCGCGCGCGAAGGCAAAGCCATCCGTTTCGGCCTCGTGGCCATCAAAAATGTCGGTGAAGCTGCCGTCGAGGCGATTTTGAAGGCGCGCAAGGAAAATGGAAATTTCAAGTCGCTCTCCGAATTATGCGAACGCGTGGACGGCCGGTCGCTGACACGAAAAACTTTGGAGGCCCTGATCAAAACTGGCGCGTGCGACGCCTTCGGCCAGACGCGCGCGACGCTGTTCGCGCAGATCGAGCGCACGCTCGCTCGCGCGGCGAGCATTCTGTCCGACAAGCAAAAGGGGCAAAGCTCGCTCTTCGGCGCGCTCGAAGAAAAGGCGCCGCCGATGCCCGAAGCCATTTCCAATCTGCCCGAATGGCCGCAGCACGAGTTGCTCGCGCACGAAAAAGAGCTTTTGGGATTCTACGTCACCGGCCATCCGCTCACGCCGTTCGCGCCGATTCTGGAAAAATACACGCTGACCAACCTGGCGAAACTCGGCGAACTACCGAACCGCAGCCTGACGCGCGTCGGCGGGATGATTTCAGCGGTCACGCACGGCTTCTCAAAAAAATCCGGCAAGCCCTACTCGATGGTGACGCTTGAAGATTTGGAAGGCTCGGTGCAATTGCTGGTGATGAACGACCACGAAAAATTTCGTCCACTGCTCGAGGCGAACAAGGCGATCCTCGTCATCGGCGAAGTCAACACCGGCGAAGACCGTCCGAAAATTTTCCCGCAGGAAATCCTGCCGCTCGGAGACGCGCCGAAAAAATACACGAAGCAAGTCCATCTGCGACTGCATACCGCGCACTTGAAGCCGGAAGATTTTGAGAGCGTGCGCGAAATCGTCGCAGCGAATCCGGGCAAATGTCCGCTGCTGCTTTGTTTCATGCAGCCCGGCGGCGGGATTGTTTTCGTGGACACGAACGAACGATTTGCCGTCACGCCGTCGCTGAAACTGCAGCACGAGGCCGACGCGCGTTTTGGCGAGGAAACTTATTACGCGAAAGTGGACACGAGTTTGCCGGAGCGCCAATCACGCTGGCCGCGTAAAAACATTTCCGGCGGCGGCGGCGAAGAATAATTTCACTCTGGAGATTTAATCGCCGATTTTTTTGACCTTTTCCTTAACTTCAACGGCGACATTCGTCACCACCTCGCCGGCTTTTTTCGCGCCTTCCTTGACTTTGGCGACGACGTTGGTTGTGCCTTGCTTGACCTTGGCCACCACGTTGGTCGCCACTTCCTTTCCTTGTTTGACGATGTCCTTCGCCGTGTCTGCGGCTTTTTCGGCAGCCGCCTTCGCGTCCGCCTTGGTCTTCTCCGAATCGGGACTCGCCTTGCAACTCGCAGTCAGCGCGGCCATCACTAACACCGTGAGAAATAAAACCGCCGGTCGCCTGAAAATCATTTTCATAAAACTGGTTCTTTGATGGATTCCGCCCGCGACTCGTTCAATTTAACTCCGCCGCTCTTTGATCGCAGCCAAAATTTCCGCCACGACTTCGCCCTTCGGTTTCGCGCCGACGTTACCTTTGCCGTGCAGGCGGACGGAAACCGCGCCTGCGTCCATGTCGCGGCCGCCGACGACGAGCATCGTGTGGACTTTGGCCTGCTCGGCCTCGGCGATCTTCGCCTTGATCGGGTCGTTGCGGAAATCCGGTTCACAGCGGACGAAATTTCCGCGCAATTCGTCCACGATGGATTTCGCGTAGGCGATCAATTTTTCATCCTCGCCCAGCGTCAGCACGCGCACCTGTTCCGGCGCGAGCCAGAGCGGGAAGTTGCCGGCGTAATGCTCGATCAAAAAGCCGATGAACCGTTCGTGCGTGCCGAGCGGCGCGCGATGGATGCACAACGGCGTCTTCTCCGAATTGTCGCGGTCGCGATATTTCAGGCCGAACTTCGCGGGCACGGCGAAGTCCACCTGGTTCGTCGCCAGCGTGAACTCGCGGCCGATGACGCTCCACACCTGCACGTCAATCTTCGGGCCGTAAAACGCCGCCTCGTTCGGCACTTCGACGTAGGGAATTTTTGAATCAATCAAAACTTTGCGGACCATGTCTTCGGTTTGTTTCCACAAAGCCGGTTCATCAACGTATTTTTTGCCGAGACCTTCCGCGCTGTGCGTGCTGAAACGCATCACATATTTTTCAATGCCGAAAACTTTGAAATACTTCAGATACATTTCGTTGACCGCATTAAATTCTGCGGCGAATTGTTCCGGCGTGCAGTAAATGTGCGCGTCGTTCATGTTCAGCGAACGGACGCGCATTAGGCCGAACAATTCGCCTGACTGTTCGTAACGATAGCAAGTGCCGTATTCCGCGAGGCGCAATGGCAAATCGCGATAACTGCGCGGTTCAGCCGCAAAAATGCGGTGATGATGCGGACAATTCATGGCTTTGAGGTAATAGCGCTCCGCTTCGGGAGCATCCTCAACCATTTTGTTTAATTTGACGAAATCCATAAATGCTTCTGAACTTTTCTGCAATTCGTCAGTGGCATCATGGAGCTTATTCTTCAATTCTTCTGTGTTGGAAGTTGATTGGATAATTTGTTGGAAAACACCAAGTGCGGCCTCATCTTTCTCTCGCCGACCTGCCATTGAAAGAAGTAACTGGTTTCTATTCTCAACTAACTTATCAAACTTGTTTTTCGCTTCTCCTTCCAAAGGCAGGTTCATTGCCGGAAACATTGACTCCGCGTAATACGGCAAGTGGCCGGAAGTTTTATACATTTTCTCGCGAGCGATGTGCGGCGTTTTCACGCGCACATAACCGGCGGCGAATTCCGTTTCCTTCGCCAGCTTTTCCAGTTCTTCCACGATCGCCGTGCCTTTCGGCAGCCACAGCGGCAGTCCCGGCCCGACGTATTCGGTGTCCAGCGCGAACAATCCCATCTCCGCGCCGATCTTGCGATGGTCGCGGCGTTTGGCCTCTTCGAGCATCGTGAAGTAAGCGTCCATCTCGGTCTTGTTCTTGAACGCCGTGCCGTAGATGCGCTGGAGCTGCGGGTTGCGCTCGTCGCCCTTGTAATACGCGCTGGCCACGTGCGTGAGCTTGAACGCGCCGATGTTGCCGGTGCGCATCACGTGCGGCCCGGCGCAGAGGTCGAGAAAATCGCCGTTCTTGAAATACGAAATCGGCTCGCCGGCGGGAATGTTCTGGACGATGTCCAATTTGAATTTCGTCGGCGTGCCGCGCGGATTCAGCGCGGCGAGGCGGCCTTCGTTCGCGTCGGCCAAAGCCTGTTCGCGCGTGACGACGACTTTTTCAAACGTGTTGTTCGCCTTGATCTCCTTTTTCATCTCGGCCTCGATGGCGGTGAAATCTTCCGGCGCGATGCGATGCGCGAGCTCCACGTCGTAATAAAAACCGTTCTCGACCGGCGGCCCGGCGGCGAATTGCGCGTCCGGCCAGAGACGGAGAATGGCCGTGGCAAGCACATGCGCGGCGGAATGCCGGATGCGTTCGAGTTCGGTCATCTTCGCGCGGTCGTCGAGGGTTTTGCGCTGCGGCTGTTGATTTTCGTCGGGCATAAATTCGGACAAAATTTACAGAATTTACTAAATTAGAAAAGAATTCTGTTTAATTCAGTTAATTCTGTCTCACTTCGCAGTTTTCCAGATACCAATCAATCCGCCGAAGCCGCACAACAGCAGCACGCTCACGGCGATCGCGCCGCTGCTTTGAAATTGCGGCAGAAATTGCAGCGCCGCCGCTCCGATGCCGGGGCCGACGCAATTGCCCAGGCCGATCGCCGCCTCGTGGATGCCGCCGTGTTCGCTCTTCGCGTCGCCGCCGTCCATCGAGTAGAACAGCGACGAATAATAAATCAGCCCGATGGCGACGCCGAAAAAGATTTGCGCGCCGATGAGCGCATAAATATTCGGCGACATGAGAATTGCCGCGAACGACAAAATGAGAATTGCAAACGAAGCGCCGAGCCAGCGGAATTTGTAATGCCATTCCGTCCAGTGCCACAGCGCGACGAACGCGCCGAGCCGGACAAAGCACCACAGCGAGCAGACGAACCCCGCGGACATCGGCGACATCTGGAATTTCGCGGCGATGCCGGGAACGACGGCGATGAGCGTGTTGATGGCGATATAGGCGAACGGATTCGACAGCCACGCCATCCGCAGAAATGTTTTTGCCGTTGCCGGAGACGGACGATCCGGTTCGGGCGGCGGTGCGGTTTCAGTTTTTGCACTCGCTTCGCGCGCGATTTCGGCGGCGTATTTTTGCAGCCAGAACGTCAGCGCCAGTTGCAGGACAACAATCGCGACGGGCAGCGCAAAAATGATTTTGAACCCGAATTTTTCGATGAGCGTGCCGCCGATGAAAAATGCGGACGCATTCGTGACGGCCCAGATGACGTTGTAAAGCCCGACGGCGCGCGGCAATCGCGCGGCGGTTCCGCCGTCGCTCACGAGCGCTTCGAGCGTCGGCCAGACGAAGCACGTCCCGATCGTGACGCCCGCCGCCGCGGAAATTTCCGCAAATGCGGAGTTGAAAATCAAACCGGCGGCCAGCGAGAGGATCGTCAGGGCAAAACCGAGTTTGAGCGCGAAAAAATAGCCGCGCCGTTGCGCGAATTTTCCCGCCCGCCACGCGGCGAAGGTGTAGACAAAACCGAGGAACGCCGCGAGCGCGAGATTGTGCTTGTTGTCGAAGCCGAACCGGTCGCGCATGAAAAAGTAGAGGTAATTCAGATAAAGGACGGTCGCGAAGGAATTCATTCCTTCGAGCGTGTAGCAGGAAAATTTGATTTTTTTGGTCGCGGTCACGAGGGTTTTTTACCACCAAGTCGCAAAGACACCAAGTTTGCTTTCTTCGCGCCAATAAAAAAGCCCCGGCTTGCACCGGGGTTTTGATTTCACGTTGTGAAAATTATTTCATCCGGTCGAAATTTTTCTGGAGAATCTGCCAGTCTTTCAGGCCGGTGACTTTGCTCTGGAACGATTTGTTGATCTCGGCTTCCTTCGCATTCTTGGTCGGCTTGTTGACCTTGTAAAAAATTCCGAAGCTGCCGGGGAACGGTTCGCCCGCGAGTTTGTAGGCCGCGAGTTCGTCGGTCACGTCGTGCGTCTTGGGGACTTCGTTGAACACGCCGCCTTTGCGCGGGTTGCTCGCGTCGAACGCGCCTTCGTAAAATTCCACGCACTCGCTCAAGCATTCGATGAAGCTGAAGCCGTCATGATCCATCGCGGCTTCCATCATCTGCAAAACGTGGTTCGGATTCGTGTGCGTTGTGCGCGCGACGAAAGTTGCGCCGGCGGAAATCGCCTGTTTCATCGGGTTGATCGGATAATCCACCGCGCCCCATTGGTCGGTCTTGCTCTTGAAACCGAGCGGCGACGTGGGCGAAGTCTGTTTTTTCGTCAGGCCGTAAACCCAGTTGTCCATCACGCAATAGGTCATCTTGATGTTTTTGCGCGCGGTGTGGTTGAAATGATTTCCACCGATGGAAAACGCGTCGCCGTCGCCGCCAAAAACGAAAACGTGCAAATCGGGACGCGAAAGTGAAATGCCGCTCGCGAACGGCAGCGCGCGACCGTGGATATAATGTGCGCCGTGCGCCTGCACGAAATACGGAAAACGGCTGGAGCAGCCGATGCCCGCTACGGTCGTGATTTTCTCGTGCCACATCTTGCGTTTCTCGATCAGCTTGAAATAAAGCGCGAGCACGGAAAAATCGCCGCAGCCGGGACACCACGTCGGATGGTCGGCGGCGATTTCTTTTTTGGTCAGGCCCTTGCGTTCTTCGGGCAAAGTCGGCGCGGCGACGGACGTGATGTTTCCGTTGCTGCGGTTCGGAATTTCAGTTGTGGCTGCACTCATGATTATTTAGACAAGGTAGATTGAAAATTATTTATTCTTTTTGTCGGCCAGTTCGCGGGCGCGGTCGAGGATTTCCTTCACTTTCCAAGTCAGGCCGTCGGATTTGTTGATGCCGCGAATTTTCGGGTCGCAATAACGCGCGCGGAGCAGCGAAGCAAGCTGGCCGTAGCCGTAAATTCCCTCGTCATTCAGCTCGACGACAAAAATGTGGTGAAAGCCCTTGAAAATCTCCTCGAGTCCATTCGGCAGCGGATTGAGATGTTTGATGGACAAACCGGAAATCGCCTCGCCGATGCCGCGCGCGCGGTCAACCGCTTCGCGAATCGGCCCCTGGCTTGAACCCCAGCCGACGAGCAAAATTTGTCCTTCGTCCGGGCCGTAAGTTTTCGGTTTCGGAAATTCCCACGCGAGCTTGCGCAATTTATTGCGACGTTTCGCGGTCATCTGCTGGTGCAATTTCGGCGAGCCGGTCGGATGGCCGAGTTCGTCGTGCTCGAGGCCGGTGACAATAGGATATTTTCCGCTTTGAATTTTTGTGCCGGGCGCAACGTGATGCGTCACGCCTTCAGGCGCGGACAAATCGTATGGCTTGTGATCGGCGACCGGCGTGAAATCGGGCGAGATGTCCTGACAAACTTTTTCGAGGTTCGGTTCTGAAAACGCCTCGATGCGAGTCGCGATGCCCTGGTCGGTGAGAATGAAAACTGGCGTGCTGTATTTGCGCGCGATGTTGACGGCTTCGATCGCGGTGTAAAAACAATCTTCCACGCTCGTCGGCGCAATCACGACGCGCGGTGAATCGCCGTGGCCGCCAAAACAGGCGATGTTCAAATCGGATTGCTCAACGTTCGTCGGCATTCCGGTCGAAGGGCCGCCGCGTTGCACGTCAACGATGACGAGCGGCATTTCGGACATCACCGCCCAGCCAAGCGCTTCGGTCTTCAAAGAAATTCCCGGGCCGCTCGAACCGGTCACGGCGACGCGACCGGCGTAACTCGCGCCGAGCGCCATCGAGATCGCGGCGATTTCGTCCTCGGTCTGCACAAATGTGCCGCCGTATTTCGGTAGTTCGCGGCGCAGCGATTCCATGATGTCCGACCACGGTGTGATGGGATAGCCCGCGCCGAATCGCACGCCCGCCGCGATCAAACCGTAAGCGAGCGCTTCGTTGCCGTTCATCACAACCTGATGGCGGTCTTTTTTGTCAGGCGTGTAAAATTGATACGTCTTGAGCAAATTTTCCAGCGAGTGATTGTAACCGCCGTTGAAACAAGTGAGCGCATTCGCAACCACCGTCGGGTCTTTGCCGCCGAAACGTTCCTCGATGAGCTTGGTGAGTTTGGTGACGTTGAGATCGAAAATTTTTGCGAGCAAACCGAGCGCGAAAATGTTTTTTCCTTTGTCGCGTCCCGTGCCGCCGACGGCTTCAACGGTGAGACTGGAAATATTCACACCGATGTGACGATAGCTTTCTTCCCATTCCGGTTTTGGCTGAACATGGTCGGCGTCGTAAAGCACGATGCCGCCGAGCTTGAGCGATTTGATGTGATCTTCGTAACTGTGCTGGTAAAAACAGAGCAACATGTCCGCCTCGTCGCCTGCGCTCAAAACTTCGCCGCTCCCGATGCGGACTTGAAAAATGGATGGGCCGCCAGAAATCGTCGAGGGAATCGTCATGAAGGTCATGACTTCCTGTTCGCTGCGGCCGGCAAGCCGCGCGAGAAATCCGCCGATGGCCTGGATGCCGTCCTGCGAATTGCCCGCGATGCGGATGACCGCCTCGTTGATCTTCGAAACTTTCGGTGCGCCACCCGACAGCGGCACCGTTGATGTTGTATCACTCATGGAACCTCAAATTTAAATCACATTTACCACGATGCAAAGTGGGGCTGGCGTTTGAAGACAAACAGCGCGGCACTGTTGCCTTTTAACATTAAGCAAGCAGGATTAACGTGTCAAATTCTAATGCTCATTTTGTGTGATAAGAGAAGTTCATCTAACCAACTTGGCAGTGTAACCAATCTGTTACTGACGAGTGCGCTTGCGCCGGACAGCCGCCCCGCGTAGCGTTCGTTCAACGCATGCCTTTGCAGGAGCAATACGACGACGCCATGTTCGATTTCAGCCGCGGCGAATTCGACAGTGCGATTCTGAAATTAAAAAACGTGCTGGCCGTCGAGCCGGAAAATTTCGACGCGCAACTCGCGCTCGGCATGGCATTTTATCGCAACGGCGATTTTGCAACGGCGATTGCCGAGGGTCACAAAGCCGAAGTCCTGCGTCCGAAAGAACAGCTCGTTCACACAAATCTTTCGCTGTTTTATATGAAGGCAGGTGACAAAGTGACAGCCGAGAAACACGGCTTGCAGGCGAAAATCGAATCGTGGCGCGAAGACGCGAAAAATCCTGCCGAGAAAAAAAATGAAAACGAACCGGAATTGCAGATCGCCAGGCCGAAACTGGAACCGATGAAATTTCCGAGCCAGCCGTGGAAGAAGAAAAAAGTTGATGGTTGATAGTTGATGGAAACGCCTGTGCGGACAACAATTTAAAATTTCCAATGAAATCCTCCTACGAACTCGCGATGGAGCGTTTGAGCAAAAACACTCCGACAAAAAAGTTAAGCGAAGCGCAGAAAAAAGAACTCGCGGAACTGATTCAAAATACGCCGCGAAAATCGCCGAACGCGAGATTGGATTGAAATATGAAATCGCCAAGGTCGCCCGTGATTTTGAAAAAGTTGAAGCGCTTCAACAGCGATTGGTCAACGAGCGAAAGAAACTTCAAGCCGAGTTGGAAGAGAAAAAGGAACAGGTTCGTTCCGCAAAATAATTTAGAAATTGGTGCGCGCGAGAGGACTTGAACCTCTAATCCTTGCGGAACCAGATCCTAAGTCTGGCGTGTCTGCCAATTCCACCACGCGCGCAGCCTTATCAAATTGCGCCGCGCGCGACCGAATCTCAAGTCCGCTTTTTCAAGGTGCGCGATTGCACCGGCAAAAAAGTTCGTTTAATTTCCCGTAATGCAATTTCGGAACCGCATCGTCCGCCTCACAATGATCTGTTTGATCGGCATCGCCTTGAACGGTTGCGCACCGTCGGGGCAAAGCGACGCGGACGACACGAAAGAACCGCATTTTGTCCTTGGACAGAGCCGCGTCAACGCGATGGATTACCAAGGTGCGATCGACGCGTTCGAGCAATCGCTCGAAGCCAATCCGCGCTCGGCGCAGGCGCATTATCAGCTCGCGATGCTTTATGAACAGCACGTTCCCGATCCCGCCGCGGCGATTTATCATTATCAACAGTATCTGAAATTCGATCCGAAAGCGCCGAACGCCGACGTGGTCAACGACCATATCAACAGTTGCAAACAACAGCTCGCCTCCGATGTGATGGCGATGCCGACCGCGCCCGCGGCGATGAGACAGATCGAACAGTTGACCGATGCGAATGAAAAATTGCAGATGCAGGTGGCGTATTATTCGAACCAACTGGTCGCGGCGAAATCGAGTCCTACCGTGCCGCAAAATAATTTGCCGCCACAGCCGGTCGCAAATCAAATTCCCCCGCAACCCGCGCAAAATGTTTCCGCAAATTCGAGGCCGCGCACGCACACGGTCGTGTCCGGGGAAACGGCGGCGGCCATCGCGCGAAAAATCGGCGTGAAGCTGAGCGCATTGCAGGCCGCCAATCCGGGCGTGAACTTGAGCAAACTCAAGGTGAACCAAGTCCTGAACCTTCCGCCGCCATGAACCCTGTATGATTTCGCGCGCCATATTCATTTCCATCACGGCGTTCTGGGTCGCGATGAACCTATTGCTCTGGCGCACGGAATACGGTTCGCACGGCGGCGAGATTTCCGTGCCGGCGGACTTGGTCTGGCGGAAAATCCTGACCGCGCCGGACGCTTCGTCCTTGAGCGTTTTCCAAAACGGCGATCGCACGGGCTTCTGCCAGTTTTCCACAAGCGTCGAACAGGAAATGGCGAAGCTCGACGAAGACAAGCCGCCGCCGGAGGGCGTCGTTGCGCAAGCCGGTTATCAAATCCGGCTCAACGGCAACATGAGTCTTGGCGACTTCACCAACCGCCTGCGTTTTGAGGGACGGCTTCAATTTTCATCAAAGCGTGATTGGCGCGAGTTGGACCTGAAATTTTCTTCACACGCCGCGACCGTGGAAATCCATTCCATCGCCACGAACCAATATGTGCACCTTAAAATTTCAAGCAAGGAGAGCATCATCGAACGCGATTTCAGTTTCGCCGACTTGCAGAATCCTGGCGCGCTGCTGCGTTCGTTCATCGGGGATTTTGAGGGCGGATCTTTCGGCGGGTTCAGTTTGCCCGGCGCTTCGCAGGGGACAAGCGAGTTGGCGCAAAACATCCGTTGGCAGGCGACGCGCGAACGGATGAAAATCGGCGGTGAAGCGGTCGCGGTTTATCGGCTCGAAACACACTTGCTCGAATATCAGGTCGTCATTTATGTCAGCACGCTCGGCGAAATTTTGCGCGTCGATCTGCCCGGCGATATCACTGCAAAAATTGACGAATGGGGAAATCCATGATCGAACTCGTCAATCTCGTCAAAAAATTCGGCGATCTCGTCGCGGTCAACGACGTGACGCTCACCGTTCCGCGCGGCGAATTTTTCGCCATGCTCGGCCCGAACGCCGCCGGCAAAACCACGACGCTCAAAATCCTCGCGGGCCTGATGAAACCGACCTCCGGCTGCACGCGTGTCTGCGGCTTTGACATGCAAACGCAACCGCTCGAAGCGCGGCGCAAAATCGCCTACGTCCCCGATTTTCCATTTCTCTACGACAAACTCACCGCGTGGGAATTTTTCCGGTTCACCGGACAATTGTTTCAAATGTCAGACGCAAAAATTGAAACGAACGCGAAAGAATTGATCGTCCGGTTTCACCTCGATGAATTTGTGGATCGTCCGCTCGAAGGACTTTCGCACGGCACGCGCCAGCGGGTGGCCATCGTATCCGCGCTGCTGCACGATCCGGAAGTCTTCGTGATTGACGAACCGATGGTTGGTCTCGACCCGCAGCACGCTCGCGTTGTCAAGGACGTGCTCAAGGAACGTTCGCTCGCGGGCATGACCGTGTTGGTCTCCACGCATCAATTGAGCATCGCCGAGGAAATGTCCGACCGCATCGGCATCATCCACGGTGGAAAACTTATCGCCGTTGGCACGCGCGAAGAGCTGCGCAAACAGAGCGGCAGTTCCGGCCAGCTTGAAGAAATTTTCCTGTCGCTGACGGCGAACGGAAAATAATTCGACATGCTTATCCGGTTGGTTGACAAAATCAAAATTTAATTTTTAATCCTCCTCCTTATGGATCCCCGTGGCTTTCCGACCAGTCTGCCGGAATTCCAAAAGGTTTTCCCCAATAACCAAGCGTGCGCAAAATATCTTGAATTGACGCGTTGGCCAGACGGCTTTGTCTGCCACAAATGCGGTCTTAAAGGCGAGCCTTACCGTTTTCCGACACGCTCATCAACAGTCCTGCGGTGTCGTGACTGCAAGGCCAACACCTCATTGACCAGTGGAACAATTATGCAATCCAGTCATACCCCGCTTTCAACCTGGTTTTGGAGCGCTTACCTTGTCACCACACAAACGACCGGTCAATCCGCACTCCAATTTCAACGGCAACTCGGACTTTCCCGCTACGAAACAGCATTTCAAATTCTCCATAAATTGCGTTCAGCAATGGTTCGGCCGGAACGTGATCCTATCGGCGATGAATATCCCGTTGAAGTCGATGAATGCTTCATTGGCGGCCGCAGACGGGGTGAAGGAGGCGGCGTCCACAGAATGCCTACCGTCGTGGGGGCCATTGAAGTTCGATTGCGCAAAGACGCCGAGCAACGTGCTTCCAAATATAAACAATCTCATGCCGGCGGCGTACCGCTCAAGAAACTTGTCTATGCAGGTCGGCTTCGCCTCCGTGTTGTACCCAATCGTGGCAGTCGCGTTTTGATCAAATTTATCACAGAGAACGTCGCCAAAGGCTCAACCGTGCGAACCGATGGCTGGTTAAGTTACGAGATGCTGCCATCGCTTGGGTATGTCCACGATCAACTCAAACTCGTGGGTGACTATGAGAAATTGGAAGGCCACTTGCCGATGATCCACCTGGTTTTTTCCAACTTAAAAAGGTGGATTCTGGGGACGCATCACGGTGCCGTGGGACAACATCATTTGCAGGCGTATCTCAACGAATATGTGTTCCGGTTCAACCGTCGTTTTTATCCGATGACCGCCTTCAATTCGGTTTTGGGACTGGCTTCACGGGCACCTTCGCCGACTTATGAGCAGCTTTATTCTGGCGAGTGGACACATCCTGCCGCGTAAAATATTGGTAATCTTCGGCTAAAATCGCTCCGTTTTTAGCGAACATATCGTGCATACGGCAAAGCCGGTCGGAAGGCTGAACTGTTTTGATTTCCTTCATTAACCAAAACTTAATACTAAAATGAAAAAGCCCAAGAAAAAAACAAATCGACGACCTACCAAACGTCGCATAAGCCCGAAACAGGAATTTATTAAAGAAATCAGAGGTTTCGTGCGAGATTATCTTTCAAAAAAGAACTAAATTTCTGCTGATGCTCCTTAATCTGCGCATCCGCGCCAGAGAACTCCTTGATGATTTGTTCTGCCGTGATTTGTTCAATAGGAATACCCGACTTCAGCGACAATGACTTGAGATAATAAAGTGAAGATACTGCCGCCTGTGCCATAAATTTGATTTCATGTGTGAAGCCAGCTTTTTCGATGAGTTCAAAATCCTTTAACTTCGCGTCCATATATTAATTCCTTCCTTCGAGCTGCATTTTGTAGTGTTTCAACTGGCTTTGAGCATCTCGAATCTCGCGGCCAATTTCAATCAGGGATTTTTCACGCAAAGTTTCATCAGTAAACTGATCGCCTGTGCGAATGTTTCCTTCCCGCGCTCGCAAGACACGCAATCGCTCTTCCATGATTTTGATTCCCTCCTCGGGTGTGCGTGCCGATGATCGACCAGTCATGTTTTCTGCGTCCATTTCTGCATCCATCCATTCATCTTCGTTGGGCATAATTTCCTTTGGTTGTTATGGATTAAAAATCTTTCAGTAACCCCAGGCTGCATGCAGGCAGCGCAGCAGAAAGACTAGAGTCAAGATTCCAATCACCACGATGGCCGCCAGCATCAGCAACCCGTAAATCAACTGGATAGAAGTCCCCAGCACTTTGATCGGCACACGAATCACGGCATTCGATATCCGTTTTTCCCAATCCGGATCGTGTATAAGAGGCAGTTTTGAGGGTTTTATTGCTTCCGGGATAAGCGTGGTTTCTAAACCACAATGCGGACAAGAAACATTTTCACCCTGCATAGTAGCAGGGAAGGCAATGTGTTCGCCGCAACGCTGGCAACAACCCTTGAATTCGTCTGCGCTCATGGTCTTTATTTGCGCAGAAGAAAGGAAAAGGCGCGGACCCGACCACACCCTGAACGAGGCACCGCGAAGCGCCTAGACTAAGAATGCAACCGAGCCGCGCCAGTGCTGGCGCGCACTCAGTTCGTCTTAGGCTTGAAAATTCGCGGTTTTCGTTCAGCCGAACTGCTACGCTAAATTGTCTGTGGGGATTACAGGAAAAAGCTCAACAAACGTCAAATCAAATGCAAAACCCTAAATTTCAATTTTGTCAACCAACCGGATAAGCATGTAATTCGAGTGTGACACGAAAGATTTTTTAGCGTTGACGAACTTCAAAATTGTGACAAATTGTCACTCCGATTTATTAATTTCATTCAATGACAGCAACAAAATCTAGTTTTCTAGACAAAGTGCTTGGTCGCATTGAGCGGCTGGACGCGGAAGGTCTCCAGACCGTCGTCCAACGGCTTGCGCGAGAGCGGAGTTTTCTTGAAACGCTTTTCAACACGATTGAAGATGGTGTGCTGGTCTTGGATGAACAAGGCCGCATCATTTATTTCAATCAGGCTGTCACGCGCTTGATCGGATTGCAACCTGACACGGAAGAACGGCACATCACCGACATTTTGCCGGAGATGGATTGGGAAAGCATTTCGCGCGCGGATCGCGCGGGCGGCGCGCATGTCACGCGCCACGAATTTGAAATTCATTATCCGCGTCCGCGTTTTCTCCGGCTTTACGCCGCGCCGCTTGACGGCGAAGCCAAGGGCAGTTCCGGCGTTGCCTTGATTCTGCACGACGCAACCGAGGCGCGGCAAAAAAATTTCGAGGCCATCGAAAGCGAGCGCGTGCAGGCGCTCACACTGCTTGCCGCGAGCGTCGCGCACGAGATCGGCAATCCGCTGAACGCGCTGCACATCCATTTGCAACTCATGGAACGCGAGTTGAAAAAACTCAAAAAAAATCCTGCCGGTTCAAATTTGAAATCGCGTCCGCGTTCGCAAGCCTTCGTCGGCGAAGCTGACGCGGCGGAAATTTCCGGCAGGTTGGAACAATATCTGGATGTGGCGAAAGGCGAAATCAACCGACTCGATTATATCGTCACGCAATTTCTCGGGGCGATTCGTCCCGCGCCGCTGCAATTGAAAATCATTTCGCTCAACGAAGTCGTCGAAAAAACTTTGGACTTATTAAGGCCTGAAATCGAAAATCGAGGCATCTCGGTGAAAACAAAGTTGGCGCAAGGTCTTACTTCCACGCCGATTGACGCGAAACAGATGCAACAGGTTTTGGTGAACCTCATCAAAAACGCGATCCACGCCATGACCAAAGGTGGCACGTTGACGCTGCAGACCAGTGAGACGGGTGATGAGGTTTGGGTGAGCGTGACCGACACGGGCGGCGGCATTGCGCAGGAACAGATCAACCGCATTTTCGAGCCGTTTTTCACGACGAAGAAAAAAGGCTCGGGCCTCGGCCTGATGATCGTCCAGCGCATCGTTCGCGCGCATAACGGGCGCATCGAATTGGAGAGTCACGTCGGCCGCGGAACGACGTTCAGGATTTGGCTGCCTTTGCACGAACGCAAACCGCGTTTGCTGGAAAATAAAACCGTGGATGTGGGCCGATAATCTTGTGACAGAAAAACCTACATTGTTGATTGTGGATGATGAGAAATCGACGCGTGAAGGGCTGCGCGCGGCGCTCGAAGAGCGTTACGACGTTTATCTGGCCGAAGACGCGAAGACGGCGATGGATTTACTCGAGCGGGAAAATTTCGACGTGATGCTCACGGATTTCCGGCTGCCGAACGAGGACGGGATGAAATTGATAACGCGCGCAAAATCTTTGGCGAAACCGCCGGTTTGCATTTTGATGACGGCCTACGGTTCGGAGGAACTGGCGGTGGACGCGATGAAGCGCGGCGCAGACGATTACATCGCCAAAGGCCGGTTGCAGATTGACGAACTGGAAATGCGGATCGCGCGCGCGCTGCGGCAGCAAAATCTGGAGACGGAAAACGTTTCGCTCCGCAAACAGCTCGACTCAAAGTTCGGCCTGGAAAATATCATCGGCGAATCGCCGGCGATGAAGGAGATTTTTGAGGTCGTCCGGCAGGTCGCGCCGACGCGCGCGACGGTTTTGCTCGGAGGCGAAAGCGGCACGGGCAAGGAAGTTTTTGCGAAAGCGATTCACCAGTTGAGTCCGCGCGCGAAGCAGCCGTTTGTGGCGGTTCATTGCGCTGCGCTTGCGCCGACATTGCTGGAAAGCGAATTGTTCGGTCACGAAAAGGGCGCGTTCACCGGTGCGCACGAGCGCCGCATCGGACGCTTCGAGCAGGCGCAGGGCGGCACTCTGTTTCTCGATGAAATCGGCGAGATTGACGCCTCGATCCAGGTGAAGCTGCTGCGATTTTTGGGCGAGCGAACGTTCGAGCGCGTCGGATCGAACAAGACTTTGACTGCGGACATCCGGTTGATCGCGGCGACGAACAAAAATCTGGAGGAACTGGTCAAGGCCCGAAAATTCCGCGAAGACCTTTTTTTCCGGCTGCGCGTCGTGGAAATCCATTTGCCGCCGTTGCGTGAACGCGCGGAAGACATTCCGCTGCTGGCGCAGAGTTTTTTGCGCGAATTCGCGAAGGAAAACGACAAACCGGTGAACGATTTCACGGCGGACGCGCTCCAACTGTTGATGCATTGTCCGTGGCCGGGAAATGTGCGCGAATTGCGGACGGCCATCGAGCACGCGGTCGTTTTTTGCCGGGGCGAAAAAATTTCAGCGCGCGATTTGCCGACCTCGGTTCGCGGCGGCGGAACAAACACGGCGCAATTGCCGCAACAAAAAGATTTGACGGTCAAGGAGGCGGAGAGACAATTGATCATTCGCGCCTTGAAAGACACGAACGGCAACCGCACATTGGCGGCCAAGAAAATCGGGATGAGCCGCCGGACGTTTCATCGCAAATTGCACGCGTATCATCTGGAAGGATTTTAATTATGCCTCCGTCACAATTCGTTCAGATGTTGATCCACAAGCTGGAGGTCGGCGTGGGTTCGCGGTATTTGGGATATTTCGTGCTGGCCCTGGTCGTTTTTACGCTGGGATTTCTTTACGACATCCGCGCGTACCGGAATTTCGCCACGCCGGAGGCGATGGATGCCGCGCAGCTTGCGCGCAACATCTCCGAAGGCAAGGGCTACACGACGTTGTTCATCCGTCCGTTCAGCCTTTACCTGATGCAAAATCACAACCAAGGCAAATTGCCGCTCACACTGGCAAATACAAATGCCAGTCCCGATCTCGCGCAAATCAAGACCGCCCATCCGGATTTGGCGAACCCGCCAGCCTATCCGGTCCTGCTCGCGGGGCTGATGAAAGTGCTGCCGTTCCAATATCCGGTGAACCTGAAAAAGGCCTTCTGGACGAACAACGGAGGTTTCTGGCGATACCAGCCGGAATTTTACATCGCGATTTTCAACCAGATCCTTTTGCTTGCCGTCGTCGTCCTCACGTTTTTTCTCGCAAAAAATCTTTTTGATTTGAGTGTGGCGTGGCTCTCGGCGGTTTTGGTTCTGGGATGCGAATTGCTCTGGCGTTTCAGCGTGTCGGGTCTGCCAACGATTTTACTGCTCGTGATTTTTTTATGGCTGACACAATTTCTGCTGAAGATCGAAAGGGATGCACGTGATCCGGAGCCGCGAGCGGGACGGATGCTGGGTTTGTCCATAGGCGCGGGAGTTCTCGTCGGCGTCGGCGTGCTGACGCGATATGCTTTTGGATGGGCGATCATTCCGGCGGTTGCATTTTTGCTTTTGTTTGGCGGACAACGAAGGCTTTTGCACGCGTTTGCGGCTTTGGCGGCGTTCACGATTATTTTGACGCCGTGGATAGTGCGCAACGAAATTGTCAGCGGCACGGCGTTCGGCACGGCGGGTTACGCGCTGGTCGAGGGAACTTTTGTTTTTCCGCGATTCCAACTGGAACGTTCGACGCATCCCGAATTGTCGCACGCGCTGTGGCTCACGCCGTATGTGCAAAAATTGATCGGAAACGCCCGCGGAATTTTGACGGGCGACCTGCTTAAAATCGGGGCGAGTTGGGCGAGCGTTTTGTTTTTTGCGGGATTGTTCCTCGGTTTTCGCAGCACGGGCGCGCGGCGCATCCGTTATTTTTTACTGATGAACCTCGTGCTGTTCATCATTGTGCAAGCGCTGGGCCGGACGGAACTCTCGGAACTGTCGCCGGAGATCAATTCTGAAAATCTTTTGGTGCTGTTCATCCCCCTCATATTCATTTTCGGCACGAGTTTTTTCTTCACCTTGCTGGGACAGATGACATTGCCGTTGCAGCAATTGCGTTATGCGGTCATCGGCTTGTTTATCTCTCTGTGCTGCCTGCCGATGATATTCACGCTGCTGCCGCCCAAACTTTCACCGGTTGTTTATCCGCCATATTATCCGCCCGAGATTCAGCGGGTTTCTGATTGGATGAAACCCGGCGAGTTGATGATGAGCGACGTGCCATGGGCGGTTGCGTGGTATGGCCAGCGTCAATGCGTCTGGCTCACGCTTGACGCGCAGTCGGAATTTTTCGCGGTCAACGACTACATAAAACCCGTTCAGGCGCTCTATCTCACACCCGAAACAACAAACGGCAAATTCATCTCCGACTGGGTGCAACCGCACGATTTAAGCTGGGGCGCCTTCATCATAAACACAGTGCTCCAAAATAAAATTCCGCCCACCTTTCCACTCCAAAACGCGCCGACGGGTTTCCTGCCGGACCGGGTATTCCTGACCGACCGGGTGCGCTGGAAAACCGATCAATAAAGTTTCACTGAAGCTTTACGTCGCTGCACGGAGCAAACGGTCGGCGATGCCGGACCATTCCGGCAAATCCGGCGGCGCTTCGACGACGATCAATTTCACTCCGGCTTCGTCGCAACGGTGCAGTTCGGCATAAATCGCCCGCGCGAATGCCTCCGCATCATGTGGAATCACGCTCACGCCCGAGAAATTTCCGCCCGAGGGAATGTGCGTGTGCGCGATGACGAAACAGTTCTCAATTTTTGATTTTGAATTTTTGATTTTGAACTGCAACTCCGCGTCGTCGCGCCAATTCAAAACCAACAGCTTCGCCTTCGGTGAATAATGTTTTTTCAACAAACCGGGACTCCGAAGCGTTCCTTCAATTTTATTTCCGGCTTCGAGTTTCCAATCGACGACTTCTCCGATCACCGCCGCCAGCGATTCGGCATGGATCATTCCCGGACGCAAAACTTGCGGCGGACTGACACACAAATCGAGAACTGTAGATTCAATTCCAACTTGAGATTGACCGCCGTCCACAATCAACGGAATTTTTCCGCCAAGTTGTTTGCAGACATGTTCCGCGTTCGTCGGTGAAATTTGATTGGACCGATTCGCGCTCGGCGCGGCCAGCGGGAAATCGCACTCGCGAATTACCGCTTGGATGAACGGGTGGCTCGGCCAGCGGACTCCAACCGTTTCGCCGTTCGCCGTGACAACATCTGGAATTTCTTTTGCGCGCGGCAGCACAAGCGTAAGCGGGCCGGGCCAGAAACTTTTGGCGAGTTTTTCCGCGAATGCTGGAAAATTTTTGACGCAGCATTTTGCCATTTCAATTCCGGCGACATGAACAATGATTGGATTGTTCGCCGGTCGTCCCTTGATTTCGAAAATTTTTGCGACGGCCTTTTCGTCCAGCGCGTTGGCGGCGAGGCCATAAACCGTTTCCGTCGGCAGCGCGACGACTTCGCCAGCGCGCAAAAGTTCCGCCGCGCGGCGCACGGCTTTTTGAAAAAGCTCCGGCGTATGCGTGGATAAAATTTTAGTCGTCATGTCGTGAATCGTTGAATCGGAACAAGAAGTGCGAAATCCGTTGCAACGATGCAACGATTCACGATGCAACGAAATCATTCGTAGTGCAAAGCGTCAATCGGGTCGAGCTTCGAGGCTTTCCACGCGGGATAAAAACCAGAGATGATGCCGATGACCGCGCTGGAAACGAACGCGATGGCAATCCAGGCCACCGGCGTGACCGTGGGCATGTCTTTAAAGTAGGCGACAATTTCAGAAAAACTGACCCCTCCGACAATGCCGATGAAACCGCCAATCGCGCTGAGCGTGACCGCTTCAATCAAAAATTGCACGAGAATGTCCGCCGCGCGCGCGCCCACGGCCATGCGGATGCCGATTTCGCGCGTCCGTTCGGTGACGCTGACGAGCATGATGTTCATGATGCCGATGCCGCCGACCACCAACGAGACCGCGGCGACGCCCGCGAGCAGAAAACTCATCGCCCGCGAAGTGGCCGTGACGGCCTGCATCAATTCCAACTGGTTGCGCACGGTGAAATCCTGTTCCTTGCTCCGATGGCGCGCGAGCAACAATCCCGTGATGTCATTTTGCACGCTGTCAATGACCTTGTCGTTGGCCGCCTGCACCAGAATGGAGTTCACAAACGTGCGGGTGGTGATGCGGTGCATGTGGCTGCTATAAGGGACGACGACCGTGTCGTCCTGATCCTGCCCGAACAGATTGAAACCTTTGGGGGCGAGCACACCGACGATGAGAAATGGAAGATTGCGGATGCGGATGGTCTGGCCGACTGGATTTTCGTTGGGAAACAACTGGTCGGCCACGGTCTGGCCGATGACGGCGGACTTGGCGAGACTGCGCACATCCTGATCACCAAACATCACTCCGCGGGCAATGGTCCAATTGCGGATTTGCGGATAATCAGGCGATTCACCCATCACTTGCGTGTTCCAGTTAAGGCCGTTCGCCAGCACTTGTGCGCGGTCGCGCACTTCGGGGCTGACGGCTACGACATTTTTCAACCCGGCAATCGCCTGTGCGTCAGCCACCGTCAACGTCGGTGCGCTGCCCCAACCGCCGCGCATCGCGCCGCTGGTGAAATTGCCGGAAAAAACTGTGATGACGCTTTCGCCCAGGCTGGAAACCTGGTCTTCAACCTGTTTCGTCGCGCCGCTTGTCAAACTCACCGAGCCGATGACCGCGCCAACGCCGATGATGATGCCGAGCATCGTCAGCAGCGAACGCATCTTGTTACGGCGCAGCGCGCGGCTAGCGATTTTCAATGAGGCAAAAATTCTCATGACGCAAGTTTGACCGCTTGTTGTTCCTCACGCAGCCGCTGCAATTCTTTTTCCGCGCTCGAACGATCTTTTACCGCTTCGTCGGCCACGATTTTTCCGTCACGCAAAATCACCATGCGCTTGGTGAATCGCGCCACGTCCAGTTCGTGCGTGACCATGATGATGGTGATGCCTTGCTCGTTGAGTTTTTGAAAGACGCCCATAATCTCGATGCTCGTCTGACTGTCGAGATTGCCGGTCGGTTCATCCGCGAGCAAAATGGACGGCCGGTTCACGAGAGCGCGCGCGATGGCGACACGCTGTTGCTGTCCGCCGGAAAGCTGGTTCGGATGATGATCAGCGCGATTGGCGAGGCCGACGAGTTCAAGCGCGTGGGTGGCGCGTTCCAATTGCTCGTGCGCGGCGATGCGCTGCCGGTTGTAAAGCATCGGCATCTCGACGTTTTCCAGTGCGGACGTTCGCGACAGCAGATTGAAACCCTGAAAAACGAAACCGATTTTTTCGTTGCGGACATCCGCGAGCGCGTCGCGGTCAAGCGTGGAAACGTCAATACCATCGAGCCAGTAATGACCTTGAGTCGGACGATCCAGCGCGCCGATCATGTTCATCAATGTGGATTTGCCCGAACCGCTCGAACCCATGATGGCGACAAATTCTCCCGGCAGAATTTCCAGCGAGACGCCGCGTACGGCGTGAACATCCACTTCGCCGGTGTGATACGTCTTGTGGATTTCTTCGAGCTTGATGACGTGGGTTGTTTGCACGGCGGATGTCGTCAGTAAATCAGATTTAGCGCCTGGGGAATCCTCCGCCGCCGAATGGATTCGAGGTGGCCGTGACAGTGGAACCGGTTGAAATCGCGCCGGTGACGACTTGATCCCCTTCGTTCAATCCCGAAAGCACCTCGGTGGAAATGCCGTCATTGATGCCGGTCTTGATTTGCACCGCCTGCAACTTCGCATTTTTTCCATTGCCTGAAAGAACATAGACCGTATGGATGATCGGACGTTCGCCGCGCGCACGACCGCCGCCGCGATGGCCGCCCGAACCGCCGGAGAAATTATTGGTCGCCGGTGCCGTTTGCGTCGCGACGGTGTTGGTCAGCACCACGGCGGTTTCCGGCGGACGAAAGCGCAGCGCGGAATTTGGGATGGTCAAAGCGCTCTCGCGTTGCG
The DNA here is from genome assembly GCA_964536285.1 of uncultured Bifidobacteriaceae bacterium. Classification (GTDB taxonomy): domain Bacteria; phylum Verrucomicrobiota; class Verrucomicrobiia; order Limisphaerales; family UBA11358; genus UBA11358. The sequence goes on from CAZHXG010000010.1 coordinate 62,660, forward strand.
CGATGACGATGGAAACATTCGCCGTCATGCCGGGCTTCAATTTGTAATCCGCGTTCGTCACGCCGATGACGCAATCGTAGGTGACGACGTTGTTGACGGTCGTCGGTGAATTCCGCACCTGCGTGACGAGGCCGTGGAAATTCCGATACGGGTATGCGTCCACCGTGAAGTCCACGCTCTGGCCTTCCACGACGCCGCCGACGTCGGCCTCGGCCACGCTCGAATCAATCTGCATTTTCGTCAGGTCGTTTGCGATCTGGAACAGCGTCGGCGTGTTGAAGCTGGACGCGACCGTCTGGCCGAGGTCGATCGCGCGCGAAATCACGATGCCGTCCACCGGTGAGCGGATTTTGCAATAGCCCAGGTTCGCGTTCTCGTTATCCAGCGAGGCCTGCTTGATCTGCACCATGGCCTCGGCCTCGTGCAGATTGGCGACGGCCGTGTCGTAATCGGAACCGGAGATCAACTTGTTCGTGAACAGATTGGCGCTGCGCTCCGCCTCGGCCTGCTGCAATTCCAGATTCGCCTTCGCGTTGGCAAGGTCGGCGGTGGCCTGCTCGACTGCCGCCTGATAAGTCGAAGGATCGATTTCCGCAATGATCTCGTTGGACTTTACAATTGAATTATAGTCCACGTTCAACCTGTTGATGATGCCTGAAACCTGGCTGCCCACCGTCACATTCACCACCGGGTTCAACGTGCCGGTCGCCGTCACGACCTGCGTCAAATCCCCGCGCTCGACCGTCACCGTCTGATATTGCGGCGCATCGCTCTTTCCGTGTTTGAAATACCAGACGCCGCCCGCAGCAACCACGATGATTGCGGAAAAAATGACCAACCATTTCAACATAAAATTTTTATTTGAGCCGACGCCAGTTAGAGACGCGGGAAACGGCTTTAAGTTACGCGATTTTCCGAGAGTGTCACGCACACTTTCAGTTTGAGCCGCGCGCGTGGAAGATTAGAATGAATCCGTGCTCGAACAACTCACCCGACACCTCGCCGATGCGCGCCCATTGACTGACGAACAAATACGCCAGTCGGTTGAACGGCTTGCCGACGAAAAAACTTCGACGGATGTCAAAGCCGGTTTTCTGGCCGCGCTCGCAAAAAAGGGCGAGACGCCCGAGGAAATCGCCGCGTTCGCCACCGCGTTGCGCGACAAATCAATTCAACCGCCGATTGATGCCGAGACCCGCTCGCGCGAAATTCTCGATGTCGTCGGCACCGGCGGCGACCGTCTCGGCACATTCAACATCTCGACCGCCGCCGCGCTCATTTGCGCCGCCGCTGACGTGCCCGTCGCCAAACATGGCAATCGCGCGATCACTTCGCAGGCCGGCAGCGCCGACGTGCTTGAAGCGCTTGGAATCAAGATTGATTTGACTCCGGCGGAAGCCGCGCGCTCGTTGCGCGAACGCAATTTCGCATTTTTCTTCGCGCCAAATTATCATCCCGCATTCAAAAACATTTCGCCCGCGCGCAAATTGTGCGCCGAGCGTGGCCAGCGGACGATTTTCAATCTGCTCGGTCCGCTGCTCAATCCCGCGCGTCCGTCCGCCATGCTCATGGGTGTGCCGCGCGCTGAATTGTGCGAGCCGCTCGCGCACGTTCTCCAATCGCTCGGCGTCCGGCGTGCGATGGTCGTCTGCGGAAAAATTTCCGGCGTCGGATTTTTGGACGAGCTTTCGACTTTGGGCGAAAACACAATCGCCGAATTTTATCAGGAACGGGGCTTTACAGTTTCAACAACTTTGCCGGAACAATTTCCTTTGCAGCGAGCGATGCTTGCCGACTTGCTCGGCGGCGATAAAATGGCGAACGCAAAAATCGTCCGTGAAATTTTATCTGGCGAGGAACGCGGACCGAAGCGCGACGCGGTTTTGATCAATGCCGCCGCCGCATTATTCATCGCTGGCAAAACGAAATCGCTCGCGGAAGGCTGGGACTTGGCCGGCGAAACGATTGATGGCGGACGCGCGACGGCAAAACTCGCGGAATTGGCGGATTAATTTTCTTCTTCGGCTTCCACTTCCGCCGGTTCTGCTTCCGGTTCGAGCGAAGCGTAATGAAGGCCGAGATTATGCTGCGCGGTTTTATCGCCCTGCCGCGCGGCCTTGATGAACCATTTCACCGCTTCCTGCGTGTTTTGTTCGACACCGCGTCCGGTCTGATAGCACAGGCCGAGATTGCATTGCGCGGGCGCGCATTCCTGGTCGGCGGCGGCGCGATACCATTTCACCGCCTCCTTGAAATCCTGCGGCACGACCTGTCCGCTCTCATAATAAACGCCGATGTTGAACTGCGCCGCCGGATAACCGCGTTCCGCCGCTTCGCGATACCATTTCAAAGCCTCCGCGTAATTTTGCGGAACGCCCTGACCGGTTTCGTAAAGCATTCCGAGATTGAACTGCGCCGCCGGATCGTCCTGCTCCGCCGCCTCGCGCAACCACCGCGCCGCCTCGCCGAATTCCTGCGGCACGCCCGCGCCGTTCAAATAACACACGCCGAGATAACATTGCGCGACCGGATCGCTTTGATCCGCCGCACGGCGATACCATTTCACCGCCTCCTGATAATCCTGCGCCACGCCCTGGCCGTTTTGGTAACAGACGCCGAGATAGCATTGCGCCTGCGCGTCGCCCTCGAGCGCGGCCTGGCGCATCGCCTCAAAATTTTCCCATGTGCTGCGGTTGTTTGACATCGTGGAATAAGATTTAAAAGCCTCTTCCTGCCGCAATTAAGATAATAAATTCACTTTCCACGAATTCAAGCCGCGAATTTCCGGCGCAATTTCACTTTCGCCGGACAAAACCGCCTGCTACAAAACCTTCATGGCGATTAAATCAAACATCGGCTTTCTCGGCGCGGGCAAAATGGCCACCGCGCTCGCGAAAGGTTTTGTCCACGCGGAAATTGTTTTCCCGAGAGAAATCATTGCCGGCGATTTGTACGGCGTGGCGCGAAATATTTTTTCAAAGGAGACCGGCGCGAAAGCCGTCGCGTCCAACGCCGACGTTTTGAAATTCGCAAATGTTTTGATTCTTGCGACGAAGCCCGATCAAGTTCCGACTGCGCTCGCGGAAATTTCCAACGCATTCACGAGAAATCATCTGCTCATTTCCATTGCCGCAGGAGTGACAATTTCAAAATTGGAAAATCTTCTGCCCGCAGGCGCGCGCGTCATCCGCGTCATGCCCAACACACCGGCGCTTGTCGGCGAAGCCGCGTCTGCCTTCGCGCTCGGAAACTCCGCGACCGCTGCAGACGGCGAACTGGCGAAAAAACTTTTGTCCGCCGTCGGCGTCGCGTTGCAGGTCAAAGAAAGTCTGCTCGACGCCGTGACCGGATTGAGCGGCAGCGGCCCGGCTTACGTTTATCAATTCATCGAGGCGTTGAGCGACG
>CAZHXG010000011.1:0-65608 GCA_964536285.1 uncultured Bifidobacteriaceae bacterium
TCGAGGAATCCACCATCACCGGCACTTTGCAGATGTCCGGCTCGCTGGCGATGAGGTTGAGAAAACGGTGCATCGCGGCGACGCCGTCAATCATCCCTTCGTCCATGCAAACGTCAATGACTTGCGCGCCGTTCTCTACCTGCTGGCGCGCGATGGCGAGCGCGGCCTCGTAATCGCCCGCCTTGATGAGCTGCGCAAACTTCGGCGAACCGGCGACATTGGTGCGCTCACCGATGTTCAGAAAATTTGTCTGCGGCCGGACGGTCAGCGCGTCCAATCCGCTCAAACGCAAATACGGTTCAACCATCGGAACTTTTCGCGGCGTCAAACCTTTTACCGCTTCGGTAATCGCCTTGATGTGCGGCGGCGTGGTGCCGCAGCAACCGCCGACGATGTTGAGCCAGCCATTCTGCGCCCATTCGCGCAATTGCGGCGCGAGCGATTCGGGCGTTTCTGGAAAACCGGTCGGCAGAAGCGGGTTGGGCAGGCCAGCATTCGGATACGCGCTGACGTAAATCGGCGCGATGCCGGAAAGTTCCTCGATGAGCGGGCGCAATTCTTTCGGGCCCAGCGCACAGTTCATGCCGACGCTCAAAAGCGGCACATTGGAAATCGAATTCCAAAACGCCTCGACCGTCTGGCCGGTGACGCCGCGATTGCTTCCGGCTTGGATGAAAGTGACGGACGCGAGAATCGGAACAACCGTTTTTTCAGTTTCAACTTTTGCGCCGTAGGGCAGGGGACTGATGCCTCGCTCGTCATAAATTTTCTGAATTGCAAAGAACGCCGCGCGTGAATTGAGCGTGTCAAAAATCGTTTCCACGAGTAGCACATCCGCGCCGCCGTCGAGTAGGCCGTTGATCTGCTCGCTGTAAGCCGTGACCAGTTCGTCGTAATGTGTGCCGCGCGCGCCGGGATTGTTCACGTCCGTCGAGATGGAGGACGTTTTCGTCGTCGGACCGATGGCGCCCGCGACGAAACAAATCCGACCCGGCTGCGATTTTTCAACCGCGTCCGCTGCGCGCCGCGCACATTCCGCGCCGGCCTTCGAGAGTTCGTAAGCCAGCGATTCCATTCCGTAATCAGCGAGCGAGATGGATTGCGCGTTGAACGTGTTCGTCTCGATGATGTTCGCGCCCGCTTCGAGATACTGGCGATGAATGTCCTCGATGACTTGCGGTTGCGTGACGTTTAGGAGGTCGTTCATTCCCTTAAGGTCTTTGCCGCGCCAGTCCGCGAAACGCGCGCCGCGAAACGCCGCTTCGTCCAGCTTGTGTTGCTGGATCATCGTGCCCATCGCGCCGTCAATGATGACGATGCGTTCGCGCAACAGGCGTTGGAGATGTTCGATTCTGTCCGTCATGGTCTGATGCAAATTAGCTGGCTGAAAATTAACGGAAAGCTTTCTGCAATGCAAATTAAAAATCAACGTATCCTGATATGATGATATGTTATAATTCAATTGAAATGACCGCAAACCATGGGCGCATTCTCAATTTGACAGAACGGGAAATGTCCGCAAAATGTAATGCCGATTTCGGTCGCCAGCGTAGCTCAGGGGTAGAGCAGAGGACTCATAAGCCTTTGGTCGGAGGTTCAATTCCTCCCGCTGGCACCATTCCACCACTCGACGAGTTTTCGACGAGTAGTGACCACGGTTTGACGCAAGAACCACGGGCTTTTTTGCAGTCGAGGACAAGGTTCGAGCCAAACACTTTTTGAGCGAGAACCTTTTTCTCCTGTGGAGAACCTGAAACAGCGATTTCGCCCGCGTTTCTAGCGGTTAAAATCCAACTTTGGAACGGTTCGAGCCAATCGGCTCGGCCCTTCAAAAGCGCGGTGCTTTGCTCCTCCAACGACTTTTTCTGGCTCATTCCTTTGGCCTTCTCCGCGACATAGGTTTCGCGGTCAATAATGCCGTCCAAAAATGAGTCCAGAAGCGTTTGGAGACGGAGTCCGCGTATTGTGGATAATCTGGAGTTGTTATTTTGCTTGGCGCGGCATTAACGGTTTTCGAGGCAAAATGGAATTTATCTGTGAGGATTAAACACTGAAACAACTGTCATATTTCAGAAATATCTATTGGCTTTCAACTCCACTGGATTTTGCCTCTAGGAAACTCGCCCCATGCGCATAGGTTGTGAGGGTTTTGACCTGCTTCGCAGTGGGGACTTGATCAGCTCCTTCATTCATAACTTTTCTTGCCACCAATAGGCTCTTCTGCACGTCATTCAGAGGCGTGTCCGGTGAAGTACCCGATTTAACCCGTCCGTGGGTGAACCCGTGGGGGGAGCGCGAGCCCGAAAACCACACGAAGTCGGGGATGGAGCAAAACGTAAAACACCGACAAAATCCTTGTGAACACAGGACGGTTTGGAATCACCACCCCTCCCCATGTGGGGAAGGGTGTGGGGATACCCTGCATCAGACTCGAAACGAGTCATTGTCCTTGAAAAAAAGTTCGAGCGGATTCATAAAGACACACCAACTTATTCACCGCTTGACCTTTGGCGTGGTTGCGGATTTAATTCACGTTGTTAGGCAACATTCATGTTTGCACAATTCAAAAGCCTGTTTTCCAATGACATTGGAATAGACTTGGGCACGGCAAATTCCCTCGTCTACGTGCGGGATCGCGGAATCGTCCTGCGCGAACCTTCTGTGGTGGCAATCCAGGCGGGCACGACCAACGTGCTGGCCGTCGGTGAAGAAGCGAAACGGATGCTGGGCCGCACGCCCGGCAACATCGTGGCCATCCGCCCGATGAAAGACGGCGTGATCGCCGACTTTGAAATCACCGAGGCGATGCTCCGCCATTTCATCCAGAAGGTGCATCATAAAAAATTGATCGCGCCACGAGTAGTGGTCGCAGTGCCTTCGGGCATCACGGAAGTCGAAAAACGGGCAGTGAAAGATTCCGCCACCCACGCTGGCGCGCGAGAGGTGTATTTGATCGAACAACCGATGGCTTCGGCCATTGGCGTCGGTCTGCCGGTGCATGAACCGGCGGGCAACATGATCGTGGACATCGGCGGCGGGACTTGCGAAATCGCAATCATCTCCCTCGCCGGAATCGTCTTCAGCCGCAGCCTGAGGGTGGGCGGGGACGAATTTGACGAAACGATTGCCGCACACATGAAACGCGCCTACAACATGATGATAGGTGAACGTACTGCTGAAGAAGTCAAAATACGCATCGGCTCCGCATTTCCCCTCGAACAAGAATTGACCATGGACGTCAAAGGCCGTGACTTGAGTTCCGGCCTGCCAAAGACATTGACCATCCGTTCCGAGGAGATCCGCGAAGCGTTGCAAGAACCGCTCTCGAGCATTTTGGAGTCCATCCGCCTCACACTCGAACGTTGTCCGCCAGAGCTCGCCGCCGATCTTGTGGATCGCGGCCTCGTCATGGCCGGCGGCGGCTCATTGTTGCGCGGAATCGACAGACTTGTCGCCGAAGAAACCGGCTTGCCGGTTCATTTGGCCGATGATCCCATGAGCGCTGTTGCCGAAGGCACTGGGCGCGTTTTGCAGGAAATCGAATTCCTCAAACGCGTCGCGACCAACGCAAAGTACTAAATTGATTTCTTCTCGTCGTTCGCCTGCAAGCGGCTGAAAGTTCGGCCGCTGGAAATGCAGGATGTTCAAACGTAAAAATTACATCGTAATCGGAGTCGTGGTGCTGGTGGCAGTGGTGTTTTTAAGCCTGCCGTCACGCGCCACTTCCCACCTGAAGATCGCCATCGGCAGTTTGTTTTTGCCGTTGTTCGGCCTCGCCGGCACCTCCCAACAATTACCCGCCGACCTTGCCGACAGCGTTCTGCCGCGTCGCGAACTGCTCAAGCAAATTGACACTCTCCGCCGGGAAAATCAGCAGATGAAAGTTCAGGCGCTTCAAGCCGCGGCAACCGCGCGTGAAAACGATCAATTGAGTTCACTTGTTGAATGGCAACGACAAGCGCCGTGGAAATTGAAACTGGCAAATGTTGTCATGCGCGACCCGGCGAACTGGTGGCGAACAGTCCAGATCGATCTGGGCAGCCGGGACGGCATTCGCGAAAACCTTCCCGTGCTCACGAGCGACGGTTTGGTCGGGCGCGTTTCATCCGTCGGGGTGATCAGTTCCCAGGTGATTTTGATTGGCGACCCGAATTGCAAAGTTTCCGCGCTCATAGAAAATCCGGCACACGACGTTGGTGTTTTGAATGCGAGCGGCCCGTTCGACAATTCGCTCGCCGAACTGACCTATCTCGCCAGCGGCGCGAACCTGAAATCCGGCCAAAAAGTTTTCACCAGCGGACTCGGCGGGATTTTTCCAAAGGGAATTCCCATCGGCCAGATCGTGGACGCGCAGCCCGTCGAATTCGGCCTTTACACCGAAGCTCGCGTGAAACTTTCGGCCAATCTCGGCGCGCTCGAACAAGTCTGGGTTTTGACCAATCCTGAATTTCGATGAATGTTTTCAATACCATCTTGATTCTCGCCGCAGCGTTTCTCGCCGTGTTCGGCGAGGCGGTTTTTTCCGCGCCTCGAAATCTGCTCGGCGCGCAAATCGATTTGCTTCCGGCGTTGATGATTTGCGCGGCGTTGAACACGAATGTCGTTGGCGTTTCGCTGCTCGCCGTGTTCGGCGGTTTGTGTTTCGACACGCTGTCAGCGAATCCTCTCGGCGTCACGATTCTGCCGCTGTTCGCCGTCGGCTTTCCAATCTGTCTGCAACGCGAATTCATCCTGCGCGAGTTGCCATTCGCACAGCTTGTCCTCGGTGCGATTGCGAGCGCCGCCGTGCCCGTGCTGACGATTTTGCTGTTGTTGAGCGGCGGACAACAGCCGCTGCTCGGTTGGGCTTCAATCTGGCAATGGATCGTGATGACCGCTGGCGGCGCGGCGGCGGCCCCGATTATTTTTTCATTTTTCGTCTGGTGCAATCACGCGCTCGGTTATCAGCCGCGAACCGAGAACAGTTTCCGTCCCGACCGCGAAATTTTGCGCGGGAAAAAATAAAATGCTCATTTTTGACGAACTAAAAAAGAGCGACCCGCAGCTTCGCCTTGTGGCGATGGTGTTCGCCGGCGGTCTGGGCATTTTGCTCGCGGGTTTGTGGTGGGTGCAGATCGTCTCGGCGCGCGAATATCAAAACCATTTGGAAACACAGGCGTATCGCACGGTCCGCATCCCCGCCGTGCGCGGTGAAATTCTTGATCGCGAAGGCCGCGTGCTCGCCGAAAATCGTCCACGCTACAACTTGAGCCTTTACCTCGACGATTTGCGAAAACAATTCGACGATGCTGACGGCCAGTTGCTTAAACGGGCGCGCGAAATCCAAAAGCAAAACGTCGCCGCACAGGAAAAAAAACTTGGCCGTTCGCTGACGAAGGCCGAACGAAAACAATTCGCGTTCACGACAGACCAGTTGCAGCAACTCCGGCAGCAGGCGCGTTTGAGCGTTGCCGGCGGTCTTGTCGCGCAGGTCGGACAGGAACTGGGCCAGCCGCTCACGCTCGACACGGTGGCGTTCAATCGCCATTACAACGCGAGCCTTTACGTTCCTTATCCGATTTTGCCGAATCTTGATCCGGTTCAGATAGCAAAGTTTGAGGAACAATCTTCCGGCGGTCTGGGGGCGGATTTGGAATTGCAATCCGTTCGCGCTTATCCTTTCGTTGAATCTGCGGCGCATTTGCTCGGTTACGTGCAAAAGGACGACAGATCGATTGAAGGTGAGGAAGCGTTCTTCAATTATCGTTTGCCGGATTATCGCGGCATAGCGGGCGTGGAAGGCGAATTTGATTCGCAGCTTCACGGGCGCGCGGGCGCGGAGTCGGTGCTCGTCAACAATCTCGGTTACCGCCAGTCCGAAAATATTTGGAACCAACCCGAACCCGGGCACAACGTCGTCCTGACGATTGACCTCGACATCCAACAGGCTGCGGAACGATCTCTTGCACGTTGGCAGGGCGCTGATGCGCACGGCGCAATCGTCGTCATGGACGTGCGCAGCGGCGACGTGCTGGCGATGGTTTCGTCCCCCTCGTTTGACCCCAATGATTTCGCACAGGGAATCTCGCGTGACGAATGGCGGAAACTACAGGATTTGACCGCTGAAAAAAACCGCGCGACGTTTGAAAATTACGCGCCCGGCTCGATTTTTAAAACAGTTGTCGCGTTGGCCGCTTTGGAAAACGGACTCGACCCCGACGAAGTTTACCACGTGGAGCCGAATCCCACCAAACCCGGCCACAGCTGCATCTACATCGGCAAGCGCAAGATCGAAGACACCGCGCCGCCGGGCGATTACAATTTCCAGCGCGCGTTCATCCATTCCAGCAATTCCTATTTCATTACCAACGGCCTGCGCGCCGGCGTCGAAAATATTTTGCGGATCGGGGAAAAATTCCATTTGGGCGAGCGCACCGGACTGTTCGCGCGACAGGAAACAGGTGGTCATTTTCCTTCATTCGACCGCGTCGCGTCATCCGACTGGCACGCCGGCGATACGGCGAATCTCTGCATCGGGCAGGGCGAAGTCGCGGTCACGCCCATCCAAATGGCCGTGATGACTTCTGCGATTGCGAACGGCGGGAAAGTTCTCTGGCCGCGCCTTGTCGAGCGCATCGAGCCGCAAGACCCGGCGTCGGGCGAAGTCACCACGAATTTTCCTTCGGGGCTCGTGCGCGATGAATTGGGCGTGCGTCCGCGCAGCCTGCAAATTTTGCGTGAAGCGATGCTCGCGGATGTGCAAAGCAGCGAAGGCACTGGCACGCCCGCTGCCGTAAACGGTTTGCAGATTTGCGGCAAAACCGGCACGGCGCAGGTGCAGGACAAAAATAATCATGTCATAGGCTGGAATTATTGGTTCGCGTCGTTCGCGCCTTATGAAAATTCGAAATACGCCGTCGTCGTCATGGTCGAATCGCAGGAAAGAGGTTCGGGCACCACAATGTGCGCGCCGATTGCGCACGACATTTACGAAGAAATTTTGAGAAAACAAAACGCGCGGGCGCCGCAGGTTTTGGCGGAGGCAAATTAAAATGGTCAACCCATCCATCAACGAACATCACCGGAAGATTGACCGGCTGCAATTGATTGCGCTGGCCGGACTGATGTTCCTCGGCGCGGCGTTTGTGTTCAGCGCGACGACGGCGAATCAATCGTCGGCGTTGCCGTGGTATGACCAGACCTGGATTCGGCAAATCGTTTGGTATGCGCTTGGCATTGGCACAGGCGCGGCGCTGTGCCTCGTGGATTATCACACGCTGGCGCGCTGGTCGTTCGTGGCGTATTGGGCGATGATTGTCTGTCTCGTCGTCGTTTTGATTCCGCATATTGGCTCGTTGCGTTATGGGGCGCGGCGCTGGATTGATCTGGGATTTTTCCAGTTTCAGCCGAGCGAATTTGCCAAGATCGCATTCATTCTCGCGGCGGCGAATTTTTTAAGCCGTCCGCCGGATGAACTGAAACTGCCGGAGAATTTTTGGAAAGGCATCGGATTGATGATGCTGCCGTTTGTCTTGATCTTGAAGGAACCGGATTTGGGTTCGGCGCTCGTATTGTTGCCGACGGGTCTGGTGATGATGTTCGCCGCCGGGACGCCGAGACGTTATTTGCTAAAACTGATTGGCATCGTGAGTTTGCTGGCAGCTCTATTTTTGGCGGATGTGATGTTCGCGCCGCCGCAGTTTCAAATCAAGATGCAGGATTATCAGCGCCAAAGACTGCTGGTTTATTTCGGCGCGAATTTCGCGGACGCGAATGCGACGCCGAAACAAAAGGCCGACGCACACCGCCTGCAATTTGAAAAGTCGTATCAAGTCCGGCAGGCGCTGATTTCGGTCGGCTCCGGCGGTTTGACCGGCAAGGGCTGGCGTCAGGGCAGCCAGACCGCGCTGGGATTTTTGCCGCCGGGCGCGGCGCACAATGATTTCATTTTCTCCGTCATTGCCGAGGAGGAAGGATTCGTCGGCTCCATTCTGGTGCTGACGCTGTATGCGGTGGTTCTCTTCACAGGATTGAGGATCGCCGGCCAGGCGCGCGATCGCCTGGGCAAACTCGTGGCGGTGGGCGTCGTGACGCTCATCTTCAGCCACGTGTTCATCAATATCGGCATGAACATTCGCATCGTCCCGGTGACGGGCATCCCACTGCCGCTGTTAAGTTACGGCGGGTCTTCAGTGCTGTGCTCGTTGATCGCGCTGGGCCTGATGCAAAACGTATACATCCACAGAAGAGGATACTGATATGAGCAATAATAACTTTTCCCGTCGCCGTCGCGGAATGCGGTTCCGTCCCAAAGGCGGGCTTGGCCAAAATCCGCAAAAAGCCGACCGCGACGCAGTGCAGGCGCGCGCCGATGTCGTTGCGGAGCAGGGGGGCACCGACCGCCTTTTCGAGAAACGCCATGCGCAGGAAATCGAGCGCGCGGAAAACATCGCCGCCGGTCTGCCCGCCGAAAGCGCGGAAAAAGCGCAAACGCCCGCGACCATTCCCGACAAAAAGGATTTCCGCGAGCCGCATTCGGAAATTCCTGCGCAGGTGCAGGAGGAAAAATTCGAGCCGGTCGCGATCAAGGAACAGCCCAAGGGCGTTCTCGAAACCATCAAGGATGCCGCGACAAATCTCGTGAAAAAAGTCCAGCGGCTCATCAAGCCGGAAAAGAAAATCTGCAAGGAAGTCGTCATCAATGCCGAGACGCTCGAAACGCGCGTCGCCGTGCTTGAAGACGGGAAACTCGAAGAGTTCAACATCGAGCGCACGACCGAAGAACGTTTGGTCGGCAGCATTTTCAAAGGCCGTGTCCGCAATTTGGAGGACGGCCTCAAGGCCGCGTTCGTGGACATCGGCTTCGAGAAAAATGCGTTCCTGCATTACTGGGACATCGTGCCCAACCAGTTCGACAGCGGCGTGGAAATCGTCGAGCGCGAAGGCCGCCGTCGCGACAAACCCAAAATCACGCAACGGGACATCCCGCGTTTGTATCCGCCCAACAGCGAAATCGTCGTGCAAGTCACCAAAGGTCCGATCGGCACGAAAGGCCCGCGCGTCACGACGAATCTCGTTCTGCCCGGACGCTATCTGGTTTTGCTTCCGAACTCCGATCAATCCGGCATTTCGCGCAAGATTGAAAATCAGGAGGAACGCAAACGCCTGAAAAAAATCCTGCGCGAACTCGCCATTCCCGACGGCATGGGCGTCATCATGCGCACCGCCGGCGAAGGCCAGCAGTTGCGTTATTTCGTACGCGACCTCGCGCTGCTGCTCGAGGAATGGCGCGAAGTCTCGGAAAAAATCAAAAAGCAGCCGATGGCGACATGCGTGTTTCAGGAACCGGATTTGATCGAACGCACCGTGCGCGATTTTCTCACCGAAGATGTCGAACGCATCGTCGTGGACAATCAAAAGGCACACGACCGGATGCGCGACATGATCTCAAAAATCTCGAAGCGTTCCGCGAACAAGATAAAACTCTACGCCGAGGCGCAGCCGATCTTCGACCGCTTCAACATCAGCAAGCAACTGGAGAACACCTTCTCCCGTCAGGTGCATTTGAAAGGCGGTGGCTACATCGTCATTGACGAGACTGAAGCGCTCGTGGCGATTGACGTGAACACCGGACGCCACAAAGGCAGCCGCGATCAGGAAGCGACGATTCTGAAAGTGAACCTTGAAGCCGCCGAGGAGATTACGCGCCAGTTGCGTTTGCGCAACATGGGCGGACTTATCGTGCTCGATTTCATTGACATGAAATCGCGCCGCGACCAGCAGTCCGTTTACCAGCGCATCAAGGACGGCCTTCGCCGCGACAAGGCAAAGACGCACATCCTGCCCATCTCGCAGCTCGGCCTTATGGAGATGACGCGCCAGCGCCACAGCGAAAGCGTCCGCTCCGCCGTCTATGACGACTGTCCGTATTGCAAGGGCCGCGGCAAGGTGAAAAGCGTCGTGACCATGAGCGTCGAGATCCAGCGCAAGCTGCAGGAAATTTTGAAGAAGCGCACGCGCGACGAATCGGATTTTCAACTGCGCATCGTCGTGCATCCGACCGTGCTGGACCGGCTGCGCACCGAGGACGAGAAACATCTCATCGAGATGGAGAAACGCTACTTCGGCAAGCTGTCCTTCCGCGCCGACACCGGCATGCACGCCGAACAGTTCAAGATCGTGAACGTGGAGAACAACGAAGAACTGGCGAGCGTCGGCGCTTGAAGCAATTCTGAAAATACTAAACACCCCGTGGGAAACTGCGGGGCGTTTTTTATTTCGGCGAAGGAAATTTGCGGGCTATCTCCGTGTTAGGCAACTTGTTCATTCTGCGATGTCCGGTATGGATTTATGTTCTGATTGCGGCCATACAAAATTAATAATTCCGTTCACTACCTTCCAAAGCCCATATATTACAACAAAACCAAGTGGCCAAACTGCTCTGATATAAAGAGAGATAAAACCAGAACAAAGCGGAAAAAATAGGCACATTGTAATGCCCGTTGCGCCCACAAGCAGCACACCAATAATAATATCCCTGAAACCAAATCTTCGTAGCTCTCTGTTTCGCTCAAGACTAAATTCTTTCACCTTGGCTGCTGCATCTTTTTCTGAGATGTCATTTGAAACCAGAAAATCAAATACAGATGAAGATGGTTCTCCCCAAATGATTCTTGCTCTTGCTTCCACAAGTAGTTTGTCACGCTTCATGTCGTTGCCTAACATCTAGGTCGGCCAAATTGGTTTGCAGCCTGTCTCGTTTCACAATTTCCCCTTCGTGCTCGGCAACTGGCCGGCGATGCGCGGGTCGTGCCGGCGCGCGGCGTCCACCGCTCGCGCGAACGCCTTGAACAGCGCCTCGACGATGTGATGCGGCTCGTCGCCGTAAAGCAGTTCGAGGTGCAGATTGCAGCGCGCCTCGTTCGCAAAGCCCTGAAAAAATTCGCGCGCCAGCCCGAACCGGAACGCGCTGGAAACGTCTTGGTTTTTTTCCGCGTCAGAAATCTTCTTCTGCGAAAATTTATCCAGCCCGCGCCAGACGAGATGCGGCCGTCCGCCAAAATCCACGACGCAGCGCGCGAGACATTCGTCCATCGGCACGAACGCTTCGCCGGTGAACGGATTTTTCGGATGAAAGCCCGCGCCATAACGACGAATTCCTTTTTTGTCGCCGAGCGCAGTCGCAAACGCCTGTCCGAGCGCGATGCCGCAATCTTCGACGGTGTGATGCGCGTCCACTTCCAGATCGCCCTTGCAAACCAGTTTCAAATCCACCGTCGCATGCTTGGCGAAGAGCGTGAGCATGTGGTCGAAAAATGGAATTCCAGTTTTGACGGAAGATTTGCCCTTGCCGTCGAGATTGAGGCTGACGGAAATTTTGGTTTCGTTCGTCTTGCGCGAAATTTTTGCCAGTCGCTTTTTCATTGCCGTCATTGAATCAAAACCGCACACGAAAAACAAAGCGCAATTCTTAATGTGCCGGATTGTTTGTGACAGGTGATTGCGCTGCAATTTTTTTCTGAAGTTCATCAATCTGCTTTTGCAGGGCGTCTGGCGTGGGCGAAACTTTTTTCGAGGCTTGAAACCAATCTATGGCTTTCTGCAAGTTGCCGGCATTTTCTTCGAGCTTGCCGAGATGATCGGTGATCTGGCCGAAGATGAGTTTGTTTTCCTTTTGCGTTTGCGGCGTGAGCGCGAGCCATTTGCGGATGGCGGCTTCCCAAACATTTCTCGCCCGCCCGGTGTCATGATAACTTTCGTCATAGAGGCGGCCCAGTTCGAAAAGAATTTCGTAGCTGTCTGGATTATTTCGCAAACCCTCGTGCAGGAAGGCCTCGGCCTCGGCGTCTTTGTGCATGCGCGTCCGCAACCAGTAGGCGGTGACGGTGTAAGTCTGGACGTTGTCGGGATCAAGGTCGGCGGAAAGTTTCAGCCACGGCAAAATTTCGCGGACATTATCGCTCCCGCTCAAATCATCGGTCGGGCCGCCTTCGTCCAGGTGCGTGTGGCGGTCGGGAAAAAAGTGGCGGCTGAAGGCGTCAATCCAGTCGCGCGTCGGTCCCATGAAACTGTCTTCCTCGCCGTGATTCTTGCTGTTGACCGCGCCGGTGTCCTCGGCCATGTGCGGCGTTTCAAAGTTGTCGCGGTTGTCGAAAATGGTCGGGTAATAGCCGCTGTGATAATATTCGTCGGCCTTGACGTAAAAATGGTTGGCGAACATCGCGCGGCTGTCGCCGAGCAGGACGTTGAAAACGTCGCCGTTCGCGCGGCTCAAACGCATGGCTTGAAATTCCGGCTCCAGCCGTGCGGCCAGACCGAAACAAAAGACCAGCAGCGCGACGAACAGCAAAAAATATGTCCGGGACGAACTCATTTTTCAATTTACCGCTTTTCGACGGAAGACCAGACAGGCGGCGATGAGAAAAACCGCCGTGTAAGCGAGCGCGTAAAGGATCGCGAAGCCGAAATATTTCCAGCCGATGAGCGGCCAGTTGTGGATGATCAAATCGCGCACGTCGAACAATTCGAGGTGGGGAATCGCGTAATAGATCGAATAGGCGATGGTGCGGGCAGGTTCCGGCTGCGTCAGCGCGACTTGATTGAGGTGCCTGCCCACGAGCAGGATGCCGGCGACTATCACGAAACAGATCGTCGAGTTGGACGAAGGCGCGGCGAAAACGAGCGAGCCGAGCAGCGAGAGCGCGACCACTATGCCGAGCATGAACCAGTGCAATGTGGCTGCTTGAAAATAATTCAGCAGCGGCCAGGTATGTTCGCGGCTTGCGGCGAGTGCGCCGAAGAAAGTGTAAAAGCAAACCAGCACCAGACCGCAGGTGAACCAGCAGCCGAAAAATTTCCCGAGGATCAATTGTGTCCGCGTCAACGGCTTGGCAAGAAGAGGTAAAAGTGTGCGTTGTTCCCGTTCCGCCGGGATTTGCCGGGCGGTGGTGGTGATGGCGATGACCAGTGACGAAATCCAGATGAGCAACAGGCAGATTTCCTTGAGGTAGCGGACGATTTTGGCGTCATCGAAAATGTTGACGGACGCCATGACGAGGCAAATCAAAATGGTGATGATGAACAGGACGTAGAAATCCTTGCGGCGGTAAAGTTCTTTGATGACGACGCCAGCCAGTGCAAAAACGGTTTTCATGTCACAAGTTCGGATTGATAACCGACGATTTTCAGGAACGCCTTTTCGAGAGTCGGATAGTTTGCCATGATTTCATGAACGCGTCCGACGGTTTTGAGTTCGCCCTGATGGATGATGGCGACACGGTCGCAGACGGTCTCGACTTCGCCGAGTTCGTGCGACGAGAAAAAGACGGTTTTGCCTTCGTTTTTCAGGCGTTCGATGATTTCGCGAACTTTCATTCGACCGAGCGGGTCGAGGCCGCTGGTCGGTTCGTCGAGAATCAGCAGGTCGGGATTGTTGATGAGCGCCTGTGCGAGGCCGACGCGCTGTTGCATTCCTTTGGAATAGGATTTGATGGGGCGTTTGCGCGCGCTTTCCAATTCGACGAGTTTCAAAAGCTGGTCTATGCGCTTGTCGGCTTCGGCGCGCGACAGTCCAAAGATTTTCGCATAAAATCGGAGCAATTCCTCGGCGGTCAGAAATTTGTAGTAATAAGTCATCTCCGGCAGATAGCCGATGCGCTGGCGTGCGATGGGCTGGCGGACGTCAATGCCGAAGAGGTAAGCCGCGCCGCTGGTGGGCGGAACGAAGCCGAGGAGGACGTTCATCGTGGTGGTCTTGCCCGCACCGTTCGGTCCGAGGAAACCAAAGACTTCGCCGGCGTTGACTTCGAGATCAAGGCCGGTCAGCGCGACTTTGATTTTTTGCCGCAGTTCGCGGCTCTTGAATTCGACTCGCAATTTCTCGGTTTTCAGAATGACGCTCATGAGCTAGTGCAAACAGTCTTGATGAACCGCCTTTTTCCTAATTGAAACGGCCGTAAGAGTCAACCGCGACTGTTGTGATTTGCAGATCAATTTTTTAGAAAGGATTCCCGCCATGGCTGGTGTTTCTTGTAAAGCTCCAGCCGCGCCTTCAGCGGTTCAAGATTTTTCATCTGCGCGGCGGTGGCGAGGTCGAGCGCGTTTTGGGCGCAGGTTTGCGCGCTGGTGAAATCGCCGGTCTCGGCGTAGGCCATGCCGAGGATGTCAAAGACCACCGGCTGGCTGCCCCCGGTCAAAATATTCGCCTTGGTGGCGAGCACGAGCGCGGCCTGCCCGTCACGCGCGGCGGCGTTTTCGTTCGCGGCGAGATAATGCGCGACGGTGGTGAGGATCTGGAAATTGTCCGGTTGGATCCGCAGCGCGGCGCGGAGTTCAGCCACGGCCTCGGCGTCGCGGCCTTGCTTGAAAAAAACTTTCGCGGTTCCGACGCGCGGCCACGGATAATTTGGATCCAGCCGCGCGGCGGTGGAAAATTCCTGCAACGCCTCGTCGGACCGACCGAGTGTGGCGAGTTCGTCGCCGAGGCTGTTGTGCAGAAACGCGAAGTCGGGCTTGAGCCGGACGGCTTGGCGATATTCGGTCAGCGCCTCGGTGGGCCGACCCATTTTGTCGAGCAGGTTGCCGAGATTGTTGTGGATGTGATAAAGCTCCGGGGCCAGTCGTTCGGCGGCGCGGTATTGTTCGAGCGCTTCGTTCGGTTCGCCTTTCTGGTCAAGGGCGACGCCCAGATTGACGTGCGCGACATGGTTGTCTTTTGTCACGGCCAGTGCATGGGTAAAGAGGGTCTCGCTGTCGCGCCAGTAACGCAGTTGGTTTTCAGTAAGAATCAGACAGGTTGCGAGAACCGAGACGGTCGCAACGGCCATGATGATTTTCGGGATTTGAAATCGTTTTGCCAAATCGCAACCGCCGAAAACGACGGCGATAAAAATTCCGACGAGCGGAACGTAAGTGTAACGGTCGGCCAATGCCGCAGAGCCGACTTGCACGAGGCCGATGACCGGGATGAGCGCGCCGAGAAACCACAGCCAGCCGACGAGCAGATAGGGGAATTTCCGGTGCCCGCGCCAGACGAGCCACGAAATGATGAACAACGCCGCGGCGGAAGTTGCCGCCGCCGCGTACATCCATGACAAATGTTCCGGCAGTGGATAAATGACGGCCAGATTCACCGGCCAGACCATTTTCAACAAATAGCGCCCGTAAGAAATCACGGCGTTTAAAAGCCGATAATGCAGCGGAATCAATTCGAGCGAAGCGACGGCATCGCCGCTTTGTTGGGACTGCGCAAAAAAAGTGACCAAGCAGGAAACGGCCGCGAGTAGGAAGAATGGATTTTTTTCCAGCGTGAAGCGTGTGACCGTCGCCATTTGAAATTTGAAATGTGAAAATCTTTGCAACGGCCAGAAATCCAGAAGCAGCATCACAAACGGCAGGGTGACGAGCATCGGTTTGGACATCAGGCCGAGCGCGAAGAAAATCAGCGCGAACCAAAAACTGCGGCGGCAATTTTCTTTCACAAATTTCGTGTAGCTCAACAGTGTCAGCAGCGCGAAAAATGTGCTTAACACGTCCTTGCGTTCCGCAACCCACGCCACCGATTCGACGTGCAGCGGATGCCAGGCGAATAGCGCGGCGATGAAGGCGCATGGCCAGAGCGCGCCGGTCAGTTGCAGCAACAATATAAAAAGTAGAACTGCATTAGCTGCATGAAAGAGCACATTGACTAGATGATGTCCGCCGGGATTGAGGCCGAAGAGCGAACAGTCCGTCATGTGCGAGAGCCAGGTGAGCGGATGCCAGTTGCTCGCGTGGCCGGTGGTGAAGGCCCATTCGATTCCCGCCCACGTCAGTCCTCTTTGCACCATGGAATTTTCAGTGACATAATCCTGATCGTCGTAATTCAAAAAGCCATCATGCGTCACCGGCAGATAAACCAGTAGGGTGGTCAGGGCGAGCGCCAGAACAATAACGCGTGGACGAGACATCCGCCGATTTGTAAGCGATTTTCGGGTGACAATAAAGTAAAAGCCCGGGAATTTCGTCCCGGACTTTTATGTGAATTTAAATTCTTTGTTTACTGAAGAATATGGGGCGGATTAACGGTATCGCTTAACGAGCAGATGGCCTGCGGAACGGTGCCGACGGATTGCAAACTGTAATTGCCGCCGGCCGGGCAACCTGGAATCGAATTATTCCTATTCAGTTTGATGAAAGGCGTCACGTCGTCCGGGTAAACGACGTTGTCTCCGACGTGCAATCCCTTTTCAAGGGCGACTTGTTGGACTGCGGATTCGATCTGCCGCAGGTTGTTGATGCAGGCGGTGGCCTGCGATTGTTCGCGGCTATGTATGAAGTTGGGGATGGCAATCGCCGCCAACAAACCGATGATGGCCACGACAATCATTATTTCCACCAACGTGAACCCTGCTATGCGCAAGATTTTGGCAGTTTTCATGTTAATTTTCTTTCCAGTGCGGCGTGAACTGCGCAACGGGCGGGTTATAATGATTACGATATTGTTCACAAATTGCCCATTGCGACCACAATTGATGTCAATTTAGCAGCACCAGTGCCAAACTCCAAGTGAAACCTTTTATTTCAAGCGCGTTAAAAGCAAAAAAGCCCGAAACTTTCGCTTCGGGCTTTTTTGTCAAACAAATCTCAAATTACGGCAGAATGTGAGGTTGGCTGGTCAGGGTGCTAAGAGTGCAAACCGGAGCAGTACCGACGGCGCTTTCAGTATAATTGCCGCCAGCCGGACATCCGGGAATGGAATTATTCTTGTTCAACTTGATGTAAGGCGTCAAGTCACCAGGATAGGTGATGCCATCATTGGTCTTTTTACCTTGCTCCAACGCGAATTGGTTGGCCGCCGCGTCAATCTGGCGGAGGTTGTTGATACAGGCATTGGCCTGCGAGGTCGCGCGGGCTTTCACGAAGTTGGGGATCGCAATCGCCGCCAAGAGGCCGATGATGGCCACGACGATCATGATTTCAACGAGTGTGAAACCGGCTTTACGGAGGTTCTTTGTCGCTTTCATTTTTTTATCTTTCTTTTTGAAGCGGTGTGAACGACGCAACAGGCGGGTTATATGATTACATCTTTGTTCACTTGATTGCCTGTTGCAACCGCGACTGTAAGGAGTGTAGCAGCGCCAATGCCACAAATCCAATTTAAATGTAACGACGGCTCTTCATCTGTTCATTTTAAATGCATTTTGGGAAAAATAACGGGTTTGACCCCCGACAACTCTTATCAAACAGCATCATTAAATTTTGTGTTTGCCAAGACTGTCCCGCTTTGGCGCGTTTTGTAATCTTTTTGGACACGGCAAACTTAACCGCAGAACGCACAGAATTGTTCAAACCAGACGGAGTGAATGGCGAATTGTTCTCGAAAATTGGAAGGTGATATGGATAATTGCAACAATGATTACCGACCTTAAACGATTTGAAGTCTGGTTCGTCACCGGCAGCCAGCATCTTTACGGACCGGAAACTTTGAAGAAGGTTGCCGAACATTCGCAGGAAATTTCCAAAGCGCTCAATGCCGAGCCCGCGATTCCGGTGAAAGTTATTTTCAAGCCGGTGATGACGACACCGGACGACATCACGGAACTTTGCAAGGAAGCAAACAACGCCGCGAAGTGCATCGGCCTCGTCACTTGGTGCCACACATTTTCGCCGTCGAAGATGTGGATCAACGGCCTCAAGCAATTGCGCAAGCCGGTGGCGCATCTGCACACGCAATACAATCGCGACATCCCGTGGGCCACGATTGACATGGATTTCATGAACATGAACCAGGCCGCGCACGGCGACCGCGAACACGGTTTCATCTGGAGCCGGTTGCGTTTGAACCGCAAGGTCGTCGTCGGTTTCTGGCAGGAAAAATCTACGCAGGAAAAACTCGGCGCCTGGGCGCGCGCCGCTGCCGCGTGGGCCGACTGGCAGACCGCGAAGTTCTGCCGCTTCGGCGACAACATGCGCGAAGTGGCCGTTACCGAAGGCGACAAAGTTTCGGCGCAAATCAAATTTGGTTTTGCCGTCAACGGCTACGGAGTCGGCGATCTGGTGAAAGTCGTCAATGCAGTGACCTCGAAGAAAATTGACAACCTGGTCGAGCAATACGAAGCGACTTACTCCGTCGCCGCCGATCTTCGCACGGGTGGCGCGCGGCACAATTCCATCCGCGAAGCCGCACGCATCGAACTCGGCTTGCGCAAGTTTTTGGCGGACGGAAATTTCAAGGGCTTCACCACAACATTTGAAGATTTGCACGGCTTGGTGCAACTGCCCGGAATCGCGCCGCAGCGTTTGATGGCCGACGGTTACGGTTTTGCCGGCGAAGGCGATTGGAAAACCGCCGCGCTCGTCCGCGCGATGAAAGTCATGGCGAGCGGACTCAAAGGCGGCACGTCGTTCATGGAAGATTACACTTATCATTTGCAGCCCGGAAATAAATTGGTTCTCGGTGCGCACATGTTGGAAATTTGTCCGAGCATCGCGGATGGCAAAGCGTCGCTGCGAGTGCATCCGCTTGGCATCGGCAGCAAGGCTGATCCCGCTCGTCTCGTTTTCAACACGCCCGCCGGCCCGGCGGTGAACACGGCGCTGATGGATTTTGGAAATCGTTTTCGTCTGCTCGTCAACGAGGTGGATGTCGTCAAACCGGAAAAGCCGATGCCGAAATTGCCGGTCGCACAAGCCGTTTGGAAATGTCGTCCGAATTTCGAAGACGCGTGCGCGGCATGGATTTACGCGGGCGGCGCGCACCACACCGGGTTCAGTCAGGCGGTCACGACCGAGATGCTCGAAGATTTCGCGGCGATTGCCGGAATCGAAGTCGTCGTGATTGACGCTGGCACGAAATTGCGTCAATTCAAACAGGAATTGCTCTGGAACGAAACTGCTTACGGTCTCAAGAGCGGCTGGGTTTCCTGATTCAAAAATTTGCACGCGCGTGAAAAAATTAAATTTGAAAAATCTTTTTGCCGCCGCAGTTCTGGTATCGGCCTTTTCGGTGAATGCGCAAATGGCGAAAATCTCCGTGGCAGCGGACCAGCCGGGCGCGAAACTCAATCCCGCCATGTGGGGGATTTTTTTCGAGGACATCAACTTCGGCGCGGACAGCGGGCTTTACGCCGAGATGGTCAAGAATCGCGGGTTTGAATTTCCAGAATCGATGATGGGCTGGATCGAAATCCATCCGAATCTGGCGCACGGCGAATTATCCGTCCGCGACGACGACCCGTTCAACGCCGCCAATCCGCATTATGTACGGATCGTGTCCGAAGGCACTGCGACGTATGGCTTGTCTAATGAGGGCTTTCGCGGAATGGGCGTGAGCAAGGATGAGATGTATGATTTTTCCGCGCAGATTCGCGTCGTGGATGGCTCGCCGGTTTTGCGGGTGCAACTTTACGGCGGCGACGGCACGTTGCTCGACGCGGTGCTATTGACGAATTTTTCCTCTGGCTGGAACAAATATACCACCACGCTGCATTCCAAGGACACCGATCCCAACGCACGTCTGGCGATTGTCATGGACGGCAAGGGCATTGTTGATCTCGACATGGTTTCGCTGTTTCCGGAGCACACCTGGAAAAGTCGTCCCGGCGGTTTGCGCGCGGACATGGTGCAGGCGCTGGCCGACATGCATCCCGGTTTTCTGCGCTTCCCCGGCGGCTGCATCGTGGAAGGCTCGGTGTTGAGCAAACGTTACCAGTGGAAAAACACCATCGGCCCGGTGGAAGAACGTCCGCTGCTTGTCAATCGCTGGAACACGGAATTCGCTCACCGCCCCACGCCGGATTATTTTCAATCGTTCGGCCTCGGCTTCTATGAATATTTTCAATTGTGCGAGGACATCGGCGCGCAGCCGCTGCCGATTTTGAACTGCGGCATGGCCTGCCAGTTTAATTCCGGCGAACTCTGCCCGCTTGATGACCTTGGCCCTTACATTCAAGATGCGCTCGACCTAGTTGAATTTGCCAACGGCCCGACCAACACCACTTGGGGCGGGAAACGCGCAGCGCTCGGACATCCCGAACCGTTCAACTTGAAAATGCTCGGCGTCGGCAACGAACAATGGGGCCAGCAATACATTGACCGTTACACGCTGTTCGCCAGGGCGCTGAAGGAAAAATATCCTGAAATCCAGCTCGTGTCCGCCGCCGGCCCGTCACCGGACGACGCCCGCTTTCATTTCGCGTGGCCGAAATTGCGCGAACTGCACGCCGATATTATTGACGAACATTGTTACGACAAGCCTGATTGGTTTTTCAACAACACGCATCGCTACGACAATTACGACCGCAACGGCCCGAAAGTTTTCATGGGCGAATACGCCGCGCAAAGCGACCGGACCGTCAGCGTGAAAAACCGCAACAACCTCGAATGCGCCCTCGCCGAGGCGGCCTACATGACCGGCCTCGAACGCAACGGCGACGTCGTGCGCATGGCGAGTTACGCGCCGCTCTTCGCCAACTCGGAAGCGTGGCAATGGACGCCCGATTTGATCTGGGTGGACAGCCTGAACGTCTATCGCACGCCAAATTATTACGTGCAGCAACTCTACAGCCTTAATCACGGCGACGTCGTGCTGCCGATAAAATTGGATTCCGCATCGGGCGCAAAACTGTTCGCATCCGCCACCCGCGACAATGCCAGCGGCGAAGTCATTCTCAAAGTCGTCAACGGCGACAGCGCTTCCGCTTCCGTTCAACTGAAACTAACGGGCTTGGATAAAATTTCCTCGAAGGCAAAAATCACAGTGCTGGCGGGTCAGCCACGCGATGAAAATTCCTTTGCCGCCCCGCAAAAAATTTCGCCCAAGGAAAGCACTTTGGAAATTTCCGGCCCGGAATTTCAACATGAATTTCCGGCGGACTCGTTCACAATCCTGCGATTTAAATAAGAATGACAGCGTAATTTTTGTGATTTAGTCTTGATTTGATCCAATCATGCCCGCGATAAAAAATATGTTGGTCATGTTCGCCTTCGTGCTGGCGGCGGCCGTTTCACGCGGCGACATCACGCCGGCTGTTGCTCAGCAAGCGCAGCCGTTTTCGCTTTCGCAAGTGCGTTTGCTGGACAGTCCGTTTCGCGCCGCCATGTTTCGCGACGAAAATTATCTGTTGAGCCTCGACTGCGACCGGCTGCTACGGAATTTTCGCGTCAATGCGAATTTGCCGACGGATGCAAAACCTTACGGCGGCTGGGAAGAACCGAATTGCGAACTGCGCGGTCACACCGTCGGCCATTATGTGTCGGCGTGCTCGCTGATGTTCGCCAGCACCGGCGACGCGCGGTTCAAAGAGCGCGTTGATAAAATTGTCGCCGGATTTGCCGAATGCCAGAACGCGCTCGCGACGAACGGTTCGCACGCGGGTTATTTGTCCGCGTTTCCCGAATCGTTCATTGACCGCGTGGAAAACCGCCAGAATGTCTGGGCGCCTTGGTATACTCTGCACAAAATCATGACCGGACTTTTGGATGCGAATCAACTGGCCGGCAATGCGCAGGCGCTCGAAGTGCTGACGAACATGGCGAACTGGGTGAAATTCCGCGTGGACAATTTGTCCGAGGAAAAAATGCAGGCGTCGCTCGACACGGAATTCGGCGGCATGAACGAAGTGCTGGCAAATCTTTACGGCGTCACGGGCAACGCGGATTATTTGAAAATGGCGGAGGCGTTCAACCAGAAGAAAATTTTCGATCCGTTGGCGCGCGGCGAGGATAAATTGAACGGCCTGCACGCGAACACGCAAATCCCGAAAATGATCGGCGCGGCGCGGCAGTTTGAATTGACCGGCGACGAACGCGACGCGGACATCGCGAAATTTTTCTGGTCGGAAGTCGTGCTTCACCGTTCCTACGTCATCGGCGGCCACAGCGACAGCGAACATTTTTTTCCGACGAACAACTTTGCGAAACATCTTTCCGCCGAGACCGCCGAGACCTGCAACACCTACAACATGCTCAAGCTCACGCGCCACATTTTCGAGTGGCAGCCAGACGCCGTCACGATGGATTTTTACGAGCGGGCACTTTACAACGACATCCTCGCCTCGCAAGACCCGGACACCGGGATGTTCACCTATTTCATGTCGCTCAAGCCCGGCCATTTCAAAACCTATTCCAAGCCGGACATTTCCTTCTGGTGCTGCGTCGGCACCGGCATGGAAAACCATGCGAAATACGGCGACACGATTTATTTTCACGGCGACAATTCATTGTTTGTGAACCTGTTCATTCCGTCCGAACTGTCGTGGCCGGAAAAAAATCTCACCGTGCGGCAGGAAACCAAATTTCCTGAAAGCGACGTGACGCAACTGAATTTCAAAACCCAAACGCCTATGCAACTCGTGTTGAAAATCCGCTGGCCGGCGTGGTCGGGAAAAATTTCTGTACGCGTGAACGGCAAAAAGCAAAAAATTTCGGGCGCGCCCGGCTCTTACGTTTCGCTTGACCGCGAATGGCAAAACGGCGACCGCGTGGAAATCCAGTTGCTGATGAAATTGCACACCGAGCCACTGCCGGGTGCGACCAACATCGTCGCGCTGCTTTACGGCCCGATTGTGCTCGCCGGAAATTTGGGCACAAACGACATGCCGAATCCTTACGCCAAAGACCAGTGGGATTTGGTGAAAATTCCCGACCCGAAAGTTCCGGTTTTTGTCGGCGACAAAAAAACGTTTCTGAAAAAAGTCGAGCCGGCGGGCGAGCCGCTGGTTTTCCAAACAAAAAATCTTGGCCAGCCGAATGACGTGACGCTTGTTCCGTTTTACAAGGCAAATCACGAACGCTACTCGGTTTATTGGAATGTCGTCAGCGCGGCGGACTGGAAAAACAATCCCGCGCAAATCTCGGCCACGGGCGACCGACTTTTGCAAACGGCTTTGAACGAGAATTAAAATGGCAAACCATTACGCCATCGGGCTGGATTACGGCACGAATTCGGTCCGCTGCCTCATCGTCAACGTCGCGAACGGCGACGAAATCGCCAGCGCGGTCTGGAATTACGCGCACGGAACGGCGGGCGTGATTTTGTCGAACGACCCGAACCTCGCGCGCCAGCATCCGGCGGATTATATCAACGGCGCGGAGATCACGATCAAAAAAGCGCTCGCCGACGCAAAGAAAAACGTGCGCGGTTTCAAGCCGGAGCAGGTCGTCGGCATCGGTGTGGACACGACCGGCAGCACACCGTTGCCAGTGGATGCGAACGGCCAGCCGCTCGCGTTCCAGAAAAAATTTGCGAACAATCCGGCGGCGATGGCGTGGTTGTGGAAAGACCACACCGGAGTCAACGAAGCCGCCGAAATCACCGTGCTCGCGAAAAAAATCCGTCCGCAATTTCTCGCCAAGTGCGGCGGCTCTTATTCAAGCGAATGGTTCTGGAGCAAAATCTGGAAATGCCTTCGCGTCGCGCCGGAAGTTTTCAACGCCGCGTATTCGTGGGTTGAGCTCGCGGACTTTGTTCCCGCCGTGCTGACCGGCACCCTCGCGCCGGACAAATTCATCGCGGGCGTTTGTGCTGCCGGGCACAAAGCGATGTGGAACGCGAATTGGGGCGGTTATCCCGACGCAAAATTTCTTTCAAAATTAAATCCGAAGCTCGCGCAATTGCGTTCGCGTCTGACGCCGCGTGTCCATTCGATTGACCGCGCTGTCGGCGGCCTTACTTCGGCGTGGGCGAAAAAAACTGGTTTGTCTGAAGGAATTCCCATCGCTGTCGGCGCGTTCGACGCGCATTTGGGCGCGGTCGGTTCCGGCGTCGCGCCGGGATGTCTCGTGAAAATTATTGGCACGAGCACTTGCGACATCGCGATTTCACCGAACACGAAAAAACTCGCGGACGTGCCGGGGCTTTGCGGCATCGTGGACGGCAGCGTCGTGCCCGGTTATTTCGGACTTGAGGCCGGACAATCCGCCGTGGGCGATTTGTTCAACTGGCTTGTCAATTACATCGAGCCGGGCGGAAAAAAAGTTTTGTCGCATCGCGACTTGGACGAAGCCGCGTTGAAGTTAAAGCCGGGTGAATCCGGATTGATCGCGCTCGATTGGAACAACGGCAACCGTACTATTTTGGTGGATCAAAAACTTACCGGCCTGCTCGTCGGCCAGACGCTTTACACGACGCCGGCGGAAATTTACCGCGCGCTCATCGAAGCTACGGCGTTCGGCGCGTTGACGATCATAAACCGTTTTGAAGAATACGGCGTGGAAATTTCGTCGGTCGTCAACTGTGGCGGCATCGCGGAAAAAAGCGCGTTGACGATGCAGATTTATGCCGACGTGACGGGGCGTCCGATGAAAATTTCGCGCTCGGCGCAAACCTGCGCATTGGGTTCGGCGGTTGCGGCGGCGGTCGTGGCCGGCTCGCACAAAAATTTTGCCGCCGCGCAAGAGAAGATGACCGGCCTCAAGCCAAAAATTTACAAACCGAATCCGAAGGCGCACGCGGTTTATCGTGAGTTGTATGTGATCTATAAAAAGTTGCACGACGCGTTCGGGACGAGCGAATGGAGCGGCAATTTGCATGACGTGATGAAGCAACTGATTGACATTCGCAGCCGCGCACGGAAATAATCCTGCCAATTCCCATGCTTGAAGAGTTGAAAAAAGAAGTCTGCGCCGCGAACCTGAAACTGGTCGCGGAAGGTCTGGTCATCCAGACGTGGGGCAACGCCAGCGGCATTGATCGCGCGCGCGGACTTGTGGTCATCAAGCCGAGCGGCGTGCCTTATTCCGGCATGAAACCGGAACACATGGTGGTCGTTTCGCTGGCGGATGGAAAAGTAGTCGAGGGAAATCTGAAGCCGAGTTCGGACTCGCCGACGCATCTGGTTTTATATCGCGCGTTCAAGGAAATCGGCGGCGTCGTCCACACGCACAGTCTTTACGCGACAGCCTGGGCGCAGGCGCGGAGAAAAATTCCGTCTTACGGCACCACGCAGGCGGATTACTGGCATGGCGACGTTCCCTGCACGCGCGCGATGACGGCGAACGAAATCAAAAGCGATTACGAAAAAAATACCGGACTTGTCATTATTGAGGCGTTTAAAAAATTGAATCCGCTCGAACATCCGGCGGTTCTCGTGGCGGGCCATGGACCGTTCACGTGGGGAAAAAATGTTCACGACGCGGTTCACAACGCGGGTGTTTTGGAATTCATCGCGCGACTGGCGAGCGAGACTTTGCGCGTCAATCCCAAGACGCAACCGATGCAATCCGTTTTGCTCGACAAGCATTTTTTCCGCAAACACGGGAAGAAGGCGTATTACGGTCAAAATTGAACAATAAAATCGACCATGAAAACAATGCAATACATCGCGATGGCACTCACTGGGCTTGGCGTGGCTTCTCTTGCAGGCTGCGCTTCAATGTCAAAATCACATGGCTCCATCAGCGAATCCTCTTTTGGAAAAACTCCCGACGGCACACCGGTGGAAATCTATACGCTGCAAAACACCAAGGGCGCCGAGGCGTGCATCATAACCTACGGCGGGATTGTGCAGAAGCTCACCATGCCGGACAAAAACGGCGAATATGCAGATATCGTTCTCGGCTTCGACAATCTGGACGGCTATGTAAACCCCGGCTATGTGAAGGCTTGCCCGTATTTCGGCGCGCTCATCGGCCGTTACGGCAACCGCATCGGCGGCGCGAAGTTCACACTCGAAGGTAACACCTACACGCTGGCAGCGAACAACAACGGCAATACGTTGCATGGCGGTTTGAAGGGCTTTGATAAAGTTGTCTGGACGGCGGTGAAAGCCGATGTCGGTCCGGATGGCCCGCGGCTCGAACTGAATTATTTGAGCAAGGACGGCGAAGAGGGTTTTCCCGGCAACCTGAACGTCACGGCGGTTTATACGCTGACCGACGACAACGCGTTGAAGTTGAACTTCACCGCGACAACGGACAAGCCGACGGTGGTGAATCTCACGCATCATTCTTATTTCAACCTCGCCGGGCAGGGGAACGGCGACATTCTAGGCCAAATTCTTTATATCAATTCCGACAAAACTACGCCGGTGGATGCGGGCTTAATCACGACCGGCGAATTCACCGATGTGACGGGAACACCGTTTGATTTTCGCAACCCTACGGCCATCGGTGCGCGCATCAATGATCCCGACACGGTGTTGCAATTTGGCCCCGGCTATGACCACAACTGGGTTATCAGCAAACCGCCCGGCCAGTTCGGCCTGATGGCGCGCGTTGTCGAGCCGATCAGCGGTCGCGTGATGGAAGTCTGGAGCGACGAGCCCGGCCTGCAATTTTACGCCGGCAATTTTCTTGACGGCACGATCACCGGCAAAGGCGGGAAAGTCTATCAACGCCGCTCCGCTTTCTGCATGGAGCCGCAGCATTATCCCGATTCGCCGAACAAGCCGAATTTCCCCTCGACGGAACTCAAACCCGGCGAGACCTATCACAACATCATCAAGTATAAATTCAGCGCCGAATAATCAGGCTGGAAAAACTTAAATGCTATGAATGACATAACGAATAGTATGGAGACAGCCACCAACAACCTCGCCGCGTCGTCCGTGACGGGGGGAATGAACGGCACAGTGTTCAACGGCTTGGATCTGGCCGTCATCATCGCCTTTGCCGTCGGCATGGTCCTGACCGTCTGGTATTCCATGAGGAAGAAAAACGAGTCAGGCAAGGATTACTTCCTTTCCGGGCGCGACGCGAACTGGCTGCAGATTGGCTCCTCGATCTTCTCCTCCAACATCGGCTCCGAACACCTCGTCGGACTGGCCGGCGCGGGTTTTGCCACAGGCATGGCGATGGCCCACTGGGAAATGCACGCTTACTGGATTCTCATTCTGGGCTGGGCCTTTGTGCCGCTTTACGACCGCATGAAGGTTTTCACCATGCCGGAGTTTCTCGAACTGCGCTTCAGCCGCGGCTCGCGAAATGTCTTGAGCCTGCTGACCATGGCCAGTCTGGTGCTCACCAAAATCGCCGCCACCATTTACGCCGGCGATGTCGTGATTCGCACGCTATTGAACGTGAATTCGGTGAACATTTTCGGACACCAGATTGACGTCTTCTGGGCCATCGCCTTGGGGCTGGCTTTCACCACCGGCCTTTACACGGTTTTTGGCGGCATGCGCGTCATCATGTATACCGCCGTGCTTCAGGCGCCGGTGCTCATCTTTGGTTCCGTCTGCATCCTCTTCATGGGGCTTCGCGTCCTGGGCCACGGCAGCCTCGTTGACGGCTGGCATGCCACCCTCACGACCGTCGGCGACAATGTCCACCTCGTCCGCTCCATCAACGATCCCGACTGGCCCTGGCTGGCGATTCTGCCCGGCTCGGCCATCATCGGCTTCTGGTATTGGTGCACAGACCAATACATCGTCCAGCGCGTACTCGCCGGCAAAAACCAGCAGGAGTCCCGGCGCGGCACCATTCTCGCCGGCTTTTTCAAGCTGACGCCGGTGTTCATCTTCCTTGTGCCGGGCATGATTGCCTTTGCGCTGACCAAGACGCCCGGCGTCGGTTTCAGCACCAGCGGTGACGCCGCCTACACGTCGCTCGTCGCGCAGATTCTGCCGCACGGACTTCGCGGAATGGTGGCCTGCGGCATGATTGTCGCCCTCATGGCGTCGCTGGGATCCAAATTCAACGCTTCCGCCACGCTGTTCACCATGGATTTCTACCGTGAATGGCATCCGACCGCCTCGCCCAAAACCGAGGTGATTGTTGGCCGCCTCGCCACGGCCGCGATTGTCTTCATCGGCATTTGCTGGGTGCTGGTGATCAAGAACCTCCACATGCCGCTTTATCTGTATCTTCAAAACGTCCAGGGCTATCTCTCGCCTGCCATCGCGGTGTTATTCGGGCTGGGCGTGTTCTGGAAACGTGCCACCGCCCCAGCGGCGTTGTGGGCTTTTGTTATTGGCATGCTGGGCGGTTTCGGACGTCTCGCCGCCGACCTTGTGATGCGTAACGACGCCGATGCGGTGTCCAAGCTCAAAGGAGATTTCTATCACAAGGTCATCACGTTGGATCAATACAACGCGGGCATCGCCCCCATCAAGGCCGCGCACAACACCATTATGTTCGACTTTTGGAACATCCACTGGCTCTATTATTGCGAAGGGCTGTTTGTGCTCACCGCCGCACTGATGGTCATCATCAGTCTCATGACCAAGGCGCCGGATCCGAAGACCATCAAATACACCTGGTATGGTGCCACGCCGGAGGAAAAGGCCGCCACGCGCGCCAGTTGGAATGCCATGGACGTCGTCTTGAGCCTGATTGTCGTGGGCTGCGTCGTCCTGTTCTACATTAAGTTCTGGTGATCAAATTATTCGCGTAAGGGCTGCGGTGCCGCATGGTCCGCAGCTTTCTTACGTTATTCCGTGTTTGTCCATACGCTTCGTGACACATGGTAACAAGGTTACTACTTTCTTTAACGGGAGGACTAACAAGTTAAGAGGGGTGTTTGCTGGCATTCCTGCCGACACTTTAGCATCCCACTCCCGTAACTTCTTGCTGCACTCACAGATAGAAGTGGAGCCAGTTGTCGGGATTGAACCGACGACCGACGGTTTACAAAACCGTTGCTCTACCACTGAGCTAAACTGGCTGCCAAAGGACAATTCTTTTACGCGACACGGGACTGTTTTGCAAGTTCACACCACGCATGGCGCAAGGATCGCCTCGCTCATGCCGTGAACGATTTTTTTATCGGCAGGAACAATCGTCGCCAGCACGCCGCCAAGTTGCGGACGAGCTGAATCGCCTTCGCCGCTGACAAAATAATACGGACACAGTCGCACGCGGCCTTTGATAGGCACAATTTCGCTTTTCGCAAAATCAAACCATTGCGCTTCGACGATTTTCGGTTTTTCAAACCGCTGCAAAACGAATGGCGAAATTTCAAAATTTTTCAACGCTGCGTCCACCGCCACGCTCCAGTCCGCCTGCGCCAGATCACTGCCGAGAAAAACACCGCGCGCCCCCCACGCATTTTCCGAAAAACCGGAAACCTTCAAAATCAAATCACGCTCTTTTTGTGAAAGCGTCTTGAGCTGTTGCCAATCAGTCAAATTCAATTCAGGAATGGCCGCGTGCGGCGGCAGCGGCGTCGGGTCAACGAGCCAGGTGTAGGGAATGACTTTTTTCAGACGCGCAAAAAAACCTTCACCCAGTTCCTGTCGCCAGAACGATTGCAGATTCCGGTTCCACAAAAGTGCGAACAGCATTTTTTCCTCGAAAATCGGTTTTGGCGGCGGCGTCAACAGAATTTTCTTTTCCGCCGTGAGTTCAAAAATCGGTTTCGCGCTTGAAATGTTTTTTAAGTCAAACAATTCAAAAAATCTGTAAACCGCGCCGCTGTCCGCGAAGTCGTTGAATTTTGAATTGTGAACCGTGAATCGCGGGCCGAGTTGTTGAGCGAGCCATTCCATTTCCGGGCGATAAGTTTTTGCTTCTTCCGAAACGACGATGTAAACCTGTTTTGCGTCGCCGAAGATGGATTCAAATCCACGGATCATCCCATCCGCACCTCCAATCACTTTCGATTCTGGATTCTGGATTCCGGGTTCCGAATATGTCTTGTTCAGCCAAGCCGTGAGGCCGATGCCACCGGGAACGGAATCCAGTTCCGTGATGCTGAAGCCGTTTTCCGTCAGTAAAATGTCGGGACGTATCACGCGCGGCACTTCGTTTTTGAATGCGGGCGAATGCTGAAGCTCAATCAACTCGCGCGGTTTGCCCAGGTCGAGCCAGTGCGCGATCCATTCCGGCTGCTTGCCTTCGGCGCTTTTGCGGTAGAGCAGATTGACCGCGCGATAAAATTGCAGCAGCACACGACCCAGCGATTCGATTTCCTTTGCCAAATTTTCACCGAGTGAAAATGGCGTTGGCGAAACGCGCCAATCAAATCCGGCAAAAAGTCCATCTGGGGGAATTTGCGAGCGGATGTAGCCGGCCTTTTTTGCGTCCGGGTTAGGATTGTCAATCGGCGCGGTGCTTTCCACTGATTTATAAATTCTTTGCGGCGATTTTAGTGCAACCACAGGCCACGATAAAACTTCACCGTGCTGTTCGCAGTCGAGACAGAAAACGGAAATGAATTGCTTGTGAGCATGTTCGTTGCGAACGCCGACCAATGCACAAGATCGGTGGAGGATTGCAAGGCGTAGGTCAGTCCGGTCTGCCCGTTGAGCCAGATGGTGAGTTGTCCCGACACGGCGTTTGTCCCGGCCTTGAGATTGAATGGCGTAACGACCGGTAAAACATAGAGCGTGATGCTCTGCGACGGAACGATGTCTTTGAGGATGCTGTTCGTGAAGGAAATGTTCGCAAGCTGGGTGATGACGTTCGCGGCGGTGAGCTGCCAGCGTTGCGCGGTGCCGGTGGCATTGAAGTTGGTGATGCTGGCGTTGATGGGCGAGGCGTTGTTGAGGTCTTTGTTGATTACCATGAGCGTCAGCGCGCCGTCGCTAGTCCGCACGGCGCTGAAGGCAGAGAGGTTGTCCGGGTTTGGCACCGTGGTCTGAATGCTCGTGTCGCCGAAAGTGGATTTGTTTCCGTCATAATTGCGATACATCTTGATCGCCTTGTAAGTAGGCGTGCTCGTGTCGGGCGTGGCCCAGCGCGTGGCAAGGTCGAGTCCTTGGCGGCCAAAAATTCCTAGAATGTCCGCTTGCGCGGTCGCGCCGTTGATGGACGACTCGGCACCCCAGTTGTATTCGGTGACACCGATTTTCGTGCCGGGATAATAGGTCGCGACCCAACTCTTCATCCGGGGAATGAGCATGATGATGTTGTTGATCCAGCTGGGATCTACGTAAGTAGTATCCCAGAAAACGCGGGTTGATTCATTCCGCAACAATTCCGTCGCCGGATCCACTGCATCGCCGCTGACGCTGCCTTCCTGCGGATAACAATGGAGTGTGAAAATATCCAGCAACCGCCGGCCGGCCGCCTGGCTGCGCGCTTGCACCTGGCTCAAAAACCACGGCCCAAAATCCTGTCCGCCGTGTGCCGCACGATCAGGATAATCCGCCGGGTTGTAATCGTTATGCGCCCCGGACCATTGTTGATCGTAGCCGCTGTAAAGATAGCCCGGCCAGCCCCATTCCTCCGGTCCGGCGACAAGCGCGTTCGGGTCGATGCTTTTCACCATCGTTGCATAGTTGCAATAATCTGTGAACACCTCGCCCATGGTCGCGCCGATAGGATGCACGTCACGGTGTGTTCCCTGCCAGATGCTCCACTCGTTGTCCATGAGGTAATATTGCAAACCGCCGTTGGTCGCCGTGCTCCAAGTATTCGTCAAATGCCGCACCCATCCGGCTTGAAAATTTGTATCGGCGGTCTGGTTCGCATCGGTGGGATTGTTGTTGGTGATGTTCAAGCCCGATGGAGAAGCGATGCCGTTGCCGGCGTCAGACCAATACGGATCGGAACCTGTTTGTGCGCCGTATTTGCTGATGGAATAACTCGCCAGGCTGGCACGACTCGGTCCCAATTTCGCCACCCAGCCGATGATGGGAATGGTCAGCATCGCCTGTGCGCCGGCATTTTTCGATTCCTGGATAAAGCTATCGCCATCCGCACCCGCCGTGCTGGGGCTGTCGGCAATGCTTTCAAAATACCAATCCGCCGCGTGGCTCGTGGCATTGATCTGCCAGTTGTAACGGGTCTCCGCATTGCCGCCGGAGCGATGAAGCGGCGCGTTCAGATCCTGCAACTCGCTGGACGACGCGGCGAAAGCCACGCCGTAAATCAACGGGCTGATCGTGAGGCGATTCGACGCGGCATTGATGGAAATGGAAACCGGCGCATTCGTTCCGGCAACAATGGCGTTGGTCACCAGCGAAATATCATCCACATAAAACGTCGGCTGGCCGTTGCCGGTTGAATCTTGAATGACGAACCCGGTGAAGTTGACCTGGTTGGCCACGCCCAACGCCGAGAGCGGAATGGTGAATTGTTGCCATGCGCCGGCCGTCAACGTTGCAAGCTGGTAACGTGCGCTTTGCGCCTGGTTTTGCGAACCGCCGGCATCCAGTAAACCATAGACCTGCAATTTTTGTCCGCCGCTGGAACCGCCATTCAACCAGAAAGTGATGTTCGTATAAGGCGTGGAATCCATGTCGGAATGCCAGATTTGAATTCCCTGCCATGCGGACATCGTGACGCTGATGGAATCGCTGCCGGAATGTACCGGCGAGGTGTTCGCGTAGTTCAATGTGGCCCAGCCCCAATTTTGCCAGCCATTTTCCAGCGCATCGTCGTAAATGATTTGATCCGCTTTCGCGGCGAATGAAAGCGCAGTCATCAGTGCGAGCGAAATGAACGCTCGTCGGCCAGTAAAGATTCTTTTCATAGGCGGTCTAAATAAATTACACTAAAAATGAATGCGCGCATCTTTTTTTATGCCAGAAAAAGCACTTAAGTCCGCACTTGTCCGTTGCCGATGCCGAGCCATTTGTAACTCGTCAGTTCTTCCAGACCCATCGGGCCGCGCGCGCCGATCTTGTCGGTGCTGATGCCGATTTCCGCACCCATGCCGAACTCGCCGCCGTCGGTGAAACGCGTCGAGGCGTTCCAATAAACCGTCGCGGAATCCACTTCGGCCAGAAATTGTTTCGCGTGCGCTTCGTTCTTCGTGACTATGCTGTCCGAGTGCGCCGAGCTGTAAAAATTGATGTGGTCAATCGCGGCCTTCACGCCATCCACGACGCGAACATTCAAAATGTAATCGTTGTATTCCGTGAAATAATCCTGCTCGGAAGCAGTTTTGAATTTTAAATTTTGAATTTTTAGTTTTGAAAGCGCGGAAAAACTTTCAGGATCGCAGCGCAACTCGACTTTTTTATCGGCAAGTTTCGGCGCAATCCGTGGAAGAAATTTTTCCGCAATTTTTTTGTCCACTAACAAGGTCTCCATCGCGTTGCAAACTGCGGGACGCTGGACTTTTGCGTTCATCGCGATTTCCTCAGCCATCTTCAAATCGGCGTCGGCGTCCACAAAAACGTGACATACGCCTTTGTAATGTTTGATGACGGGAACTTTCGAGCAATCCGCGACGGCGCGAATCAGACTTTCGCCGCCGCGCGGCATGCACAAATCAATGTATTGCGTGAGCGAAAGCAAAATGGGAACCGCCTCGCGATCCGTCGTCGGCACGACTTGGATCGCGTGTTCGGGAAATTTCGCGAGCACTTTTTTGCCCGCGTCAATCATGATTTGCGCGATGAGCAGATTGGAGTTCAACGCCTCCTTGCCGCCGCGCAGAATCGTCGCATTGCCGGACTTGAAGCAGAGGCTCGCGGCATCCGCCGTGACGTTCGGGCGCGATTCGTAAATGATGACGACGACGCCGATCGGCGTGGAAATTTTTTGCAGCTTGAGTCCGTTGGGGCGAATGCGCTCGTCCAAAATTTTTCCAACCGGATCAGGCAATGCCGCGACTTCGCGCAGACCTTTGGCCATCGCGGAAATTCTTTTGTCGTCGAGCTTGAGCCGGTCGAGCATGGCGGGTGGCAAACCATTTTTAGCCGCAGCTTCCATGTCGAGCGCATTGGCTTCTTTGATTGCGCCGGAATTTTTTTCGAGCGCATCGGCCATCGCGAGCAAACAATCATTCTTCTCGCGCGTGATGAGTTTCGCGAGTTCGCGCGACGCAGTCTTGGCTTGTCTGGCCAGTTGCGTCATCTGTTCGTTCAAGTTCATGGCTGCCATGATTTCAGAGCAACCAAGTTAAACGAATCAGGCTAGATGTCAAAACCGCCACGTCGGGTCAAAACATATAACTCACGCTGACTTTGAACAGCACCGGCGCAGCCAGTTGGTTGCCTATGAAGTTTTGAAAAACAGGAAGTTCCGCGTCCGCGTAAATTTTCACCGGATGAACGTGAAATTCAATTCCTGGTGAAAGCAAAATGCGTTCGTAGCCGGAGTTGTCGGGATTGGCATTCGCGCCGCTGTCGCTACTCCGATAGGAAAAAATCGCCTGCGCCACCGGCGAAATCCTCACGCGACCGAGCGAAAATCCCTTGTAATCAATTCCCGCCGCAGAATCAAACTCGATGCCCGGACGATAGTCGTTCTGTATCGCCACCGGCATATCCAGTTGAAACTGCGCGAACCAATCCCACGTTTGATTTTTGTCCAGATTGCCACGATAAAATCCTCCCAGTAAAATATCTGTGCTGCCGCTGCCAATCTGCGTGTCGCGATCCACCAAATCCATGTCTTCAGTGAAACTGCCCGTCGGCAATTTCAAGCCGAGCGACACGCCACTGGACAAATCCGCCGAGAAGCCGGTGTAAAGGGCTTGAATGCGGATGTCGCCCAACCCGCTCCAGCTATGCGACGCGATTTCGCTGGTAACATCGTCCGTTCCTTTGAAGTAACGGAAAGTGTAAGGCAATTCCGCCTGCACGCCCCAACTGCTGTTGAACATATATTGCAACCCGAGCGTGGTGAAATGCGACTCGATTTCCTTGTCGTCATTGTTTGCCGCCAGTGCGGTGGAAGAGCCGCTCCAGTTTCGGTTTTGATCCATGTAATCATATTGCAAAAAAGCCGCACCGCCCGCGCCGGTGGGCAACATCGAACTGCCGCCCACGTCAAAAACACCACAGCCGCACGCGCAAGCGTGAACTACACTTGGTGCGAGCATTCCAACTAACAAACCACAACGGACTTTTACCGCTACAGCTGAATTGTTTTTTTTATTTTTCATATTTGAAATTAAAGTTGCGAGAACGCGCAACGGCGCTCTCAAAGTTAAAGGGAAAATCATTTTACCCGCGCCAACACGACGCAAGCAACCAAGCTGCGATTGAATCAAACGAAGAATCCGCGCGGCGGTTGAAGCAGCGGTTTCTGCGCGAGAGATTTTGCAGAGGAATTTTCCAGCGGCAAAAGTTGAAATTGCGACGGCGCGATCAAAACAAAATTTTCCTTCGCTGGCGGAAATTCCAGTTTCTGCGACTGAAGTGTGAACTCTTTTTTCTGTTCGGATTTTTTTCCGGCGGCGATGGCCATGCAAAGCGGGCACGGATGCTTACCGTCGAAAGTCTCCGTCACGGCTTCCGTGACGGAATGTGTGCAAAGATTATTCGCGAGCATCGTCGTCCACGCGACGGTTTGCAGGAGTGCCCAATGCGCGCCGAGCATCGCCACGAGCGCGAGGACGAGACAGATTTTGCCGATGCGGACGAACACATCGGCAAATTAAACTGCCGGCGCAGAAGTGCAAGTACCTAAAGTTCCGTAGGAGCCGAGGCTCGTTTCAAAAAAGCTATTAGAGCCTCCTCACGTCGGCTGCTACGATTCAGTGATCCAAACCAGTGTGCCGCCCGGCAGTAGATCAAACAGCGGAATCAAATCCGCGTCTGCAAGATGAATGCAACCGTGCGCCGCGGGCTGGCCGATGGATTTTTGGTCCGCCGTGCCGTGGATGTAAATGTAGCGCGCGTGCGAATCCACGTTGACGCCGCCGTTCAATCCTTTGTTCAAGCCGGGTTCGAGACCTTCGAGCCACAGGATGCGCGTGGTGATCTTGGCGTTCGCAAATTCCGGCTGCGACGTGTGGCCGACGACTTTGCGCGATTTGAAAACCGTTCCCGCCTGTTCGCCCGCGCCGATTTTTTCCGCGATGCGATGCAATCCGAGCGGCGTGCGATTCGAGCCTTCCGCCTGCCCGATGCCGAAACGCGAAGTGGAGCAGGAAAATTTTTTTACGAATTCGTTTTGCTCAAAAAGCGAAACGGTTTGTTCGGTGATGTTGACGATGAGAATAAATTGCGTCGGAGCAATGTTATGCTTTTTACAAGCGAGTAAAAAATTATCCAAAACCGTCACGCGGGTTGCAGTTTGCCGGAGAATTTTTCCAAGGCAGTTTTCGGCAATCGTTTCAAACGCACGGCGCGCTCAACCGCTTTGCGCGCGTAAAAATGATGCTCTCTCGCTCCGGCAAGCAAACCTTCAACGCCAATGTCGGCGTCCAGTTCCGGCCAATAAACGGACGAGCCGTTGATCTCAAACTTGCCGCGTTCTTTCGCCGTTGCCAGCGCGAGCGTCGGATAAAACGCGACAGGCACGCTGATAAACCGCCCGTCTTCCAAATGGAAGCCGAGCAATTCGTCGTTCACGACTACTTTTGTGATGGCCGGCGGTGTTTGCATCTACAGCAGGATTCTAATTCTCATTGCGCTTGTGTTCAAGCCATCGTTGGACGATTTCCACGCGGCGTTCCGAAACCATTTTTCGGATTTCAGCGATTTCGTGCGGTTTGAATCCGTGATTGAAGGCGAGCGCAAGATCATCCAGCCAGATTTTACATTCGCGGCCGGATTTGAAAATGTGAACGTGCATCCGCTCGGCCAAATCGTAGCTGTAAAAACTGACGCGATAGCCGTTATGAATGAAAACTGTCGGCATGGCGCGAACCTATTTCAATTTCTTCACGAGCACTTTGGAATTTCTTCCGCTTTGCTCGTATTTTTCGCGGCGCGCGGGCGGCAGATCGTCGGGCGTGCCTTCGCCAAAGCCGCCTTTGGATTGAAAATACGTAAACGCCTGCGTCGAGAGTGTGAGCAGTTCGTTCAGATTCAATTCCTTCGCCTTGTTCTCGACGAACTGGATCAGCTTGCGCCCGATGCCCTGATTTTCATGCGACGAGGCAACGTAAAGGCAGGCGAGCTCGCCCTTTTTCTGCTCGGGATAAACGTGCAGCGCGACGCACGCGACGGGATTTTTATCAATCTCAAAAATAAAATAATCGCCGAGGCTTTTATCAATCACGGCGCGACTGCGCTTGACGAGTTCGTCCGATTCGACGGCGGCTTTCGTCAGCAATTGGATCGCGCGAATGTCTTTTTTCTTCGCGGGCCGGATCTGTTGATACTCGTTCGCGTAAATCAACGTGCCGATGCCGTCGTTGGAAAAAACTTCCGCGAGCAAACCCTCGTCCACCTTGCCGTTGATGACATGCACGCGCGGAATTCCTGCTTTGCACGCGGCGGCGGCGTGCTGCGCCTTTGACAACAGTTCTGGCGCGAAACCGGCGCTGTTCTGCTGCAACAATTTGTCCAGTTCGGCCACGAGCATTTGTCGGATGAGCTGGCCGTTGTAAATCAATCCGTCGCTGGACGTGATGAAAATCAATTTTATCGCCTTGAGCGCCTCGGCGACTGCCAGCGCGACACCGTCGGAATTGACGCGATACGTCCGGCCGTCGCCGTCGAAGCCGAGCGGCGGAATCACGGGAATGACATCCTGAGCGAGCAGCGTCTGCAACAGCGCCGTGTCCACGCGCTCCACCTTGCCGGTGAACTGATGGTCCACGCCCTGAATAATGCCCATCGGATGCGCAATGATGACGTTCGTGCTGGCGGCGCGCAGGTCGTTCGCCGAAAGGCCTTCGAGAATCTCGTGCGTGAGCCGGTTCGCGGCGTTGAGCGCGAGCTTGAGCGTGTTCGCGTCCGTGATGCCCGCGCCGTCGAGGTTCGAGGCGGAAATGTTTTGTTCCTCGGCGAGCGACTTGATTTGTGCCGACGCGCCATGGACGAGCACGACGCGGATGCTCAACGAACGCAGCACCGCGACGTCGAGCAGCAGCGTGGCGAAATTTTCGTCGGTGACGATCGCGCCGTCAATCGCGAGGATGAACGTCTTCTCGCGGAATTGCGGAATGTATTGCAGGATGCCCCGCAGGTCGGTCAGTTTCACTTTGGCTTGTTGATTGTTTTCAGCGGGGAATAAGTAAACGGTTTGGCGCGGGATTCAATCACTTTTTGTTCAAAGCAATTTTCAGTGCGCCGAGGCAGCGTTCATTTTCCTGCGGCATGCCGACGGAAATGCGTATCCACTCCGGCAATTGATAGCCGCCCATCGGACGAACAATCACGCCTTGCTTTTGCATCGAGTCGAAAACTTTTTGTCCTTCGCCGACCCGAACAAGAATGAAATTGGCGGACGACGGGACAAATTCCAGCTTCAAGTCGCGGAACGCATGGCTGAAAAATTCCAGTCCGGCGAAATTATTCTGCCGCGTTTTGCGGACGTGTTCGTCGTCGTCCAGCGCGGCGAGCGCGGCGGCTTGCGCGAGGGAATTGATGTTGAACGGCTGGCGCGTTTTTTCGAGCGCGCCAATCAGATCAGGATTTGCGATGCCGTAACCGATGCGCAAACCGGCGAGCCCGTAAATTTTTGAGAACGTCCGCATCAAAATCAGATTTTTTCGCGCGCCCAAACGCACGAGCGAAACCAAGTCCACCGCGTCGTCCAAAAATTCGATGTAAGCCTCGTCCATCACCAGCAACACGTCGTCGGGAACTTCATTTACGAATTGGATGACTTCTTCGCGCGGCGCGAGCGTCCCTGTCGGGTTGTTTGGGTTGGCGACAAAAACAATTTTCGTCTTCGGCGTGATGGCGCGAAGCATCGCGGGCAAATCGTGTCCGTAATTTTTTGCGGGAACGGTGATGACGTTTGCGCCGAACATTTTTGCGACGATGGGATAAATGGCGAAACAGAACTGCGAGACGACAACATCGTCGCCCGGCACGAGCAAAGCGTGCGCGACAAATTCAATGATTTCGTTCGAGCCGTTGCCTAAAATCAAATTCGCCGGTTCAACGCCGAGTTTGGCCGCGAGTTTTTGTTTCAGATAAAACGCGTTGCCGTCGGGATAAAGATTCACGCCGGCAATCGCCTTTTGCATCGCGGCAACGGCCAGCGGCGACGGGCCAAACGGATTTTCGTTCGACGCGACTTTGATAATCGAATCGGCAGGCAAATTCAATTCGCGCGCGACTTCTTCAATCGGGCGTCCCGGTTGATACGCCGGCAGATTTTTCAAATTCAAATTAATCGGCAGCGATTTTGACATTTTCAAAGTGAGTCTATGATTTTTTTCACGTTCACATTTTTGGCGACGATGTCGCGGATGAGCGAAATTTTTTCCGCGTCGTTCGGCCGCGTTTTGACGGTGAGGTTGTGAACCTTGGACGCGACTTCGTAGCTGTCGGCCTTCGCCAGCAACACGGGAATCGGCATGGCTTGCATGGCTTTCAGCACGCTTGCGCCCGGCCGCAGGCCGCCGGTCAGAATGATGCCCGCCATTTTTTCGTCGCTTTGCGGACTCGTTATAGCGCCGGCGGCGAGCAAAATGTCCTCGCGGTCGCCGGGCGTGATGAGCAGCACGCCGCGCTTGAAAAATCTCATCGCGTTGTGCGCGCCCATCGCGCCGACGATGACGTCGTCCACGAGCGTCTGCAAAGTCGCGGGCGGGTTCAGCAGTTCGGCGCGCAATTCTTCGCGGATCAATTCCATCGAAGGGTTGCAAAGGATTTGTTCGTGCGGCAAAACGCCGAGCAGCTCCAGACCTTTGCGCTTGAGGCCGCGCCGCGCGAAATCGGAGATGTAATCCATTTTTTCGC
Organism: uncultured Bifidobacteriaceae bacterium; assembly: GCA_964536285.1. Taxonomy (GTDB): domain Bacteria; phylum Verrucomicrobiota; class Verrucomicrobiia; order Limisphaerales; family UBA11358; genus UBA11358. The sequence continues at coordinate 39,384 of CAZHXG010000011.1, forward strand.
CGAGCACCTTGTTCAAGATGACGCCGATGATTTCGACGCCTTCCTTTTCAAAGAGCGCCTGGTTGAGCGCGATTTCGTCAATCGGTTTGCCGATGCCGCCCGACGAGACGATGATGACTTTTGCATTGAGCAATTTTGCGACGCGCGCGTTGGACAGATCGAAAACGGAGCCGACGCCTGCGTGTCCGCTGCCTTCGCAGAGCACAAAATCTTTTTCCCAGGAGACGCGGTCGAAAGCCTTCTGGATTTTTTTGACGAGCGTGTCGTTGTTCGCGGCCTGAAGATATTTGCGCGTGAAATCCGGCTCGACGGCGATCGGGCTCATGTCCACGAGCGGGCAATCTAGGCGATACACCGCGTCCATAAGCACCGTGTCCTCGTCAATTTTTTGCTCCTCGATCTCGACGAAGCGCTGGCCGACGGGCTTGATGTAGCCGACGCGCGGGAAAAATTCCTGCAACGCGGCGATGAGGCCGAGCGACGCGGTGGTCTTGCCGTCGTTCTGGCGCGTGGCGGCGATAAAAACTCTTGGCGTTGAATCGTTCATTCGCTAAATCGTCGAATCGTGAACCGGTTTAACGATTCAACGATTCACTCGCCGGGCAACTTCGCGTCCGCGCCCGGATAAAGTTTTTGATAATCAGTGGATTGCACGGCGACGATCGCGGCGACGCCGAGAATGTCGTGCGCGCTCGAACCGCGCGAAACGTCGGCGGCGGGGCGGTTGAGGCCGAGCAAAATCTGGCCGTAAGAGTTCGCATGTCCGACGAGGCCGACGAGTTTGCTGGCGATGTTGCCGGAATTGAGATCGGGAAAAATCAAAACGTTCGCGCGACCGGCGACCTTGCTTTCGCGCAATTTGCGTTCGGCGACTTCCGGCACGAGCGCGGCGTCCACTTGCAGTTCGCCGTCGAAGTCCGCTTCCAAAAATAATTGTTCCGCCCGCTGTTTTGCTTGTGCGGTCGCGGCCTGCACTTTTCCCACGCTCGGATGCGACGCGCTGCCTTTGGTCGAAAAAGAGAGCAGGGCAACGCGTGGCCGGATACCGAGCATGTGACGCGCGAGCCGCGCGGTGGAGACGGCGATGTCCGCGAGTTGATCAACGGTCGGATCGGGAATGACGCCGCAATCGGCCATGAACAACACGCCGTCTTCGCCGATGCGCGTGTCTTCGACTTCCATGACCATGCAGCTCGAAGCGGTCTGGATGTCCGGCGCGACCTTGATGATCTGGAACAGCGGACGCAACAAGCTGCTGGTGATGTGCGACGCGCCGGAAATCACGCCGTCGGCCTGGTGCATCGCCAGCATCATCGTGCCGAAATAATTCGGCTGAAGCATCGCCTCGCGCGCTTCAGTGGCGCGCAAACCTTTTTCGCGGCGCAACGAATGGAAGCGTTTGGAAAAATTTTCAAAGTCCTCGCTCGTGGCCGGGTTGATGACGCGGATGCCTTCGAGCGAAATGTTCAATTTGTCGGCGGCTTCCTTGATTTTGGTTTGGTCGCCGAGCAAGATCGGCACGCCAAGCCGCAGCGCGTAAAATTGTCGCGCGGCCTGTAAAATTCTTGGCTCGTCGCCTTCGGGGAAAACGACCCGCTTGGGATGCCGCTGCAACTTTTCGATGACGTTGCCGATGAAACGCATGGGCACAGATTAGCCGCCAAAGGTGAAATCGCCAAATCATTTTGCCGCCGCGCGCGCATTGACTTGAGTTGAAACGGTAGCTACGCTTTCAATTTCAATGCAGGAAACGATTGAGAAACTTTTGGTCTTGCAGGACCGCGACCGCAAAATCCATCGCGTTCAACAGGAACTCGCCCACATCTCGCCCGAACGCGAAACGCTCCGCGCCCGCGCCGCCGCGACGCAATCGCAACTCGACGCCGCGAAAAATCGCGTGAAGCAGGTCGAGTCCGAACGCAAGCGGCTCGAACTTGATGTCGAGGCGAAAAAATCGCAGATCGAGAAATACGCGAACCAGCAATTGCAGACGCGCAAGAACGAGGAATACAAGGCGCTCGCGCACGAGATTGAGACGTGCAAGGCCGACATCATGAAGATCGAGGACAAGGAAATCGAATTGATGGAGCAGGCCGAGTCCGCGCAAAAAGAAGTCGCGCGCGCGAACGGCGAGGCGAGCGAGGCGAAAAAACTGGTCGAAAGCCAGATCACTCAACTCGACCAGCGCGAGGAAAATTTGAAGAAGGAATTGGCGGAGTTGCAAAGCGGACGCGCGGAGATCGCGACGGCGGTGGACGAAACGGTTCGCAACCGCTACGAACGGTTGTTCAAGAGCAAGGGCGAGAACGTGGTCGTGGGCGTGAACCACGGCGTTTGCGGCGGCTGCCACATGAAATTGCAGCTGCAGATTCTCGTCAGTTGCAAATCGAACAAGGAGCTTGTGACGTGCTCGAACTGCGGACGGATTCTTTATTACACGCGCGACATGGAGCTGGCCGTGGCGGAGTAAAATGCGCGATTGACACCATCGTTTCGGCATGGCTCATCTAGGGAATAGCGAAATATTATGGCTATCTTTTTTCCAATTCTTTTGCTTTTTTTAGCCATTCCGATTGTTTGGCTATATGCCGAGTTTAAGCTCGGACGTAAAGCGCGCATCACGTTTGGTTGTCTGTCTATGGTTTGTATTGTTTTTCTGACCAATGCTTTTTGGGAATTGACGGTTCCTTATGAGCGGGCTTGGCATCGTAATTCTATTCGAGACGCAGATTTTCTTCTCAAGCAAGAACAGACAAACATTGTCATCACAGCTTTTGATACTTATGGCAGTATCGCTGCGACGAATTCGACATTTCGGGCGTCTGAGCAAATGATGCATATTTTACGAAACGCGCGGAATGCACAGACAAACTGATTTGTATTTCAAATACTGGTCTGCTTCCAAAATCTAGCAGCTTGTAAATTTATTTTTTTGGAATATTATTATTACGGTTTTGGAAGGGCGGAGAATCGCTTTTGGCGCGAGCCAGAAGAGAAAAAGTCCGAAAATTAAAATTCATCCGCAAGCTCGCCGTTTTTGTGTTCGGGATTGGGAATCAGCTTTTGATTGCGGCAGTCCACCACCCAATCCAAATCTTCGAGCGGAATCTGGCCGACGATGTTCGGCAATGAATCAGGGATTTCCACCACGTCAAACCTGCCGGTGCGTCCTTGAATCTCCAGCGCGACCGGCGAAAAAACCGTTCGCAATTCCGAGCGGTTGGACATCGTGCGCGATTTGGTTTCGCCGACAGGATGAAGACCAAGCTGCCGGATGACGGAGCTTTTCAAATAAAATTTCACCGCGCCGGTTTCCACCAAGGCGTCGGTTTCCACGCTGCGCGGTTTTTCCTTGCGCGCACCCGCTTTGATCAATTCCGCGTCCAGCCAGTTTTCCACCTTGATACGCGTGACGACTTTCCCCATATCGTTTTTCATGTAGTTAAGTTAACCCGATTCGTCTGCTTGACAACAGAATGCCGTTTCGCGGAATTTTTCCAAGAACATTTCGCAGCTTGAAAAAAAAATAACTTCCATTAGTATAACATCGGTTTTGGAAGGGCGGAGAATCGCTTTTGGCGCGAGCCGAAAGAGGAAAGTCCGAACATCAAAGGGCGCGATGCCGCGTAACTTCAATTTTGATTGGAGATACACGCGGGCGGAGATTGAAAAATTTCCGACGGACAGTGCCACAGAAAATAGACAGCCTTCGGTGAAAACCGGCGGTGATGGTGAAAAGGTGCGGTAAGAGCGCACCGCGCGAAGCGCAAGCGACGCGGCACGGAAAACCCCATCGGGTGCAAGGCCAAATAGGAAACCCCGGAGCGGCCCGCTCCGAGTTTCGCGAAAGTGAAACGGGTTTCGGGTATCGGCTGCACAGACAAATGATTCTCTCCCGGAGAAATCCGGCAGACAGAATTCGGCTTACAGCCCTTCCAAAACCATTACTTGAAAATGTAGGTGCTCTTGCCCACGTAAGCAAACCGGCCTTTCTTGAAAGTCGTCGGCACACTTATATTTCCAACACGGTCAACTGCGCGGATGGAAACGATGTCAGGACTCGTGTTTTCAAAAAAACGGTTGGTCACGTCTTCGGGCAAAATTTCCGTCGTCCACACGTTGTTCGTCTGGAACTGGAAAATCCATTTCCATGCCGGTTCGCCGCCGACCCGCCAACTGACGTTCGCGCCGGAATTTTTTTCGATCGTCGCGGTCAAATCCGGTTTGTCCGGCGGAATTGAATCCAGCCATGGCGACGGCGGCACGAACGCGGGCTGCGCATATTCGTTGTGGACGGCTTCTGCGAGGGAAGAATCATCCGTGACGCTGCGCAAATGAAAATGAATTTCGCCGGCATCGGATTGTTGGCGTACGATCTGGATTTGTCGCGGAATTTCCTCCATGGAAAATGTTCCGCCGACCAGATAATCGGCGAGCGTGGGCCAGACGTGGCGGCCTTTGGTATTTTGCTCGCGCCACCACTGCAACAAGGTCGGGAAACTTTGTGCGCGCTGGTCGATCGGCCAGTAAAGTTGCGGCGCAAAATAATCGAGCCAGCCTTCGTTGAGCCATCGGCGCGAGTCGGCGTAGATTTCCGCGTAAGTGTCCAGTCCCTTGACTTGCGAAGGATAGCCGGGACGCCAGACGCCGAACGGGCTGACGCCAAATTTCACCCATGGTTTCGTCGCCTTGATGGATAGATAAACTTTTTGGACGAATTGATTGACGTTATTCCGCCGCCAATCATCGTGGGTGTATCCGAATGGCACACCATATTTTTTCCACGTCGCATAATCCGGAAAATCCAGTCTGTGTCCGGCGGAATCCTTATCGGGATATGGATAAAAATAATCGTCGAACGTCACGCCGTCCACGTCATATCGTCGCACCACGTCCATGACCACGCGCAAAACGTAATCGCGCACTGCGGGTTCGCCGGGGTCGAGCCAGAACTGGTCGCCGTATTGGCGGACGAGTTCGGGATGCGTTCTGGAAATGTGATTGGGCGCGATGGATTTTACAAATCTATGCCGCGCGCGGAACGGATTGAACCACGCGTGCAATTCCATGCCGCGTTTGTGAGCTTCCTCGATGGCGAACGCGAGCGGATCGTAAAACGGCTGCGGCGCCCGGCCCATCGTGCCGGTGATGCGATCCGACCACGGCTCGATCTGCGAGGCATACATCGCGTCACACGCCGGGCGGACCTGGAAAATAATCGCGTTGAAATGCAATTCCGCCGCGCGGTCGAGCAACGCGATCAACTCAGCTTTTTGTTGCGCGACGGGGAGGCCGGGTTCGGACGGCCAGTCTTGATTCGTCGCGACGACCGTGAGCCACGCGGCGCGAAATTCGCGCGCCGGTTCCGGCAGCGTCGCGATGGTCGCGCGATAAACTTCATTCGCCGCGAACAACGTCGCGGGAATCAAAAAAAATAACGCGGACAAAATTTTAATCCGGGCTGTCATTGAGTGGCGCGCAAATTAAGACGCGGTTGCATGTCTTTTGGCAAAACAAATTTGCCATGAAGTCGGAAAGAACCCGAGTTTTGAAGGCAATTGATTTTCTCCGCGACTGATTTAGTTGGAGATTTGACAAAACGTAATTGCATTTTTATTTCACTACTCATCAATCGTTTACGTGATTGATTTCATCGGAGATTTGACAAAGCGGGACGAAGATGATTGTCTTGCACCGTTGCAGCCGAAATCCGGTTTCCTTCCTGAAGCCGGGTGCGGGAGACCCAAATCCTCAAGCAATTGAGGCGGGGCGAACGAAGTCAGGCGACTGATTTCAAGGCCACTTTCAAGGCCAAGCCCGTCAGCTAATCTCGCAGGCATTTGGAAGGGCGATCCTCTGAACCGCGAAGTTCGCGGTTTTCAAGTTCACCCGAAATTAAATAATTTGGCGTCGTCGTTGCGGCTTTTGCCGCGATGCCGTCTGCCTGTTTAAAAATTATGCTGGACATCATTTACATCGGAGTCGTAGTCGCATTTTTCGCGGCGTTCATGCTTTACGCGCGCGGATGCGAGAAGCTCTAAATTTTTATGGAAAACTTAATTCTCGGAATTATTTCCGTGGCGCTTTGCGTTTATCTCATCGTCGCCATGGTCCGGCCTGAAAAATTTTAATGCCATGAACGCTCATCAATGGTTGGAACTTGCGCTCTATATCGGCGCGCTCACGCTCGTCACCAAACCGCTCGGCATTTACCTCGGCCGCGTGTTCGATGCCAACGGACACACCTGGCTCGATCCGATTTTCCGCCCGCTGGAAAAACTGACCTATTGGATTTTTCGCGTTGACCCGGTGAAAGAGCAGGGCTGGAAACAATACACGTTCGCGATGCTGGTTTTCAGTCTCGTGAGTTTGCTTTTCACTTACGCGATTCTGCGATTGCAAAATTTTCTGCCGTTGAATCCGCAACATCTCGGCGCGCTGTCGGAACATCTCGCGTTCAACACCGCCGTCAGTTTCACGACGAACACCAACTGGCAGAGCTACGGCGGCGAGTCCACGATGTCATATCTCTCGCAGATGGTCGCGCTGGCGATTCACAATTTCTTTTCCGCTGCCGTCGGCATTGCCGTCGCGGGCGCGCTCGTGCGCGGCATCGCGCGGCACTCGGCCACGACCATCGGCAATTTCTGGGTGGATGTGACGCGCATCACTTATTATCTGCTGCTGCCGGTCTGTCTGCTGTTCGCAATTTTTCTCGTGTCGCAGGGCATGATTCAAAATTTCAAACCTTACACGTCGGCGAAATTGATCGAATCGCAAACCATTTCCGTCGCCAAAGTTGACGCGAATGGAAAGCCAGTTCTCGACACCAAGGGAAATCCCGTGATGGAAAATCAGACGCTCGACACGCAAACCATCGTGCAAGGCCCGATGGCGTCGCAGGTCGCGATCAAAATGCTCGGCACGAACGGCGGCGGTTACACGAACGCCAATGCCGCGCATCCGTTTGAAAATCCCACGCCGCTCTCAAACTTTCTGCAAATGCTCGCGCTTCTCTGCATCGGCAGCGCACTGACGTATCACTTGGGCCGCGAAACGAAAAATCAAAGGCACGGTTGGTCGGTTTGGTCGGCGATGTTGACCATGTGTCTTGCGGGAGTTTTGGTTTGCTGGTGGGCTGAATCGCGTGGCAATCCGATTCATCAAAATCTCGGCGTCGCCGTTGCCGGTGGCAACATGGAAGGCAAGGAAGTCCGTTTTGGCATTTTTGATTCCGCGCTGTTCGCGACGGTCACGACCGATGCGAGTTGCGGCGCGGTGAATTCCATGCACGATTCCTTCACACCACTCGGCGGACTCGTGCCGCTGTTCAATATTCAAACCGGCGAGGTGATTTTCGGCGGCGTCGGCGCGGGACTTTACGGCATGTTGATTTTTGTCATTCTCGCCGTGTTCATCGCCGGATTGATGGTCGGACGCACGCCGGAATATCTTGGCAAAAAAATCGAGGCCTACGACGTGAAAATGGCGCTACTCGCGTTTGTCGTTCTTGCGTTCATCATTCTCGGTTTCACGGCCTGGGCGTCGGTGAGCGATTGGGGTAAATCAAGTCTCGCCAACCAAGGTCCGCACGGCTTGAGCGAAATTCTCTACGCCTTCACGTCGGGCGCGGGCAACAACGGCAGCGCCTTCGCCGGACTCAACGCGAATACGCCGTGGTATGACACAACGCTTGGTGTTGACATGCTGCTCGGACGATTCGGCATGATCGTGCCGCTGCTCGCGCTGGCCGGTTCGCTCGCGCGCAAAAAAATCGTCCCCGCGAGCGCCGGAACTTTTCCCGTGAGCGGGATTACTTTTGTGGTTTTGCTTATCGGGACGGTTTTGCTGGTCGGCGCACTGACTTTTTTGCCCGCGCTGACGCTCGGCCCGATTGTCGAACATTTCCTGATGTTGAAAGGCAATCTGTTTTAACACAAATTTTTTATGTCAACGAAATCCGTTTCCATGTTTGAGCCGAAAATTCTCGTGCCAGCGCTCGGCGAGACGTTCCGCAAACTCAACCCGCGGTTGATGGTGAAAAATCCCGTCATGTTCGTGACGCTCGTTGGCGCGGTCATCTGCACCGTGGAAATTTTTCGTTCGCCCGGCCAAACTTTGTTTGTCACGCAAATCGCGATCTGGCTTTGGTTCACGGTTCTTTTTGCGAATTTCGCCGAAGCCATTGCCGAAGGTCGCGGCAAGGCACAGGCGAAGGCGTTACGCCAGACGCGCACGCAAACGAGCGCGAATAAGATTTCCGCAAACGGAAAAATCGAAATAGTGGACGCCGATTCACTCCGCAAGGGGGACATCGTTCTCGTTCGCACCAATGAACTCATTCCTGCCGACGGCGAAATCATCTCCGGCGCGGCGACGGTGGACGAATCCGCCATCACCGGCGAATCCGCGCCCGTCATCCGTGAAGCCGGTGGCGACCGCAGCGCCGTCACCGGTGGCACTCGCGTGCTTTCGGACGAAATCAAAATCCGCATCACCGCCAATCCCGGCGAGGGTTTTCTTGACCGCATGATTCAACTCGTCGAAGGCGCAAGTCGCCAGAAAACTCCGAACGAAATCGCGCTCACGATTTTACTTTCAGCGCTCACTGTTGTTTTTTTGCTCGCGGTCATCACGTTGAAACCGTTCGGCATTTATTCCGGCACAAATTTCTCGAACGTCGTGCTCATTTCACTTCTCGTGTGTTTGATTCCGACCACCATCGGCGGTTTGTTGAGCGCCATCGGCATAGCGGGCATGGATCGGTTGCTTCAACGAAATGTTTTGGCGATGAGCGGTCGCGCCGTCGAGGCGGCGGGCGACGTGGATGTTTTATTGTTGGATAAAACGGGCACGATCACACTCGGGAATCGTCAGGCGACCGCATTTTTGCCTGCGTCCGGCGTGATGGAACAGGAACTTGCCGATGCCGCGCAACTCGCATCGCTCGCCGACGAAACGCCCGAAGGGCGCAGCATCGTCGTGCTCGCTAAAAATTTTGGCATTCGCGCGCGGACAATTCACGAACTGCCCGGCGCGCAATTCGTTCCGTTCACCGCGCAAACGCGCATGAGCGGCGTGGATTTTGAAGGCAAACAAATCCGCAAAGGCGCGGCGGAAGCGGTGAAAAAATTTCTCGGTGGAACTTTGCCGACGGAAGTGGAAGGCGCTGTAAAAAACATCTCACTTTCCGGTGGCACGCCGCTCGTTGTCGCCGCAAGCGGGCGCGCACTTGGTGTGATTCATTTGAAAGATATTGTGAAAGGCGGACTCGCCGACCGCTTCAAGCGTTTTCGCGCGATGGGCATTCGCACTGTGATGATCACCGGCGACAATCAACTCACCGCCGCCGCGATTGCCTACGAAGCCGGTGTGGATGATTTTCTTTCCGAGGCGAAACCCGAGGACAAACTTGCTCTGATCCGCAAGGAACAGCAGGGCGGACGGCTCGTTGCGATGATCGGCGACGGCACGAACGATGCGCCCGCGCTCGCACAAGCCGACGTCGGTGTGGCGATGAACACCGGCACGCAAGCTGCGAAGGAAGCCGGCAACATGGTGGACTTGGATTCAAATCCGACAAAGCTTTTGGAGATCATCGAAATCGGCAAACAACTGCTCATCACGCGCGGCGCGCTGACGACGTTCAGCATCGCGAACGACGTGGCAAAATACTTTGCAATCATTCCGGCGATGCTCATGGTGACGTTTCCCGTGATCGCGCCTCTCAACATCATGCACCTGCACAGCCCGGACAGCGCGATTTTGAGCGCAGTGATTTTCAACGCGCTGGTCATCATCGCGCTGATTCCGCTGGCGTTGCGTGGCGTGAAATTCCGCCCGCTCGGCGCGGTGGAGATTTTGCGGCGCAACCTGCTGATTTACGGCGTCGGCGGCGTCATCGTGCCGTTCGTCGGCATCAAGCTGATTGACCTCATCGTCGCCGGTTTGCATCTCGCATAAAAAATTTATGAAAAATATCTTTGCTGAATTTGGCCGCTCGATTGTGGCGACACTTTTTTTCGCCGTCATTTTGTGCGTTGTTTATCCACTCATCGTTTATGGCGCGTCGCAACTGCTGTTTCCACATCAGGCCAACGGCAGTCTGCTCGTGGATAAATCCGGCGCAATTCGCGGCTCGGCGTTGCTCGCACAAAATTTTACTGGCGCTCAATATTTTCATCCCCGTCCATCGGCGGCGGGCGCGAACGGATTTGACGCCACGAGTTCCAGCGGCAGTAATCTTGGGCCGACTTCTTCCAATCTTGTCGCCAACATTACACAAAACATTGCCAACTACCGCGCGGATAACAACATCGCAACGAACTCACCCACTTATAATATGATTCCCGCTGACGCCGTGACCGCTTCCGGCAGCGGACTTGATCCGCACATTTCGCAAGCAAATGCCGAGTTGCAAATTTCACGCGTGGCGAAAGCGCGCGGCCTTTCCGAAGATCGCGTTCGCGAACTGGTTCAACAAAACACCAGTAGTCGTGATCTCGGCGTATTCGGTGAGCCGCGCGTGAACGTGATGACGCTGAACTTCGCATTGGACGCGTTGCCTGGAAAATGATGCAACAAATGCGTCCAAAGTTATGGGCGACGACCTGCTCAACGAACTTTTGGTTTTGGCCTACTTGGTGTTGGGCACAGCATTGATCGTTTTTCTCGTGTATTGGGCGCTGAAAAAATTCGGGCCGCCAAAGTGATTCCTCATTCTGTTAAAACTTCGCGCTCGACCAGCTGCCGCAGAAATAGTTTCTTTGCGGCATGGAATCGCCTCCAATCGAACGGTTGAAGCCGGAAGATTTTTTACGACTGATTGAAAAAAGCCGGCTGGGAAAATTAAAAATTTATCTCGGCCATGCCGCCGGCGTCGGCAAAACCTACGCGATGCTCGAAGAGGCTCACCGGCTCAAGGCGGCGGGCGTGGACGTCGTCATCGGCTGGATTGAAACGCATGGCCGCAAGGAGACCGAGGCGCTCATCGGCGGTTTGGAAATCATCCCGCGCAAAAAAGTTCCGCACGCGGACGGAACGGTGGAAATTCTCGATGTTGAAGCCATCTTCAAGCGTTATCCAACCGTTTGCATCGTGGACGAATTGCCGTTCACAAATGTTGCCGGTACGCACAATCCCAAGCGCTACCTCGACGTGCACGATTTGTTGTTGACCGGCATCAACGTCATCACGGCGATGAACATCCAGCATCTCGAAAGCCTGCACGACACGGTCTTGCGCGCGACGGGCGTGGACGTGCGCGAGCGCGTGCCCGACCGTTTCGTGCTCGATGCGGATCAAATCATCAACATTGATTTGACCGCCGAGGAATTGCGCGAACGGCTGCGGCTTGGAAAGATTTATCCCGCCGACCGCGCCGCCGCCGCGCTGGAAAATTTTTTCACGGAAAATAATTTGAACGAATTGCGCGAACTGGCCTTGCGCGAAACGGCCAACGCGCTCGACCAGCGTCCACGCGTCGGAGCCATTTCACCGCCGGATGTCAGCGAAAAAATCGCCCTTTTTATCAGCACGAATCCGGTGACGACCGCGAGGTTGCTGCGCTCGACGTCACGGCTGGCCGGCCGGTTGAACCGCGAATGGATCGCCGTTTATGTGCGGCGCAAAAAGGAAGACCCGATGCGTATCCCGTCGGATTTGCAGCGGCAATTCATGCAGAACGTCCAGCTTGCGACCGATCTCGGCGGCAGCGTCACGGTTTTGGAAAGCGAAAATGTCTGCGACGCGCTGCTGAATTTCTGCCGCGAGCACGACATTCACCTCGTCGTTCTCGGCACGAGCGAACGGCGCTGGTGGCAGTTCACGCGTCCGGACGTCCTCGAATTTTTCATGCACCACGCGCCCGGCATTGACATCCACATCGTTGATCCGAACAATTGACGCGGGCGATTCAGTCCGGTAAGATTTCAAGTCGCGGCAACGGCGGTTTTTTTTCTCGCGATGAGAAAATCCAGATACGCAATCAATTGCGTTTTCATTTCTTTGCGCGGCACGATGGCGTCAATGAGTCCGCGGTCGAGCAGAAATTCCGTGGTTTGAAATCCCGGCGGCAGTTCGGCCTGCGTCGTGTCCTTGATGACGCGCGGGCCGGCAAAACCGATCATCGCGCCCGGCTCGGCCAGAATCAGATCTCCGAGGCTCGCATAACTCGCCATGACGCCGGCGGTCGTCGGGTGCGTGAGCACGCTGATGTAAGGCAGCCGGTGTCGGGCGTGATACGCCAGCGCGGCGGAGGTCTTTGCCATCTGCATCAGGCTGAACATGCCTTCATACATCCGCGCGCCGCCGCTGGTGGAAATGATGATGACGGGCAGTCCCTTTTCAGTCCCGCGTTCGATCAGGCGCGTGAGTTTTTCCCCGACAACCGAACCCATCGAGCCGCCGAGAAAATCAAAGTCCATCACGCCGAGCGCGACGCGGTGTTCACCGATCTTGCAAAGGCCGGTGAGCACGGCGTCTTTGAGCGTCGTGTTCTTTTTGTAAGCCTCCAGTTTGGATTTGTAGGTGGACGCGCCTTTGAAGTTCAGAACATCCACGCTTGTCATGTCCGCGTCCATTTCCTCGAATGTGCAGGTTTCGACAAGCGAGTGGATGCGTTCGCGCGAGCCGATGGGAAAATGGTGGCTGCATTTCGGGCAAACCTTCAGGTTTTCGTCCAACTCCTTGTCGAAAATCATCGTCTCGCACGTTGGACATTTCGTCCAAAGCCCTTCGGGAATGTCGCGCTTTTTGGTCTTGGATCTGCCTGTGCCGATCTTCAGTTTTTTGGCGAAATTTGCCGGGGCGGTTTCAGCCGGTGGCGTCAATGCCGATTCTTTTATTTCCACACCGAGCGTTTTCTTCGTGAACGAAGTTGTTTCCATTTGATTGACTAACATAGTACTAAAGTCCGCGCGCCACTGTCCAGACGCAAACATCGCCCGAACCGGCCTCGCGCAACACTTTTGCGCACGCGCTTGTCGTCGCGCCCGTCGTGAAAACGTCGTCGACGAGAATGATTTTTTCGCCGTCCAATTGTGCGTCGTTGCGGACACTGAATGCGCCGCGCATGTTCGCGGCGCGCTGTTCGCGCGTGAGCAGAGTCTGGGTCGCAGTAGGTGTGACACGCCGGAGCAGGTCTTTGTTCAATGGAATTTTCGCCGCCGCGCTCAAATGTCCGGCGATGCGTTCGGCTTGATTGAATTCGCGTTCGCGCTTTTTCACGGAATGAAGCGGAACCGGCACGATCAAATCCCAATTTTGTCCGCGCAGAACAGGCAATGCCTCGCGCAAAAGTAAATCGGCGAGAAACGGTTCGAACCAGAGTTCGCGCTGATATTTGTAGCGGTGAATGATTTCGAGGACGGCGGTTTTCGCGACGACTGCCGAGCGCGCGGATGAAAAGTGCAATTCCATTTCGCGACAGTTCGTGCATTCGAATTGTGTCGTAATGTCGCCTTCGAAGGGCAGACCGCAGCGTTCGCAGAACGGCGGGCGGATGAAACGGACTTGCTGCCAGCATTTCGAGCAGACGAAACCGTCTTTTGTCGTGACTCGTTCCGTTTCGCAAAGCTGGCAGACTTCGGGATAGATGAATCCCAAACCGACGTTCAGCCAGTTTTCAATCGGTGCAGCGAGTGCCGTCATGACGGGATCGTGAACGGTGAACGTTTTTGCAACGGCAAAAATCTCAAGACAACGAGCGTGGCCGCGAGGACGAAAAATGCGAGCCAGCCGTCGATCAATTTGCCGCTGCCCCAAAACCAGATCTTCGCGCCGGGCACATCGGCTGTGAACGCGCCATAGATTTTCAGCCAGAAAATCCAGCCCGCGTGCAGGCCGATGGAGAAATAGAGGTTGCCCGTGCGTTGATACGCGAGCCCGAGCAAAATCCCGGCGACCGTGAGGCTGAAAAATCCCGGCACGAGCGCATGGAAATCCGCGAAGCCTCGCAACATTTGCGGGAGCAAAACAAATCCGGAATCCCATGCGACTGCGTCGGTGAATTCCGTCCGCTGGAGAAAATGGACAAGCGCGTAAATTACACTGCTGATGCCGAGTGCGATCGGCCAGTAAAGCACGCGGCGCAATCCGCCGAAAATTCCGCCCCGAAACAGAATCTCTTCGAGAGTAGCGACAATTGCGGCGGTTGCAATCGCGCCGAAAATGGCTCCGACGATTTTGTGCGCGGTCAGATTTTCAGAAAAAGCGCGGCCGCCGAAACCGATTACCATTCCCGCGACGATCGCCAATGAGAAAAATCCGAGAGCCAGTCCGCCGAAAAGTTTTTTTGACTGGCCGTAAGGCGGAACAAGACCGATTTCCCATCGCGACTTCGCGCCGAGCGCGCGGAGCAGCGGCCACAGTCCGGCCAGCGCAAGAATCAAAAGCGAGCGGTCAACAAAACGATGGAACGGCGCATTGGCGATTTTCGGAAATGAAGTTGCAAAATGCTGGGCGAGCCACCACAGGCACGGTGCAAGCAGCGCGCCGCCGATGAATACAAAGACGAGGTAAATGACCAGCGCCAGAATTGGCCGCATGGGGTGATGATGGTTTTTTTGTCGCCAAATGCAATCTGATTCCGTCTGTAAGAATGGCGGCGACGGTTTTTGTTCGCGACAACGGTCGCGGCGTGATATTTTATTGAAAGGACAAATGGCAAGCGCATTACAGAACACGGCGGCAGAAGCGCCGCGACAGGAACGTTTCGGCGGAAAATTTTATCTGCACGAGATCATCAATAGCGGCGGCATGGCCGAGATATGGCTTGTCACCGACACGCGCGGCAAACCCTTTGCGTTGCGCAAGCTCAAGAACGATCTGCGTTTCAACCTGCTGGCGCGCCGCCGGTTCATGCGCGGCTGCGAAATCCTGTCAAAGATGAACGAAAGCGACTTCATCGTCGGTTACGTCGAACACGGCAAAGCCGACGGGACGCTTTATATGCTGATGGATTATGTCGAGGCGGAAAATCTAAAGATGCTTTTCGCACGGCACGACCCGCTTCTCGTCGAAAACGTCGCGCAAATTTTGATTGATATGGCCGCCGGTCTCGGCCACGTCCACGAAAGCGGTTTCATGCACCTCGATTTCAAGCCGGAGAATGTTCTGGTGACGCGCAACGGCAACGTGCGGCTGATTGATTTTGACATGGCGCAGCCGATTCCCCCAAAACCACTGAAGCTTTCAAAAAATCCCGGCACGCCGGGTTACATGGCACCGGAGCAATTGAAACGCGAAGGGGTTGACACGCGCGCGGATATTTTCGCCTACGGCGTTTCGGCGTACGAATTGGTGACGAACCACAAGCCGTTCCCCGGCGAAACGCCCGCGGAAATTTTGGCCGCGCAACTCGATCCTTCCGGCCCGGTTCCGGTGCGCGAACATAATCCTCAAATCCCGCCCGCGCTCGAAAAGGTGATCATGAAATGTCTCGTGCGCGAACCCGACCGCCGTTATCCGTTCATGAGCGTCCTGTCGCGCGATTTGGAGAAAGCGCTTTACGTCTGAACTTCATTGCGGCTTCACGATTGAAACCACGAACGCATCCGGCTTCAGATATTTCTGCGCGACGGCTTTGACTTGTTCGAGCGTCACGGCTTCAAACTTCGCGTCTTCCGTGTCGCCGTAGGCGAAGCCGAGGCCGTAAAGTTCGTCGAGCGCCTGCGCCTGCGCGAGACCGCCGAGTTCCTGCCGTGCGATTTTTTTCTGGCCGATGATTTTAGCCTTCGCGCGCTTTAATTCTTCCTCGCTCAAACCTTCGTTGCGCAACAACTCGGCCTCCTTGAGCAATTCGTTTTCGACAAGTTCGGCTTTCGACGGATCGGTGCCGGTGTAAAACGCGAAATAACCCGGCGCGAGTCCCATGAAATTTTGCGCGCCGACGTAATAGGCCAGACCGAGTTTCTCGCGAACGCGCAAAAACAATCGTGAGCCGAGGTCGCTGCAAGATTCCTGGATCAATTCCAACGCGTAACGGTCGGCGTCAAACAAAGTCGTGCCGCGAAAACCGATGACGAGCACGGCCTGTTTTTTGTCGCGCGTTTCTTCAACACGCTTGGCTTCTTTCAATTCTAAATTCTGAATTCTAAATTCTGAATTCTTGTTGGTTCCCCAATTTGCAAACGCCTTTTCGACGGCGGCTTTGACTTCGCCAGCTTTCACGTCGCCGTAAATGGCGAGGACGCAATTGTTCGGCGCGGTGAATATCCGGTGAAATGATTTCAAATCGGCGGCGGAAAGTTTTCCAACGGATTCTTCCGTGCCGAGTGAATCTAATCCGTAACCGGTTTCACCAAACAAAGTGCGGCGCATCGCCACGCTCGCGCTTTTGAGTAAATCATCTTTGCGCGCAGAAATGCTCGCGATTTGCACCTCGCGTTCGCGTTCGAGCGGATCGGCGGGAAAAATCGGGTTCTGCAAAACGTCCGCGAGCAAATCGATTCCGACAGAAAAATCGCTGCTCAAAACTTCCGCATTTACGCCGAAACTGTTGTTGCCGCCGTAGCTGTCGATGTGGCCGCCGACGGATTCGATTTCCGTGGCGATTTTTTCGGCGGAGCGTTTTTGCGTTCCCTGCAACAGCATTTTGCCGAGCAACAGCGTGATGCCGTTGTTCGCGGGAGTTTCGGCGAGCACGCCGCCTTTGAATGCCGCGCGGAATTCCACGAATGGCAGGCGCGAATCTTCTTTCACAAGCAGACGCAGGCCGTTCGACAATGTGAATTTTTGAACCGGATGATCGGTGTTCTTCTCAATCGCCGCAGAAATTTTCGGCGACGTGCCGTTCGGCAACAGCGCGTAGAGCGTCCGGTTTTCCGCCGTGAGATAATGGCGGGCGACGCGCTGGACGTCGGCGTGTGAAACGTTTTTTACGGCGGCGAGGTAACGCTCGGAAAAATTCAGGTCGTTCGCGGCGAGCCAGTTGCCGCCGAGATTTTGCGCCTGTCCTTCCATCGTTTTGCGCGCGGACAAAGTGGCGGAAACAAATTGCTTCACGGCCTTTTGCACTTCGTCGGCTGAAACGGACATGGATTTTATTTTTTCTATTTCGGCGAGCATCGCGTCGCGCGCGGCGGAAAATTTATCCGCGTCCACGACCGCGCTCATGCCGAGCAATCCGGTGCTGCCGGGATTGTAAGTCCACGCGTCAACGTGATGAACGACACCTTGCCGCTCGCGGACTTGCTGATACAGGCGCGAGCTGCGACCGCTGCCAAGCAGCAGGGCGAGCACGTCAAGAACCGGAACGTCAGGATGCCGCAGTTCGGGAATGTGCCACGCGAAATGGAAATGGCCGAGTTCGATGGGCGCTTCCTCGATGATTTCGCGCGGCGCGGTCTGCTTCGGCTCGCTCGGCAAATAATTTGGCGGCAGCGCGCGTGCTTTCGTTTTTTCGTAGGCAGTTTTGATTTGCGCGACGACTTCGTCGTTCTTCACATCGCCGGCGACGACGTAGAAGATATTGTTCGGCGCGTATTTTTCCGTGTAGTAGTCACGGATGTTTTCCGGTTTCAGTTCAGTGAAGATGTCTGGGTAGCCGATGATGGTGAAGCGATACGGACTTTTCGTGTAGGCGGTTTCAAACAGGCGGCGGCCGGAGCGGCGGCCCGGATCGTCCTGGCCCATGTCCATTTCGCGGCGGATGACGTCGAGTTCCTTGGCGAGTTCATCCGGCGGCAACGTCGCGTGCTGCATGATGTCGCACAGAATATCTATCGCCGTGCGCGCGCCGGTGTTCGGCACGTCAATGTGATAGACCGTGCGGTCGAAGCTCGTGTAGGCGTTCATGTAACCGCCGGCTTCCTGCACTTCCTGGTCAATGCGACTGCCGGGACGCGTCGTCGTGCCTTTGAAGAGCATGTGTTCGAGCACATGCGAAAGTCCCGCGCCGAGCCAGCGGCCTTCGTGGATGCTGCCCGCCGCGCACCACGCCTGCGCGGAGACGACGGGCGCGCTGTGATCTTCTCGCACGATGATGACGAGGCCGTTGTCGAGCGTGGTGAGTTTAACGCCGGGCGGCAGCGACGGGATTACGGTTGAATCTTTTGTCATTTCAAATTGATGTCGGACGGAAAGGTTATTCGGAAATGCGCTTTGGGCAATTCAATTTGGCGACTGGCAACGTCATAAAGGGGAAGCGGAAGTCCAACGCGATGCACACAGAAACGGTAACCCCAAAAAACACAAATCTTGAATTTGGAAACCAAGCGTGTCAATGGTATGTATTATATAATTCAGCCAAACTCATATTTTCCAGCCGTGTTTACGTCACGACTGTTGAATTGAGACAAACAAAGAAAACCTATGAGATGTGTTTTCATGCAAGCCGCTATCCTCGCGCTCATCATTTTTCCGGGCGTTCGCCAGTCGTTCGGCCAGAGTCAGTATGTGCGCACCACCAACCTGCTGGCCGTGGCCGATGCCAACATGATGTCCGGCAATCCGGACGCCAACCTTGGCAATCAGATTTTTGTGACCACGGGTGTGGACAGCAGTGGAACCAATCGCGGACTGTTCCGGTTTGACCTCTCCCGCATCCCGACCAATGCCACGGTCACGAACGTCACGCTCAAGCTGGTCGCATTCAGCACCCCTCCTTCGGGCATTCTTTTTGGCCTCAGCCTCCTGCTCACCAACTGGGATGAATATTGGGCCAGTTGGAACAGTCGCTACTATCTAACGTCGTGGACTGCGCCGGGCGGACAGGCCGGCACTGATTTCTATTCGTTTCCTTCAGCACTGGCCACTGCCGGGAGCACGACCACGTTAACGGACAACGGCAGCAACCCGTTCTTCGGTCTGGTGCACGATGTGCAAACCTGGGTCAGCCATCCGGCGCAGAACTTTGGGTGGATGCTGGCCGCTGCGGACGAAAGTTCCACGAACAGCCTTTTCCTGATCTGCTCGCGGGAGTTTTTCGGCATTGAACCCGTGCTGACGGTCGGATACACGCAGCCCTTCACGCCGCCGTTCATTCAAGGTTCCATGATCACCAACGGGGTCTTTCAGTTCAGTTTCAACGTCGAACCATATCACGGGTATGTCGTCCAGCGCTGCAGCGACCTGGCCGGGACCAACTGGGTTACGGTAATTATCCTCGACCCGCCGCCTTGGCCGACGGAAACCACCTTCTTCGACCCCTTGACCATCAGCAACTGCTTCTACCGGGTGGTGAGCCGGTGATTTGATCAAACTGTTTAATTCACAACCGGCTTCGTCTCTGTTTTCAATTTGCCCTGCGGCCAGAACGGTTTCCGAAATGCGTCGGTGAAATCGTAGCCGTTTTGAAAATCGTCGCGGCTGTCCTTGTCGGTCTTGGCGAGCAGGCTGATCTCCACCATGTTGAAAACGATGTCGCCGAAGTCGCGACAGTTTTTCACGCCCCATTCCTCGAACACCGTCACGGCCATCGGGCCGAATTGCTGGAGCGCAAATTGCCGGATGCCGTCTAGCAATTCCTGCCCGGTGATGTGGCGGATGCTGCCGCTGCTTTGTTTGCCGATGAGTTTCTGCGTGAAGTCGAGCGCCTCGCGCACGAACACATAGGCGTCGCGCGAGAAACGCGCGTCCTTCGCGAGGATTTGCTCCACGGCTTCGTCGAAATTAATTTCGTGCATTTTAAGGTTTGGCTTCTTGAACCATCGCCGTCGGCGGATGCGCGGTGCGATATGTTTTCACCGCCCAGCCTGTCAGCAACAATCCCAGAACGATAATCAGAAACAATTGCTCCTGCTTCGTCAGCCTGTTCACTCCCACAATCTAGCTGAAAATCATCCGACGGCAATAGCGTCTTGTTCACAGCGGAATAAAAAATCTTCGTGTCCGCGCGGCTTTCTGGTTAATCTTTTTCAGAATGAAGTGGACCGAGACATTGATCCCGACCTTGCGCGAAGCTCCGGCTGACGCGGAAATTTTATCGCACAAACTTTTGCTGCGCGCCGGACTCATCCGCAAACTCGCGGGCGGCGTTTATACTTTTCTTCCGCTCGGACTACGCGCGTTGCGCAAGGTTGAAAGAATTATTCGCGATGAAATGGATCGCGCCGGCGCGATTGAAGTTCTCATGCCCGCGCTTCAGCCGCCGGAAATCTGGCAGCAGAGCGGCCGTTATGAAACCGCAAGCAACGTGCTGTTCAAGTTGAAGGACAGCGGCGGTCGCGAATGGGTTTTGAGCCCGACGGCGGAAGAAGTCATCACGACGCTCGCCGCGAACGAAATCAATTCCTACCGCCAGTTGCCGAAAAATTTTTACCAGGTCAGCCTGAAATTCCGCGACGAAATCCGTCCGCGCTTCGGCCTGATGCGCGCGAAGGAATTCATCATGAAGGACGCGTATTCGTTTGACATGACGGACGAAGCCGCGATGGCCAGCTACAAAAAAATGTTCGACGCCTACACGAAAATTTTTGCGCGCTGCGGATTGAAATCCTTTCCGGTCGAAGCCGACACCGGCGTCATCGGCGGCAATTATTCGCACGAATTCATGGTTCCCGCCGAAACCGGCGAGAACGAAATCGTTTTTTGCGAAAGTTGCGGTTACGCCGCGAACATCGAAAAGGCGACGAGCGGAATTCCGAAAACCGCCGCGCGCGAAATCGGAGCGGCGATTGAAAAATTCGCCACGCCGGGAGTTGTGACGATTGAAGCGTTGAGCAAGGAGCCAGACAAAGTTCCCGCCAATCGCCAGATCAAAACTTTGATTTACATCACAGATTCAAAGCCGGTCATCGTTTTGATCCGCGGCGATGATCAATTGAACGAGACGAAACTTCTGGCGAAGACTGGTGCGGTCGCAGCGCGACCTGCCACCGTTGAAGAAATTGTGCCGCTGCTCGGCGCGAAGCCCGGTTCGCTCGGCGCAGTAGTGAAAGTCCCGGCTGACGTTAAAATTTTTGCCGATGAACGTTTGCGCGGTGCGAACGACATGACGACCGGCGCGAACGAAGACGGTTTCCATTTGAAGAACGTTTCAATCGAACGCGACATCAAGGTGACCGCTTGGTTTGATTTGCGAACCGTGACTGCTGGCGAGCCGTGCGCGAAATGCGGAAAACCATTGAAAATCCGGCGCGGAATCGAGGTCGGCCATCTTTTCAAGATCGGCAGCCAAAAATACAGCGAGAAGCTCGGCTCATATTTTCTCGACGAGAAAGGCCAGCGCCTGCCGTGCGTGATGGGCTGTTACGGTATCGGCGTCACGCGCACGTTGCAGGCGATCATCGAGCAGAGCAACGACAAGGACGGAATCATCTGGCCGTTGAGTGTCGCGCCATATCAAGTTTGCATTACGCCGTTGAGTGTCGCGCCGGACAACGAGGCGATGAAGCTCGCGGAAAAATTTTATGCGGAACTGACCGCTCGAGGAGTGGATGTGATTCTCGACGACCGCGACGACCGTCCCGGCGTAAAATTCAAAGACGCGGACCTAGTCGGTTTTCCGATCCGCATTGCGCTTGGCGAAAAATCGCTGGCGAAGGGTGAAGTGGAGATCAAACCACGCGGCGGCGCGTTGCAATCGGTCAAAATAGAAGACGCGATCGCGGCGGTGATGAAGCTGCTTGAAATTTAAGCAGTGGTCGCGCCGTTGGCCGCGACATTTTTGTCGAGGCAGTCGCGGACGGCTTTTGCAAGATCGGTGTGCGCGTAAGGTTTTTGCAGAAAGTGCGCGCGGGTTCTGGCCAGCACTTCGGGACTGACTTTGTCGGCGGTGTAGCCGCTGGTAAAAATAATTTTCAATTGCGGCTGCCCGGCGAGCAATTGTTCGGCGAGGTTCACGCCGGAAACGCCTTCGGGCATCACCATGTCGGTGAGGAGCAAATCGATTCGCGACGTGCGTCCATTCCAGACATCAAGCGCTTCCTTGCCTGATGAGGCTTCGAAAATTGTATAGCCGCAATCTTCAAGAATGTTGCGCGCCATCTCGCGCAAAATCGGCTCGTCCTCGACGATGAGAATGGTTTCGGTGCCGCCGGAAACCGGTTCGAACGGGGCGGATTCGATTTTTTCAGCAGCAGCCATTTTATTTTCAGCGGGAAAGAAAACATCGAATGTCGTGCCTTTGCCGGGTTCGCTGTCCACCTCGAGCCAGCCGTCGTGTTGTTTGACGATGCCGTAAACGGTCGCGAGGCCGAGGCCGGTGCCTTTGCCGACTTCTTTTGTCGTGAAGAACGGTTCAAAAATGTGGGCGAGTGTCGAGCCGTCCATTCCGCAGCCGGTGTCGCTGACGCGCAAACGGACGAAGCGTCCCCTTCGGGCTTCGGGATGCGTGTGGATGTAATCCTCGTCAATGCGCACGTCGTCGAGGCGGATGGTGAGCGTGCCGCCGTTGGGCATTGCGTCGCGGGCATTGACAGAAAGATTCATCACGACCTGTTCCATCATGCCGTTGTCGCCGGTGACGACCGGCAATTCGGCGGGCGGATGGAATTGCAGCGAGATATTTTCACCGATGAGCCGTTGCAGCATTTTCGTCAGGTTGCCGACGGTCACGCGCAGGTCGAGCGGCCTGGTTTGCATGACATTTTTGCGGCTGAACATCAACAATTGCCGCGTGAGGCCGGCGGCGCGTTCGGCGGCGAAATAAACCGCCTGAACCGGTTCGAACATTTCCGCGGGCAATGTCGCTCTGGAGAGCAGCGAACTCGAATGTCCCTGGATAATGGTCAGCATGTTGTTGAAATCATGTGCGACGCCGGCGGCGAGCTGGCCGACCGATTCCATTTTTTGCGACTGCCGCAATTGCGCTTCGAGGTTCAATCGTGCCGTCGTGTCCTCGATGTAGCAATGCACGACGCTGCTCGCCTGCATCGGATGAAACGACCAGGAAAACGTCCGGCCTTCCATGTTCGTCTCCAGCCGCAATTTGCTCTGGCCGGTGGCGAGACATTCGCAGACGATCTCGCTGATGTCCGGCGGCAAAACTTCGCTCGGATTTTTTTTGCGGACGGACAACGCGAGTCTTGACGCGGCGTCGTTGAAATAAATGATCGAGCCGTCCATGGCGAATTCCATCGCCGGATTCGGATTCAGTTGAGTGAACACCGCGAGCTTCTGAACCTCGGCATCGGTCCGCTTGCGTTCGGCGGCCATGCCGATGGCGGTCGCGACAGCCAGAAGGAACTGCACTTCGTCGGAGGTGAATTTCCGTTGTCGCGCCGTGTGGACGCCAAGGACGCCAAAAGGTTTTTCGCGAGTTGGAATCGCGATTGTCACGCCGCTGACGACGCCGTGCTCGGTAAGAAATGGAGACGCGAAGAATTTTTTCTCCGCGTCCAGCCCGGTGGTGACGACCGGTTCTCCGGAAACAAGTGTGAAACCGATTTGCGACCGGCTGTCGCCGGAAATTTTTGTCTTGCCGACGTTGTCGCGCTTCCAGCCCACGCCCGCGCGCAGGAGCAATTGGCCGTCCGGCAGCTGTTCCCAAAGTCCGGAATATTCCACTTCGAGCGTCTGCGCGACGAGCATGACGGTCTGATTTTCCAGTGCGCCCAGATCATTGTTCGTCAACGCAAATTGTCCGAGGGCGGCGACGACGGTCTGTTGCAGCGCGCGATTGAGCAGAATTTTTTCCGTCTCCTCGCGTTCCTTGATGCGTTGTTGCAACGACGCGGCCATGACGTCAAAGGTCTGCGCCAACTGGCCGAGTTCCCCCTCGACTTCCTTCAAACCCGTGCGCGCGGTCAAATCGCCCTTGGAAAGACGTTGCGAGGCATTTGACAGGGCGCGAACCTGACGAAGAATGAAATGCTCTCCGCCGAACCACGCCGCGATCAACGCCAGCAGTCCGATGGTGAAACTCACCCACGGCACGTCGGTCGCATAGGGCTTCAGCCATTCCGGCGCAAAAGTCCAGAACCAGTCCTGGTTGACGATGTAGGTGATGACCAGCGCCGGCGCGATGACCACAAACACGCTGAAGACCAGTTGCATCCGCACGCTGGAAAATTTTTTTGCGATTATTTTGATCATTTTCCCGATTCCGGCTTTGGCCGTCCTGAAAAATATAATGCAAACGAATTTGTGCGAAAAGCCATTTCAAACCGTGTCCGCTAACGTGGCGGCGCGGCCTTTGGGCAGCCGGCCAAGATGAAAAATCAAAAATCCGTGCAGGAACTGTCGCAACTCATCAGTCTGCGCTTCGGTCAATTTCAAACGCAGACCCGCCGTCCAGCTTTTTTCCGCCAGCACGCGAACGATTTGTTTCGTGCCCGCGGTCAATCTGGTTTTTTCCAGATCGGGTTCGAGGCCGAGTTCGTGCAGCAGCTTGAGTTCAAATGCGAAAATGATCTGTGCCGCCGGTTTTTGCTCGCAGAGACAATCAAGAAATCCGCGCAACAATTCAAAAACGGCGGGCAGCGGAGTTTCGGTTTCCGTCGCCTGCTCGACGAACGCGACCGCATAAGCCGCCTGACGCAGCGCTGAAATGTTTTCACGCAACGCGCCGTGTGTTTTGCGCAAATTCACTTCACGCAACTGATGCAAATCCGAACTGCGACTGCGGCTGAAGGAAAAATCCGCCTCGTAAAACAAATCCAGTTTGCCGAGGAACGGCGACTTCGGCCTGCGCGCACCCTTGGCGACCGTCGCGATCCGGCCGGACTTCGGCGTGAGCCAGTGGACGATGAGGCTCGTTTCCGTGAGCGGTCGCGTCCGCAAAATCAGGCCGGTGGCGGACTCGATCATTTTTTGATTTTTTTCACCGGCAGATGTTCCGGCGAAATCGAACCGAGGCTGACGATGTATTTGACGCCGTCGGCGACCGACATGTCGAGCTTCGTGATTTTTTCCTCCGGCACAAGAATCAGAAAACCCGAAGTCGGATTCGGCGTCGTCGGCACAAAGACGCACACCACATTTTCCTTCGTCTTTTGTTGCACTTCGTCGTGCTGCTCGCTCGTGATGAACCCGACTGAATACATTCCCGCGCTCGGAAATTCCACGAGCACCACCGTCTTGAACGAATGTTTGTTGCCCGAGAACGCTTCGTTGACCTGCTTGATGGCGGCGTAGATTTTGTTGAAGAGCGGGATCCGCATCATCGTGGAGTCCGTCCACTCGATCATTTTTCTGCCGAAATAATTCCGCGCGAGCCGGCCGACGACGCTGATGATCAAAACCGCCAGCAGCAGCGCGATCAGACTCCAATACCAATGGATCGGCCCGGTGCCTTGATCCTCATGTGTGATTGTCTTTGGCAAAAAAAACAGGAGCAAGTCCGTGATGCTGGAAATCGTCCCGAACAGCCACTTGATGACCGCGAAGGAAATGACGGCAGGCAGGACGAGAACCAGTCCGGTCAGGAAATTGGAGCGCCAGCGCGCGAACAAACTTTTTTCTTCCATGCGCCAGTTTAGAATTGAATCACAGCTTGCTCAAGGCAAAGCGGCGGGAAAGTTCGCGCAACAGACGATTCTCCTCGCGCTTCATCTTGCGCCGCGCTGCAACGCGATGGTCGTCATGCCCAAGCAAATGCAAAACGCCGTGAACGATGTAGCGGACAATCTCTGCCTGCCATTTCGTCTTGAATTTCTTGGCGTGAACGATTGCCTCGTCCACGCAGACAAAAATTTCCCCCGCCAGAATTGTCCCTTCAGTTTTGTCGGCATAATCGAATGTGATGACATCCGTCGAACCTGCATGCTGGAGAAAAGTTTCATTGATCAAAGTCATTTCGCGCGCTGCGACAAAATTGATTCCGAGTTTCACTTTTGAAATTTTCAATTCCGCCAGCAATTCGTTCACGATCTGTTTAAGCAGACGCGTGTTGATTTTTTTTGTCCGCTGGCGGTTGGCGATGATGACGCTCACACGAATCAAGATTGGCCGTTGCCTCGATGTTCCTCGTAAGCCGCGATGATCCGCTGCACGAGCGGATGACGAACCACGTCGCGCTTGGAAAACTCAATGATGGCAATGCCTTCAGTGTTCTTCAAAGCGCGATGCGCTTCAAGTAATCCGGAATTTTTATGCGGCGGTAAATCAATCTGCGTTTCATCGCCCGTGATGACCGCTTTCGAGCCGTGGCCGAGCCGCGTGAGAAACATCAGCATCTGCTCGGTCGTGGAATTTTGCGCCTCGTCCAGAATGATGAAGGCGTTGTTCAACGTGCGACCTCGCATATAAGCCAGCGGCGCGATCTCAATCGTCGCGCGCTCCATGTGTTTCGCGATCTCTTCGGCGGGCAGCATGTCGTGCAGCGCGTCGTGCAGCGGGCGCAG
>CAZHXG010000012.1:0-64134 GCA_964536285.1 uncultured Bifidobacteriaceae bacterium
TAGGCTTGTAAGTCAGGCCGTTCTCGCGCTGAAATTTCGCGGCGATGGCCTCGCGTAATTCGGGGATGCCGCTGCTGGGCGTGTATTTAGTGAAACCGGCGGCGAGCGCCTTGGCGCAGGCGTCCTTGATGTGTTGCGGCGTGTCGAAATCCGGCTCGCCCGCGCCGAAGCCGACGACGTCTTCGCCTGCGGCTTTCATCGCCTTGGCCTTCGCATCAATGGCTAGTGTGAGCGACGGTGATAACGACGCGGCGACTTTTGAAATTTTGTAGTTCATAAAATTAAACGGCTGGAAAATTTACGCAACGCGCGCCGAAGCGCAAGAAAGGAAATCGCGCGATAGAAATTTTTTTTGGATGGTCGCGGAATCATTTCATCATTTTCGCGAGCAGCGGTTCCATCGCGTCCGCCCAAATCTGGTAGCCGTGTTCGTTCGGATGAAGGAAATCGGGCATGATGGCGGCGGGAACTTTTCCGTCCGGCCCGATGAATTTTTTATTGATGTTCAGATATCGGACAGTTTTGCCGTTGTCGTATCTGGCGATGATTTTATTGATTTTGGCGGGCGCCTCGATTTGCGCTTGAGTGTCGTTCTTGCGGTTGCGCGGGAAAACGCCGAGGAGCAATATTTTCGTGTCGGGACATTTCGCTTGAATCGTGTCAATGATGACCTTGATGGCATAGGCGATTTCCGCCGGAGAGTTCGAGCCGCCGTTATTCGTTCCGATCATGAGCACGATGACTTTGGGGTTGATGCCGTCGAGTTCGCCGTTGTCAATCCGCCATAGGACGTGCTGGGTCTGGTCGCCGCCGATGCCGAAGTTGGCGGCGTGAAGCGGCGCGTAATATTTTGCCCAGACATTCGCGCCGCGAGTGCGCCAGCCGTCGGTGATGGAATCGCCCATGAACAAAAGGTCCACGCCGCCTTTTTGGGCGATGGCCACAAAACCTTCATGGCGAACGACCCAGGTTTTTGCGCGCGGGACCGGGATGACGGCGGTGTTGGTGGTCTGGTTGGCGGCTCCAACAAGCGATGCTGTTGAAGACGAAACGTGCCGGGTGCTGGAACAGGCCGTTAAAAAAACAAACGACACGATGACGGACAAAAGCGGCAGGAGGAATTTCTTCATGTCGCGAAAATAAAAGCTTACGGACACGGAAACAATGTTATTTTACCCGCTTGTCGCCGGGATTTCTTCTTTCTAGCATTAGAGCATGAAACTTCCAAAGGGAACAAATTTGATCCGGCTTGGGTTGGTTTTTCTCGCCTGCTTTGTTCTCGCAGCGTGCGGAAAGAAAATCTCTCCGCAAGAAGTCAGGCAGTCGCGGCTGGATTGGAATTTGAAAACTCTCGTTGATGCGTACCAAAAAATCGGCAACACAGATTCAAAATGGGACGGGCCGGCCACGAACGCCTTGGCGGAATTCGCGCGATCGCGAACCGGCTTGTTTGAATCCGATGAGGACTGGGGCGAAATCATCAGGACGAATTGCGAAGCCGCTGTCGAAGCCGGTTGTGACGACCCGATGATCCGTTATCTGTATATCCGGTTTTCGATGAGCCAGACCAACAGCCCGCAGGATTTCGCCGACGCATTTTGCAAAGTCGAAAACGATATGCAGGAAAGTTCTTATCCGAGCATACGAAAATTTTACACGTCGCTGCGGGCGTTGAGCCAATTTTATTATGCTTATACCAATGCAGATGTGATGACACTCCAAAAATTGGCTGATGACACGATTGAGAGTCTCGTGGAAACGCTGGATGATAAAACAACACCGGTGGACGAAGTCTACGATGCCTGCCACCAAACGTTAATGAATTGGTCGGGTGACAAAGCGCGATACCAAAATTGTTATCGAAGGATGGAACAACCGCTTTTTAAGAATTGGCCTAAAGAATCCATTAGCTGGTTATTGAAAGGGGAAGCCTACATCAGTTTGGGATCCATCGATCGTGGAAACGGCTATGCGAATACAATCACTAAAGAGGGTTGGAAATTATATGCTGAAGACCTTGATGTTGCCGAAAAATCATTGAATCGTGCATGGGAACTAAACTCAAAGAATCCCTGGATTGCTGTTGAAATGATATGGGTCGAATTAGGTCAGGGCCAAGGACGCGACCGGATGGAACTATGGTTCAACCGCGCAATGGCATTGGATACAAATTATTATGACGCCTGTTCCACTAAATTATATTATCTCGAACCAAAGTGGTATGGTTCGATGGATGACATGTTAGAATTCGGGCATGAATGTGTGACAAATAAATTATGGGGAGGGCACATACCGCTCATTCTTATGGACGCCCATATTTCTATTTACAACCAGTATATTGATGACTCTGAAAAAAAAGACTACTGGAAACAGCCCGAAGTTTGGACGGACATCAAGTCGGCATTCGACCGCTTTTTCGAACTCAACCCGGATGACATCAGTTGGTATCACAATTATGCGTGGTATGCCTATCACGCCGAAGATTGGGACACGCTCAACGAAATTATTCCAAAACTCGGGTCAGTGAATTATACCTACTTCGGCGGCAAAGATGAATTCGACAAGATGGTTGAACTCGCTAAAGAACACGCCAGCAAGCTGGCGGCTCCGTTGCCTCAATGAATTTTAATTGCTCGCGCTAGTGTAGTGACGGATGGAACGTCGCCAGAACGATTCGGAAATCAGCGCCCATGCGAATCCCAGTCCGAGCAGCAACAACCACGAAACCGGTGAATTCAATTTGTCCGCGAGCAGACGCACCGGGACGTTCGAGACGAGCAGCACGGGCAGCGCGAAAGTGAACACGGCCTTGAACGCACCGCGAAACGCCTCATCCGGCATCCGCGCGATGTTGAACAGATTGTAATAGCCCCAGACGATTCCCTGCGCGCGCACTGTCCAAAAGCTGATGGCGGCAAGCATGAACATCAGCGAGTAATGGATCAAAATTCCCACGATGCACAACGCGCTGAAGCCGAGCAATTGCAAAAATGTGGGGTGCAAACCTAATTTTCCCGCCGCGAAGATCATGACGCAGACGGCGAAGAGGGCGTTGACGAACGCGCCCAGATCCACCTGCCGCAGCGAGACGATGAAGCGCGTGTTGACGGGAAGCAGCAGTAGAAAATCCATCTTGCCCGTGCGGATGAGTTCGGAAAGGTTCGTGCAATTGACCAGAAAAAACGCCTGATACGTCTGCTGGATGAAACTGCTCGCGCCGACCAGCAGCACCATCTGCCATTTCGTCCACGTGCCGACGGAATTTGTCTGCGAATAAATGATGCTGACGAAACAAAGCTGCAGTCCGAACCAAAGCAGTTCGACGAGAATCCACAAAAGGAAATTGCCCTTGAACGACATCTCGCGCGCGACGGAATTTTTCCAGAGCGCGGCGTAAATGGTGAGGTAACGTTTCAGATTCATGTCCCGTCGGATTGAACCGTTTTGGCGCGATTCTGGCAACCCTGTTTCTCTTGCCGACACAACCGACGAGTTTTATCATCAGGCTTTGAACCTTATGATAACGCGCCGTTCAGCCCTCACGAAACTTGCCGGTGGCGCGGTTTTGGCCACCGCCACGGCTTCGCTTTTGCAACGGCTTGCCGCCGCAGAAACCGCCACTGGCTCCGATCTCAAAGGTCGCATCAACCATTCCGTCTGCAAATGGTGCTACGATAAAATTCCGCTTGAAACGTTGTGCCAGGCGGGCAGGGAAATCGGGCTTCAATCCATCGAACTGCTCACGGTGGACGATTTTCCCACTTTGAAAAAATATGGTCTCATCTGCGCGATGGTCAGCGGTGTGCCCGGCGGCATTCCCATCGGATTGAACCGGATCGAAAATCATGACGCCATCGCTGCTTACTTTGAAGCAACCATGCCCAAGGTTGCCGAGGCCGGTTATCCAAACATGATTTGCTTCTCCGGCAATCGCAATGGCATGAGCAACGAGCAGGGTCTCGAGAATTGCGCCGCCGGACTCAAGCGTGTCGTCGGCGTCGCCGAGAAACACAAGGTCACCATTTGCATGGAACTTCTCAACAGCAAGGTTGACCATAAAGATTACATGGGCGACCACACGGCCTGGGGCTTTGAACTTTGCAGACAGGTCGGCTCGGAACGGTTCAAAATTCTCTACGACATTTATCACATGCAAATCATGGAAGGCGATGTCATCCGAACCATCCAGAACAATCATCAATACATTGCCCACTACCACACCGGCGGCGTTCCCGGCCGTCACGAGATTGACGAAACGCAGGAGCTTTATTATCCGGCCATCATGCAAGCCGTCGTCGCCACCGGATTCAAAGACTACGTCGCGCAGGAATTCATTCCCAAACGTCCCGATGCCATCGCTTCGCTGAAGCAAGGCGTCCACATCTGCGACGTTTGATTTTCAGCCCCTTGAACGCTTAATAAATCATTCCAAAAAGAATTCGCGCTCGCGCAGGTCGCATCATCAGACGGTAGGGTTACACCCCATGGCGAAGGATGCGGTCATGCCATAGCTTTAGTGCAGTTAATGGACGCCGAAACATTTTTAACATCACGCCGGCGGTGATGAACAAATAACAAACTTATGAAATCAATCATTCCGTTGCTGGCAATAACAGTCCTGGCCGCATTCGCGCTGGTCGGCTGTAATCAAAACAGTCCGACAAGTTCAACCACCCCTCCAACCACCAATACGAGCGATGCCTACGGCACATCAGCCGGAGTCACCAATATGCTCGCGACGAACGGTTTGCCGGACACGACAATCACAAACACACCGGCAGTCACTAATCAATAATTGACGGTTTCTGCGAACATATTTTGAACAAAAAACGAAAGGTAAATTATGCATCTCTTATTACTATCACCGGTTCTTGGCAGTGCCATCTGGATTGGCGGCGGCTCGGTAGGCCTCCTTCTCCTCATCGTCATTGTGGTTTTATTGCTCCGTTGAACAAAAGAGCCAACCAATTATGACGACACTCGAAATCAAAGGCGACTGGAACATCACCAAGGGCAAGTTGAAACAGAAATGGGGCACGCTCACGGATGATGATCTCCAATATGCCGAAGGCAGGCAGGACGAACTGGTTGGCCGGATTCAGAAGCGCACGGGCGAAACCCGCGAAGCGGTCGAAAAAGCCATCAAGGGATCCTTCGCCGGCTTGCGGCTGTAAGTGATCAGGTGGACATTCCGAATGTAGTGGGAGCGGCGAATATCCAGCTTGTCAAGGCTTCGGAGTCGCTGAATTGACGTCGCCGCCGCGCTTCTCTAGTCTCGGATTCAAATGAAACACAGAATCTTTGGGCGGCTTGGCTGGAAAGTTTCCGAAATCGGTTTTGGCGCGTGGGCCATCGGCGGAACGGCTTGGGGAAAACAGGGCGACGATGAATCCATCCGCGCGTTGCACAAGGCACTCGACCTCGGCTGCAACTTCATTGACACGGCGCAGGGTTATGGCGAAGGCCACAGCGAACAGATCATCGGCCGCGTCTTGAAGGAGCGCAAAGGCGAGCGCATTTACGTCGCCACAAAAATCCCGCCACAGCCCGGTGCCTGGCCGCCCACGCCTTACGACAAAATTGAAGACCGGTTTTCCGAGGCTTACATCCGTGAACGCGTCGAAGCCAGCTTGCGCAGTCTCAAGACCGATTGCATTGATTTGTTGCAGCTTCACACCTGGACGCGCGCATGGAATCGCAATCCCAAAGCGCTCGAAATTTTGCGCGCCTTGCGGAAAGAAGGAAAGCTGCGCGGCATCGGCATCAGCACGCCGGAACAGGACCAGAATTCTCTGGTGGATCTGATGCGCGGCGGCTGGCTGGACGCGGTGCAGGTCATCTACAACATTTTCGAGCAGGAACCGGCGGCGGAATTTCTGCCCGTGGCGCTGGAGAACAAGGTCGGTGTCATCGTGCGCGTGGCGTTCGACGAGGGCGCGTTGACGGGAAAATTCACGGAGCAAACAAAATTTTCGGAAGGCGAGTTCCGCAACAATTATTTTGCAGGCGACCGTCTGACGCGGACAGTGCGCCGTGTCGAAAAGATCAAGACGGCCATCGGTTCCGCCGAGCCGGATGTGGCCACGGCGGCATTGAAATTTGCGCTGAAACCAGCGGCGGTTTCCACGGTGATACCGGGCATCCGCAACGAGCGGCAGGCGGAAATGAACTGCGGCATCAGCGACCAACCGGCGATGTCGGACAAATTGGAGATGAAATTGCGCGAACACGCCTGGCGGCGCGGCATCTGGTATTCTGGCAAAGATTAAAAGCGGTCGCCGGTCAGCTTGAATCGGACATGCTGGAGTTTGTGTGCGATTAGATTGTTGTCAGCGTCCTTATTTCAGTTCTCTCCGTTTTCATTCGGAAGATTGGGCATTTTTTTTGGGGTTCTTTTGAATCGGAACTTTCAGGTCCTCAACCGGCAGACCCGCTTTCTCAAGCAGGGCTCTGCTTTTCTCAATGGCTTTTGCAATCCGCTTTAGATTTCGTTGATGTTCCTTTTTGGTCATATTTTCCTCCTGGATATGACGGGTTCGATTTTCCAAAAAACCAAACTACCACGACTAAATTCTACACGGAACATGTTGTTTTTCAAGCGGCTTTCGTTTCGAGAAAAAATCCATGGTAGGGTTACACCTTATGGCAAATGACTGGCCCGACATGTACTTTGACTAGAAACGTTAAACGCCGGAACAAGTTGATGGCGAACAGACATAAACAACCAAACGGAACGATTTGATAACATGAAAACAAAAATCCTTATTTTAACCCTGGCAATTGGTTTGAGCGCTTGTGCGATAGCACGGCCGGTACCTCCGGCAGGAACGCCGGCACAGGGTAACAACGTTCAGAACCAGACCATCACTCCACAAAACATCACTCCACAGAACATCAATCAAACGAATGTTGTCACTCCTAACAACATAAATTCTGCGAACACAAATTTGTCAAATGGCTACAACGGAAATAATGGTGCGAAATATGGGAATGGGTTGAATGGAATGACCAACAAGGTCAATGGCAATCCTTACGCCACTTACGTAAACCCCAACTCCACGAACATTAATCCCAATTCCACATACATCAACCCCAACTACACAAAACCCTGACGCCAAATCGAGCATTGAAATGAAAAACAAAATAACATTTAAGGCATTTAAAGCCGAAATGGATCAATTTTTCATGCTCAACCGTTTCACCGAGCAGGAACGTGAAGAAGTCAAAGCATGGCCGACTTACCGACGCGCGGCGGAAGACGATGTCGCCATCGAAACGCAAGAAGCCGCCACCCAGATTTAGGAAATCAAGAAACGCGGCGTGTCAGTCCTGACCAAGTTGCAAAGGTGCTCAAGCACATTCAACGCAGCGTGGTAAATGACTTATTGAGCGAGAAAAGCGAATTATGACAACATTATCCAAAAGCCTTTTGGTGGTTTCCACGACCGGATTTGTTGCGGGAATCATCATTGATAGTGGCGGATTCAATCTGAATCCGTCGTGGACGTTGGCGCTACCGATGGGTGCGATTTTTTACGGACTGTTTTTGATCTCGTTCATGCTGGAAAAAGAGGTGGCGAAGTTCGATGAGGAAGAAGCGGGGAAATTGCAATCGGTTCAACACGCTCCTGCCGCGCCCGCGCAAAAGCTGAAACCAGACACCCGGCCTATCCCCATTCAACTACCTTCGGAGAAGTTCGGGCATTAAACAAAAACTCTGGACTGGGAGAGAGCAGGGGTTTCTCCGTCCTTGGGTTGTCGTCGAGCAAGATATTTTCCGGCGTGGTCAGGTTTGAAATGTTGGATTATGATATGAGCCATGCCGGGACTTTTGTACAGGCTTCCACGAAACGTCGCCACCATCTTCAGCGGTCGGAATCTCTTGTGGCACGCGCTGGCAATTGTCCTGACAATCATCATCGTCATGTCCGGCTTCGACTGGACTTATTATCGTTCGACTCGCGGGGAAACGTTTGTTCGGTTCGCGCGACCGGCCATCATGCTCGGCACCATGCTGCCAGTTTTGGGAACTTTGATTCTTCTGATTGTTGGCGAGATTGTAAAAAGCCGCCGCATCATCACGACCGCATGGGCTTTGGGACAAGCGGCCATTCTCGGCTATTTGATATCCTGTTTCTACAAGGCGTTCACCGGACGCATCCCTCCGCCCTTTAGAGGTTACAGGATGTCCAGCGGCTCTTCACTGGTGGACACCAGCCACGGTTTCCAATTCGGTTTTCTCAAGGGCGGCGTCTTCTGGGGCTGGCCGTCGTCCCATACCACCGTTACTTTTGCCATGGTGGTCTGCCTCATCACACTTTATCCCGGGAGCAGGAAGTTTGTTTTCTGCGCGCTGCTCTATGCGCTCTACATCGGCCTCGGCGTTTCTGTGACCATCCATTGGTTCTCCGAATTCGTGGCTGGAGCAATCATCGGCGGCGTGATAGGAACAGTCGTTGGAAAAAGTTTTAAAGCAAAGCCGGGCTAAACGAGATTGATTTCAGATCGGGACACTGATGGTTTGCTTTTTTCAAAAAAAATGGAAGTATCGAAAACGGATGGCGCGAATTCTCATCATAGACGATGAAACAAATTTAAGGACGGTGCTCGGCCTCGCGATCGAGACAGCCGGTCACGAAGTCGTTCTGGCTGCCGACGGACGCGAAGGCATCCAAAAACACCGCGCCGCGCCCGTGGATTTGATCATCACCGACCTTTTTATGCCGGAACACGAAGGTCTGGAAACCATCAAGGAATTGCGCAAGGAATTTCCAGAGGTCAAAATCATCGCCATGTCCGGCGAACATTCGGCGGGCACGATGCTGAAAATCGCTTCCAAACTCGGAGCCGCCAAAGTTTTGCAAAAGCCGTTTGGCGTCGAGAAACTGCTCAAGGCCATAGAGGAAGTGATCTAAACAGAAAAACCCCTCCGTTTGGTTGCCGCTTCGCCCAGCCTTGAAAGGCTGGGCTATTACCGGCGATTCACACGACAGGATTTGCAGGGCACTACTCCGCAAACCGCTGGAAGATTTTTCAACCTTGATCAGCGGCATCCCGTTTGTTCCGGCTATCTTTTCTCATGATTCGGTGAAGTATCCTTCTGGTCTTGATGCTCGCGGGAGGGTTTCCAATCTCTTGGATATCTCTGAAGCATCTCTCTGTGATGTTTTGCCGGAGAATCATGGAAATCCATGTGTACTGACGGTGAAGCCAGCAACACGCTGGCCGAGACACCGTTCGGTGCCGCCGCCAAAACCCACGCGCCGTTTTCCAAATAAGCGTATTGGTGCCGGCCGCTGTTGTAATAGATGCCGTAGTTGGGGTAATAAACGTAATCGTCCTGCACCACGACTACAGGCGCCACCACCACGGGAGGTGCGACCACGACAGGCGTCACATTTATCCCGACGCTTAACCCGCCGGCGTAACTCACGCTTTCGGTCAGCACCGCCAGAAGCACGGCACCCATCACGAATCCAATTTTGTTGGTTTTAAAGAATAGTTTTTTATCAATCATGGGATGAGAATAATCCGGGAAGCATGACGGCGCTATGGGGTGTAACCCGAAGTACAAGGCCGGCGCGATTTGCCGGACAATTAGTTTTTCAACGACCAAAGCGAAGAGCAAAGTTGAAAAAGCCGCCAATATCATTTTTTCCGTTTGTTGACGGACTGGCTGTACTTCAGTTTTCTTTTCCGCTCCTCTTGGATTTTGGCTTTCAAGTCCTCAATTTGCGTCCATGTCCTGTTAAGCAGAGCTGCGCTGTCATTGAAAATTTTTTCGAGTCCCTTCAGGCCCGGTGTGCGTCTTTTTTTGGACAAGAGTTGCTTCATAACATGACGGGTTCCGAGTTGCATGTCAATCAAGACACCACTTGTAGCCACCGGAGATTGGTGTGTGGAATCGCTGTGAGATTGATTTCAAATCAGGAACCCGCGCCTTGGTTTATGCGTCGAGTCCTGGCGGGCGGATTTCCAGAAATCTGTCTTGAATGAATCTGTGGAATAAGATCGCGAACAACCATGCGCGATTGTTGCGCGGGACCGGCAAAAAGCAGCTGTAATCAAACGCCTCGCGGAACGCGCGCTGCGTCAGCGCCATCGCCACCGCCGGACTGCCGCAAAGGCGCTCGGCGAAACGGAACAACGATGGATAATAAAGCTCCACGAGCTTCTCGATTCGGGACAATTCATTAGTGCGCATACCCAATGAAACAGCTAACGGCGTGCCAGTTTGGCGGATTGAAGCACTATAGATTGCGCCGCCAGATACACTCTCGGTTGGACTGTCAGGCCAAAAAACATATTGGGTTGGACAAATTGCAGCGATAAGCGCACCATCGGACAGACAACAAATCCCTTTACTGTTCGTTCCAGGAGCCTTGAATTATGGCGTGGACAAAAACGAAAACCACAGTGGCCAGTGTGATTGTTTTGGCGGTGATCGCATCGGGAGTGGCTGTCAAATGGCGTTTTTTCCCTTCCATCAAGGACGAATACTTCAAATCTGATTACCGGGAGTTTCAAAAGGTGCCGGATAATCTGCTGGTGATTCGGCCGACGCATTTCTCCCTTCCTTCGGACGGCACGGTTTTTTCGTCGTACACCCGCTCCCCATCCGGACAAAACATCGTGCGGCAGATGGGTCGCAACGTGACATTGGAACGGGTCATTGCGATGGCCTATCAATGCAATCCGTCGCGAGTTGTTGTGCCGCCGCCAAAACCGCGGTGCAATTTTGATTTTCTGGTCACCGTGCCGGATGCCTCCCAGGAACGTTTCAAGGCGGCCATCCAAAAAAAACTCGGCTATACCGCGCATTGGGAAACGCGCGACACCGACGTGCTCCTGCTCGAAACCCGGAATCCGGAGCTACCAGGTTTCAAGGTAAGTGCTGCGGAAAACGGAAATGTTTCCTTCAAAAATGGAAAATACGAATTCACCCATATGCAACTTGCCTCGATCATTGGATTCCTGGAATACACCGTCAAACAGCCGGTGCTGGATAAGACGGGACTGACAAACTTTTACGATTTTTCAGTTGAAATGAAATGGCGCATACCCGGCGGCCCGAATCAAAGTGATGTGGAAAAAATTCTCGACGGTCTTGGGCTTAAACTGGAGCCCGGCAACGAGTCCATGCAGATGCTGGTCGCAGAAAAGAGCCAATGACATCAAACAAATGACAACAAAACTTTTGAACAATCGGGTGCCCGTTGACCGGGCAACAAGGCGGCGTGCCTTCACTCTCATTGAGCTGTTGGTCGTTATCGCCATCATCGCGATTCTGGCCGCCCTGTTGCTGCCGGTTTTGTCCAGTGCCAAGGGAAGGACGCAAGGCATCGCCTGTCTCAATAACGGCAAACAAATGATGACCGCCATGATTCTTTATACGGGCGACAACAACGAATTTTATCCGCCCAATCCCGACGGCGGCACTACCGATCCCGGTTACAATTGGTGCGCCGGACAGGCGGGAATCAGTGGAGCGGACCAATTCAACCCCGACCTGATCAAGGATCCAACGCGTTCGTTGTTGATAAATTTTCTTGGCGGTAATAACTACATTTTCAGATGCACGGCGGACAATCGGCAAGGATTATATCAGGGAACAAACCAGTCGCTGATTGGCAAGATTGTCCCCGCCGCAAGAACCATGTCGATGAATAATGCAGTGGGCACCATCGATCCCGGTTTTGATGCCAACACCGGTTCCGGGATGGGAGCCGCCCACAGCGGAGTTCCGAATCTGTCGGTCAACGGCCCGTGGCTGAACAATCAGGACACACATCGTCGGAATTCGCCGTGGCGCACTTTTGGCAAAGCCACCGACACCGCGGTTCCGGGGCCATCCAAACTCTGGGTGCTGGTGGATGAAGACGTCATGAGCCTCAATGACGCGGCTTTATGTTTCGGAATGGAACAGCCGATTTGGTACGACTCTCCCGGCTCGGCCCATAACGGAGGTTGCGGCTTTGCTTTTGCCGACGGACATTCCGAAGCCCACCGATGGATCAGCCGCACCCAAAAAGGCAGCAACGGAGTTGTCATTGACACCATGGCGGATTATCAGGACTGGCTGTGGATGCGGGAGCGGACATCGGCCGACACCACCGGGACAATGCCGCCACCGCCGCCACCGTAATTGGAGCGGGCATTCGCGGGTTGACATCGTTGTTCCGTTTGGTTCAGTTTTTGTCGTCGGGGGTCGTCGTAACGCAATTATTTTTAAAATCGCGGACTGAAACGCGGAGAAGTTATGGTCGATGGCAAAGAAGAGAACACGCTGGTCGTCATCAAACCGGATTCGTTCTGGCGTAATTTGGATCATCAAGTCGGGTCCCGCATAAAAGCGTTGGGATTAAAAGTGGTGGCGGAATGCACGCTCGCCGGTGGCGAAAATCTCCCGGAAGAAAAATGGAGGGAATTTTATTTTCCCGCCATCGGGGACAGGCCGCCCTGTCTGGATGGAACGTCGAAGTATATGGCTTACGGTCCGGTGAAGATCATGCATTTGAGAGGAGACGATGCCATCCAGAAGGTTCGCAAGGCCGTGGGCGCAACCAAGCCGTGGCAGGCTGACAAAGGCACCATTCGCGGAGACTTCTGGCCGGGTGCCGTGGAAGCGAATGCTCCGTACAGGTTGAAATTCCAGCAGCCGGGTGATGACAAATTTCTGTTTAATATGATTCATGCCTCGGATTCCGGGAAAAATTTTGCCAGAGAAATCCTGTTTTTTGACAAACTGAAAGCGCTCCGATAAGGAAAAGTAAAATGTCAAAGAAATACGAAATCAAATGGTCGGGCGAACCGGAAGATCAGGATTATCCGGCGGCGCTGTCATATTTGTCCTTGATTTACGATCAAAAGACAGCCGCGAAGTTTGTGGGCAAATTGAAACGCGCACCTGTGTCCGAGTTCAAAGCAAAAGATATTTTCAGGGCATCTCGTCTGTCCTTGCTCGGGGTCAGCAATTCCCATGTCAAAAAGGATCAGCAGAAAATACAGTCGGAGCAAAAATTGTCGCCCATCCTTCTCATCCGGGATTCAGGCAATGGGAAGGTTGTCATTGCGGACGGATACCATCGGTTGTGCGCGGTCTATTCGTACGATGAAGATGCTGTCGTTCCCTGCAAGATCGCGTAGTTCACCCTCCGAATGCGGAATATCTTTTGATTCCACGCCGCCACATGAAGCGCGCGAACGCATACGTGAGAAGCACCCAAAGCAGTTGCATCAGCAAACCGTTTACGACTTCCGTGCCGGAGATTTTGCCCATGTAAACGGTGATGGGAAAATACATCTGATAGGGGAACGGCGTGAGCATCAACGCGTGATAAAATGCTTGCGCGAGTGCCGGCGACAATCCCGAGTGTTCGAGCGCCGACGGCAACATATCTAGCGGAAACAGATGGCCGCTGGCGATGTATTCGAACGCG
Organism: uncultured Bifidobacteriaceae bacterium; assembly: GCA_964536285.1. Lineage (GTDB taxonomy): Bacteria > Verrucomicrobiota > Verrucomicrobiia > Limisphaerales > UBA11358 > UBA11358. The sequence goes on from CAZHXG010000012.1 coordinate 13,440, forward strand.
AACAGGATGAAGATGAGCGTGGAGATTTCCAAAAGCCAGAAGGCAAGCATCGCCATGGCGTAGGAAATAAAAAATTGGAGCAGGGCGGTCAGCACGAGCGAAATCGGAAAGATGAGCATCGCGGTTCCGTTCGCCGGAAGAACGAAATAACTTCGGAAGCAGAAAATAAAGATCGCCAAAGGAATGGACGCCATCGTGATGAAGGCGACGCGTCCGGAAAAAAATAGGCAGAGCCGGTACCAGAGATAATCAATCGGTTTTAGCAGAAACTGGCTGATGTTTCCTTCGCGGATGTCGGCGGCGATTTGCCAGTCGTCCTCGTTCACCGCCGTGAAGACGTCGATGACTGCGACGAGCATGTAATAAAAAATCATCTGCGCTTCCGTGTAGCCGGAATCGGTGACCGTCGCGCCTTTGCTTCCATAAATCGTTCGCCAGAGCGAGAGCATGGCGAAGAGGGGAATGAAGCTGAACAGCGTCCGCGTCAGGTAATTGAAGCGATACGTCAGGTTGTTCTGGATCCCGATGCCGATGACGTGGAGATATTTTTTCACTCGAAGCGTCCGTTCGTGTGGCTGCTTTTAATAACGCGCGGCTGCTGCAGTCCAATCCCGTATTTTTCGAGAAGTTGCCGGAGTTCCGCTTCAGGATCAACGCCGAGGTTTGCGCAATGTTTGTAAAACGAACCGCTTTTGACAGGACGGGTGTGAATCACCGGCGTTCCGTCCAAAATGGCGACGCGATTTTCCGGATAGCCCAGCAAATGCGGCCAGACAAAATCCAAACCCCAACCGCTGATGCTCGAACCGAATGTGGGGCCGAGCACGGCCAAAGCATGGCGGTTGAACAAAGGGCACATGATCTCCACAAAATTGGTAAAGCGGAGCGGAGCATCGTGGACTTGTTTGGTAAGCGGATAGGTAAAATGGCTTGTGCCAGCGAGCGCGGGCTGGGCCAGCCACAAATCGTGCTCGTGAAACAAATCGAACATGTTGTTGATGCCGAAACCGTCAATCAACAAATCGTCGTCTGGAAACCAGCAAGCGTCGTAACCTGAAAGAAAATCCCGTTGCGTCTGGAAAAGTTTTGCGATGGGCGGCCATTTCAATCCCGCGATGTGCTCGTAATAATCGGCTTCATCCCGGTAACGTCCCGGCGTATTGCCAAAGTAGGAGACAAAAATGTCAAAGTTGCGCTCCCGTCCCGCGTCCAGCCATTTTGGGTGCAAAGAACCGTCGCCGGCGCGGACGACGACCAGATTTTTGCGCGTTTTTTTGACGTGATTCCCGGCAGGTTTTTCTTCGGAAATCAGATGGGAAATATGATTCGGATTTTGCCCGGCTTTTTTGTCGGCGACCAAACCGGAAATGATATTCTTCGCGGTCTTCAAGGCGGCGGCGATGACATGATGCATATCATAATATTCGTATGAGGCAAGCCGTCCACCGAAGTAATGCTTTTGCTCCCGTGACTGCAGGTGGTGGTATTTCTTCAAGATTCCCTGGCTTGCCGCGTCCTTGACGGGATACATGGGTTCCTGTTCCAGGTTGCCGGGATATTCTCGCGTGATCCATGTGACGGGTTGTGTGCCGAATTCAAAATGTTTGTGCTCGATGATGCGGGTATAGGGAACGGTTTCCGACGGATAATTTATTTGGGCGACCCCTTGGAAATTTTTCATCTCGATCCTTTGATGTTCAAATTTCATGCTGCGATATTCGAGCCTGCCGCATTGATAATCGTAAAAGCGGTCAATCGGGCCGGTGTAAAGCACCTTGCGCGCGAGTGAATCGAAATGATGGCGGGCGGCGAAATAATCCGTGTTCAACCGCACTTCGATGCCGGAAAGAAGCTTCGTAAAAATGCCCGTATAACCGCCCGTTGGAATTCCCTGATAAGAGTCCTCATAGTAATCGTCATCGTATGAAAACCGGATCGGCAGGCGTTTGATGATGGAAGCGGGCAGGGTGGCCGGGCTTCGTCCCCATTGTTTCCTGGTGTAACCGGCAAAAAATTTTTCATACACTTCGCGCCCCACCTTCGAAAGCATCCAGCCCTCCAGACTTTGCGTGTCGCCATGCACCTGCAAGCCTTCCAGTTTTTTTCTGGCTTCTTCCGGCGTGGCAACGCCCCACAGTTGCTGGAATGTCATCAGGTTCAGCGGAAAAGAATATGCAAGCCCGTCGCTGCAGACTTTCACCCGGTGGCGGTAACGATTGAAACTGGCAAACTGGTTGACCCAATTCCAGACTTCCGGGTCTGAAGTGTGGAAGATGTGCGGGCCATAGCTGTGGATATTGATGTCGTCCCTTTTTTCCGTGAAACAATTTCCGCCGATGTGGCCTCGTTTTTCCAGCAACAGACACCGGAATCCCTTGCGCTTCAATTCATAAGCGCAAACCGCCCCGAAGAAGCCCGCGCCCACGATCAGCAAATCAAACGGTTTCGACATAATCACAATCGGTTTGTCCGAACAGCTAAAAGACGAGCAGAAAATGTCGTCGCCCGGTTTGTTGTTTCGCGCATGGCTCGCCTCGATTTTTCAGGGCAAAACCGTGCATCAAGCCCGCCAACGTGTCCATAAATTTTTTGGCCGATGATTGAACGCTCCGTTGGAATCAACCGTCCAAAGTTCCGTGGCAAAGATAAACAAACATATCAAGGCGCCTCACCCGACACATGAGCAGATCGCCACACGGGCGTATGAAATTTATCTCGCCAACGGCTGTCAGGAAGGCCACGCGCAGGATGACTGGCTTCAAGCCCAATACGAACTGCTTCAGCAACCGGTTCGCAAGCTGGCCGGCGACAGCCCGCGCACTCCCGCAAGTGTCGCATTGCTGGCGGGTGTTGTGCATGGTGCATTCACGCTCGTGCAGATGAGCCATTGAAGGGGACGAACGGCGGTTTCTCATGTCCGGCGGAGAGAAAGATGACACTGGTTTTGCAGTTTGAATCGGTGCCAGGCGTAGTGCTTTGTCCGCATAATTCAGCCGTGAAACGATTTTCATTCTTCATCAAAACGTCACCGCTTTGTTTCCGAACCTCCTTTGACGAAATTTTAAAAATATGGTTTGATGCGAATGTAGATTGACGCAAGTAAAGTCGTTTCGCTTTCACTGCGCTGGTGCGTCCAACACCAGCGCCTTCTTTTTTCCAAAAACCGGTTCAGCTTGAATCTTGCCGCTGCCCGTTTTGTTTCTATAATCCGTGCGTGCTCGACATCAAATTGATCCGCGAAAAACCGGACTTCGTGCGTGAACGACTCAAAACGCGCGGGGCGGGGGACGAAAAGCTCGTTGACGGAATCCTTCAAGCCGACGAACAAAGGCGGAAACTTCTGGCGGAAGTCGAATCGCTGAAAGCCGGCCGCAATCGCGTCTCGAAAGAAATCGGCGCGCTGATGGCGCAGAAGAAAACGGCCGAGGCGGAGGCGAAAAAAACGGAGACGCGCGAACTCGGCGACAAAATCGCCGCGCTCGACAAGCAGGCGGTGGAAGCGGAGGCGTCGCGTGACACGTTGATGCTGCAATTGCCGAATCTGCCGCACGAATCGGTGAAGATCGGCAAAAGCGCGGAAGAAAATCCGGTTGTGCGCGTTCACGGCGAAAAAGCAAATTTCGCCTTCAAACCGAAGTCGCACGTCGAACTTTGTGAATCGCTCAAGCTGGTGGATTTCGCGCGCGCGACAAAACTTTCCGGCAGCGGATTTTTGCTTTACACGAATTGGGGCGCGCGACTCGAACGCGCGTTGATCCAATTTCTGCTCGACTTGCATGTCGGCGAACACGGTTACACGGAAGTGTCGCCGCCGCTCATGGTCGGCCCGCAATGTCTGGAAGGCGTCGGACAATTTCCGAAGTTCAAGGATCAATATTACGGCGTGGCCGAGGGCGACGACAAAGAGAAACTCGGTAAACTTTATCTGATTCCGACCGCCGAGACGCCGGTGGCGAACATTCATCGCGAGGAGATTTTGGCGGAGAAACAATTGCCGGTTTATTATTGCGCTTATACTCCGTGTTTTCGCGGCGAGGCAGGCGCAGCGGGCGTCGGCACGCGCGGCATGATTCGCGTGCATCAATTCGACAAAGTCGAGTTGATCAAAATCGTGAAGCTGGAAAACGGATACGGCGAATTGGAAAAGATGGTCGGGAACGCGGAAAAAGTTTTGCAACGACTCGGTTTGCATTATCGCGTGATTTCGCTTTGCACGGGCGACATGGGTTTTGGCAGCGCGAAGACTTATGACATCGAAGTCTGGTCGCCGGGGCAGGGGAGTTATCTCGAAGTTTCGAGCTGCTCGAACTGCGAGGATTTTCAGGCACGCCGGATGAATCTGCGGTTCAAAACCGAGATCGGGGAAAATAAATTTCCGCACATCCTGAACGGCAGCGGCACGGCGCTCGCGCGATTGTTCGTCGCTCTGATCGAGACGCATCAACAGGCCGACGGCAGTGTTTTGATTCCGAAAGCGCTGCAACCTTATTTGAAAACCGAACGCATCACCGCGTAGTTACATTTTTTCATTTGATGAAAATTCTGCTCGCCAGCAGCGAAGTCCATCCGTTCTCAAAAACCGGCGGGCTGGCGGACATGGTCGGTGCGCTCGGCAAGGCGCTCGCGCGCGCGGGACACGAGGCGCGGATCGTCACGCCACTGTATCGCGGCATCCGCGAACAATTTCCGAAAATCCAGCGCATGGACTGGCAGTTCGATTTGCCGTTGGGCACAAGTCACATTCAGGCGGAACTGTTTTCTCTCGAAGTCGAAAACGGTTTGACGGTTTATTTCATTCATCAGCCGGATTTTTATAATCGCGACGGCTATTATTTGGAGAACAACATCAGCTATGTGGACAACGCCGAACGCTTCATCTTTTTTTCTAAATGCACCGCGCATCTCGCGCGGTATTTGTCGTGGCGACCTGACGTGGTTCACGTTCACGACTGGCAGACAGCGTTTGTTCCGGCGTTGATTTTGCAACAACTGCGCGAAGGGTGGGGGAATCCACCGCGAACATGCCTGACAATCCATAATCTCGCTTACCAAGGAACTTTTTCGGCAAGCGCGTTCGCGTTGACAAATTTGCCGCCGGATTTTTTCACGATCGAAAGCGGGGAGTTTTACGGAAGCTTGAATTGTCTCAAGGCCGGAATCGCTTTTGCGGACGTGATAACAGCCGTCAGTCCGCGTTACGCGCGCGAAATCACGACAGAAGAATTTGGCTGCGGTCTTGACGGGTTTTTGCGCAGGCGGCAAAACAAACTTTTCGGGATTCTCAACGGAGTGGATTACGAAGAATGGAATCCGGTGAACGACCCGCTTTTGGAACATACTTATTCCGCCGCGAGTCTTGCCGGCAAACTGGCCAATAAACTCGCCTTACAAAAAGAGCTCGGTTTGCCGGAAAACAAAAAAGCCCCGCTGTTCGGCACCATTTCACGGCTCGCCGAACAAAAGGGCGTGGACATCCAGCTCGGCGCACTTGAGGAAATGTTGAGTGCAGACATTCAATTCGTCCTGCTTGGCAGCGGTTCGCCTGATTTCGAACGGGGTTACTATGAACTTGCGCGGCGTTTTCCGGGCAAGGTTGTTGTGCGCATGGGCTACGACGAAAAACTGGCGCATCGTATCGAGGCGGCTTGCGATTTTTATCTGATGCCATCGCGTTTTGAGCCAAGCGGCTTGAACCAGATGTATAGTTTGCGTTACGGCACGATCCCCATCGTTCGCGCCACCGGCGGACTCGATGATAGTGTGATTGATTTTACGCAGGACGCGCCACGCGCCAATGGGATCAAATTTCACGAATATTCCGCGCGCGCCCTGGCCAAGGCGATTCGCAAGGCGCTGGCGATTTACGGGCAGCCGGATTTGTTGCATTGCTACCGGCTGAATGGCATGAGGTCGGATTTTTCCTGGAAACAATCCGTTGGCGAATACCTGAAAGTTTACGACGTGGCGAAAAATATTCAGCGCTGAACCAGATTGGAAAAACGCCGGGCGCGTTCGGTGACGGATTTGCTTGGATGGTCGGCCTGCCACGGCGCGTTCCACAGAACATAAAATTCAAAATCGGTCACAGGCCGCTTGTGGCTCTGTTGGAATTGTTCCAACCGCGAACTCATGATTTCTTGCGCGGCGGCAAGTGCGGCCTGACTGTCCAGTGGATTGCCGCCGGGCCAAAGCTCGGGTCGAATTTGAAAACGGGAAATCTCTCCACCAGGCCCGACAGCATGGTCGTTGTTGCCGCTTTCAATCATCGAAAGCGCCGCCCAGCGATCCATTGCTTGCGTATTCGTTGCGAACCACAGACCGAAAAGGGCGGAGACGATGACCAAATAAATTCTCATATTAAGCCAATAAACCCAATAAATTAGCAGAAGTCAATTAGACGCGCAAATGAATTGAATATAACAAACATTGTGGAGCTATAACTATCCATGTCAATCAACATTTGCTTGGATGGAATTGGGTTGACACAATCGGGTTAAAAGCAAAATAGTAACCAATCCAGCTAGAATCGGATAGTTAACCAGAAGATATTATGACTCTCACAAAACGTGATCTCGTCATCCGCATTAGTAATGAAACCGGACTCGTCCAGCAGCAGGTGTTCGACGTGGTCCAGAAAACGCTCGACTACATCGCGGAGGCGCTCGCCAAAGGTGACAAGGTGGAGTTGCGCAACTTCGGCGTCTTCGAGGTCAAAGTCCGCAAGGCGCGCGTCGGGCGCAATCCCAACAAACCCGAGGCCGACGTACCCATCCCTGCCCGCTCGATGGTGAAATTCAAGGCCGGCAAGGAAATGCGCGCCGAAGTCCTTAAACTTCCGGCGCAAAGCTGATTCGTCTTCTCTTTTTGTCGCGGGCAATTTAGTTTCAGGGCATGGAACGACTGCCCGGCTTTCGCGATTTTTATCCCGAGCCCCTGCCCCACTCCGACGTGTGGAGCGCTGACGCGCGCCAATTCATTTTTGACAAATGGCGCGAAACGGCCAAGCGTTACAATTTCCGCGAATACGACGGCCCGCCACTTGAGTCGCTGGAACTCTTCACGACAAAAAGCGGCGAGGAAATCGTCGGCCAACTTTATAACTTCACCGACAAAGGCGAACGCGCCGTTTCGCTTCGTCCAGAAATGACGCCAACGCTCGCGCGCATGATCGCCGCGCACGAACGCAATTACAAAAAGCCCATCAAGTGGTTCGCGCTGCCGCAACTCTTCCGCTACGAACGCCAGCAGAAAGGCCGATTGCGCGAACATTTTCAATTTAACGCCGACATCATCGGTGAAACCGATCCCGCGGCGGACGCGGAATTGATCGCGCTGCTCATTGATACACTGCGCGCGTTTGGTTTGACCGAGCAAGATTTTGTCATTCGTTTGAGCAGCCGAAATGGGTGGCACGAATTTTATGAAAACAAACGCCCGCCACGCGCGGAGGGTGAAGGCAACATCGTAGCTGGCATCAAAGAAGCTCAATTTTTCCAAATCATTGACAAACTCGAACGCACTTCGCCGGAAGAATCGGAAAAGAAATTATCCGCGCTCGGATTTTCCCTCGCGGACGTGAACGAGTTCATCGAATCCGGCCAGCCGACGGCGGAACTCGAAAGCATTTTGCAAAATCTCGCCGCGCGCGGCCTCGGCAGTTTCGTGAAGGTGGATTATCGCGTCATTCGCGGCCTCGCGTATTACACCAGCGTCGTGTTCGAGGCGTTCGATGCGAAGGGCGAGTTTCGCGCCATCGCGGGCGGCGGACGCTACGACAACCTCGTCAAACTCATCAGCGGCGGCAAGGTGAACCTGCCCGCGCTCGGCTTTGGCATGGGCGACGTGGTGCTGCTGGAGATTTTGAAAGCGCGCGGCCTGCTGCCGAAATTCGACGCGAACGTGGACGTTTTTGTTTTGATCGAGGACGAAACCCTCCGCGCGCCGTCGCTGAAACTCATCCAGGAATTGCGCGCCGCCGGATTTGCCGTCGAGTATCCGCTCACGCCCGCCAAGCCGGACAAGCAATTCAAGCGCGCGCAGGAATTGAAGGCGGCGTTCACGGCCAAAGTGGAAAGCGAATCCTACGTGCGCATCCGCAACCTGAAATCCCGCGATGAAATCGTCGCCGGCTTTGCCGACGCGGCGAATCATTTGAGGTAAAAATAATTTAACCGTGCGAACAGCCATTTGCTCATGTCACCCACCCTAATATGATTTTACTCAATTAACGAACTGAAATACGAAAGGCGAGGTTTTCGCCCCGCCTTTGTGAAATTTTGTTCGCAGAATTTATTGTGCCGGTGAATTTGTAGGCGGCGGCGGTATGTAAGCTGGCAGTGTTCCATTTAGCGCCTCTTTAACGAACACACCGAATCGCGGCGACGGTGTGTAGTTCCAGTCCGAAACTAGCCTCGGCCCGGCGAGAGGATGTAAATCCCACGCGGTGTAAGACCAATGATGGTCCTGGATGGCTTGCAGGACATGTAAGAGCCAGTTGTCGTCTGCCTCGCGCTTGCTCGGGCCGGAGTTGCCGCCGAATTCGCTGACGATCACCGGCAGTTTGGCGGTCGCCTGCTCCATTTTGGCGATCCAAGTATAAACGCTGTCGCCCTTGTTGTCGTAGCAGTGATTGGCATAAATGACGCCATTGCCCTTGGGATCGGAAAGTTGCCGTCCATCCAGAATACCGGAAAAGTCATAAGCCCAATCGAGACCACCGCAGATGACGACATTCTTCGCGCCGGTGGAGCGGACGGCATCCAGCATCTCCTGCATCCCGACGCATTGATAATTTTTTGCCACCAATTTCCTGCGATTTGGTTTGTCCGTGATTTGTCCGCCGTTAAGCCAGACATCCCATGAGACATCGTGCGGTTCATTATACAGGTCGAAGATGACGGCGGGATTGTTGGCGTAGTGCCGCGCGAAATCTTTCCAGAAGACGACGCTGTTCGTGTCGGGCATGGAATGCTGGCCGATATTTTTGCCCCACTCGTTGCAATCCGACCAATGCAGATCAAGAATGATGTAACAGTGCTGGGTGGCGCATTCGTTTACGATCTGTTTGACCAATGCGCGGTAAGCGCTGCTGCCGTTGGTTTGTTCCGGCGCTTTGCCGAACCAACGGTCCTGCGAAAGCGGCAGACGGATGACATTCACGTGCCAGTCTTGAATCGCCACGTTGACGGTATGAAGGATATGTCCTTCACCGTCGCTGGTGAATTCCATGCCGGCGGCATCGACACCGCATAGACGCACCGGCTGGTTCTTGCTGTCAAGAATTTGCGTGCCGGCCACTTTCAAAGGCAACGGCGCAGGCGACAGACAGCCGGTGGTGGAAGTCAGCATCGCGGCGATAAGAACTGACGCCGTGATTGAATATAAACGCTTCATAAAAATTTTGATTTGAGGATGATTGATTTGAAGAGCGCAATTGTCAACGGCAACAAAAAAAGCGAGGCGGAAGCCTCGCTTTTGAAATTTGTCCGCGGAATTATTTAGCCGGTGTCGTTACAACCTTTTCCTGCTTTTCATTCACCAGCGTCGCGCCCTTGCCGAGGCGTTTGCGGAGGTAGGTGAGTTTCGCGCGGCGCACCGAGCCTTCGCGCTCGACTTCAATCTTGTCCACGCGCGGCGAATGCAGCGGGAACACGCGTTCCACGCCTTCGCCGTAGCTGATGCGGCGCACGAGGAAGGTCTCGTTGAGACCGGTGCCGCGCTTGCCCATCACGACGCCTGCAAAAATCTGGATGCGCTCCTTGTCACCTTCGACAACCTTGGTGTGCACTTTCACCGAGTCGCCGACGGCGAATTTCGCGTCGTCCTTGCGAAATTGCTCCGATTCAATTTTCTTTTGTAATGTCTGGTTCATATTAAATTCAATTTTAAGTTTTTAATTCTTAATTTTTAGTTGCCGCGCTTTTTAACTCAAAACCCAACACTAAAAATTCAAAACTTATTTCAACAAATCCGGCCGCTGTTTTTCCGTCCGCAACTTCGCCTGTTCGCGCCGCCATTTTTCAATCTCGGCGTGATTGCCGGAAACCAAAACATCCGGCACTTTCATTCCGCGAAATTCCGCCGGCCGCGTGTATTGCGGATATTCCAGCAATCCGGCGCTGAACGATTCGTCGTGCGAACTTTCGTCGTCGCCCAAAACTCCGGGCAGCAACCGCGCGACCGCGTCAATCACCACCATCGCTGGCAGCGCGCCGTTCGTCAGCACATAATCGCCGATGGACAATTCGTCGTCGGCCAGCGCCTCGCGCACGCGCTCGTCAAAACCTTCGTAACTGCCGCAGACCAACAGTAAATCTTTTTCCTGCGAAAGTTCGCGCGCGATTTGCTGACTAAATTTTCTTCCGCTCGGCGAAAGCAAAATCACTTTCGTTTTCTCGCGCTGCAAACTTTCAATCGCTTCAAAGAGCGGTTCGACTTTCAGCAACATTCCCGGCCCGCCGCCGAATGGTTTGTCATCAACCGTCTTGTGCCGGTCGTGCGTCCAGTCGCGCAGGTTGTGGATTTTCAGATCCAGCAACTTGGCCTCGCGCGCGCGCTTGACGATGCTTTCGTCGAGCGGCCCGGCAAACATCGCCGGGAACAAAGTGAGCACGTCAATTTTCATCCGTGCCTCAAATCAATTCAACTCGCCGGTTTGTCTTCGACAATCTCAACCGCGCAGCGCAGACCTTTCTTCGCGCTTCCGGCCAAAAGCAACGAACGGATCGCGTTGATCGTCATGCCCTGTCGCCCGATGATTTTTCCAACGTCGGACGAATCCATTCGCAATTCATAAACCGTGATGCCCGCGCGCTCGACCGGCGTGATGGTGACCGCCTCGGGTTTTTGCACGAGTCCTTTGACGACATATTCGAGGAACTCTCGCATCGCACGGAAAAATTAGGCCGCCGCCGGAGCGGCTGCCGCTTTGTTCAATTTCTTGATGAAGCTGGCGACGGTGTCGCTCGGCTGCGCGCCCTTGCTGATCCAGTATTGCGCACGGTCCATTTTGAGGGAGAAATTGTCGCCCTTCTTCAATGGATTGTAAGTGCCGATTTCCTCGATGAACTTGCCATCGCGCGGACTGCGGCTGTCGGCCACGACAATGCGGAACGCCGGCGTGTTTTTCGTCCCGACCCGTTTCATGCGAATTTTTACTGACATAAATTTTTCAAAAGAGCGCGCAGACTATCAGTTGCAATCCTTTTTGCAAGTCTTGTTTTAATTAAAAACGCCTCTTGCCGACCGTGCCAATCGCTGGTTTGCTTTGAGAAATGAGTAAGCCGTATGAGGAATTTCTGGACGGCGCGTCGCTGCCGCGCTCGGCGCCGGAGACGCGGCACGAAGTGATTTGCGACCGGCTGCACGCGGCGATGAATGCGAGTGTGGCGAATCTTTCGACGACCCAACTGCTCGCGCCGCGGACAAAAATCCAGGTCACGCGCGCGACGGCCATCCGTCCCGACCTTGCGCTCATCACGGTCGCGACCGGAAAACTTTTTCTGGCCGTGGAAATCGTCAGCCGGGGCGATCATCACGCCGACACGGTCATAAAAAAGGAACTCTACGAACATATTCGCGTGCCGAGGCTTTGGATGGTTGACCCGCGCTACGACAACGTGGAGATTTATCACAGCACGGAATTCGGTCTGGCGTTGAAAGGCATTCTGGCCGGAAGCGAAATCCTGTCGGAGAAATTGATTCCCGAATTTCAAATCGTCATCACGGAACTTTTTGCCGCCGGTTGAACGCGACTGCGTCGGCATATTTCACACCTTTGCCGCCGAAAATATCCAGCGCCGAGCCGATGGTCAGATCAACCCTCCCCTGCCCCAGCTTCGCGACTTTTTCCAGATCGGAAATCGAATTCGCGCCGCCCGCGTAAGTCGCCGGAATCGGCGACCATTCGCCGAGTCTTTTGACAAGTTCAGAATCAATCCCGCGACACAAGCCTTCGACATCAACCGCGTGAACTAAAAATTCCGCGCAACTTTTGGAAAACGTCTTTAAAGTCTCGGCGCTGATCATCAACTCCGTGAATTTCTGCCAGTGGTCGGTGACGACGAAATAATTTTCGCCGCGCTTGCGGCAACTCAAGTCCAGCACAAGTCGTTTTTCCCCGACGGCCTTGACAAGTTCGGCGAGTCGTCCTTCGTCAAGTCGTCCTTCGTGAAACACCCAGCTTGTGACAATGACGTGCGACGCGCCAGCTTCCAGCCAGTTGCGCGCGTTCGCAGAATTGATTCCGCCGCCGATTTGCAGTCCGCCCGGAAATGTTTTCAAGGCCGAGCGCGCTTCAATTTCATTTCCCGCGCCGAGCATGACGACGTGGCCGCCGAAAAGTCCGTCGCGTTTGTAAAGCTCCGCGAACCACGCCGCCGGTTTTTTGGAGACAAAATTCGTCTGCAAATTTTCCGGCGCACCCAGCGTGCCGCCGACGATTTGCTTCACCTTGCCTTCGTGCAGGTCAATACAGGGACGAAACATAAGCCCAAGCTAGATTCGCATGGTGCAAGTTCAAAGCCGAAAATGAAATAAAAAGCCGCCGGATTTCTCCAAGCGACTTTTCAATTTATTTAATCTCATCCGGCTGCGCCATCTTCTCCCCAGAGCGGAGAAGGATTATTTATTCGTCGTACGCTGCCGCGAGGCGCGCTCACGGGGTTGGCTGCATTTTAAGTTGTTCGAGGCGACCGCGCAGGGCAAATGTAAGTGCTTTGAGAGTGATTTCCGACGTGAGGAACGGTTTCGCCATCAGCTCGTTGCCACCGTTGCGACTCATCCGTGCGCGCGTTTGCAAGTCACTATGACCTGTCACAAATACCACGGGCGTGGTGCGATTGGGAGTTGTCTCGCGAATTTTTGAACAGACCTCGAACCCATCCATGCCGGGCATTATCACGTCGAGAAAAATCACGTCGAATGGTTTTTCCATCGCCACAGCGAGCGCGGCTTCGCCGTTCTCCACGCTTTCCGGCTTTTTAAAAGTCATTTGCAAGGCGCCGACAATAACCCGGCGTGCCACGAGATCATCATCCACCACCAGCATTTGAATCGGCGGATTGGTGGCAAGATCCGCTTTCATTTCCGGCACACATAGATCGCCCAGCAAATCCACGGCAGCAGTCATAGTGGCCAGCACGGACGGCGTGGAATGTTTGGGATCCTGCAGCATTCTTTTGAATAGTCCTTCCAAGGCGGTACAGGTTTGATAAGCGGGATGCACCACCTCGGAACCGTTCATGGAGATCAACGAGTTAATCCGAAGGAAACCATCCGCCAGCATATTCTGCCGCGCCTCTTCATCTGGGGTCTGAAGAATCGCCTTACAAAGATCCCGTAGCGGACCAAGATGTATTGATGCGCGAGTCAGAAACGCATCGATGCAATTGTCCATCTCTGTTGTCGTCAGCGTTGAAACTAGCGGGAGCGTGGCGGTGGTAGAATCTGCTATGGGACGCATAACATCTTTGAACGTCACCGGCAAATCCGCCCTGTCCCTGCCCTGGTCGAGTTTCGGGAGAGGATTATGAACGAGCTCTTGGAGACGACCTTGCAGCGCGAGGGTGAGTGCCTTGACGGTAATTTCAAAAATGAGAAACGGTTTCCCCATGAGATCGTTGCCGCCACTGAGAGTTGATTTGGCGCGCGCGTCAAAGTCACTCTGGCCGGTGACAAAGACGACCGGAGTAATACGGTTGAGAACGGTATCGCGAATTTTTGTGCAAAGTTCAAAGCCGTCCATGCCCGGCAATCGCACGTCGAGAAAAATCACGTCATAAGCTTGCTTGTCAGCCTGAACCAATGCCGCCTCACCGTCCACTGCGATATCCGGCTGGCCGAATGCTTTTTTCAGCGCGAGGGACATGGCCTGGCGGCTTATCAAATCGTCGTCCACAACCAGAAACTTGAAAGGACGTTTCGTTAACAGATCCGGGCTCAATCCCGGCACGCACAAGTCACCCAGCAAATCCACACCGCCGGCGACGGTTCGCAGTGTGGAAATAGTGACGTTTCTCAGTTTCTCGGTGAGTTGTTTGAGCAGACCCTCCAAAGCGGAAGCCACCTGCCATACAGGAAGCACCTCTGGAAAGCCAGCGTGGCCTTTCAGCGAACTCATCTCGGAACGCAGACTCGCAAGTAATTTTTGTCTAACCAAGTCGCTCGACTCTTGACCGATGTCATCAAGAAGCATTCGCTGCGTACCTAAAAGTTTTGCAGCCCGCGCATAAAATTCTTCAGGCGAATCGTTTTTCGCAAGTGAGTCGGCGAGCGGTGATGCGGACGGGCCTATTCGAAACGTCGCAAGAAATTCGGCAAAGGCTTCCTCCTCCGCACGAACTTTTGCCGGAAGCCCCTTTTCCAGGGACGGTTCAAGCGCCCACGGATTGAACCGCTGGTTCAAATCAGCCAGAATATGGTGGGCAAATTTTCTGGCAACCAGAATCCCGATGAATGCGAACACGACGACAAAAAAAAGAATCTTATAGGGCATTCCATGTGCGGCGGTCGGAGGTTGTGGAGATTGTGTTTGGGCTGCCATTATTTTCGGGCTCGTGGCAAAGTTTCCGCCGCCGGCCCGTGGAACATCTGCGGACATTGCGCCGGGGACTGGCACACGCTTCCGATAAAGTTCCTGACGTTCTTTAGCGAGACGTTGAAGGTTTTCCCATTGAATGGAACCTATCTTGGGCGGCGGCGTCTCAAAAACATTAGTGGCTCCATGCGATTGAAAGCACCAAAGTCCCACCGTGAGTAAAATCAAAAACGATTTAATCCCCGCCATTGGCAGCCGGTCGCAAATCCCGCGAATATTGATGCCAATCTTGTTTTCCAAATCATGCATGAAATTTCAACGGACAGCGAACACCACCGGCTAGGGAGTTGCCGCCACTGCATTTGTGCCGGCAGGGACGGTGGCCCACTGATGGCGTTTCACCTGCAAAAAACTCGGCGTTTTCGGCGGCAGCTTGGTCGGGTCATCGAAATTGGCGTCATAAGCCCAGTTGCGGACTGGTGGGGCATAATAACTTCCGCCCCAAAAATTGGTAGCGTAGAGGCTCGGAAACATTTTCACCATCGAACCATTATAGGTGAATGGGATGCCGGTCCAAGTTTCAAGAAAACGTGGAAAGTTTTCCATGCCGCCGCTGTAGTGTCCCGGTGACGTCGGAACGACGCCGGTCAGAAGCGCGGCGTTGACGGTAGTGGCTGCGGCGACGTGCACGCTAGTGCCATACGTGTCCTGCCAATCGTCGGACAGAATCGTGATGGCATCGGCTGCCAGCGATGCCGGATGGGTGGTGGAAGTATTGGCAGTGCCCTTAGTCGCGGCATCCGTGTTGTAGTCACCCCAAACATAGAGTGGACGTCCCGTGGCCACGGTAAGTCCATTCGCAGGCAGTGTAAGTCCATTCTTTACACGAACTGCTCCCAAGTTGGAACTTGGCAGTGTGAGTGGGGTGCGATTGTCCACAATGTAAATGGAAGACAGGTTCGATCCGAGGAGAACGCCGCGCAGACTGGAATTGGTTGCACTCCAAGCTGCAAGACCTCCAATGTCAATGTCAATGGGCATCACAATTTTATCCTCACGATTGTCCGTGAAATGGTTTGTGATTGTGACAAACAGAGCCAAATCATTAGTCGAACTGGCTGGGATGTTAAAACTGCCGCTGTTCGCACTGAACCCGGCATCCGAAACGAACAATCTCAAATCACATTGATTGTAATATCGCAGTTTGGCGGTGGCCTGATTTGTGTCTCCACCCAACGGGGGCGGCTCGATGATTTCGCGGATTGCTTCCGGCGTGTTGGTGGTTCCGATGGGAAGCGTCAACGCCTGAACTGGAGAGACTTTTTCTTCGGGATGCACATAGACTACGGTGCCCGCTGGTGTGCCTCGAGTATCTCCATCAACTATGTCCCGCTGAAACACGTTGGTCACAACGGCTGTGACGCCGGATTCAAATGTAAGAGAACTGTCCGGTTCGATATAAAGTATGCCATTGGAATGCACGTGCCCGGTCACGTCGAAGGCCTGGCCGCAACTGATTTCCATGTCGCCTGAAGAAAACATGCCAAACTGGAAAACAGGGATGTGGACTAATTGCAATTGTTGAAGAACTCCTGCGTTGACGTCTTGAATGCTGGCAGTATCGCTCGCGTGAGAAACCACCGTGTAAGTCGAGCCAAACCCTTTTAGTCCGGTGTAAGGCGGATCCAGCGCAACGGAGTTGGTTTGAGACGTGAGTTGCACATAAGTCTGGTTAAGGTTGCCGTTCCCGTCGTCGAACACCCATGTGCTCCAGTATGAGGAATCCGACGACGTAGGCACAGTGTTCTTGCGATAAACATCCAAATTCTGGGTGACCAATTGTTCGCCTCCGGCCAGAAAGTCACGCGTGATTTGACTCTCCACCTTTTCCGTGGCTGCTTCTGCCGCAGCGACCGATCGGTTGTATTGTATTGAACGGTGCGTCAACCGATTGCTGGTCGCCGCCCACGTCATCACACCAGCCAGGATGGCCAGAGCAATGGCACTCATGATCATCACCAGCATCAGAGCACTGCCGGTCTGGCTTGGCTTTTGAGTTGTGAAGCAGGTTTTCATAGTCATTGCACGGCTCGCCGCGAAACGGAAGTTTCCAGCCGGTAATGATCCGGCCCTATCATGAAACGTTCCGGTTGATAGAATTCAAGTGTAACGTGGATTATCTGGTTGTTCAGACTGTTGGTAAGCACATTCCCTGAAAAATCTTGCGCACTAAAGATCGTTATGTTGGTGACCGAATCGGCCAGAATGTAGGCGTTAGTTCCACTGGGCAACTGTTCTGTTCGCCTGAACGTCTCGTCTGATGCATCTACAAAATAAGTGATGAAACTGTTGGTGTCTGTGGTCGGATAAATCAGCAGAGCATTGCCTTCCTGCCTTTCACCGGGAAGCGACAATGGTTCGAAGTCGTTGTTGGTCGTCATATTGCCCACCAACACGGCACTACAAGACTGGATTTCAGCCGTTATTTTACCGAACGATCTACGCGACCATTCGGTGGCGCTAAGCTTGGTTTGATTGACTTGAAACATTCTCAAGCCAAACAGATTGGCGGCTATGATTCCCGCGAGCAAAAGCATGAAGATCGTCAACGCGATGAGGATTTCCGGCAAAGTAAAACCCTTGTTCGGCTTTGATGAACCGCTGCGCCTTGAACCCAAAGATGGAATTCTCAGCTTCATTGGTCTGGAGCGCGACAGGTTTCAATTGAGGTGACGATATCCTCCCCCTTGAATTGCCAGATGCAATCCACATGGATTCTCCTGACCGGCGGCGCAAGCGGTGAAGACGGAGAAGGTGAAATCTGGGAAATCTCCGTGTGAAGCGTGGCTAACGTAGCTGTCGAACCTGACCTCGACAAATCCAGGACGACATTGATCTCGTCGGGAAAATTCGTGGCGACCAACTCATCCACGGGATTAGCGCGATTCGGAGCCCAGATAGCGCTTCGTGTTTCTTCCAGACGTTCCATCGCTCTTGCGTTCGCCGCCATATAAAGCGAGTCCTTCACTGTGGACGCTGTGCAGAAAGTATAACCCGTGACGATTCCAGCCACCACCAACCCTGTGATGGCCAATGCCACGACCACTTCAATCAGCGTCATTCCTGCCCAGTCGCGCGGCGGAAATTGAACTGCCTTTTGGTTTAAAAAACTGATTTTCAAGGATTCCGATTCGTCCTCCGACAAACGCGTTGCTTTTTTAATTTTGCACGAATACTCCAAACACACCAATTTCAGCGCTCAAATTACCACATTTTGGTTCACCAGCAAAGGTAAAATAGCTTCCTTTAGATATAGCCGGTATCCAAATATTACCGGAATTATCCCCTTGACATACGTATAGGTTTTGGCGTATATTGAGGCATGAAAAATAACTGTGACAAAGACAGCATGACAGTTAGAGAGTTTCTCGCGCAATACAGCGACGACGAATCCTGCCTGAACCATATTTTTGAGACTCGCTTTGGCCAGAACTATCCTTGCCCGAAGTGCAAAGAGAAAACCAAGTGGCATCGGATTAAAGCGGAGCGTGCGTATTCCTGCCAGCGTTGCGGCCATCATCTTCACCCGACAGTCGGCACTCTGTTTGAAAACAGCCGGACACCTTTGCAGCTTTGGTTCTATGCCATGTATCTGTTCACCACTTCTCGGCATGGCGTCTCTGCCAAAGAACTTCAAAGACAACTTGGCGTGACTTACAAGTGCGCGTTTCGCATCGGCCATCAAATCAGACAGCACATGGCGGAAGTTGACGGCGAATTTCCTTTGTCCGGCCAAATCGAGATTGATGAAACTTATATTGGCGGCAGGACGCAGGGAATGGGACGCCGCTACACTGGAAACAAAACGATTGTCTTTGGAATGTTGCAACGTGACGGCCAAGTGATGACGAAGATTGTTCCGAACGTCGCCAAGAAAACTTTGCAGCCGATTATTGAGGCAAATGTTGAGCAAGGTTCTACGGTTCACACTGACGAGTTGCGTTCCTACAAAGGATTGAACAAAAAAGGATTCACGCACAAGACGGTGAATCACGGAGCGCGGGAATATGTTTTGAAAAATTCGCATGTCAACGGGTTGGAAAACTTTTGGAAACACTTGAAGGGAAGCATCCGCTCCACTCACATTCACGTTTCCAAAAAGAATTTGCATAAATACACGAAGGAATTTGAATATCGTTTCAACTCCCGCGAGAACCCTTCCGCGATGTTCCCCGCTTTGGTTTCAAGGTTTGCGAAGCCACAGTCTTAATCAGTTTGTGGAAACGCTTTTTGTCCGCTGGCGGCTGTTGTTCACGCTCGCGGATGAACTTTTCAAGTTTGTTTTTTTCTCTGGCTTCTTTAAGGTTCATAACATTCTTAATATGGGTAAAAAAGCTAAACGTAGCATCAAAAAAAGAAACTCACCGAGGTCGAGCCATTCAGCCAATCCGAAATCTTCAGAAGTAAAACAAAACCAAACACCCATAGAATCACACCCAACGCCACCCCAACAAAAAAGTCAAACACAGCATGAAAAAAAACCCTTATCTTGGAAAGTTGTTGGTCTTTTTTCATCGTTGATATTCCTCGTGGCTGGATTTCTTGGCTATGATGCTTTGTGGCCGAAGGTGGTGATTAATTCTTCCCCAGCGGTTGATTCCGGGATACTTTCCTACCAATTTGAATTCGCAAATCAACCTAGCTATCCAGTTAAGATTCTCACTGTAATTGTATCGCCTAAAGATTTCTTCACTACAACAGGCAATGAATTCGAAAATGTCAGCTTTCGAGGCATATACGATTCCGATGTTCAAATAGGTGGAAGAGAGTCTATAATAATGAGCCTTTATACCGCGTTCCATCTTCCGGTGGGATCCAAACCTAAAAATGGTTCTAAAGTTGTCATCAGGATTACTTACAAGTTGCCGTTGCTTAAGATTGAGAAAACGGATTCTGCATTGTTTGAAGTGGCGACCGACGTAAGCGGAAATCCAATATGGATAAAAAAGCCAATCGGAGATTTTGATAATTACAAACCCGACGCAATTCTTAATTTCAAGCCACAAATAGAACGATATAAAATGTAAAATACGTATGCGAAAGGGACAATTCCGAATATTACGGCTCCAACAAAGGGGAAGGTTGCCGTTGTCAAAATTGATAGCCAAAAAAGCTACAGGATTTCTCTGAGCGTTTTTTTTGTTTTCAAAGGCGAATCACTTCTTCTTTGCCTTGCGTTTTTCTTCAATCGCGGCTTGCGCCGCGGCGAGGCGTGCGACGGGCACGCGGAATGGCGAGCAACTGACGTAGCTCAAGCCGATGCGGTGGCAGAATTTTACGGAGTCGGGATCGCCGCCGTGTTCGCCGCAAATGCCGAGTTTGATGTCGGGTCGCGTCTTGCGGCCTTTCGCGATGGCGATCTCCATGAGCTGGCCGACGCCGGTCTGGTCAATCGAGGCGAACGGATTTTTCTTCATGATCTCCGCCTCCTGATACGCGCCTAGGAAGCTACCCGAATCGTCGCGGCTCATGCCGAGCGCGGTTTGCGTCAGGTCGTTCGTGCCGAAGCTGAAGAACTCCGCTGTCTGCGCAATCTCATCGGCGGTCAACGCACCGCGCGGAATCTCGATCATCGTGCCGACGCTGTAATTGATTTTAACTTTCTTTTCCTTCTGCACCTGCGCGGCGACTTCGTGGACAATCGCAACTTGCAAATCCAGTTCGCGTTTGAACCCGACAAGCGGAATCATGATTTCCGGTTTCGCCTTGAAACCTTGCTTGGTCGCATCGGCAGCGGCTTCCAAAACTGCGCGCGCCTGCATCCGCGTGATTTCGGGATACTTGATTCCCAAACGGCAGCCGCGAAAACCGAGCATCGGATTGAACTCATGCAATTCGTGGACGCGGTGCATGATTTTCTCGACGGGAATGTTGAGCTTCCGCGCTAGATCCATTTGCGACTCCTTCGAGTTCGGCAAAAATTCGTGCAACGGCGGGTCAAGAAAACGGATGGTCGCCGGAAAACCTTTCAGCGCCTTGAAAATGCCGAAGAAATCGTCGCGTTGATACGGCAGCAACTTGGCGAGTGCTTCTTCGCGCGCCTCGGTGCTGTCGGCGAGAATCATTTCGCGCATCGCGTCAATGCGGTCGCCCTCGAAGAACATGTGTTCCGTGCGCGTGAGGCCGATGCCCACCGCGCCGAACGCGACGGCGTTGGCGGTCTGCTCCGGCGTGTCCGCGTTCGTGCGAACCGAGAGGCGCGTGGCCTTCGCGCACCATTTCATCAATTGCGCGAAGCTCTTGAATTTTTCCGTGGCCTGCGCCGCCTTGTCGCCGCCAATCAAACCGGCAATAATTTCCGACGGCGCGGTTTTGATTTGTCCGGCATAAACAGTTCCGGCAGTTCCATCAATCGAAAGAAAATCGCCTTCGTTGAAAGTCTGTCCGCTCACGCTGACGGTCTTCTTGTCATAATCCACGTTCAACGCACTCGCGCCGCAGACGCAAACTTTGCCCATCTGCCGGGCGACCAGCGCCGCGTGCGAACTCACGCCGCCGCGCGCAGTCAAAATCCCTTCCGCCGCGATCATGCCGCGCAAATCTTCCGGCGACGTCTCGACGCGGACGAGCAGAACTTTCTCGCCCTTCTCCGCCGCGGCAACCGCGCGGTCGGCGTTGAAATAAATTTTTCCCGTCGCCGCGCCCGGACCGGCGGGCAGACCCGTTGCAATCGCTTTCGCTTTTTTCACTTCGCTCAAATCGAAAACGGGCGCGAGCAGTTGATCGAGTTGGTCAGCGGGATTTCGCAAAATCGCCGTTTCCCAGTCAATGAGTTTTTCCTTAACCATGTCCATCGAGAATTTCAGCGCGGCCATCGCGGTGCGCTTGCCGTTGCGCGTCTGGAGCATGAACAGCTTGCCTTCCTGCACGGTGAACTCGATGTCCTGCACGTCCTTGAAATGTTTTTCCAAAGTTTTGCGGACCTCCAAAAGTTCCGCGTAAGACTTCGGCATCTGGTC
This sequence comes from uncultured Bifidobacteriaceae bacterium, assembly GCA_964536285.1. GTDB lineage: Bacteria > Verrucomicrobiota > Verrucomicrobiia > Limisphaerales > UBA11358 > UBA11358. The sequence goes on from CAZHXG010000012.1 coordinate 34,995, forward strand.
TTTCAATTTCAAAACCGGCTCGGGCGTGCGCACGCCGGCGACGACATCTTCGCCCTGCGCGTTGATGAGAAATTCGCCGTAAAATTCGTTCGTGCCGTTCGCCGGATTGCGCGTGAACGCCACGCCCGAGCCGGACGTTTCGCCGGTGTTGCCGTAGACCATCGCCTGCACGTTGACGGCCGTGCCCCATTCAGCGGGAATATTATATTTGCGGCGATAAACAATCGCGCGATCGTTCATCCATGAGCCGAACACAGCGCCAGCCGCGCCGCGAAGTTGTTCCCACGGATCGTTCGGAAAACCTTTGCCCGTGCGTTCGAGCACGAGCGCTTTGAAACGTTTGACCAATTCCTGCTGGTCTTCGGCGGTGAGTTTCGAGTCTTCGATGTCGCTGTGATATTTCTTGTGCTTGAATTCGTGGATGACCGTCTCGAACGGTTCGTGATCTTCGTTCGCGCGCTTCTGCACGCCGATGACCACGTCGCCATACATCTGGATGAAACGGCGATAACAATCCCACGCGAAGCGCTCGTTCTTCGTCGCGGCGGCGAGCGAAAGAACCGTTTGGTCGTTGAGGCCGAGATTCAAAATCGTGTCCATCATGCCGGGCATCGAATCGCGCGCGCCGGAACGGACGGCCACGAGCAACGGCATCGCCTTCGCGTCGCCGAATTTCACGCCCATGATGCGTTCCATGTTCGCGATGCCCGCTTCCATCTGCGCCTGAAGTTCCTTCGGGTAGGTTTTCTTGTGCGCGTAAAAATAAGTGCAGACCTCGGTGGTGATGGTGAAACCCGGAGGCACGGGCAACCCGATGCGCGTCATTTCGGCGAGGTTCGCGCCCTTGCCGCCGAGCAGCGGCTTCATGGAGCCGTCGCCGTCGGCTTTTTTGTTTCCCCAGTTGTAAACGTATTTGTTCGATGCTTTGGCCATAAAAATTAAAGTGATTGAATTCCGCCGCTGAAGCGGGCGGCGAAATCTAGCAAAGCAAAATGAAGTGTCAATGAAACTAGCTCACTGTGAGATGAGGCGGAAGAAAGCGCTGTCGTTCGTGGGCGAAAGGAAAACTTCGTCCTGTAAATTGGAGAGATTTAACGCCGGCACATTGGTAAGTGTCGTCCAATTTTCCAAATCCAAACTTTGCTGCAACACCAAATTCGTCGTAGGAACAATCCACGAAAAGGCGAGATTGTTGCTCGAAGGTGTGAGATTCAATCGTGGCGTTGGAATGGTTTGCAATGTCCAAATGCCGCCATTGTTGACTGTTGCCACCAGTTTGTTTCCGTCGGCGGAGGACGCAACCTGTCCCCAAAGTAATTTGGGCACGCTGTTTGAAAGCCATGTCGCACCCGAATTTGTAGAAGTGTAGATTGTCTCAAAGTTTGCCGATGCAGCCAGCAATTTGCTGCCGTCGGCGGATGAAGCCATTGCCGTCCATACTTGTCTGATTCCATTTGTGCTCCAGGACGCGCCGGAATTGGTTGAAAGATAAATGAAACTGCCATTGCCACCAATCCCTGCAACCAATCGGGTATCGTCGGCAGATGAAGCGATGCAATCCCAACTTGGAAACGGCGCTCCGGGATTGTTTGAAATCCAATTCCCACCGGAATCTGTGGAAGTATAAATTCCATCGCTACTGAAGGCCACGGCTAATTTTCTACCGTCTGCCGAACAGGTAATCGGAGAGTTTTGATTTAACGTTCCGACATGGTTTGTGAATATCCAGTTTGCTCCCGAATTCGTCGAAACATAAAATCGTCCGGCCGTCAGTAAAAATAATTTGTTTCCATCGGCTGAAAAAGCAACGGAAGCTCCCGGCATTCCTGTTACGCTGTTTGAAATCCAACTCGCGCCCGAATTTGTGGAAACAAAAGCCAGGGGGGTATCACGCGAAATCACTGCGATTAATTTATTTCCATCGGCTGACGTAGCAACAGAACTCCATTGGAAACCTGAAGCATAATTTGTAATCCATGTGGTTCCGGAATTCGTCGAGATGCAAATAAAGCCAGAACTCGTCACTGCGATTAATTTGTTGCCGTCTGCGGATGAAGCAATGGAAGTCCAGGATTTTGTGGGTGCACTCGTCTGCGTCCAAGTTTGAGCGAGCGCAAAATCAACGGCATTGAGCAGGCCGCAAAAAACAATTGCTGCTGGCAGCAGGCGTTTCATAAAGATTCTGCCAAACTGATTTTATCCAATAATCGCAACGCATTTGCATTTGACAACTTCAAAGTTGTCTATAAATAGCCTCTAATCAGAGGAAAGAATTATGACGCCGCAGCCTCAAGTGGTGAAAATGGTGCCGGTGGACGCGGACGCGTTTGAAGCCGTCGGGTACGTCCCCAACGGCAGGCAGCTTTACATCAAGTTTCGGATGACGCCTCCGCTGGTCTTCAACAATGTGCCGGGATTCCGCTTTGAAGGCTTGATGGCCGCGCCGCGAAAAGACGCCTATTACAACACCTTCATCAAAAACTTTTTCATTTCGAAGGTCGTGGAATTACCGCCACAAACATGATTCGCGAGCTTGTGTTTCCTGCGATTCATCATAGATTTAATGCATGAAGCACGATGTCGTGCCGGTTCAAATCCGCGGAATCCTGCCGCAGAACAGCGGCTGCGCTTTGTTCGTTGGCAACGACGAAAAGGTCTTCGTCATCAACGTCGAGCCGCAGATGGGCGCGGTCATCGGGATGTTTCTCCGCCAGACGCCGAAGGAACGCCCGCTCACGCACGACCTCATCAACCGCCTTTTTCAAGGCTTTGGCATCAGCGTCGAGCGTGTCGTCATAACTGATCTGAAAAATTCCACCTACTTCGCGCGGCTGATTTTGCAGCAGCAAAACGAATTGAACACGGCACGTAAAATTGTCGAGCTCGACGCGCGTCCGAGCGATTGTATTGCCATCGCCGCCGCGCAGAAGAAACCGATCTTCGTCACGAGCAAACTTTTCGATTCGGTCGAGGACATGAGCGAAGTGCTGAACCAAATCAACGAAACCGGCAGCGAGGCTGAATCCGAATAAATGCCCCCGTCCGTTGCCAAAGCTCAATCGCTTGCGCTCATATGCGGCGACGATGAATTCGCTGTCAAGCAACGCGCCAAACAACTCTACCAGCAATGGAGCGACGAACTTGGCGGCATGGATCACGAAATCATCGAGGCGACGGTTTCCAACAGCGGCGACGCGCTGAAAGCCATTTCAAAACTTCGCGAGGCATTACAAACACTCCCCTTTTTCGGTTCGGGCAAGGTCGTCTGGCTGCGGGATTGCAATTTTCTCGGCGATGAACGCGCCGCTTCCGCGCAGGCTGTCACGGAAACGCTCGCGGAAGTGGCTGACGAACTGAAAAATTTCAAATGGCAGAACGTCCGGTTGCTCATCAGCGCGGGCAAGGTGGACAAACGCAAAACTTTTTTCAAAACGCTCGACAAGATCGGATTGGTTGAAAATTTCGCGGGCTGGTCGGACGACAAGGACTGGGTCGAGCGCGCGGAAATCACGGCGCGGACTTCGGTGCGCGAGCACAAAAAGGAAATTTCCGGGGAGGCGCTGTCCGAACTGGTCAGCCGCATCGGGCCGCATCCCAGACAGCTTGAAAGCGAAATCGAAAAACTGTGCCTCTTCATCGGCAATCGGACGAAAATCGAGACCGGCGACGTCGCCGCCATTTGCACCCGGAACAAGACCGCGCGTGCATTTGCGCTCGGCGACGCCTTGGGCGACCGCGATTTGCCGCGTTTGTTGAAACGGCTCGACGAGGAATTGTGGGAGACGAAGTTTGATTCACAGAAATCGGAAATCGGCTTGCTTTACGGTTTGATATCAAAAGTACGTGCGATGTTGTTGCTGAAGGAAATGTTGCGCGAAGGCTGGATCAAGCCGGTGAGCGATTACAACAGCTTCAAGTCGCAACTGGAGCGCGTTCCGGCGGACAAACTGCCGGCGGACAAAAAATTCAATCCTCTTGCGCTGAATCCTTATGTGCTTTACAAAGCGCTGCCGCAGGTCAAAAAATATGGTCAAAGCGAACTCGTGCGCGCGATGGACTTGTTGCTGCGCTGCAACCAGCGGCTGGTGTCCAGTGGGCTCGACGAGGCTCTGGTGTTGCAGCAGACACTGGTGCAGATTGTCGCGTCGCAAATGGTCGCGGCCTAACGAAAGATTTTAGAAGAATGGCAACTCCGTCAGCGAATTTGTCCGTGTTGGTGGGAAAACATTTCGCCTGCGTGAAAATCGCGGGCCGTGCGAATTTCACGTCAACTCCCGATTTCAAAACGCTTCTGTCCGGGCTGGTGCAGAAGGGCTACAACCATTTCATCATTGATCTGTCGGTGTGCGTGCTGATGGACAGCACGTTTCTCGGCACGCTCGCCGGATTCGGCTTGAAAATGCCGCCGGACGAAAAGTCGGGCGCGTGCGGAATCGAATTGTCGAATCCAAACGCGCGCGTCAGCGAACTGCTGGAGAATCTCGGCGCATTGCAACTGTTCAAAGTGACCAACGGACCGTTGCAGTTGCCGGACGATCTGAAGCCGTGCACGCCTGTTCCGGGCAATCCGACGGCCGAAGAAATCACACGCACGAGCCTTGAAGCGCACAAGACGCTCATGTCTTTCAACCCGGAAAACGTCGCGAGGTTCAAGGACGTGGCGCAGTTTCTAGCCGAGGATCTGAAGAATCTCGAAAAACGGCAGTAAGCTCAAGCCGCGGCTGGCGCGGGATTGCCAAGCCCGGGCAATTTCGGCGGAGTCGGTTTGGGCAACGCTTCGGGCAAAGGCGTAGCGGCCTGCGCGCCGCTGGGCGGTTCGACCTTCGGCGCCGGTGGCGGCGGAGTGAATTTTCCGAGCTTCACGATTTCGTGGACCTGCGTGCCGTCGAGCGTTTCGTATTCGAGCAACGCCTTGGCGATCATCTCCAACTTGTCGCGGTTGCCGTAAATGATTTCACGCGCGCGATTGTAACAGCCGTTGATGATGTTGTGAACCTCGGCGTCAATCTCCTGCGCGGTCGTTTCGCTGTAGGTTTTGCGGCGCATCATGTCGCGACCGAGGAAAAATTCATCGTCCTCGACATACTGCACCATGCCGAGCTTGTCGCTCATGCCGTACTGGCAGACCATCGCGCGCGCCATGTTCGTCGCCTGCTGGATGTCGCCGCCCGCTCCGGTCGAGATGTCGCCGGAGACAATTTCCTCGGCGATGCGTCCGGCCATCGTCATCGTGATGGTGTCGAGAAGTTCTTTCTTTCGATAATTCAAAACGTCTTCTTTCGGCAGCGACATTGTCGAGCCGAGCGACGGGCCGCGCGGGATGATCGTGACCTTGTGCAACGGGTGCGTGTGTTCGAGCAACACGTTGACGAGCGCGTGACCGGCCTCGTGCCATGCGGTGAGCTTTTTGTTCTCGTCCGTCATCGCCATGCTGCGGCGTTCGCGTCCCCAGCGTACTTTATCGCGGGCTTCTTCCAATTCAACCTGGCCTACGGATTTTTTTCCTGTGCGCGCCGCGAGCAGCGCCGCTTCGTTCAATAAATTCGCCAGTTCCGCGCCGGAATAACCGGGCGTGCCGCGCGCCGTCACGGACAAATCAACGGCGGGATCGAGTTTCACGTTGCGCGCGTGGACTTTCAAAATCGCCTCGCGCCCGCGAACGTCCGGCAAATTCACCGTGATGCGGCGATCAAAACGTCCCGGTCGCAACAACGCCGGATCAAGAACGTCCGCGCGGTTCGTCGCGGCGATGATGATGATTCCTTCCTGCGTATCGAAGCCGTCCATTTCGACAAGCAGCGCATTCAGAGTCTGTTCGCGTTCGTCGTTGCCGCCGCCGAGGCCGACTCCGCGACTGCGGCCGACCGCGTCAATTTCATCAATGAAAATCAGGCACGGCGTATTTTTGCGCGCCTGCTCGAACATATCGCGCACGCGGCTCGCGCCGACGCCGACGAACATTTCCACGAAGTCCGAGCCACTGATGCTGAAGAACGAAGCGTCCGCTTCGCCCGCGATGGCTTTCGCCAAAAGCGTTTTGCCCGTGCCCGGCGCGCCGACCATCAGGACGCCTTTCGGAATCCGTCCGCCGAGCCGCTGAAATTTTTTCGGGTCTTTCAAAAATTCGACGAGTTCGGAGACTTCCTCGATTGCCTCGTCAATTCCCGCGACGTCCTTGAACGTGGTTTTGTTCCGCTCCTTCGCGAGCATCTTCGCCTTGCTCCGGCCAAAACTCAACGCGCCCTTGCCGGCGATCTTGATTTGCCGGATAAAGAAAAACCAGAACAGTACGCCGATGCCGACGAAAAATAAAAGCTGGTAGCCGATTTCTGAAAGCATCGGGTTCGGCACGCTGATTTCGATTTTGTCTGAAGGCAACAATTTGTCCTCCATTGTCGGTGTCAGCACGACGTTGGGAGCGACGAACGGGACTTCAACCGGCTTTCCGCTGCCATCCTTCGATAGGGTTCCGTCTTTCTCGGTCTGGAAAAATTTTCCGCTGATGGTGATCGGGCTGCCCGACACCGACGGATTATAAGTGATCACGGCGTGCGAAATCAGGCTCGCGTCAAATTTTTGGAGAAACGCCGCTTCCGATATCGTCGAACCGACGGGCGCGGTCATGCTCTTTTTGACCAGCATCAACGCCACGATGCTGCCGATGATGGCGATCCAAGCAATCCACGTGAACGTAGGGATATTGAAACCGCCCGGCGGTTTTTTCTTGTCGTCTTTTTTGTTGTTGTCGTCGTCGAACATGATTTTCAATACGGCACGTCAGACTATCACGTCATTGTTTCTTTCGCAATCAGCGAATTACGTTACAATTTACACCATGCGAATCGGTTCGCTAACATTAAAATCAAATCTTTTCCTCTCGCCGCTGGCGGGTTACACCAACCTGCCCTTCCGCCTCGTGGTGCGCGAAATCGGCGGCGTCAGCCTTTGCACGACCGATTTGGTGAATGCCCGCTCGCTCCTCGAAAAAAATCCGAAGGCGTTGAAATTGATTGAAACTTCGCCGCTCGATTCGCCGCTCGCCGTCCAACTTTTCGGCAGCGTGCCTGAAGAAATGCGCGACGCGGCCATCGTTCTCGAAAATCTCGGCGTTGCTTCCATTGACATCAACATGGGCTGTCCCGTGAAAAAAGTTGTGAAGATCGGCGGCGGCTCGGCGATGATGACCGAACTCGACAAAACTTCGGCGCTTGTGAAAAAAATGGTGGATGCCGTGAAAATTCCGGTGACGGCAAAAATGCGGCTCGGCTGGGATGACGACAATTTAACTGCGCCGGATTTGGCTCGTGCGCTCGAAGATGCCGGAGCCGCAGCGATTTTTGTGCATGGCCGGACGCGCGAACAAGGTTTTGGCGGCACGGTGAATCTCGGCGGAATCCGCAAAGTCGTCGAGGCCGTGAAAAATATTCCCGTCATCGGCAACGGCGACATCATCACGCCGCAGGCCGCAAAAAAAATGTTCGACGAAACCGGCTGCGCGGGCGTGAGCATCGGACGCGGCGCGTTTTATGACCCGTGGATTTTTCGGCGCACGTTGCATTTCATTTCGAGCGGCGAACTTCTTTCCGAACCGCCGTTTTCCGAGCGCGTGCGCGTGATGCGACGCCATCTCGATCTGATGATTGAAGTTTTTGGCGAGGAACTTGGTTGCCGGATGTTCCGCAAAGTCGCGCCGTGGTATGCCAAGCGCTTCGGTCCGTGCCACGAATTCAACAAGAAGGTCGTGCAAGTTTCCACGCGCGCGGAATTCAGCGACGTTCTGGAGAATTATATCCGTTGGCGGCAACAATTTTTGGACGGGAATGGCGAATTGCTTCCGCGTTTTCAACAGTCGCCGATGGTCGCGTCCTTCATGCGCGATGAACCCGCAGTTGCCCAACGCGAAAAAATTCCCGTGCCGAAAGGGCCGGTGGAAGTGTGGTGATTAATAACTTTTAAGTCTATGAGCGTTCATTTGTTCGCGCCCGTTTGGCTTTCATGATACGGCTGATGTTTCAGATACAAATCCAGCAGCTCCTGATTTTTTTCAAGTAATTGTTGATTTCCTGATTGTGAAGCCAAAGCAATTGCTCTTTGTGCCGCCAAAACAGCTTCATCGAATCGTCCCGCTTCTGCGTAAGCTGCGGCCAAAGTTCCAACCATGACCGTTTGTTGAAACTGCGTCTCTTGACAAGCTTCTTCGGCAAGTTTTACGGCCAGCGCGCCATTTCTGTTGGCAGCCTGCGGACTGGTTGCAAGCGACCAGGCCAGATCGTTGCTTTCCACCGCAACCGGTTTCAATTTTGCATTCACCCAGAGGCTTCCAATCGCAAAAATCAGAAACGCGGCAATCAGCAGACAAAAGACGAGGCTTCTGCGCCGCGAATTTTCCCGCAATCGTTGCGGCTCGAACATCGCCGCGTTGCGGGAATCTATTTTTCGGATGATTCGTTTGCCCATGGCGATTCCGGGAAGTTCAAAAAGTTTATACCATAAGACACTAAAAGGAACTATGAGCAGCCAGCAAACCAATATTACGAAGAAGGCCAGTGAAATCGAACGGTATTGTTCAGGAATCAGCCAACCGATTCCATTGCTGTAGGCATTAAGCAACGGCTGGTGTATCAAATAAATGCTATAACTCCATAAACCAATTTTTCCAAGAGCCTTCAAAAAAAACGCAGGAACTTTAATTTCAGGTTTGAGACCACTTAACAATTTGCTGGCAACAATCGCGGTTATCAAAGCGAACAATAAGAAGCAAAATGGATACAACGGTTTTACCACATAACAGAGAAGCGCCAAAACCGCCCACCAGAACAAAGAAGTTTTCCGAAATGGCAACGGTTGATTTTTCAAAAACGCATCGGCAACAAAGGCGCCGAGCGCCCAGCTAAACCAATAACCGAATGGCGAACGCGCCAGGATGCCGAGAATGATGCCGCTATTCGTGTCCGTGGCATCCATGGTTTGCGTCACGCCATCCGCGCCGCGAATCAGTATTTCGCACGCAGCAAGAATAATCATGGTCCGACGCCACTCAAATTTGGCGACCAGCCACACCAACGCCGGATAGATCAAATACAATTGCGCCTCGACTGCCAGACTCCAGAACGCCCCCGTGATTCCCGAAAAGGTCAAAGGATTAATATTGTGAACTAGAAATAAATGCGTCCACCACTGTATGTAAAACAAGCGTGCCGATGGCGGAACTTCCAGTGTGTATCGCGTCACCACCTGTTGATTGTGTAAACTTAAATGCGCTTGTTGCAAAAAAAACAAAGTGAAAAAGGTCAGCGCCACGAAATACGCCGGATAAATGCGGAAAAGTCGTCTGATGAAAAAGCCGCGCCACTTCTGCCCTTGTTGTTTGAAACTTAAATGGATGCAGAATCCACTGACGAAAAAGAAAATGGCAACGCCCAACTGGCCGAGATTCAATGGAAAAAGATAAACGAGCGAAATGGGAGCGGAAAAGTCCCGGAACCAACCCATCCACGGGAGCGTTTCATACCCGTAAACATTGGTAAGAGTATGATCAAACATCACTGCTAAAATCGCAATGGCGCGGATGTAATCGAGAAGCTCAATATGTTTGACTGGATTCTTCATTGATTTCGCATCTACGCAGAAAATTTGAACAAATCATCAATGTTTCGGGAAATAACTCCAGAACAATTGTTTCTCATTGAGCTGATTGGGCAAATCTTCGCCTGCCGGATGTTAATAACTTATTCTCGACAGAACCGGCAGTCGGCGTATTGTCGAAATCATCAGAAGTTTTTAGTCGGTTTTTTTGTCTCACCCCGGCATCGCCGGGTTTTCATGGTCAGTAACATCAGAATATTGCCATGTTCACTTGCGTCAATTGTGGGAAAGAGAAGCCTGAACACGAACGCTGCTCGGTTCGTTGGTTGAGAGTGGTCGGCTTTCGTTTCGTGGCCGGGATACCTTGGTGGCCATCGGAAGTCTGCAAATATTGCAGCATGAAGGTTCTCTTGCTCGGGATAATGGGTGCTTCCATCATCGCGGCTGTTTTCGTGACCGTTGTCCTCGGGAACTGGCTGGCGTGAGTCGTCGCTAAAATCTTTCGCCGCCGTTTAGAACTTGCCGCTCATCTTCGCTCCGTCCATTTTAGCCGCCGTTTCAGCATCAACATCAAACAAAGGAATCATCTCATGCGAATGTTAATGAACATCAAATTGCCGCACCAACCGTTCAACGCGGCGGTCAAGGACGGCTCGGTCGGCGCGAAGATTGGAAAAATTCTCAATGCCATCAAACCGGAAGCGGTTTATTTCACCGAGCAAAACGGCCAGCGCGGAGCAATCCTCATCGTGGACGTGGCGGACGCATCGAAAGTTCCCGTGCTGGCGGAGCCGTGGTTTCTGCTCTTTCAGGCGGATGTCGAATTTCGGATCGTCATGTCGCCGGACGATTTGAAACACAGCGGCATTGACGCGATGGGTAAGAAGTGGAGTTGAGAAAATTTTCGTTGCCGTCCATTTTCGATTGAAAACCAACTTGCTCCGGCGGTGCGATTGACCTAGTTTCTCCCGTCTGTGAAGAGGCAAATCACATCGCCGGACATCGCCAAGGGCGGTTGCGCGGGCGCGGAGGTCTGTCCGTTGAGCCGCGTGCCGGTGGGCACGACGGTCTGCATCAAGGCGCTCGCCGCGTCGCCGGAAGTGCGCGACCAGTTGCGCGCGCTCGGCTTTTGCGAGGAGCAGCAGGTCAAACTGTTGAGCCGCGAATCCAAATCGAATTTCGTCTGTAAAGTTTGCGACGCCGAACTCGACCTCAACGCGGAACTCGCCGAAGCAATCATGGTGGCTCCCCTCGCCCTGCCCGTCCGGCAATTGCAAAATTTTATGAGCGACGCCGGAAAATCTCCGGCCACGAAACCGTTGCGGATGGTGTTCCGGATTTTTCTGGCGGTGGCCGCGCTGGCCGTCATCAGCCTGCTCGTCTGGCAAGGAATCACGGCGCAAGGCAATCCAAATCCTGCCGCGCCGCACACGAGTCCGACGGCGGCGGTTCTCGACATTGGCGTTCTGGTTTTCCGCGAAGGCTTGGAATCCATCTTGGTTCTCGCGGCCATCATCGCGAGTATGACTGGCGAGAAGCAATCGTATCGCAAACCGATTGTCGCGGGCAGTTTTGTGGCGTTCATCGCGACGTTGATCACGTGGTTCATTGCGGTCGGCATCGTCAGCGGCCTCGGTGAAAATGTCTCGGCGTTGAATTTGCAGGCGGCGACGGGTTTGCTCGCGGTCGTCGTTCTGCTTGTGGTGATGAACTGGTTTTTCCACAAGGTTTATTGGGGCGGTTGGATCGCGATGCACAACCGGAACAAAAAGAAATTGCTGACGAGCGCGAGCGAATCGGAAATCTCCAAGCGGCGTTTGATGTGGGGGCTGGTGCTGCTCGGTTTCGCGTCGCTCTATCGCGAAGGTTTTGAAGTGGTGCTGTTCCTGCAAACATATTATCTGCAAATGGGCGGAAAAATTGTTTTACTCGGCGCGTTGCTCGGACTTTTCTTCACGGGCATCGTAGCGTTGCTGACGTTCGTGGCGCACAAACGCCTGCCGTATCGGAAAATGCTGGTTTCAACCGGCGTTTTGCTCGGTGTCGTTTTGCTGGTGATGGTCGGCGAGCAGGCGTTTGAGATGCAACAGGCCAGATGGATTCGCACAACGCAGATTGATTCGCTCGTCAATGTCGTTCCATCGTGGGCTGGCGTGTGGTTCTCGGTTTTCCCGACCGTTCAAACGCTCGTCGCGCAGGCGATCGCGGCGGTTCTCGTCGTCGGTTCTTATTTTGCCGCGCGCTATCAAAGCGCCAAGCTGCGCGAAGAGGAAGAATTGGCTTCACGCATTTAGCTATTTTTGTAGGAGCCGAGGTGACGAGGCTCAATTCAAAATTGGAAATAAGTTAGAGACTCCTTAAGTCGTCTGCTTTTCAAAAAAAAATTATACAAATTTGATGGATGTGGTGTCTATCCAATGAAACCGTGAACGGCAACGAACATTCCGGCTGGTTTGAAAGGCTTTACGAGGCAAAGGCCGTGGGATTGATTCTCTATGGCCGCGCGCTCGGCTTGAGCCACGGCGAGGCGGAAGATGTTTTGCAGGAAACATTCCTCGCGCTGATGCAAATGCCGGAGATTCCGCGCGAGCCGGAGCATTATTGCCTGCGCAGTTTTAGAAATCGCGCGCTGAATTACAAACGCTCGCTTTGGCGGCGATTGACGCGCGAATTGGAATCGCAACGCTGGTTTGAAAAAATGCCGGAAGAAAATTCCGCCGAACGCGAAGCGATGAAACAGCTCGCGAAATTGCCGATTGAACAACGCGAAGTGATCGTGCTGAAAATCTGGAACCGGTACACATTCGAGGAGATCGGCGGGTTGCTGGAAATTTCGCCGAACACGGCGGCGGGCCGTTACCGCTACGGTTTGCAAAAAATAAAACTCCAACTGGAAGGAGAAGTTTATGAAAGAGATGGATTCACTGGAAACACGATTACATTCCTGGAGGCCGCGTCGTCCGTCGTCCGGGCTTAAGCGCCGTCTGTTTGGCTCGTCGGCGAATGTTTTGTCCGGCGCGACAAAATTTTTGGGCTGGCTCGCGCCAGTGGCCGCCTGCGCGCTGCTCACGCTCCAGGTTTTCAATTCCGGAAATTATAACAATCCGTCGCGGCCGATGCCCGCGATGGCGATGGTTTTGAGCAATCAGAATTACGCGGCGTATGCGCCGGATAATTTTCGGGAGGCGCAAAACGGTTTGTCGTCCATCACTTTTGAATGGACAAACCGCAGCGGTTCGACTTCTAGTATAGCTCCTTTTTCACGAGACATGACGCATTGAACCGGATTTACAAATGAGCAAAGACAAAAGCAAGACACAGGACACGAAACCGCAAGCGGCCAAAACTCCACCCGCGAAACCTGTTCCCGTAAAAGTCCCGCCGTTGTTCCGAAAAATTGACTGGCTGGTCTTGGCCATCTGTTTCGGCGTGGTGTGGGCGGTTTATCTGTTCACGCTGGCTCCCGAATTGACGCTGGAAGATTCGGGCGAACTTTGCACGGCTTCGTACTATGCGGGAATTCCACACCCGCCGGGTTATCCATTCTGGTCGATCTATTCGTGGTTTTGGACGGCGATCCTGCCGTTCGGCAACGTGGTGTGGCGCGTGGAAGTGGGCGAATCCTGCGCCGTGGCGATGGCGTGCGGCCTTGTCGGTTTCATGGTCTCGCGCGGTAGTAGCATGTTGATCGAGGGCATCGAGGAATTGAAAAACATGACGGGCAAATGGGAGAACGCGATCTGCGTGGTTTCGGGAATCGTCGCGGGCCTGTTGCTCGGTCTCGATGGTTTCGTATGGAAGGAAGCGGACGTCATCAATCGCATTTCACTGTTTGATGTGCCTTGGATCATGGTCGTGGCGCTATGTCTTTTGCGATGGATTTATGCGCCGCATCAACGACGCTATCTCTATATCGGAATGTTTTTCTTTGGTGTGTGCGCGACGATTCACCAGACGATGCTCGTGGCGGCGATGGGCATTGAAGTTTGCATCGCCGTCACGCTACTCCGGTTGGGGCGCGATCTTTTTCTCGGCAACGGTATCATTTTCGCATTGGTATTGATGGGGTCGAGCCTTGGAAAACTTCCGGCGTATGACGCTTTAAACCCGATGTTCAAGGTTATTTTTTATGCGGTCGGACTCGGTTCAATCGCCGCCTGTTTTTGGTTGAGCCTCAAAACCAAAGGTCTCGGCACGGAATGGAAGACGGTTCTTTTCATGGGACTGCTCTGGCTGCTTGGCGCCGCGTTCTATTTATACGAACCGATTTCAGGTATGACCAATCCGCCAATGGAATGGGGTTATCCACGCACATTAGAGGGATTTTTTCATGCGCTGTCTCGCGGCCAATACAATAATGCCGAGCCAACGGACATCATTCACGATCCCGGCCGCTTCATGACCCAACTCGGGATGTTGGTCAACGGACTCGCCGACTCATTCAGTTGGGTTTATTTTTTAATCGCCCTGCTTCCATTTCTCTTTTTGCTCAAGATGCAAAAGCGCGAACGCGCCTGGATCATCGGGCTGGGATCCATTTATCTCTGTGTTGGCGTCCTGTTGACAATCATCATGAACACGAGTCCGGATCGCCAGTCAGCGGATGAAGGCAAGGTGTTCTTCGCCGCTTCCCATGCAGTGGTCGCCATCATGATTGGTTATGGTCTCGCGCTCATGGCGGCTTACATGGCCACGCATTATGAAAGATTCCGGCGATGGGGACTGGCTGGCGGAGCCGTCGCATTGTTGCTGGCGATATATTGTCTGTTGAACGCCGCAGGAAAACTTTACTTTGGTCCCGCAGGGCAAATCGGTTTGACTGAACTTCCACATTGGGTTGTCCAAGCTTTCGCAAAGGATCAATACGGCTCGCCGATTTTTGCGAACCTGATTCTGGTTGCAACGGCGGTCATTTTCATCGTCGCGTTGCTGCTTTATCGCAATCGCGCTCCGGTCTTCATCACACTATGTCTTTTTATGGCGTCGCCGGTTTATTCGGGTCTGTCCCACTGGTATAAGAGCGAGCAGCGCAACCATTGGTTCGGTTATTGGTTCGGACACGACATGTTCACGCCGCCGTTCGGCGTTTATCCGGAAATGGCGCGCGACTCGATTCTCTTCGGCGGCACGGATCCCGGGCGTTTTTGTCCGACCTACATGATTTTTTGCGAAAGTTTCATTCCGCACCGTTGCCAGCCTGTGCAAGACCAGAAATTTGACCGGCGCGACGTCTACATCATCACCCAAAACGCGCTCGCGGACGGCACGTATCTGGATTATCTCCGCGCGCAATACAATCGCAGTATGCAACAAGACCCGCCGTTCTTCCGGGAATTTGTGAAATACATTTTAAGCGTGCCTTTTGGCGATAATAGTTCCCTTGCCAGCGGCCTCGGCAATATCGCTTACAATGTGCTCGACATTCCATTCACGAAATTAGGCGCAAGTGTCGAAGCGCGTCGTCGTGCGGAGGGTGTTTATCCAAAAAATGAAATTTACATTCCGACACCGGATGATTCACAAGATGCTTTTCAGGGATACTCGCAGGATGTCGCCCGCCGTCAGCAACTTGGCCAGCTTCGTCCCGGTGAAGACGTCAACGTCAAAAACGGACAAGTGCAGGTTTCCGGCAATGTCGCCGTGATGATGATCAACGGCCTGCTTTGCAGAGTGATTTTTGATCACAACCCGACCAACGAGTTCTACGTCGAAGAAAGTTTTCCGCTGGACTGGATGTATCCCTACGAAACACCGTCGGGCGTCATCATGAAAATCAATCGCAATCCATTGCCGTCATTGCCGGATGAAGTTTTCAAAAAGGATCACGAGTTCTGGAGCAAATACTCGGAGCGATTGATCGGCAATTGGATTACTTACAACACCACGATCCAACAAATCGCCGACTTCGCGGAAAAAATTTATGTCGGCAACAATTACGCCGGTTTCAAGGGCGACCGGAAATTTATCCGGGACGACGGGGGACAAAAGGCGTTCTCCAAACTTCGCAGTTCCATCGCCGGGATGTATGCCTGGCGGCTGGGGTCGGATTGCCCGCCCGAATATCGCCCGAAGAACAACGAAGAAACGCAGGCGCTTATCCGCGAAGCTGACTTTGCCTTCAAACAGGCTTTTGCTTTTTGTCCCTACAGCCCTGAAGCCGTGTTTCGATACGCCAACTTTTTGCTCCAGATGAACCGGCTTGATGACGCTTTGATCGTGGCACAGACATGCCTCAAGCTGGACCCTTACAACGATCAGGTTAAAGGCCTCATTGACCAAATGCAGACTTTCAAAAAACAGAGTACCATGCGCACCGAAGCCCAGGATCAATTAAAAAAATTACAGGACGAAGCGGTCGCCAACCCGAGCAACTTTCAAAACATTTTGATGCTCGGCAGCTTCTACTCGCAAATTCAGGACACGAACATGATGGTTCAATTATTCAGGCAGTCGGAGACGTTGTTCGGTCAGGCGTTGGCCAGTTCGAATGTCAGCCCTGTGGATGTTTCCGCCATGGCGCAAATAGCGGCGCGGATCGGCGACCTGCAAAAACTTGAAGGTGTGCTTGAAAAACTTATTTCACTTGCGCCCACCCAGCCCGAACCACACTACGACCTCGCCGTGCTGGATGTCCTCCTCGGCAAAAATCCCGAGTCGATTAAAAACCTGCAAGCCGCGCTGGACTTGAGTGCCAAGCGCCTTTTGGCCAATCCATCCGCCCATGATCTGCTCGCCGAAGCCCGTCGCGATCCGCACTTCGATCCGCTTCGGCGCCTGCCTGAATTCCAGAAAATCGTCCCGCCAAACTAGCCTTGACGCTTCATCGGTGTTGCGGATTTCGCCAAATGATCTAATCTGGCGCACTGAAAATCTTTGACCGGAACAACCACGTGAAAAAAGAGAAATCAAACGCACCTGAAACAGAGGCCTCGAAACCTGCGACCCAAATCACGCCGGAGCAGTTGACCGAACTGCAGACTCGCGCCGCCAAAGCCGATGAAAATTGGGATCGTTTGCTGCGCGCCGTCGCCGACCTTGAGAATTTCAAAAAGCGGGCTGCGCGCGAGAAAACGGAAGCCGTGCAATTCGCCAACGCCGTAGTACTCCAAAAATTGCTGCCCGTCCTTGACAACTTTGAGATGGCGCAGGCCTCCGCGCAAAATGCGCAGGATGAAAAGCTCGTCTCGCTGAAAGCCGGCATCGCGATAATCCAGCAGCAACTCAAAAGCGTTCTTTCCGAAGCCGGTCTTGAGGAAATTGACGCGACCGGAAAATTGTTTGACCCGACGTTGCACGAAGCCGTTTCACAGCAGGAAAGTTCCGACACGCCTGAAGGTCATGTTCTCCAACAGCTCCGCAAGGGCTATAAATTGCGCGACCGGCTGTTGCGTCCGGCCAGTGTCGTCGTGGCGAAAAAGCCGGTCGTAAAACCGGATCCGGACGCCGGTTTGGAATCGAATTAGCTTGCCGTCGGTTTCGACTGTCGCAAAATAATCAACTTCGTTGAGGCCAACGTAGCTCAGTGGTAGAGCAGCGCTTTCGTAAAGCGCGGGTCGTCGGTTCAATCCCGACCGTTGGCTCCACTTTTAAAAGGAGCATTTCCAACAGGTCGTGTGAATGCAACGTCTGAGTGCCAGCACATTGCTTGGGCGATTCGGTTTAACAAGGCCGACTGCAATTGACCCGCTCAATCCGACGGATACACGTCACAACTGAAATTTCACGTCCACGAAACGTTCGCGGCGGTCGTTCACGAGTTTCAGCACGGCACCCGGTTGTTCAATGCCATCCAGAAAAATTTTCGGCGGAACTTTCCACGCGCCTGAAACATTGATGCAGTTGATGTGATAGACCGTTTCGCGATGGCGATAGTCGAGCTTGAACGATTTCCAGTCCAGCGGCGCTTTGGGTGTGAAACGCAATTCGTCCACGGCTAGTTCCACGCCCAACAGCGTTTCCAAAATCAGGCGATACATCCAGCCAGCGGAACCGGTATACCACGTCCAGCCGCCGCGGCCAGTGTGTGGCGCGACGCTATAAACATCCGCCGCCATGACATACGGCTCGGTCTTGTAACGCGCGACGTCGGCAACATCCTGCGCGTGCAAAATTGGATTGATGAGCCGAAACAATTCCCACGCGCGCGTGTGGTCGCCGGCGAGCGCGAAGGCCATGATCGTCCAGATCGCGGCGTGCGTGTATTGGCCGCCGTTTTCGCGGACGCCGGGAACGTAGCCTTTGATGTAGCCGGGTTCCATCGCCGATTTGTCGAACGGCGGATCGAAGAGTTGAATCAATTTTGATTCGCGCCGCACAAGTCGATGCGCGACGGCATCCAGCGCGGTGCGAACGCGATCTTGATTTCCTGCGCCGGAAATGACCGCCCAGCTTTGCGGCAGCGAATCAATCTGGCATTCGGGATTGGTCGCGGAGCCGAGCAGTTCGCCGTTGTCGAAATACGCGCGGCGATACCACTGGCCGTCCCACGCATTTTTCTCGATATTTTCCTGCAAGATTTTCGCCTGCATCTCGCACAATTCGGCAAAATTTTTATCGCCGCGCACTCCGGCCAGAATGGAAAATTGTTTCAGCACGTCGTAAAGAAAAAATGCCAGCCAGACACTTTCACCTTTGCCTTTTTCGCCGACGAGATTCATGCCGTCGTTCCAATCGCCGCAGCCCATGAGCGGCAGACCGTGTTCGCCGAATTTCAATCCATATTTGATCGCGCGCACGCAATGTTCGTAAAGCGTGCCGGACTCGGCAGAGCGGTTCGGCAAATCGTAATTCGATTCTTGCTCTGGCGGAAGCGCACGACCTTCCAGAAAAGGAATTTCGCTGTCCAGCACGCCAGTGTCGCCCACCTTTTCGACGTAACGGCAGGTCGCATAGGGCAACCATAAATAATCGTCGGAAAAATGCGTGCGAACGCCGCGACCAGTTGGGGGATGCCACCAATGTTGCACGTCGCCTTCGCGGAACTGATGCGCGGCGGCACGGAGCAGGTGTTCGCGCAGCAATTCCCGTCGCGTATGGACGAGCGTCATGGCATCCTGCAACTGGTCGCGAAAACCGAACGCGCCGCCGGATTGATAAAATCCCGTGCGCGCCCACAGACGGCAGGAAATCGTCTGGTAAAGCAGCCAGCCGTTGGCGAGCAGATTCAACCCCGGTTCGGGCGTGTCCACGCGGACGGCGCTCAACGTGTGACCCCAATACGCCCAGACTTTTTCCAGTTCTTCGCGGCACGCGCGGAGATTTTGAAATCGCCGCGCGAGGTCGCGCGCGTACTCTGCATTTTGTCCCGCGCCTAAAATAAAAGCGATTTCGCGTTCCTGTCCCGGCTCCAATTCCATCTGCACTTGCAACGCCGCGCACGGATCGAGGCCGACGCCGGTTTTTCCCGAAAGGCGCGTGCGCCGGAGCGCGGCGGGTTGCGCGGGCGTGCCGTTGCGGCCCAAAAATTCCGTGCGGTCGGCGGTGTAGGAACGCGCGAGTTCGCTGCTCGCGACGAACGCGACGCGATTTTCAAAATCGGTGTTGTATGGATTGCGCGCGAAGAGCGCGCTGGTCTGCGGATCAATTTCCGTCGCGACGTGCATCGCGCTTTTGGCGCGCGTCTCGCCCAAAACCCATTCCGAAAAACTCGTCAGCGACAGACGGCGGCGGCGGTCGGAAATATTTTTCAGTTTCAGCACGGCGAATTTCACCGGCTCGCTGATGGAAACATAAATCCACAGCTCGGACGAAATGCCGTCCTGCGTGTGCTCGAAAACGCTGTAGCCAAAACCGTGGCGCACGACGTAGGGCGATTCGCCGCGCGCGGGCAACGGCGTCGGCGACCAAAATCTTCCGGTCTGTTCGTCGCGGATGTAAAACGCCTCGCCGCTCGCGTCGGTCACGGCGTCATTGTTCCACGGCGTCAGGCGGAACTCGTGGCAATTCTCGCTCCACGAATAGCTGCCGCCGCTTTCGGAAATCAGCGTGCCGAAATTTGGATTCGCCAGCACGTTGACCCACGGCGCGGGCGTGGTCGCGCCGGGCAAAAGCGTGACGACATATTCGCGTCCGTCGGGCGTGAAACCGCCGAGGCCGTTGAAGAAAACCAGGTCGCGCTCCGGCAATTCAAACGCGGTTTCGATTTCCGGCCGCGAGCGGATTCGCAATTGCGGCGGCAGCGGTTCGGGACGAACGCGACGCGACAATTGTTCGAGCAGCGTGCCTTTGTCGTCGTGCAAAACGATTCGCGCGGCGGTTTCCAGAAGAATTTTATCTTCCGGCGAAAATTGATCCACGCGGCGCAGAAAAATTCCGCCGGGCTTGTCGAGCAGTTGCGTGCCGCTGTTCGCGGCGACGAGATTCAAAATTTGATCGTGCAACGCCTGGCGATAAACGGAATCGTCCTCGTTCAAAATCACAAGGTCAACGGCGAGACCTTTCAAGCGCCAGTAAGCGTGCGCCTGCACGATCTGGCGGACGAGATCAACGCGGTCAACATTCGTCGAATACAAAAGCAAAATCGGCAGGTCGCCCGAAATGCCGAAGCTCCAGAGATTGCGCTGGCCGCGCTGGTTGCGCGCGAGCACGCTCGGAATCGCGCGGCGCGCGGATTGGTTGTAAAGCAGCGCGCCCGCGAGCCGGCCGTAAAGTTGCGCCTCGACTTCGGTCGTGTTCAGGTGGCGCAGCATGATCAGGCCGTGCGTCCACGCGAGCTCGAAGCAACGGTCGGCGATGGTCTGGTCTTGATATTTTTCGACAAGGCCTACAATTTCCTCGCACGTCGGCGCGATGCCGGAAACCAACGTGACCGTCGCGCTTTCTTTCGGCTCAAGTTTTATTGTGCGACGGATCGAAGCAATTGGATCAAGCACCGAGCCTTCGCTGTTCGACAGCGGCGCGGAATTTTTCAGCGCGGCGGGCGAAGATAAATTTCCGCCGCGCCCGATGAATTGCGCGCGGTCGGTTTCAAAGGAAACACTGCCGACTTCGTTGCCGTGAACCAAAAGCAAGTGGCCGATCCACGGCAATTTTTCGTGCGACGCGCGCGGACGACGCGAACAGAGAATCGCGTTTTGCGCCGGAATAATTTGCGTCTGGATAAAAAGATTGCTGAACGCCGGATGCGCCAAATCCGCGCCAGCCGAGTTCAAAACAATTTCCGCGTAGCTCGTGACTTCGATGCTGCGCGGTTCGTCGGAATGATTCGTGAACGTGATGCGGCGGACTTCCACGTCGTTTTCCGGCGAGACGGCGATCTCGGTGTGCGTGTCAATCTCGTGCAGGCGTGAGCGGAATTCCGCGCGGCCCTGGCTGAAAATCGCCTCGTAGCCGGACTTGGTTTCCAACGTCGGCTGGTGCGTCGGCGACCAGAACGCGCCGCTGTCCGCGTCGCGCAGATAAAAAAACGTTCCCCAATTATCGCGCGTCGCGTCTTCGCGCCAGCGCGTCATCGCGGTATCGTTCCAACGGCTGTAACCGCCGCCGGTGTTCGTGACCATGACGTGATAACGGCCATTGGAAAGCAGATGCACTTCCGGCGGCCCGACGTTCGGATCGGTGAAGACACGCATCGTCGCCTCGATGACGGGCGCGGATTCGCGTTCGCGGCTGGCTTCGAGTTCGTGCGGATAGAGCACGGAAGTTTCGCGCGGCACGCGTTCGTGCAAAAGCAATTCGGCGGATTTGAAAAGCGGATTCGCGTCGAACCGCCGTTGCATCGGACGATTTAACAACGGGTAGGCGAGCGAAAGCAAACTCATGCCCTGATGATGCGCCATGAACGAACGCACGACCGCGTGCGTCTGGCCGTTCGGCACGCGCGCCGCCGTGTAATCGAGCGCTTCGTAAAAGCCAAATTTTCCGGCGGCATTTTCGTGGCGCAGCGTCTTGAGATTTTTGCACGCTTCTTCCGGCGCGACCATCAACGCCATGACCGTGGCGTAAGGCGCGATGACCACGTCGTGCGCGAGGCCACGCTTGAAACCGAGTCCCGGCACGCCGAACGCGCGATACTGATAATTCGCGTCGGTGTCGCGCAGGTTGTAGCCGGACTCGGAAATTCCCCACGGAACTTTTATCTGCCGGCCATATTGAATCTGCCGCGCGACGGCGGATTTGCAGGAAAGATCGAGCAGCGTGTTTTCGTAAGTCGGCATCACGAGCATCGGCATGAGATATTCAAACATCGAACCGCTCCACGAAATCAGCGTCGGCTTGCCGCCCGCCGAAGTCAGCGAACGTCCGAGTCGGAACCAATGGTTTTGCTCGATCTGTCCGAGCGCAATCGCGACGTAACTGCCGAGCCGCGCCTCGGACGCGAGCAAATCGTAGCAGCTCGTGTCGAGCCGGTGCTGGCTCACGTTGTAGCCGATGGAAAAAAGTTCGCGCGCCGGGTCATACAAAACCGTGAAATCCATCCGCGCCAGTTCATCGCAGCGATGCGCCAGATCTTCCAACTCGTTCATGCACGCCTGGGCATTTTGTCCCGCCGCATCCAGCAATGAGCGTAAATTCAACAAGAGTTTTGCGAGTTCCGCGTTTTCGGGAGAACTGCGCGCGGCGTCGCGCAATTCGTCCAGTTTCGCCAGCCAGTTTTGCGTTTCATCGGCGAGACGGCGCACGCTCATCGGTGCGTTAAGCTGCTCCCAGAATTTTTTCAATTCCTGCGCTGATTCCTTGTTCAAATGCATTTTGAGCGGCTCATGCAAATTCATCCATGGAAAAGCGACGAGAATTTCCTCGCGCTGTTCGCGACAGCTTCGCTCAAAAATGTTCCGCCAGTTTTCAAATTCGTTGACAGATTCATTTTTTGCGCCGGATAATTTTGTCGCCACCTCGATCGCCTTGTCGAGCATTTGAATTATTTCCGCCGGCGACACTGGATTTTGCGCGAGCAGTTTTTTCAACTCTTCCAGATTCACCGTGGTTGCCGAATTGCGCGACTGCTCTTTCAAAACGCCGAGCGTGTCGGACAGACCGGCAACGATTCTGGCGGCGCTCCAGTTTTGATCCGTAAGTTCGAGCAATCCCGAATGCAGCGTCAGCAATAGCCCGGCGAGATTGCCGTTGTCCACGGTGGAAATGTAGAGCGGCGCCATCGGCTTGAGCGTGTGCGTATCATACCAGTTGTAAAAATGGCCGCGGTAGCGCTCCAGTTTTTCCACGGTCGCCAGCGTGCGCTCGATTTTTTCCGTCAAGCCGCGCAGTGAAACGTAGCCGAAATCATGCGCGGCCAGCGTGCTCAACAACGCGAGGCCGATGTTCGTCGGCGACGTGCGTGTCGCGACGACTGGTTGCGGATATTCCTGAAAATTATCCGGCGGCAGCCAGTGCTCGTCGTCGGTGACAAATGTTTCAAAAAAATTCCATGTCCGGCGCGCGAGTTTGCGGAGATGGTTAATTTGATCCGTGGAAAATTCCACGCGTTTTTCTTCGATAGGCAGGCTGATCCACCACGCAATACCAGGAGAAACCACCCACAACGCAAGAAAGCCGAAGATGATCCACGAAGCCGGATTGCCGAGGAAATAAAACAACGCGGATGCGCCCACGGCCAGCAACGGCGCGCAACACATGGCGGCGAAAAAACTTTGCAACGTGTCTTTGTCGTCACATTCGTTATCGTCGGACGTCTGCCATTCCAGCAAATGCCGGCGCGTGAAAATCAACCGCCACAGCGTGCGCGTCACGGCGTCGAGACTGATGCTCGCGTCGTAAGGCAAAAATGCGACGGTCAAAATCGCCTGGCCCAATTGCCGCGCAAATGTTTCGCCGACATTTCGCAAATGCAAATAAAACGGCAAATCTTTCGGCTTGCGCAAAAAATCCGTCAACACCGCGAGCAGCGACGGCAGCACGATGATGAACAAAATCAGAATTCCCCACGCGCCGGCATTTTTTGGAAAAAGCAGCCAGCCCAGCATGAGCAAAAACACCAACGCAAACGGAACCAGGCTGCGCCGCAGATTGTCGAAGATTTTCCAGCGCGACAATCCCGTCAGAGGATTTTGCACGCGCCGCACGTCCAGTCCGGGCAGGCGCGGCAGCAGCCACGCCGCGATTTGCCAGTCGCCGCGCATCCAGCGATGCCGACGCCGTGTGTCGGCGCTATAGCGCGAGGGAAATTCCTCAAAGAGTTGCACATCGCTGACCAGTGCCGAGCGTGCGTAACCGCCTTCCAGCAGGTCATGGCTTAAAATCCGATTTTCCGGAAATTTTTCGCCAACCGCGCGTTCAAACGCGTCCACATCGTAAATACCTTTGCCGATGAACGAGCCTTCGTGAAAAACATCCTGATAAACATCAGAGACGGCGCGCGTGTAGGGATCGATTCCCGGATCGCCGGAAAATAATTTTACAAATCGTGAACGCCCCGCGCTCGGCAGACTGACGGCGACGCGCGGCTGTAAAATGGTGTAGCCTTCGACTATCAATCCTTTTTTCGAGTCGTAAATCGGGCGGTTGAGCGGATGAGCCATCGTCGCCGCGAGTTGGCGCGCGGCGTCGCGCGGAAGTTGCGTGTCGGTGTCGAGCGTGATGACATATTTGATGTGTGGTAACGCCGCGAGGTCGCCGACGATCTTGGAAAAATGGTCCACGCCGCCGCCGCGCAGACAATGGTTCAAATCGGCGAGCTTGCCGCGTTTGCGTTCGTAACCCATCCAGATTTTTTCCGCTTCATTCCAGCGTCGCGGACGCTGAAACAGGAAAAAGATGCACGGCCGGTCGTTTTTGTATTTTTGATTCAACGCCTGAATGCCTTTTGCCGCCAGTTGCAACAGTTCGTCATCGCCGGCTTTGTGTTCTTCCTTCGCATCGCAAAAATCCGTCAGCAGCGCGAAGAAAACGTTGTCGTCGCAATTGGCCAGATACCGGACTTCGAGCGATTCCAGCAAGGTCTCGACGCCGCGCACGCTGGCGAGCATCGTTGGCACCACGACCATTGTCGCATCCGCCGGCGGAATGCCTTTGGAAAAATCCAGCCGCGGCAGCGGCGACGGCTGGACGAAAATCGTGACGAACCAGTTCACGAGTGACACGGCCAGTTGGCTCGTGCAAAGCAACGCGAGCAGCGCGATCAAGGCAAGCATCCAGTTTGAAATTTCCATTTCCGCCGTGCGCCGCAACAGTGGAATCGCCACGGCCAGTGTCACGATAAGAATTCCACCAAGATAAAACGTGAGCGGAAATTTTCGCGCAATGCGCGGCAAAATGCTGCGGAGCGGAATCCTCATTTCCGCAGCGCGTTCTAAAATATTCACACCTTTGCCGGTCAGAAAAAAACCGACATGAGCCAGCCGGTCGTCAGGGTGAGTGGCATTTTTTTGAGTCAGGGCGATTGCCAGAGCGGCCACTTCAAGCTCGGATTTTTTGCTGTAACGGGCGATGCGCTCCACGGTGTGCCGGTAAAAATCGCGCGTCGTGAAATCCATTTGCGCGTAAATTTTCGCCGGATCGTCGCGCAAGGTTTGTTCGACGACGCTCTGCGCCTCGACAAAATCCTGCCAGTCCATAGCGTCGAGAAAACGCAGGCTGCAAATGGAATTACCCACCGAAACCTGCGTCGCGGCCTGATACTGGCTTTCGCTTTGCACGAGTTGCCCGACAGTCAGACTGTCCTCGGCGAGGCGTTCTTCAATCCAGCCGACGGCGAGTTTGACCGACGGCGATTTTTCCTGGATGCGCCGCAAAAATTCCGTCACGAACGCGCGGTTCAAGACCGGCTGCGAGCGCGCCATTTCACCAACGACGATGATCAAGTGAGAGGGATTTTTTTCAGCCACCGCCATGATTTCATTCGCCCAGTTTTCCGCCGCGTCGCGATCTTTTCGCACCGTGTTCAATTGTGCGGCTACACGTCGCAGATTTTCAATCAGAGCGAGCCGGAGCATGATTGGAATCGCCCACAGTTCGCCGAGCTTTAGCGGCACGATTTCCTGATAGCCCGCGACAAAACTCGTCAGGTGCGACGCGTCAATCCGTCCGTCCGTGTGGGAAACGATCTCCAGCGCGATCTCATAGACGCGCGGAAAATCCGTCCACGGCCCATTCAGCAATTGAGGCAGTTCCCGGTTGAAACCACGCGGCAAGTGGCGTTGCGCGGTGCGAATCTGTTCCTCGATGAGGTGAAAATTGTCCAGCAACCATTCCGCCGCCGGCGTGATGTGCCGTGTTTTCTCGACGGTCAAGGTCCGCTCGTTGTAATCGCGGAGGATTTTTTCGTTGGAGGCGAGTCGCGGGAGTAGAAGATTCGGCCCGCTGCCATTTTCCACGCGGCGATTCTGCGCGAGGTTGCGCGCGGATTGTTTGAGCAAATCAATGCTCAACAATTCGCCGTGCAGGGGCAATTCGTCCGTCGAAACTTCAGGCATTTCTTTTTGTCTTGTTCGGCCAGTTAGAATTTGTTCTAGGTTCCTCATAGGCTATGCGTCATGCCTGCGATGGAAGCTAGTATTGCAGACCACGTTTAGGACTTGCAAGAAGTGGTAACCGTGACGGACGCGAAGGTCAATGGGGTGAAAACCCCATAGATTCCTGACATCATGTGTGTTAGTTTTCAGAACTGGCGGCCGGAAGTTTGTATCATCACCTGTTGAAGGCGGATGTGGGGATTTACGAATACCAGCCGAAGGTTTTGCGCGACCGGTTGATCCTCGTCTGCGGCATCACGATTTAGATTCTTCAAGCCTCGATGTCCGAGTCTCAATTTTAATCAAGAACCAAACTCCGTGACGCTTTAAAAAAGCATCTCTCGTTATTCGGTTGTGCGGTTGTAGAACTTGACGATTTTACGCGGAAGCATGCGGGGCAAAATCCGGTTCAGGAAAACGAACAGATAGTTTTGGATTCCGGAAACGACGGTGATTTTTCCGTTACGAAATGCGCGATGACCGATGTGCGCGACTTCTTCGGCGGACATTTTGGAGACTTGAACGGCTCGCGTTTTTTCTCCGCGCGCGACTTTGCCGAAATTCGTTTCCGTCGGGCCGGGGCATAGAACGGAAATTTTCAGGTTCGTTTCCGAAAGTTCCTCGGCAAGCGCTTCGGTGAACGAAAGGACAAAGGCTTTCGTCGCGTAATAGATCGCCATGTTCGGACCGGGCTGAAATCCTGCGACCGAGCCGACGTTGAGAATCCCGCCGCGTTTTCGTTGGATCATGCCCGGCAAAAACAAGCCGGTGAGTTCGGTCAAGGCGGTGATGTTGACCTGAAGCATTTCGAGTTGCCGCGGGAGCGGCAATCCGGCGAACGCGCCGTGCAATCCAAACCCGGCGTTGTTGACCAGAACGTCCACGGAGATTTTTTGAGCGGACAGTTTTTTAAAAATCTGATCCGGAGTTTCGGGCAAGGAAAGGTCGGCGGTCAAAACAACGGCTTCAATTTTATTGTTCTGCCGCAGTTCCAAAGCGAGATTTTCCAAAGCTTCGGTGTTCCGCGCGACGAGAATCAACCGGCAGCCGTCGGCGGCGAAACATTTCGCCAGTTCCAGTCCGATTCCCGACGACGCGCCGGTGATCAAAACCGTTTCGCTATTCACGCCGTTCATTTGAGGCTCTATTGATTTCCCAAACCAAAGCGCTTTGTTATCGGCCAATAGACGAAGAAGGATTTGCCGATGACGTTTTGCGCCGGGAACGAACCCCACGAGCGCGAGTCAAAACTGTTGCAGGTGTTGTCGCCCATGACCATGTAAGAATCTGGGCCGTTCGTGAAAACGGTTTCCTGATTCGGGAACAGCGGCGCGATGCCGGGATACAAATCGTATTCCTGCGCGACCGTGCCGTTGACATGGCCGGAGAACTGGCTTTCGTGCGGCGGCGTGTCGGGATTGAAACCATACACGCTCGAAAAATGTGGCGTCGAGGCGTCAAGACGCTGGCTGTTGATGATGAGATGCCGGTCGTCGCCGATTTGTATTTGTTCATTCGGCAACGCCACCAGCCGCTTGATGTAAAATTGATCCTGCGGCATCTGCGGATTATTGATGCCTTTCGTCTCGAACACGGCGATTTCGCCGCGTGTTGGTTTGCGGAAATTGTAAGTGAATCGGTCAACGAACAAATGGTCGCCCGCGCTCACTTTCAGATTCACCACCGTCTCGCCCTTGTGATAAACCTGCCCCGGCTGCAAACCGGCGCGATGAGCCAGATCGGATTCGCCGTAATCTGGCGGAAACCACATCGTGTGTTCGATCCCGCCGATCCAAAGCGATTGCTTGATGTTGAAAATCAAAAACCGCCGCATCGGGCTGATCTGGTCAATCGCGCCATCCGCCTGCGCGACGACGTGCAGATAGGAAATCCCTTCAAACCATTCCTTGACGTGTTCCCAGCCGGTCGGGATTTGCAGCGTGTTGCGCAGCCTGATCTGCTCTTTTATTTCAGCTTCAATTTTGTTCCTGTCATCCAGCCAGTAATCAATGCGGCTGAAATCCGGCGTTGAAGTGACGCCGAACAGCGTCGGTTGCATCGAGCCGGTCGGAATCTTGAACGGTTGCAGGAAAAAAGTGCGGATGCCCATCGCCACGGCGAGCGCGACGAGCAGCACTTCCACATTCTCGCGCGTCGCGGCGTGGGGATAGGGCTTGATCCATTTCTCGGCGGCGAATTGAAGTTCTTCGGCCTTAATCCGGATTTTTCCCGTGTTCGCGTCTCCGGCGATCGTTTCGTTCAATTCGTTTATTTTCACCTGCACCGCGGTGATGGCCTGTGGCGAAAGGATGTCGCGCTGCGCGTTGAGCAATCGTTGGACGTGCTTGCGCATCGTACACGCTTCACGAATAGTTTTGGAAATGAACCAGCGGAGAATCATAATTTATTTGAAGACTTTGACACGGATTTCATGAATTTGCACAAATTGATTCACGCCTTCAACACTTCAATAAACGCTTCCTGCGGGATGTTCACGTTGCCGATGGATTTCATGCGCTTTTTACCTTCCTTCTGCTTCTCAAGCAACTTGCGTTTGCGCGACACGTCGCCGCCGTAACATTTCGCCGTCACGTCCTTGCGGAATGCGCTCACGGTCTCCGACGCGACAATCTTTCCGCCGATGGCCGCCTGGATCTTCACCACGAATTGCTGGCGCGGAATCACTTCCTTCAACTTTTTCGCCAGCGTGCGTCCCCTGCCCTCCGCCTTGCTGCGATGGACGATGCACGAAAACGCGTCCATCGGCTCGTTGTTCACGAGCATGTCCAGCTTCACCATGTCGCTCGCCATGTAATCCGACGGCTCATAATCCATCGACCCGTAACCGCGCGTCATGCTTTTGATGCGATCGTGGAAATCAATCAGGATTTCGTTCAACGGAATCAGGCTCGTCAACATCACGCGTTTCGTATCGAGCGTTTCCGTGTGGTCCACGTTGCCGCGCTTCTCGGTGATCAACGCCATCATGTCGCCGATATTTTCGTTCGGGCAGATCACGAATGCCTTCACCATCGGCTCTTCAATTTTCTCGATGTAAGTGACTTCCGGCAGAAACGCCGGATTGTCCACGTCCTTGCGCGTGCCGTCCGTCATCGTGACGTGATACACCACGCTCGGATACGTCG
>CAZHXG010000013.1:0-55399 GCA_964536285.1 uncultured Bifidobacteriaceae bacterium
TAAGCGTTTGCGCGTGTAAAACACCCGCCAGCCCGATGGCGAGAAGTTGCAACACAAAACGCAGCCTGCCAGTAATTTGGCGAAATTCCGGCACACAAATCATGTTCGCACAGGAAGACATTGATATAATCTACTGCAAATCAACAATTCCATCAACTCGTTACTCATCAGTTTTAACGACAGCAGTCGCGCCGCAACCATCTCACCGTCAGTCATCGCTCGCGCCAGCGGCAAGACGGAGATTTCAACGTCGCCAGTTGTTGGGTGGGCATCATACGGGCTGCGCCTAAACTATCCACGCGACAGCGCGCTGACAACGGCATTAAACAAATTTCGTTTTTGCGATTTCTGCCGGATGATTCTTCTTCTGAAAATGATGGCTGCGCGCAAACGATGGCCGTCCGCAAATGGTGGCCGTCCGCAAGGACCTTTTAGAATCAAAAATTTCTCGGCACGGTTCGGAAATAGGGTGAACACCCCATACAATTCAGCATCTGGTTGGTTTATCCTGTCATCGGGCAAGTCGTTCAATCGAAAATGCCGGTGCGATCATTCGCCAAAAAAATCACGGGATCACAATGCGAAAACTGACGTTGCAAGACGCCATCCTTGGCTCGGCCAATTATGCCATGATTTCCGGGACGAAGGAGGGCATCGTGACGATATTCAACGCCACTGCTGAACGCTGGCTTGGCTACACCGCCGTCGAGGTGGTGGGCAAACTGACACCCGCCATCTGGCATGATGCGGACGAGGTCGTGGCGCGCGCAAAAGTTTTGTCGCGCGAACTGGGGCGTAGAATCGAACCGGGTTTTGAAACTTTCGTCGCCAAAGCAGCGCTGGGGCAGATTGACGAGAACGAATGGACGTTCATCCGCAAGGACGGCAGCCGTTTTCCAGTATTGCTCTCCATCACGGCGCTGGTGGATGAGGTCGGGACCATCACCGGTTTTCTAGGTGTCGTCGCCGACATCACCGAGGGCAAACGGACGACCACCGTGTTATTGGAATCCAAGCACTTTCTGCGATCCACACTCGACGCACTCTCCTCTCACATCGCGATTCTCGATGAGCATGGAACCATCATCGAAGTCAACGCTGCTTGGAATCATTTTGCTTTCCGGAACACTTTCATGGGTAGTAACCCCGGCGTGGGCGATAACTATCTGCAAGTCTGCGATTCGGCTTCCGGTAGATTTTCCGAAGAAGCCCCGGTCGTGGCCAGTGGCATCCGCGCCATCATGACCGGGCAAAGCGACGAATTCCATTTGGAATACCCGTGCCATGGCCCGCAGGAACAACGCTGGTTTATCGTGCGGGCCACCCGCTTTGATGCCGGCAGGGCGATTCGGGTGGTGGTCGCGCACGAAAACATCACCGAGCGCAAAAAACTTGAGGTCGAGCGCGAAAAACTCATCGGCGAATTGCAACAGGCACTGGCCGAAGTCAAAACCTTGTCCGGCATGATCCCCATCTGCGGCTGGTGCAAAAAAATCCGCTCCGACCAGGGTTACTGGCAAAGCGTCGAACAATACGTTGGCACGCATACCGACGCGACCTTCTCGCACGGCATGTGTCCGGAGTGCTCTGAAAAATTCAAAGACGATATCTTCAAAGCGAATGACAAAGAAGTCGCTTAACCTGTTGCTTCAATCAACCACCAAGACACGAAGACACCAGAATGCTACCCTCGCCCATTGAATGGGAGAGGGGCTGGGGGTGAGGGATTCAGATGAGGTGTCGAATCAGAAATCCCTTTGTGCCTTGGAGCCTCGGTGGTTAAAAGACGATGGCCGTCCGCAAATGATGGCTGCGTGCAAACGATGGCCGTGGTAGCAGCGGACATCAGTCCGCTCATTCTGATTCCGGCGCGGGGAAAATGTTGGAGCCGACTCAGTCGGCTGCTGCAATCCGCAAACCCAAGTGCCACGTTGATAACGGGTGGAGGGAACTGACAATACCTTCTTCGCCACCGCTGGAAATTTCAATGAGGTGGTGAAACATCAGAACTGGATGATGATTCATGATATGCCCGGTGTGCTTGATACAAAATGACCAGCTCCTGATTTCGCTTTAACAGATTTGTCTGTCCCGATTCAGACGCCAGTGCGCATGCTTTCTGCCCCGTGGCAATCGCTTCATCGAACCGCCCGGCTTCCGCATAAGCCGCCGCCAAAGTACCGACCATGATGGTCTGTTGATAATGCGTCAGTTCGCAGGCGCGTTCCGCTAGTTTGACAGCAAGTGTTCCATTTCGAATGTTGACATCCGGACTGGTGGCAAGCTCCCAAGCCCGGTTGTTTAAGGCTGCGGGGCTGTCCGCAGCTTCCTCGTAAGCACGGTCAACTTGCAAAGCTGGCTCATTGGATTTATTTCCAACCCCAAGTCCCGATGCAGCCAAATTTTCGATCTCCGATTCCGGTGTGATCAAATTACCTAAAATCCATACCCCGGCAGCGACGACCAGCATAAACACCATCAACAGCCAGTAACTACCCTTCATTACTCGACATACCCTGACATCAGCGTGTGAGTCGGATTTGTAAAGATTGGAAATGGCCTCGCTGATCACCATCCACCCCAGAGGCAAAATCTCGTACCAGATTCGGAATTCGTGGATTATTCCACAAAGAAATTGGCCGATGATAAAGGCCACCGCCAATATTTTGAACACCACATCCCGGCGATTTCTCCAGGGAATCAGCAGCATGAGAAAAAGAGCGCCAGCATTGGCGAACAACACATGATTCAAATTCATGCTGAACAGGTCATCAATATTGTTGACGAGCAGAGACCAAGTATTGAATAGAAATCCATGAATGTTCGCGGCGTCATTCAATGCAAGAGCCGTGGTTTTGACGCCATAAACAGCCATGAGCAATTTTCTCGTGAGGAGACAGGCAATTACCGTAATCGCAAAGCCGGCGATTCTTTTTTTCAACGTCCAATGTTCACCCAGAAGGATGAGCAACGTGCAACACAAGGTCGTTTCCTTGAACAGACTTCCCATCCACACGACCAATATCAGTGGAAAAAGTTGTCGTTTGTCGTACAGGAGGCAGGCCCAGGTAAAAAAAAGCATGGTGGGTATATCCCAAGGATAAAACCACTGACCCGCTGGAATGATTAAATTGTACATCAACCCACTGAACACTCCCAACATGATCAAAAGCGCGTCCTTTCGATGCAAAATGAGAATCACAAATAAAAGGAACAGCCATGTTGCATGGTAGGAGCCGAAAATAATGTTGTTTATATTGAAACGATAACCTGCAAAAACAAAATTACCGGAATCAGGGGTTTTGGTGTCGACAGAATATGCAAAGTTTTTGAGAGTTTGATCATATGCCCAGCCGGAAATCATCGGTCCCGCCAATCTTGTTTTCCAATTAGGCATTTCGGAAGCAATATCCTTCTGCGAATATGGATGATCCGACAAATAGGTGAACAAGTAAGCGTTCATCTCACTGCCGTCGACTTGCCTTGGTGCCTCTGTTTGCGGAAACATCAAAAAGAAATAATAGACGGCAAGTGAAATCGCCACGAACAACTCGATACTCAATAACCCTGGCGGTTTTGCCAAATGTCTTCGCAACCAGGATGACAAAGGGTCTAATTTGAAAAACCCTGACCCATAGTCATAGAAACTCCCGGCGAAATTGGCGAATTTATCTTGTAATGATTTTAACATTCACACCCCAATTGTTTGAGCTTTCTGAACTTTGGTTGTTGACTGATTCCGTGATTGAAGCATCGCCAGTTAATTTTACAAGCCGCTTTTGGCTGGAAATCTTGTTATAAGTCATTGGCTTCAATCCGCCAATGATTGAGTCCGGAAGGCGGCACAGCGGAGGATAAGCCTGACCGGAAATATTTGTCCAATTTTGAGCCAGCGCTGTTCAAAGATTTGTCAGACACTTGATTTTGTCCG
Source organism: uncultured Bifidobacteriaceae bacterium (assembly GCA_964536285.1). Lineage (GTDB taxonomy): Bacteria > Verrucomicrobiota > Verrucomicrobiia > Limisphaerales > UBA11358 > UBA11358. Next base: position 3,932 of record CAZHXG010000013.1, read on the forward strand.
TCGCGGCATGGGCTTTTTGCCTCAAAAAGCCGTTTCCCAATGTCAGGAAAGGGTTTTGTGATATTGCGGAAAGCCGGCTCAACCTTGAGAAATGATTTCTCAATATCACGCCGGCGTTTCCCATTGTTTTGGAACGGTTTCCCAATATTAAGAAGCGGCTTCCCAACCTTGAGAAACCTCTGCTCAATACTAAGAAAGGTTTTCCCAATATTGCGGAAGGCTTTTTCATCCTTGAGTAACGGTTTCCTGTCTTTGGGAAATGATTTTTTATCCTTGGGAAGAGGTTTTTTATCTTTGGGAAAGGCTTTCTCAATATTGAGAAGCCTTTAAAAAAGATAGCAAAAATCGTTTTATCGTTAAAAATCGCGTTCATCGTCCGTCAAAAGTTGGCAAGGCTTTTGCTGAAATCGGATCGTTAGTTAGTTTCACAAACATAAATCAACAAAGTGGTAGTTGGTAGGGTTTTGATGGTTTTAATTGTGGTGGGAACCGTGGCCTTCGACGTTTAGGGATTTCACAGGGGACTGCTTCAAACATCGGAATCATACTTCTGCCCAAAAATAGAAAGCGAGAGTAGTTATGATAGTTAAGCCTTATGTCTCATTCGTATTAACGGATTCCGACGCTCAACTGATCGTTGATGTCGGCGGCATCATCACCGGGTTGACGGGTAACGCGAGTTATCCGGCCCCTTCACCGACGCTGGCGGCAGTGACAGCGGCGTTGAACGCATTCACCACTGCCGTGAACGACGCCATCTCCAATGGCGGCGGCGTGGTGTTGACCTCGGCCAAGAACGACCGGCGCGCGGAACTCGTGGCGTTGATCCGTGAACTGGCCAGTTACGTGCAGGTGACGTGCAAGGGCGACATGACGGTGTTGTTGACCAGCGGTTTTCCCATCCAGAAACCGACTCGCAATCCCATCGGCCAGTTGCCGGTGCCTTCGGACCTCACGGTCACGCTCGGCACATACACGGGCCAGTTGGACGCGAGCGCGACGCCGGTGTTCGGCGCAGCGGTCTATAACTGGCGCTTGAGCACGGCGGCGGCTCCGACGGTGGTGGTGCAGTCGGCGCAAACGACTGCGGCAAGCAACACGTTCACCGGCCTGACGCCGGGCGTGGTGTATAACGCGGAGGTCAACGCGGTGGGCGCGGCCGGTCCGAGCGATTGGAGCGACCCCGTGCCGCAGATGGCGGTGTAGTGTTTGCACACGGCCACCATGAAGAACCCTCACCCCATCCCTCTCCCATCGGATGGGAGAGGGTGTCCGTAAGGACGGGAGAGGGCAGGGTGAGGGCAAAGCCGGAACGGAGAGATCCGTTCCGGCTATTTTGTTTTCTGGACGGGCGGGATCGCGAATGTGAATAAGTTGTTCTGGACGGAATCGGAGGTCGGCGTAGAGTCGGGATCAATCAGAGGGAGCTCCAAGGAAGTGTTTTGGAATTTACCGACATTGCCTTGGTGATCAGAACATCAAAACATTATCAAATTCAGATGATAATTTAGAAACACAAAATAATATGAAAAAACTAATGGCAACTTTTGGGGTGGGTTTGCTGGGGATTTCTGCTGCATTCGCGCAACAAGATATTGTAACCTTCAGTTCCGCAAGCAGTCTGTATCAAAGCATTAACCAAGGAGGGGGATCCTCCACGGTCGGTTACGAATTCAATGTGACCTCACCGATCACGGTGACCGGTTTGTCGGCCTTCACCGCCGACCCTGCGGCCGGGCTTAACGTAAACACGTCTGTGGGATTGTGGGATGCCAGCCAAAATTTACTTGCACAAGCGACCATTCTTGCCGGCACAACCGACCCGCTTACATCAGATGGGTTTTTCCGCTACACGACCCTCTCCACCCCAATAACTCTTCAGGATGGCACTTATTATGTGGGAGCCGAGTTTACAGCCGGGGTTGACCGATTTACCGGGGCCGTGCCTGGCTTGTCCACAATGTCCGGAGTCACCTACGACAGCGCAGCATTCGCTCTAAGCTCCAGCCTGACTTTTCCCAGCTTTACTTTCAGTTCCTTTAATGGTTTTTTCGGCGGGAATGTTGTGGCCACTCCAGCTCCGGAACCTGAATCAATCATCCTGTTGTCCATGGGATTGGTTGGCGTGGTCGCTTTTGGCCGAAAGAAACTCCTTTAATCCTGCGGGTAGATTACTCTTATTGCGCATGGTCAGAGTTTACGTCTGGCGTTCGCGGTTCACAGACGGTGGCCGTCTGTCAGGACTCGGCGGTGGCTCAGCTTTGGATCGTTAGTCCACTAGATTATGTCTTGCATGAATAAACCAAGCGACGATGGCAGCAAGTCCGCGCCAAAGAACGGCGCGGAAATTACCAGACTCAGTCCTTTGCCAAGTGAGACGCAGCAGCATGGCAGATTTGGTTCATTGTGTAGTGCCTGATTCCAGTAGCTGTGAGTATGCTAAGTGTCACGCATATCACACTTTTTGTTTACACCCGCAGTGGCGAGAGATATTAACCCGAAGCGAGCCGAGCCGATGATTTTGTATCGCCAACAGTGACCTTACGAATCGCCGGGGCCAACCGCCGGAACGGAGGGATTCGTTCCGGCTGTTTTGTCCCTGCAACCAAGCAATCTGCGTGACACTGTGCTGACAATTTTATTAACTCAACGCAGTGAGTTCAAATTCGCTAAAGCGTTCCGGAGAATTTTTGGAGGTCAGCGGCCAGTTCAAACTCGGCGCGCTCGTCACGGAATCGTCGCATCCGGTCACGGCCAACTTGAGCGACACGGCGGCGCAGGACATCGCCGCCGCGTTGAAATTGCTTTTTGACGTGGACGATGACGTGATCCGGAAATTCCGTGAATTTGTAGAATCGGGCAGCGCGGAGAAAATCGCCGCCACAGTTTTGGATTCATTGAAAAACGGCGGGCGGATTTTTTTCACCGGCTGCGGTTCGACGGGGCGTTTGAGCATTCTGCTCGATTCGGTCTGGCGCGGTTTTTGGCGGACGCTCAAGAACAAGAACTGGCAGGAACGCACGTTCAGCGTGATGGCGGGCGGCGATTTTGCGCTCATCAAATCCGTAGAGGGCTTTGAGGATTTCACGGCGTTCGGAAAAAAACAGATGGCCGATTTGGGCGTTTCGTCGAAGGATGTCGTGTTCGCCATCACCGAAGGCGGCGAAACTTCGTTCGTCATCGGCACGGCGTGGGCGGGCGTCGAAGCCGGCGCGAAAGTTTATTTTGTTTACAACAATCCTGATGAAGTCCTTTGTGAACACGTCCAGCGCAGCCGCGAAGTCATCCAGGATTCGCGGATCGAAAAAATAAACCTGACGACCGGGCCGATGGCCATCACCGGCTCGACGCGGATGCAGGCGACTTCAATCCAGCTTTGCGTGATGCTGACGGTCTTGGAGATGGTCGTGCGCGATTTGATCGGGCTTGAATCGGCGTCCGTTCCGAAAATTTTTCTGGAAAAACTGGCCGGGCTGCAGGCGGGCTTGAAATCGCCGGAGGTGCTGGCGCAACTTTCAAAAATCGTCGCGCTGGAGGAATCGGTCTATCGCGCCGGACACAAAAATAATTACTTCGCCGACCGGCTGGGAATCGACGTGCTCACGGACACGACCGAGCGGTCGCCGACGTATTGCACTCCGCCGTTCCGAAAATCCGATGACTCGGCGGCGGCGGAATCGTGGGCGTTCCTTTTTTTGCCGGACGAATGGACGGATTCGGCGTGGGAAAATATTTTGAAGCGAAAGCCGCGATGCATCGGATGGCGCGAGGAGGAAATCCGCGCGCTGGTCGAGGAAGAAAAAGTTTCGCGGACGCAGGAAATCGTGAGGAAGATCAGTTCGCTGGAATTGATGCAATTCAAGATCGGCAGCAACGGGGCGAGATTCCGTCCGCAAGGGCCCGGGAACAGCGCCATCGCGATTTTCTCCTCCTCGGATCGCGATTCGTCGGTGGACTGTTTTTTCAAGCAGCTTGAAACGGCGCGAAGCAACGGGTCGAAGACGGGCTTGATTTATTTCGGGTCGCCGCAGGATTCGTTGAACGGGCGGGAAAAAACCGTTGATGAAACCCTGTTCGTGCCGGTCCCGAAAGCGAATCTGCTTTTGAACGGAGTGCTGCGCATGGCGGCGAAGCTGGTGATGAACGCGCTTTCGACCTGCACGATGGTGCGGCTCGGCCGCGTGATGGGCAATTACATGGTCTGGGTCGTGCCAGGCAATCTGAAATTGATTGACCGCGCGACGCGTTACATCGAGAAACTCGCCGGACTGACTTATGAGCAGGCAAACGCGCTGCTGTTTGAAGTCATCGAATACGTCGAGCCCCGGATGAAATCGGATCAGGCGTATCCGCCGGTGGTGGGCATGGCCGTGCTGCGCGCGCGGGAAAAATTGACGAATGAGGAGGCGGAGAAACGGTTGGAAAACTGTTAGTTCATTTTCGGCGGCGCGGTGCTTTCGCGCTCGATCAATTCGGCGGACAATCGTTTGGGCTGGACGCGCTCGCCCCGGATCAAGCTCATCATCATTTCGACGGCGGCGACTCCGAGACGAAATTTCGGCTGGCGGATGGTCGTCAGTGGCACGCGAAAATATTCCGCCGTCAAAAAATTTCCGAAGCCAACGATGGAAATGTCTTCTGGAATTTTAATTCCCTGTGCAATCAGCGTCTCCGCACAGCCGATGGCGACAAGGTCATTGACGGCTTGAACGGCGGTGGCTTTGCAGGATTCGTTCAGCATTTGCAACGCGGCCTTCGTGCCGTCTTCAATCGTGCTGCCGGATTGAAAAACCAGACGGTCATCCACGTCCAGTCCGGCTTCGCGGAGCGCGCGGCGATAACCTTCAAAACGTTCGTGCGCCCAAGGCGCGACGGGCGGGCCGGTGAGGTAGGCGATGCGTTTATGACCGAGCTTCAACAAATGTTGCGTTGCGTTGTAACTCGCAAGAGCTTCTTCAATCTCAATGCTCGGAAAGGTTTTACAAAACGGGGCGGGCGGCCCGAGCAAAACCGTCGGAGTTTTGCGGACAAGTATCTCCTGATAAATCCGTGCCTCGGCTTCAAAGCGATAGACAGGCGAAATGAAAAGTCCGTCTACGCGCCGTGAAAGGAGATGCCGGATACAACTTTCCTCGCGCTCGGGCTTGTTGAGCGAATGCGCGAGCAGGATGTCGTAGCCCAATTCGTGCGCGCGCTCTTCGATGGCGAAAATGATGCGTGCGAAAATCGGGTTTGTGATGGACGGGATGACAAGGCCGAAAAGATTCGTCGTTTTCAGCCGCAAACCCTTCGCGCTGGAATCGGGCATGTAACCCATTTGTTCGGCGAGCGTCTTGATGCGCGCCTTCGTCGCGGCGGAAACATCCGGTTCATCGCGCAACGCCTTTGAAACCGTCATCACCGAGACACCGATGCGCAAAGCAATATCTTTAAGTCGAACCATGGATTTGAATTACAAATAGGCTCCGCGCCATTGCAATTTCCGACGCAACGCTTCGAGGAACGAGTTGTCGGCGAGATGCATCAAACGGATCGTGCGGCGGCTGCGGCGAACCGTGACTTCGTCGCCCGCGTCGAGTTCAGCAACAGGCTGGCCATCCGCGCTCAAAATAGTCGCGGGCAAAGGAGTGATGGCCTTCACGGAAATTTTTGAGGACAACGGCAAAATGATCGAACGGTTTGAAAGCGCGTGCGGACAAATCGGCGTCAGCGCGAAAACTTCGGCGGTCGGCAGAACGATCGCGCCGCCTGCTGCCAGCGAATACGCCGTCGAGCCGGTCGGCGAACTGATGATGAGTCCGTCACAGCGATAGCGCGTGATGACTTTGCCGTCCATGCTCACGTCGAGCGCGATGAGCCGTGAAACCGCGCCGCGACTGACGACGATGTCGTTCAATGCGGTTTCACAGATTGAAGTGCCGTTGCAAATTCCGCTGACTTCAATCAAGGCGCGGGATTCGTATTGGAATTCGCCTTTCCAGATCTGATTCAACGCGCGCGCCAGTTCGTCGGATGGAACGGCGGTGAGAAAACCAAGGCCGCCGATGTTGACACCGAGCATCGGCGTGGACGAACCTGCGATTTCGCGGGCGACGCGCAGCATCGTGCCGTCACCACCGAAGACCAAAAGCAAATCAGCCTCACGCGCAAGCGCCGCCGGGTCGCCGTCAACAAGAGCCTTGCGCCCGGCGCGTTGGATGAGGAGCGCGGCCTTGCGGACGATTTCAGCGCAGGCGGCCTTCTCGGAATTACCGATGAGCCCGATGCGTTTGATTTTGTCAGCTTGTTTTTTCAATCAGCGCCAAAAATTCTTTGTTGCCGGCGGGGCCGAGCAGGGGAGATTCAACCACATCCCGCCAGCAAAGGCCAGACTGCTCGCTGACAAATTTTTGCAGTTCATCGAGAATCCGTTCGTGGACGGCGGCGTCACGGATCACGCCGCGCCCCTTGTCAGCTTCAATTTTTCCAGCCTCGAACTGCGGCTTGATGAGCGCGATGATTTTGCCGTTCGATTTCAACAAGGCGACCGCAGTCGGTAAAATTTTTCTCAACGAGATGAATGAACAATCAATCACAGCCAAATCCGCGGCGACAAATGGCTGCGGCATTTTTTCAATGGTCAGATGACGCGCGTTGGTTTTTTCCATGACGACGACGCGGCGGTCACGGCGAAGTTTCCAGGCAAATTGTCCCTGGCCGACATCAATCGCGAAGACTTTCGCCGCGCCGTGTTGCAACAGGCAGTCGGTGAAGCCGCCCGTGGAAGCGCCGAGGTCGAGCGCGACAAGTCCGGCGACGTCGAGTTTGAAATGGAGCAGGGCGTGTTCGAGTTTGTGGCCGCCGCGGCTGACGAATTTTTCCGGTGCGTCCAAGGTGATTTTGTCATCCGGTTTGACCGGATCGCTTGCCTTGTGCGCGGTCTGGGAATTGACGCGGACTTGGCCGGCAAGAATGGCGCGCTTGGCGCGTTCGCGGCTTTCGCAAAGGCTGCGGTCAACCAAAGCCTGGTCGAGTCGGGTCACGAGGAAAAATTAACAAAAACAGCCTGCGTCACAAGCGCGTGCCGCTGGTATAGACGCGATTCTGGACTTCGCGGAAGCTGTGGAGAAAAAGATTATTGTCGGCGACGGCCTTCTCGACGAGTTGTTTGAGCAGGAACATTTCGGAACTGTTGATGACGGCGTGGACACTGTTCTTGAAGGCTTCCATCGGCGTGAAAGTCTGGAACGAGTCGCCGAGCAAGATGGTCGTGGCGTGGCGGCGCTGGTTGACGGGCATTTGTTGCAGCGCCTTGAGAGTGAGGTTTTCGTCAACCTTGTTCGCGGCAAAAAGTTCCTCGATGACGACGACCTGATAGTGCACTTGGCTGAAGCGCACAAGAAAATCGCTATGCGTGGCGGCGGTGTGAACCTTGTAGCCGAGTTCGCGGAGCGCGGTCTTGACGGTCTCCAGCCATTCGGGGGTGGAAAACGCGATCAAGACCGGCTTGTCCTCGGTGCTGACGAAATCGAATGAGCCGGTCATGTTTTTTTAATTTTAATGACGGGGGGCGGCGGGCCGTTCGTCCCCGATTTCATGCGCAATGAACCGGCGGTGCTGGTCATTTCGCCGCGCGCCTTTTTGATGTTGTCGATTCCGCGTGAAACGACGCTTCGCTTGGTGCAATAAAGCGATGCGGTTTCCTCCGTGATGATGCCTTGTTCATAAGCTTCCAGACAGGCGTGATCGAAAGTGCGCCAACCGAACGGATGGCTGGCCTCGATGATTTCGTAAAAAGTCTTGCCTTCACTTTCGCCCATGCGGATCGCTTCCTGCGTGCGGAGATTCGCGCCCATGATTTCAAGAAGCGCAAACCTCCCGTCGCCGATTTTCGGAGCCAGCCGCTGGCTGACAATCCAGCGCAAGGAATCGGCCATGCGGAGGCGGACTTGTTCCTGTTCGTCCGGCTCGAACATGCCAAGGATGCGGTTGACGGTTTCGCCCGCGTTGATCGTGTGCAGCGTGCTCAAAACCAGATGGCCGGTTTCGGCCGCGCTCAAGGCGATTCTGACTGTCTCGCGATCACGCATCTCGCCGACGAGAATCACTTTCGGCGCCTGGCGCAACGCGGCACGCAAACCGTTCGCGTAGGAATCAAAATCAATGCCCAGTTCGCGCTGATTGAAGGTGGCTTTTTGATGTTGATGGACGTATTCAACCGGGTCTTCGAGCGTGACGATGTGAACTGGCTTGGAATGATTGATTTCATTGAGAATGGCCGCGAGCGTCGTGGTTTTTCCAGAGCCGGTCGCGCCAGTGATCAGAACCAATCCGGTTTTCTCCTTCGGGATTTCCTTGAAAATTTCCGGAAATTTCAGTTTCTCCAAAGTCGGGATGGTCGAATTGAGCTGGCGGCAGACCACGGAATAATTTCCGCGTTGCGCAAAGATATTCACGCGGAAACGTGTCTTGTCCGCGAGCGCGTAGGAGGCGTCGCAAGAACCATGGCGCAACAAATCCTCAATCTGCCACAAGTTGTCGCCGATGATGTTCAGCGCGATCGTCTCGATCTGGAACGGCGTGAGTTTTTCAATCGGCGGGTCGAGGACGACCGGTTTCAGTTCGCCATAAGCCTCGACTTGCGGCGGACGGTCCACGGTGAACAGGACATCGGAAACTTCCGGCTGCGACTCAAGCATCGTTATCAAAATCTGGTCCAGTTCCGGTCGTCGCATAGATATAGATCAATCAAATTGAATCTTCATCTTCCGGCGGATGCGCGAGCAATCCGCGGAATTTTTTCTTGTCCAGCGCCTTGTCATAGGCGTCTTCGGGCGTGATGCGTTTCATGCGGACATGTTCCATGATGCTGTCGTCCATCGGCTGGTTGCCGAGTTTTTTGCCGACCTGGATCATGCCTGCAATCTGATGCGTCTTGCCTTCGCGCACGAGATTGGCGACCGCGGTGTTGAAAACCAGGATTTCAAACGAAGCAACGCGTCCTTTTTTGTCGCTGCGCTTGAACAATGTCTGCGCCACGACACCTTTCAACGCTTCGGAAAGCGTCTGGCGGATTTTGTTTTGCTGCCCTTCCGGGAAAACGTCAATGATGCGGTCCACTGTCTTGGGTGCGCTCTGTGTGTGCAATGTGCCGAAAACCAAGTGACCGGTCGCGGCAGCAGTGATCGCGAGCTCAATGGTTTCCAAATCGCGCATTTCACCGACGAGAATGATGTCCGGGTCTTCGCGCAGCGCGCCGCGCAAACCTGATGCAAACGTCTTGGTGTGGACGCCGACTTCGCGGTGGTTCACGAGGCAGTTCTTGCTTTCGTGGACGAATTCGATCGGGTCTTCCAGCGTGATGATGTGGTCTTTGCGGTTTCTATTGCAGTAATCCACCATCGCCGCCAGCGTCGTGGATTTGCCGGAACCCGTCGGGCCGGTAACGACAATCAGTCCGCGGTTGAGCATGCAGAATTTTTTCAGCACGGCGGGCAATGGCGCCTCGATCTTTTCAAAATCCTCGAATGAGAGCACGCGGCTAGGAATTTGCCGGAACACCGCGCCGACGCCGTTCTTTTCGTTGAAAAAGTTCACGCGGAAACGCGAGATGTTCGGGATCTCGTAGCCGAAATCCACGTCGCCCGTTTCCTCGAAGACTTTGATTTTGTAATCCGGCGCGATTTCGTAGAGCATCGCCTTGAGCGTGTCGTTCTCCAACGGTGGATAGTCCACGCGTTGCATCTCGCCGTTAATGCGCAACATCGGCGGGTTGCCGGACGACATGTGCAAGTCGGACGCTTTTTGTTCGAACATCAAGTTGAAAAATGCATCAATTTTGGCCATATAATCCTCTCTCTGCGCGGACACTAATAAAAGTCGTGCTACACTGCAAGCAATGAAAGTGCCGCCCGGCCAGATTATCCGAAGCGAAATTGAAAAACACGGCATTATTTCTTTTGCGCGTTTCATGGAACTTGCGCTCTACTGTCCCGATTCTGGATATTACGAAACGAAAAAAGACAACGTCGGACGTAGTGGCGACTTTTACACCAGCGTCAGCATTGGCGAACTCTTCGGCCAACTGCTCGCCTTCCAGTTCGCCGAATGGCTGGAAGCAGAAGTCGGAAGTCGGAAGTCGGAGGTCAGAATTGTCGAAGCGGGTGCGCACGACGGCAAACTCGCCAAAGATATTTTGGACTGGCTGCAAATTCATCGCCCGGAAATTTTTTCGAAAATCGAATACTGCATCCTCGAACCTTCCGCCCGGCGGCAGGAATGGCAGAAAGAAACGCTGAAACATTTCGCCCCGCGCGTCCGCTGGTTTTCGCGATTCAACGGTTCAACGATTCAACGGTTCAACGGAATTATTTTCAGCAACGAATTGCTCGACGCCTTTCCCGTCCGGCGTTTCGGCTGGAACGCCAAAAATAAAAAATGGTTCGAGTGGGGCGTTGCCGTCGAAGCCGAAAAATTCGTCTGGGTGAAAATCCAGAATCCAGAATCCAGAATCCAGAATCCAGAATTGGAAGCCGTTTTGCCCGACGGCTACACTATTGAAATTTCTCCCGCCGCTGAAAATTGGTGGCGCGAGGCCGCAAATGTTTTGGAGCGCGGAAAACTTCTGACGATTGATTACGGTTTTGACGCCGACGAAATGTTTTCGCCCAGCCGGACAAACGGCACGCTCCGCGCCTATTTCCGTCATCGTTCTATCAATGACATCTTGGCGAACGCCGGCGAACAGGATTTGACCGCGCACGTCAATTTTTCCGCGATTCAAAAAGTCGGAGAAGAAGCCGGATTGAAAACCGAACTGTTTTTGACACAAACAAAATTCCTGACGCAGATTCTGGAGAAAACTTTGAAAGATAAATCTTTTGGCGAATGGAACGCAAGCCGCGCGCGCCAGTTTCAAACCCTCACGCACCCCGAACATCTTGGCCGCGCCTTCCGCGTTTTGGTTCAGTCGCGATGAATTATCGCCTTCGTTTTACCAATTGTTGTTTGCTTCAAATTTGTTCGCAGGGAATCACGGGCCGATTTTGTTTGTGAATAAACATTTTTAAATGACAGAATTCTTCGGTGTTTATTGGGTGTTCACAATTCGTTCATCAAACAATTTCGGTTAATAAGCTGTGCATATCATTTCATGGTCGGATGAACAATTTGTGATATAACCTACGTTGTCTGTTAAAGGAATTGAGATAGACGGTCGAGTGTAAATAAGGCCGAACTTCTCGCAGAAAATCAGAAGTAAAGGAGACGGGTTGAGCTAGGTCGGCTGGTTCGGCTCCTCTTAAGAAGAAAAGCAATAAATCAGATAAAGGAACTATGAAACACATAAATTTAATGACCCGTGTTGGCGTTGGAATAATCGTGAGTTGCTTAAGTTTGCAAGCGAACAGGGCAAACGCACAAACCACCCTCAATTTTGACAGCGTTGATGCGAGTGCTGGGCAAGTGGATGCCACTTCCTATTTTACCTCTTATGGAATTACGGAGACAGCTCTCAGTGCTGGTTCGGCATTTTCCATCGTGAATGAGAACGACTATTACAACACGCCTGGGATTGTTTATGCGTCGTCGCCTCCTAACTTTGTGGATCCGCTAGGAGATGGTGGTGTGTCGTCCATACTGCTCAGTTTTGCGACGCCATTGACGAGCCTGTCTTTTACCCGCATAGAGGAGACCGGCAGTGGTGCCGGGAACTCTTTCGGAGAGTGGAGCGCCGAAGTTTATTCAGGCGCAACAGAGATTGGCTCGGCAAACGCATCGGGCTACTCCATATTCAATAACAATATTAATTCCGCACAGATCTACACATTCAACGGATCAGACATTACAAGTATTGAGTTCGATGGGAGTAGTGAGGGTTTTTACGGGACTGATGGCATCTTGATGGATGATCTTACCCTTACGCCGGTTCCGGAGCCTTCAAGTCTGGCTCTCTCATGCCTCGGTCTTTTGGGAGCATTCGCCTGGCGTCGCCGCAGCAGGTCTTGCTGATTACATACAAGTAAACTGTAAGGACTGGCGCCTTCTTCTTGAAAGAAGGCGCCTTGTTTTTTGGACATTCGATTTAGCTTTGCAAGTTCGAGTTCAACTCGTAATTCAAAATCGAAAGGCAATAAACCGCCGCCGTCTCGACGCGCAAAACCAGATTGCCGAGCGAAATCGGAAGCGCGCCTGAAGTTTCAATCGCTTTCAATTCGTCCAGCGTAAAATCGCCTTCCGGCCCGATCCAAACGCCGACGCTTTTCGGCAAACGCTTTTGTTTTGCTTCAAACTCGCGGAAAATTTCTTTCGGATGGTGGCGTTCCTTTTGTAGCGAGCCGACGAGCGACAGATCAAATTTTTCCTTTCGCGTCAGAAATTTTTCAATCGTCACCGGCATTTCGATTTTCGGCAGCCACGCCGCGCCGCATTGTTTGATGGCTTCGACGGCCACCTGTTGCCATTTCTCCCGCTTACTTTCGGCGTCTTCATCATCAAGTTGCGTCACGACCCGTTCCGACAAAATCGGCACGATGCGATGCACGCCAAGCTCGACGGATTTTTGGATGATGCTCTCGATGATTTTTCCCTTCGGCACGGCTTGCAGCAGCGTGATGGAGCAGGGCGGGGCGGGAACAAAATTTTTCAGCGACACGGAAAGCGTGACGACATTGCGCGCGCAATTTTCCACGGTGCACATGAACTCATTTCCGATGCCGTCCAGAACGGCGACGAGTTCGCCGTATTTCAATCGCAGGACGTTCAACGCATGATGCGCCTCACGCCCGTCGAGGCGCAGCGTGTTTCCGGCGCAGCGTTCGGGCGGCAGATAAAAACGGTGCATGGTTCACTTAAAAAACTTTTTTGCCTTCTCGAAAAATCCCTGTGCCAGCGGCGCTTCCTTGCCGTCGCACAGCGCGGCGAATTCATGCAACTTCGCCTTCTGCTCCGCGTTCAAACGCGTCGGCACTTCGACCTGAACCCGTATGTGCAGGTCGCCGTGGCCGTAACCCTGCAGATTTTTCACGCCCTTGCCTTTCACCCGGAACGTCGCGTTTGGCTGCGTGCCGGCGGGAATTTTTATCGTCGCGTTGCCGTCGAGTGTCGGCACTTCGATTTCCGTGCCGAGCGTTGCCTGGATGAAACTCACCGGCACCTCGCAGAGCAAATCATCGCCTTCGCGCTGAAAAATTTCGTGCGCCTTGACGTGCAACACGACGTAAAGGTCGCCTGATGGTCCGCCGCGAAAACCCGCCTCGCCATTTCCCTGTGAGCGAAGTCGTGAACCGCCTTCCACGCCCGGCGGGATCCGCAGTTTGATTTTTGAACTGCGCTGGTGCTTGCCGTTTCCGTGGCAAACCTTGCACGGTTTTTCCAAAATCTGTCCCGCGCCTTTGCACTGCGGGCATGTCTGCGCGATGCTGAAAATCCCGCGCGACATCAGCACCTGCCCGCGTCCGCCGCACGTCGCGCAGGTTTTCAATTTTGACCCGTGTTCCGCGCCGGAGCCGTGGCAATGCTCGCAGCGATCCAGTTTTGTGACTGAAATTTCCTTTTCGCAACCGAGTGCCGCCTCTTCGAGCGAGATTTCCAGATCAAAACGCAAATCGTCGCCGCGTTGAGGAGCGGACGGATCGGTTTGACCGCCGAAGAAAGTCTCGAAAATGCTTCCGCCCGCCGCGCCGCCGAAGACCTCGCGGAAAATGTCGAACGGATCGTGAAAGCCGCCGCCGAATCCGCCGCCGCGACTCGCGCGATGGCGCGCGTCGAACGCCGCGTGGCCGTATTGATCGTAGGCGGCGCGCTTCTGCGAATCGCTCAAAGCCTCGTAAGCCTCGCTCAATTCCTTGAACTTTTCCTCGGCGTGCTTGTCGCCCGGATTTTTGTCCGGGTGATGTTTCACGGCCAGCTTGCGGTAAGCCTTCTTGATTTCGTCAATGCCGGCCTCGCGGCTGACACCGAGAACTTCGTAATAATCGCGTTTGGACATGAAGGATTAAATTTGCGGACAAAAATTCAATGGGCGGAAATAAATTCCTTTTTCTCCGGCTCGACCCACTTGTTGTGTTCCTTGATTAGGTCAACGAGCCGTTCCACGGCTTCGGCTTCGGGGATGTTAAACTTGATTGGCGTCTTGCCGACGTAAAGATTTATTTTATTCGGCGCGCCGCCCACGTAGCCGAAATCTGCGTCCGCCATTTCGCCCGGCCCGTTCACGATGCAGCCCATGATGGCGATCTTCACGCCCTTGAGATGCTCCGTGCGCGCCTTGATGCGCGCGGTGACGGTCTGCAAATTGAACAACGTCCGCCCGCAACTCGGACACGCGACGTAATCGGTCTTGAAACTCCGGCAACTGGCGGCCTGCAAAATATTATACGCGAGTCGCAGCGATTGTCCGCCGCCAGCTTCGCCGCGAATGAGAATCGCGTCGCCAATTCCATCCGCGAGCAACGAGCCGATGACGACGGACGCGCGAAGCAACGCAATCTTCGGCTCAAGCGGAGCAGGTTCAAAGTTGATACAATCCTTGAGCAGAATCGGATTGTTGTGACCAAGTTTTTTTAATTTTGAAGCGAGCAGACGGAAAGCGGTGATGGCCGGAATATTCACGCCGTCTTTCACGGTCACGAGTTGCGTTTCGCAATTGATTTCAAAATCGTGCGTCGGATCAATTTCAAAAATGTTCAGGTCTTCATAAACCGCTTCCGGCTTCACGTCGTCTTTCGGACGGATTTTCGGTGCGACTTTGTCCCACGTCGCACGCGTGACCACGACGCGAATCAATTGTTCGCCGCCGCATTTTACATTTTCGTTCAGTTCAATTTCCGGCGTTTCGCGTTTTTCGAAATGAAACGGGTCGAAGGGAAAATCTTTTTCCGCGATTTTGATTTTGGAATTTGAGAGAACTGAAATCTGCGCCAGCAAATCGGTGCAGACTTCGATTTCGCGCGGCGAATCTTCCGTGAGCGAAACGCGAATCGTGTCTCCGAGTCCGTCGCAGAGCAAGGAGCCGATGCCAATGGCGCTCTTAATCCGTCCGTCTTCGCCTTCGCCGGCTTCAGTGACGCCAAGGTGAATCGGATAATTCCAATCTGCGCCTTCCTGTTCCAAACGCGCAACCAAAAGGCGATAGCACTCGATCATCACCTTGGGATTGGATGACTTCATCGAGAATTTGAAATTATGAAAATCGTGCTGGCGACAGATGCGGGCGAATTCCAACGCGCTCTCGACCATGCCCAGCGGCGTGTCGCCGTAACGGTTCATGATTCTGTCCGAAAGCGAGCCGTGATTGGTTCCAATTCGCAACGCGCGTTTCAGTTTTTTCGCTTCCAGCACGAGCGGCGTGAATTTTTCCTCGATGCGCTTCAACTCGGCGGCGTATTGCTCGTCGGTGTATTCTTTCGTCGCGAATTTTTTTGAGTCGGCGTAATTGCCCGGATTCACGCGGACAACCTCGACCCATTTCACCGCTTCCATCGCGGCGTCGGGCTTGAAATGAATGTCGGCGACAATCGGTACAAGGCAGTTTTGCGCGCGCAATTCGCGGACGATGTTCTGCAAATTCGCCGCGTCCTTCACGGTCGGCGCGGTGATGCGCACGAGCTGGCAGCCGACGGCGACGAGTTCCAAAGTTTGTTTCACGCACAGCGCGGTGTCCATCGTGTCGCACGTCAGCATGGATTGTTTCACGACGGGATGGTCGCCGCCCATCACGAAGCCGCCATGATTCGGATCGCCGATGACGATTTCGCGTGTTTTCCGTCGCTGATAGAAAAATGGAGATTCGCAGTAGCGCATCGCAAAAATTATTTGTTAGGCGCAAACACGATTGGTTCCTCATGATTATCATGTGCGCTGCGCAGCCAATCGCCCGTGTCGAAGAACGCGATGTAAATCATGAAGCCGATGAGCAGCGCGGCAAATCCGTTCTGGATGGCATTCAAAGTCCGCGCGCTGACCGGGCGTCGTCGGACGACTTCGATGAGCGAAAGCGTGATGTGCCCGCCGTCGAGAACAGGCAACGGCAGCAGGTTGAGCAAGGCAAGGTTCACATTAAGAATCACGCTGAACCAAAGCACGCGCCGCCAGCCGTCCTTGTCCTGAAACAAATTACTGTAGACGCGGATGATCATCACCGCGCCGCCGAGCTGCTGCACGCCGATCTGGCCTTTGGGCGCGAACAACGCGCCGATGGTGCTGAAAATCTGCGACGTGCTGGCACTGATCTGCGACCAGGGATTCGGATGGACGAGCGCGACGTTCGTGTCGGCCTGCCACGAGATGATGCCGAACGACGGTTCGCTATTCGTCGGTTGCAGCGGTTTCACGGCCAGCAAAGTGCGGTCGAATTGTTTGTTGCCGCGTTTGATGGTGAAGGCGACCGGCAAATTAGGTTTGTTGGTCAGTGCCTGCTCGGAAAAGACAATCGGCAGCGGGCTCAAAATTTTCTCGCCGTCCATCGCCACGATTTCATCGCCGGGTTTCAAACCCGCCATGTCCGCCGGGCTGTTGCTCGCAATCTCGCCGATCACGGTTTTTTCCGCATAATTCATGTAAATCTGCCGGAGCGATCTTCGTTCATACCATTTCGTCGGCGTGTTCGTCGGCACGGGATAAGCCATCGCCACCTGGCCGTCGCGGAGATATTTGATGGCGATGTTTGTGCCCGTGCTGGTGATGATTCGCCATTTGACGCTGTCGGAAAAAGAACCCGTCGGCATGAAATTTTTCACCGGATGGCCGTCCACTTCGAGGATGGTGTCGCCGGCGCGCAATCCCGCCAAACCCGCCGGGCCGGTCGGATCAACCCAGCCGATCATCGTGGAATTTCCGGTCGCGTCGCTCGGCTTGCCGACGCCCCAGACGACGAATGCAAAAAATATCGCCAGCAAAAAGCTGAACAGCGGTCCTGCGAATGCGACGATGATTTTGTCGAGCGCGGAAACGTTCGGTAAAATTTCTTCCGGATGTTCAGTATGACTCGTTCCCCCAACGGGAAAATCGTGCCACGGCACCTCAACTGTTTTATCTGGCTTCCCGCTCTTACCTTCAATTATTTCCATCGTCGCCATTTGCGGCAACGCGACGTAGCCGCCTGCCGGAATCCAGCCCAGCGCATATTCGACGCCGCTGATTTTCTTTTTCCAAATCGGCTTGCCGAACCAGATTGCGAACCGCTCGATTTTCAGCCCGCGCCATTTTGCCGCGAGAAAGTGTCCGAGTTCGTGAACGCCGATGAGCAGGTTGAACAACAGCACCACTTCAAACGCGATGAAAATGTATCGTAAAATTGTCATGTAAAATCAGTCCGTAAGATTATAGCAGCGAAAAGTCTTTCCGCCATTTCAAACTGCCGCCACTTTGCGCGTCCAGGAATCGGCTTCGAGAATTTGTTCCAGCGTTGGGTGCGAAACGACTTTGTGCGCGTCCATCGTGCGGCGGACGGTCTGGGTGATCTGCGGAAAATTGATTTTTCGGTTCACGAACGCTTCGACCGCGATTTCGTTCGCCGCGTTCAACACGGCTGGCAACGTTCCGCCGATTTCACCGGCGCGTCGCGCCAGTTCAATCGCCGGAAATCTTTCCGCGTCCGGTTCTTCAAACGTCAGCGTGCCGATTTTTGGAAAATTTGTCTGCACGCGTTCGCTCGCGGCTCGATCGGGATACGTCAGCGCGTATTGGATCGGCAGGCACATATCTGGCGTCGAAAGCTGCGCGATGAGCGAACCGTCCACAAACTCTACCATCGAATGCACGATGCTTTGCGGATGGACGACCACGCCGACGCGCGCCATCTCGATGTTGAACAGCCAGCGCGCCTCGATCATTTCAAGTCCCTTGTTGAACAGCGTCGCCGAATCAATCGTGATTTTTTTCCCCATGACCCACGACGGGTGCTTCAACGCGCGTTCGACGGTGATTTCGGAAAATTTTTCCTTCGGCCAATGATTTTTGTCGCGGAACGGTCCGCCGCTCGCGGTCAGCCAAAGTTTGCGAACGGACGAGCTTGGTTTTCCGTCGAGACATTGAAAAATCGCCGAGTGCTCGCTGTCCACCGCGAGAACGCGCACGCCGTATTTGCGCGCTTCACTCATCACGATTTCGCCGGCCATGACGAGAATTTCTTTCGACGCGACGGCGATGTCTTTGCCCGCGCGGATCGCGGCGAGCGCGGGTTTCAATCCGGCCGTTCCGACAATCGCAATCAGAACAATGTCCGCCGCCGGAAGCGTTGCCAGTTTTATCAAACCTTCTTCGCCGGAGAAAACTTTTGTCGAAGTGCCGAACGCATTTTGAAGTTCCTTCGCCTTTGCCGGATCGGAAATTGAAATCGCAGCGGGTTTATGTTTTCGCGTTTGTTCGAGGAGCAGTCCGGAATTATTTCCGGCGGCGAGACCGAGCAGGCGGATTCTGTCCGGCAAATCTTCGGCGACTTTGACGGTGCTGGTGCCGATTGAGCCGGTGCTGCCGAGGAGGACGACGTTTTTCATGGAACCAGAACGTGACGCAAATAGAGATACATGATGGGCGCATTGAACAGCAAACTGTCCAGCAAGTCGAGGATGCCGCCGATGCCCGGGAATAGGCCGCCGGAATCCTTCACGCCTGCTTCGCGTTTGAAAAGCGATTCGATCAAATCACCGATGACGGCGGTCGAACTCAACAAAATGCCGAGCACAATCGCGTGCAGCGAATTCATGCCGAACATTTTGTCGCCGAAAAAATGGATGAAGACGAGGCTCGAAACGGTTGAAATCAAAATCGCGCCACCGAAACCTTCCCATGTTTTTCCGGGACTGATCCGTGGAATCATCTTGTGTCTGCCGATGAGCGAGCCGGTGAGATAAGCGCCCATATCGCTGAATTTCGTGACGAGAATGTAATAAAGGACAAAATATTTTCCATCCACGCCCGGGAAAAAATTTATTTTTTGCATGAAGTTCAGCAGCCACGGCACATACATCAGGCCAAAAAGGGTTGTTGCAATCGCCACGATCCCTGTCGCGTTGGACTTCGACAAAAACTGGCGGACGCACAGGCCGAGGACGAACAAAATCAAAAAGCCGGTTTCAAAATCGTTCACACGCGCCGGAGAACCCTGGGTTCCGATGTGGCCGGTGAGATTTAAAAATGTCCCGACCATCAACAAAACGCCGCCGAAACAGCCGCACCATTTAAAGCAGGCGATGCCACGCTTTTCGACAAGGCCGTAAAATTCGACAAGTCCTGTCAGCGCGAGGAAGACGATGATGAGGATGAAAACGTCGCGGGAAACCAGCACGTTGCCGGAGAACAGGGCGGCGATGATCACCGTCCAGAGAATCACCGTGGTGATCAACCGGCGGAAAAAAACTTTTGCCTTCGAGGGCGATTGGCCTGCGGGAGCCGCGTCGGACATTTCACGGAAAATATCAGGCGCGAGGTGGATTGCCAATTCTCAATTGGCATGAAGGAACCACTTAACGGTTGCGCGCGGCGGTTTTTTTGGCAAAGATGTTTACGATTGAATGTGACTGGGGTCGTAGCTCAGTTGGTAGAGCGTCTCGTTCGCAATGAGAAGGTCAGGGGTTCGACTCCCCTCGGCTCCACCAGTCCCGCCTTCTATTTTTCCGCCGCAAAGACTTCGTAGCTGTGCGGCAGCAAATGCACGTCGAACGTTTCGCGCTTTTCTACAAACTGCGGTCGCCGGCCCGGATTCTGCGGCTGCTCCGGCAACCGTCCGTCAATCGTTTCGCCGGTGACGAGATTTCGCAACTTCGTAAGATTTTCTGTCGTTGAAATTTTCACGTCGGTTTCCGTCGGCAAAAATGATTCGACGATGAACGTGTTGTTGTCGTAGGCGAACAAGGCGATTTGGCCCGGTCCGTTCAGGCGGACCGGAAATCCGCGCAGCAAATAGTTTTTGATCGCGCTCGTGACCGCGGGCGGCAGCCGGTACAGATCCGCGAAGTTGTCGGGAATGGTCAAAACATAAAGAACACCTTTGGAATAACGATCCATAAGCAACAACGGATAGCCGTTGCCGTTGGCGATCGCGCGCACGAGCGGCCACGAGTCGTTCGTCAGGAAATCAATTTCGGGCAAAAGAATTTTAGAATCCAGTCCGTTCCCCAAATCAGTTCCCGTTCCCGCGCCGAAGCCGCCGATGAACTCGTTCGCAAGAATTTTCCGGTCGGGACATTGCAATTCAACGATGTCTTCGATGCCTTTGCCTTGCAACGCGCGCAGCAAACCGGAAGTGATGACGACGGATTTTCCCGCGCGGAGTTGCGCCTTGATTTTGTCGACGATGTGCGGATCGAATTTCGCCGACTCGGTCAGCAAAACCAAATCCGCGTTTGTCGGAAACGTCGGATAAAGTTCAATCGGAATACCGATCATGCCGAGATAATTATGCAGGAAATCTTCGCCGGTGGATTGATACGGTTTGTAGCTAGCGATGCCGATCGGGTTGCCGAGTTGTCCCAAAAATTTGTCCGCTTGCTCCAAAGAATATCCGGCGACGCGCGCGATGGTGGGATTTGTCAAACCAGCCGGATTGTTTGTTTCAAAAGAGGCGAGCAGTTGATTGTAATCGAAACTTGTGTGCAGATTTTGCCAGCCTTCGCGTTTGCCGGCTGGGATCGGACGGCTCATCGCCGACCATTCGAAGAGCATCATCTGCCGCGCCTTGGCGAACATCGTGTCCCAAAGCTGCTCGGCGTAACGGTCAATGTAATTGATGCTGTAAGTGTCCACCCAGCCGCCGCCGTTGCCGCCGGGCTTGATGTTTTCAAAATAGCGGATGATTTCGTAGCTCTCATACGGCTGCAAATGCTGGTCGGTGACGACCGGGTCGCGCGTTTCCGTGCCGGTGTAAATGCCGTCAAACAGTTTTGGCTCCTTGTCGAGATCGTAGCCGAGTCCTTGGAAATGCTCATACCAATTCGGGAATTTTATCACGAGTTTGATTTTAGGATTCACCGCGCGCGCCGGTTTGATGATCAGATTTTCCGTCGCGTCATCCATCAAATCGAGCCGGAACTGCGTCCAGCTTTTTTTGCCCTTGGCCGCGATGTCGGAATCCGTTTTGGTGTTCACGAAACAGAAATCGTCCTGAATCAGTTCGTCGAAATGCCGCGCGGCCAGTTCCGCCGCGCCTTTGATGAACGCGCGGTCTTTGGGATCGGTGTAGCAAAATGATTTGAACTGGCCGCCGATGCTGCCGTCCGACAAAGCCATGCCGCCGGCGACTCGCACGCCCTTGTCCAGAAAGAATTTTTTGACGCTTTCGAGCAATTCGTCGGATGCGAGTTGCCGGTCGCGCTGCACCTCGATGTAAACCTTGTCCACTTTCAACTGGCTGCTGATGCGGTTCCAGTCGTCCTGCAATTTTTGCGGGTCTTCAAAACTTTGGACGGCGCGAACGGGAATATAAATCGCCACATCGAAGTTCGTGTAATTGCCCGCCAGACAGCCCGCAGCAGACAATAAAAACGCGCAAAGCGATCCTGCAAACAGTGAACGACGGGTGCGGATTATTTTTTTCATGACATTGGGACTGGCAAAGAATTGGCAAATGACCGCCCGATGGCAACCTTTTTCACCTTGACCCGAAAACGGCGCGCGCGAAGACTCACAAAAGGATTTACGAATGCAGCCGCGCCATTTTGAAGCAATCATTTTTTCCGTGAAGGCTGCCATTGCCGCCGTCGCAGCCGCGCTGGGTTACAAATTTTTCGGTTTTTCCGGCGCGCCATGGGTGGCGGCGGTCTCCGCGGTTTTGGTGACACAGCCCAGTCTGCATTCTTCTCTCAAGGCGTCGTTGATGCGCGTGATCGCCAACCTCGCAGGCGCCTTCGGCGGCGCGGCCTTGGGCGTGGCGCTCGGCCATCCGATCGTCGCCATGGCCATCGGCGTCATGCTCACCGGCTTGATCTGCTATCTCCTGAAACAGGACGACGCGTTGCGTCCGGCGTTTGTAGCGGTCATCATCGTGACGTTGAGCGGCGAAAACGCTGAATGGAAAAGCTCGATGAACCGCGTCGTTGGCGTCGTCATCGGTTGTGTGTTCGCAATGGTCGTTGGATTTTTGTTCGACAAGTTGTCGGGCTCGTTCAAACTCCGGCAGAAAGATGAAGAAAAAAAGCCGGACCATCAGGAATAAATTTTTTCCGTCATGAAATCGCCGTTGAAAAATAAATGGGTTCTGATAACCGGCGCGTCGAGCGGATTCGGCGCGGCTGCCGCCAAGGCTTTTGGCGCTGAAGGCGCGAAGCTGTTGCTCGGCGCGCGGCGCGTTGACCGTTTGGAAAAAGTCGCGGCGGCAGCAAAAAAAACCGGAGCCGCTGAAGCGCATTTTCATTTTCTCGACGTTGCCAAAATAGAAAGCGTCCAGGAATTTATTGCATGGGCGCAAAAGCAAATCGGCGGGAAAAATCTTCACGTGCTCATCAACAACGCCGGCGGCGCGCAAGGTCTCGACACGATTGCCGAAGGCAAGGACGCGGATTGGGAGGCGATGATTCAATCGAATGTGCTCGGCGTTTTGCGCATGACGCGCGCGGCGCTGCCGCTCATGCCGCGCGACGCGGGTGCGAACATCATCAACATCGGCTCGGTCGCCGGTCGCGCGGTCTATGAAGGCGGCGCTGTCTATTGCGCGGCAAAGGGAGCTGAATTGCAAATCACCCGCACACTCCGCCTTGAGTTGCTCGGCACCGGCATCCGTGTCAGCACGGTTGATCCCGGACTGGCGGAAACGGAATTTTCACTGGTGCGTTTCAAGGGCGACGCTGTCCAGGCGAAAAAAGTTTACGAAGGCACAAATCCGTTGACCGCCGAAGACATCGCGGAAATTTTGGTTTGGATCGTTAGTCGCCCGCCGCATGTGAACATCGACGAACTTGTCGTCAAGCCCGTTGATCAGGCGGCAATCGGAAAGGTTTTTCGCCGCACGCAAAAATAATTTTTAAATCCCTCGGTTCGCGCGCGAGAGTAGAACCGCGCCGACGGCTTGAAAGATAAAATTCGGCAGCCAGACGATGAGGTGTGGCGCGAATTCAGTTCGCGCGGAAAGCGACTCGGCGACGATGATGAAGGTGTAATAGACCAGCACAAGACCGAGCGCGACGGCCACACCGATGTTCGTTTCGCGGCGGTGCATGCGGATACCCAACGGAATCCCGACGAGCGTGAAGCCAAAGCAGGCGAATGAAAATGCGACCTGCCGGTGCATCTCCACGCGGATCGGCTCCGTCAAATCCTGGCGTTGCTTTCTGGCCTCGACGAGCAGCGCGCGCAAATCGTCCGAAGTCATGGTGTCCGGCGGCAGGGCGAGCCGCTGTTCGACGTTGCGCAATTCCTTTCGCAACTGGCTGAATGTCATGTCGCTGATCTGGGGTTTGTAGATTCTGTTCGTCGAGGCGTTCAGGTCGAAGTTCAGCGTCATCGTCGGAAGCGAGGAGATGACGGGACGAGGCCCGGTCAAAGTCACGGAACGCGCGTCAAATAAGTTCATGATGAGTTGTTTGTTCGTCGCGTCCATCGTGAGTTCGCCGCGCGGCGCGCGGACGGTCGTGCTGACGTTCGTTTCACCTTCGATCTTGAAGATCATCACGTCCTCCAGATGGCCGTCATGATTTTTTTTGACATAAAAAACATAGCCGGGAAAATCGGAAACGAAACGGTCTTCAGGCAATTGAGCGTTCAGCACTTCGGCGCGGAGTTGAAAAATCAGGTTTTTGTAGGCGACGCGGCCCAGCGGGCCGAGTTGCATATTGATACACGCGCTGATGCCGCAACACAAAAGGCTCAAGAGCAGGACCGGCGTGATGAGGGAAAGCAGGCTGATGCCGCTGGCGCGCGCGGCGGTGAGTTCCTGATCGGCGCTGAAACGGCCAAAGACGAGCAGCGTCGCGGTGAGAAAACCCATCGGCAGAGCATAAACCCAGACGAACGGGATCAAAAACGCGACGGCTTCAAGTATCACGCCGATGTTCGTGTGGCCGTTGACGAGCAGCGTAAGGATCTGCTTCAGCACGTTGCCGAGCAGCAGCACGAACGTGAACACCGTCACGGTGAGCAGCAACGACGCGAGCACCTGTCCGGTCAGATATTTATGCAGCGTTTTCAATGCGTGATGGCGCGGACACGTTTAATTGAGTTTGGCCGCAAAGTCCACTGGCGATTGACATCGAAAAAACCGGAAAACTTTTGGCTCGCCAAACGCCCGCAATTCATTAAATTGTCCGGCCACTTTTCAAATTATGCACTTGAACGAATTTTTGGCGCAAGCCGCCGCACCGCAGTCCGCACAACAGGGTTCGCCTCTCGGGATGTTGCTGCCGATGATGTTGCTGCTGGTCATCCTCTACTTTTTGATGATCCGTCCGCAGCAACAGCGCGCGAAGCAGCAGCGGAAATTGATCGAAGCGCTCAAGTCCGGCGACAAGGTCGTCACGGCCAGCGGCATCATCGGTGTCGTCATCACGGTCAAGGACAAAACCGTTTCGCTCCGCTCCGCCGATGCCAAGATGGAAGTCACAAAATCTTCCGTGACGGAAATCCTTCAAGGCAGTGACGCGACCGAATCCTGATCCGCCATGAAAAAAAATAATTTCGGTTGGTTCATCTTCGTCGTCTGCGTCGTCCTTTGGTCGCTTTTCGAGATTTATCCGCCGACGTCGCGCGATTTGGTCCAGCAATTCACGACGCGCGCCGAAAACAAGGACGCCGCGTTCACAAACATTTTGCAGCAACTGCAACCGTTGCAACTGGCCAACACGAACCGCGAGTTCGCCAACCTGCAGGAAGCCATCGGCACGAATGACATCCAGAAATATTTCCCGATGTTTGCCGCGAAAAGTGAATTGCGTCCGACCACGTTCATTTTGAACTGGCTTCAACGCGACGCTTCGGGCCGCATCAAGCTCGGTCTCGATCTGCAGGGCGGCACTTCGTTTTTGGTCGAAATGGACACGAACGCGCTCGCGGCCGCTTCCGGCGATACGAACCATGTCGCAAGCGCGACGGACACCAGCGGCGCGTTGTCGCAGGCGGTCGAAGTCTTGCGCAAGCGCGTGGACGCCTTCGGCGTGGCCGAGCCGGTGATCCAGCCCGCAGGCGGAAACCGGATTCTTATCCAGTTGCCCGGCTTGTCCGAAGCGGACAAGGAAAGCGCCAAGCAACAAATCCAAAAGGCTGCGTACCTTGAATTCCGGATGGTCAAGGACGACAGCGATGAAATCATCGCGAATCACGAGCCGATTCCGCCCGGTTACGAATTGCTTAAACACACCAGCGAAAAACCAGATGCGCCGCTTGAACAATATGTGGTGCAAAAACGCGCCGTCAACGGATTGTCCGGCGATATCATCAAAAGCGCCTCTGTCTATCGTGGTAATTTGGGTGAACCCCAGATTAATTTTACACTGACCTCTGATGCCGGGAAAAGATTTGGCGAGGTCACGCGCCAAAATGTCGGGCACAGAATGGCGATCATTCTCGACGGCGAATTGCAGACCGCCCCGGCGATTGACGAGCCGATTGAAGGCGGCAGCGGGATGATTCACGGGAGTTACACCGAGAAGGAAGCTTTTGGAATCGCCAACGTCCTTCAAAATCCGCTACGCGCACCGCTGATACCTGTTTATTCCTACGATGTTGACCCGACGCTCGGCAAAGATTCGATCCGCAGCGGCATCCGCGCGTCCATTGCCGCCGTGATTTTTGTTTCGGCCTTCATGCTCATTTATTATTGGACTGCCGGTATCACGGCGAACATCGCGCTCATCACGAACATCATCATTCTGCTCGGCGTCATGTGTTCCATCGGAACGACGCTGACGTTGCCCGGCATCGCCGGCGTGGTGCTCACCATCGGCATGGCGGTGGATGCAAACGTGCTGATCTACGAACGCCTGCGCGAAGAGCTTGCGAAAGGAAAATCTCTGCGCGGAGCGATTGATGCCGGTTATGCGCGCGCCTTCGGAACGATTTTCGATTCGCACGTCACGACACTCATCTCGTCCGTCATCTTGATTTTTATGGGCACGGGCGAAATCAAGGGCTTCGGCGTGACACTGACCATCGGTGTCGCAGCAAGTCTGTTCACTGCGCTCGTCGTGACGCGCTTGATTTTCAACTTCCTGCTCGACCGCAACATTTTGAAATCGTTGCCGATGCTGCACATCATCAAGAGCTCGAAGTTCAATTTCATGAAAGTGGCCACGCCGCTTTTTTT
Organism: uncultured Bifidobacteriaceae bacterium; assembly: GCA_964536285.1. Taxonomy (GTDB): domain Bacteria; phylum Verrucomicrobiota; class Verrucomicrobiia; order Limisphaerales; family UBA11358; genus UBA11358. The sequence continues at coordinate 30,138 of CAZHXG010000013.1, forward strand.
CATGACGTGGATTTTCGTTTTCTTGTCGATTGGTTTTGGTTTTACGCGCGGCCATAAATTATTCGGCGTGGATTTTCTCGGCGGCGACAGCACGACTTTCAATTTTACACAGGAGGTCGGTGTGGATCAGATTCGTGCTGCGTTGACGGCGGCGGGCGAAAAGGATCCGCAAATCCAGTATCAAAAAGACGCATTGGGCGGGGCTAAAACATTGCGCGTGACGACGTCCAACGGGTCGGCAGACAGCGTAAAGCAAATACTCATTGAAAAATTCCCGGAGGCCAAATTCAACCATCCCAGCACGACAAGCGTCGGCGCGACGATTGGAATAGAAATCCGAAACTCGGCCATCGCCGCTTCTTTGATGGCGATGTTCGGTATTTTGGTTTATGTCGCATTCCGATACGAATTTTCATTCGCGGTCGGGGCGATCGTCGGCGTTCTTCACGACGTTGGTTTGACCATCGGCTGTTATTGCATCGCGAATGCGATTTCAGGACGCGAGTTCAACGCCACCGTCGTCGCGGCCATCCTAACCATCATCGGCTTTTCGATTAACGACAAAATCGTCATCTTCGACCGGATTCGCGAAGACCTGAAGCTCGGCATGAAAGGCTCGTTCAAGGAAGTCATCAATCAGGCGCTTAACCAGACTTTGAGCCGTACCATCATTACGAGCGGTACGGTGTTCATCGCCACGGGGTCGCTTTATATTTTTGGCGGCGGCGTCATCAACGATTTTGCGTTCACCTTCCTAGTTGGCATCATTACCGGCACATATTCGTCCATCTACATCGCCAGCGCATTTGTGTTGTGGTGGCACAAAGGCGAGCGCCCTAACATCGGCGCGTCGCAGGTGAAGATGCAAAATGTGTCGTCGGTGAAAGTCTGATTTTTCTTCGTAATCTTGATTCTTGCTCTTAATCTTAATCGCTTTCAGATTACGATTAAGAAAAGAATGGCGAAGACATTTCAACCATGCTTGCCCTGATACAAATCACGTCGTGGCATTGGATCGGGTTCATCGTCTGCGTCCTGGTTTTTCTCGCGCTGGATCTGGGCGTCTTCCACCGCAAAACGCACGTCGTCACATTCAAGGAAGCCTGCGCGTGGAGTGTCTTGTGGTTCACGCTGGCCATGCTCTTTGCCGGAGCGATGGCGTGCTGGCGCGGACATGAGGACGCGATTCAATTCACCACCGGCTACGTCATCGAACTTTCGCTCTCGCTCGACAATATCCTCGTCATCGCGCTCATCTTCGCGTGGTTTCGCGTGCCTGCCGGATTTCAGCATCGCGTCCTCTTTTGGGGAATCCTCGGCGCGCTCGTGATGCGCGGCGCGATGATCGCCGCTGGTGTGGCGCTCATCAACCGTTTCGACTGGGTGCTTTACATCTTCGGCGGATTTCTCGTTTTCACCGGCGTCAAAATGCTTTTTTCAAAAAAAGACGCCGTGCAGCCCGAAAAAAATCCAGTGTTGCGGCTCGTGCGGAAAATTTTTCCCGTCACGCAACATTTTGAAGGCCTGAAATTTTTCACGCGTCTGGACGGTAGATTCGCCCTCACGCCGCTCGCGCTCGTGTTGTTGCTCGTGGAAACCACCGATTTGATTTTTGCGGTTGATTCCGTGCCGGCGGTTTTTTCCGTCACGCGCAAAGCCTTCATCGTTTTCACCTCGAACGTCTTCGCCATCCTCGGCCTGCGCTCGATGTATTTTCTCCTCGCGGGCGCGCTCGGATATTTTCGCTACCTGAAATTCGGCCTGTCCGTCGTCCTCGTTTTCATCGGAGCGAAAATGCTTCTCGACCCGCACGGCCACGAGCCGAAATGGTTTCAAATCGAAATTCCCACGGGAATTTCATTGATGACCGTCGCCGCGATCATTTTGATCGCCGTCGTGCTGTCCGTCATGGTCGCGGAACGCGAGAAGCGCACCAAATCCTCAAATCCCTGAACTGCGATGAAATTCCGCTGGTCGCTTGCGCCGTCGCAGCCGCTGCTTGCAGGGCGACTCGCGTCACAATTGAAAATTTCGCCGCTGCTCGCACAATGCCTTCTCAATCGCGGATTCAGCGAACCGATTGCGATTGAAAATTTTCTCCAGCCAAGGCTCAAAAATCTCGCCGACCCGTTTTTGCTGCCGGACATGGACAAGGCAGTCGAACGATTGCTTCGCGCGCGCGAACAAAACGAATCTCTTGTCATCTTTGGCGATTACGACGTTGACGGCGTGACTTCGACCGCTTTGCTTCTCGAAGTTTTACGCACGCTCGGTTGGAAGGTGGATTTTTATCTACCCAGCCGGATGGACGAAGGTTACGGCTTGAGCGCCGACGGCGTCGAAAATTGTCTGAATAAATTTCCAACGACTCTTTTGCTCGCAGTGGACTGCGGTTCTACTGCCGTTGCAACAATCAAATCGGTTGCCGCGCGCGGCATTGACGTGATTGTTTTGGATCATCATCAGGCTTCATCACCTGCGCCGAACGCGGTCGCGCTGGTGAATCCGCAACTCGCCGGCGAAAAGGAAATATCATTTCGTGAACTTTGTTCCGTCGGCCTCGTTTTCAAGTTCGCCCACGCAATTCTGAAACGCGGACGCGAAATCAATCTGCCCGGTGCGGATGAATTTGATTTGAAGCCGCTGCTGGATTTGGTCGCGCTCGGCACGATTGCAGATCTAGTCCCGCTCGTCGGAGAAAATCGGATTCTGGTTTCAGCCGGATTGGAACGTTTGAACAAGACGCAACGAGCCGGACTTGTCGCTTTGAAAAAAATTTCGCAGTCGCCGGAAAAACTCGGCACTTACGAAGTCGGCTTCCAGCTCGCGCCACGATTGAATGCCGCCGGGCGTTTGGAAACCGCTGAAGAATCTTTACATTTAGTGCTCGCAAAAAATTTGGAAGAGGCGATGCCCATCGCGCAAAATCTGGATTTGCGGAATCGCGAGCGGCAGAAAATCGAGCGCGGCATCGTCGAGGAAGTCATCGGCGCAGTGCGCGCGAAGTTCGATCCGCAAAAGGATTTTGTTATCGTGGAGGGACAATTGCTCTGGCACATCGGCGTCGTTGGCATCGTCGCGTCGCGTGTGTTGCAGGAATTTTATCGTCCAACAATCATCATCGGCGGCGAGGGCGGCGAATGGCGCGGTTCGGGGCGCAGCATCGCCGGCTTCGATCTGGCTGCGGTGTTGCGCGAGTGCGACGATTTGCTGTTGCGCCACGGTGGTCATGCGATGGCGGCGGGCTTGAGCATCGCGCCTGACAAAATTGATTTGCTGCGCCAGCGATTGAACGAACTGGCTCGCCGCAGTTTGAAACCGGAAGATTTGCAGCCGCCTTTGCGTCTCGACGCGGAAGTCGGATTGGATGAGATAAATTTCGAAATGCTTGCTGAATTGGAGAAGTTGAAACCGACGGGACAGGGGAATCCGGCTGTGCAATTCTGTTCGCGCAGTGTCACGCACGCGCGTCCGCTCCAGCGCATGGGCGCGGAAAAACAACACGTCAAACTTTGGTTGACGGACGGCGCGGCGACGCACGAGGCGGTTTGGTGGAACGGCGGAGAGAAATCGTTACCGGTCGGAAGATTTGACGTTGCGTTCGCACCACAAGTGAACGAGTTCAACGGTCGCCGCACGGTGCAATTGAAAATTTTGGACTGGCAACCAGCGTAACGGGAACGTGTTCCGAAAATTTACTTGCAATTATTTTTGGAATAGTTAGAGTTGCTGGGTCTGTTGGATAACTTGACTTTCAGAACATGGAAAATCTTCAGGTGAACGTAGTTCAGTGATGATTTGAACCCGATAGTCGGGAACAGTCCGAAAGCGGTTAGCAGAACAGCAAATCATCAAGTATGAGCACGAAATTGTTTGTGGGAAATCTTTCCTTCAACACTACAGAAAACGAGATTCAAGAGGCATTTGCCGCGCACGGCACGGTCGTCGAAGCGAATCTCATGATGGACCGGATGACGGGCCGTTCACGCGGCTTTGCGTTCGTAACCATGTCCACTCCGGAAGAAGCCCAAAAGGCGATTCAAGCCATGCACGGCGCAACACTCGGCGAACGGCAGTTGACCGTCAACGTCGCGCGCCCGAAAGAAGAGCGTCCCCGCAGTGATCGCGGCCCGCGCCGTGAATACGGCGGCGGCGGTGGTGGCGGTGGTGGCGGTGGTGGCGACCGTGGTCGTCGGGATCGTTATTAATTCCAACAGTTAAATTTGACCGGGGCGGCGTTCTCGACGGACGCCGCCCCGTGTCATTTCAACGTTTAGATTTTTGTCGCCGGACGGCAACTCGTCATATAGCATTTTTTCCGACTCATGGAAGAGCATATTGAAGTCGAAGGGCGCATTTTGACAGTGCTCGCCGGGACGATGTTCCGCGTTGAACTGGACAATAAGCATCAGGTGCTTGCGACCATTTCGGGCAAGATGCGAAAAAAATTTGTGCGACTCACCGTCGGTGACCGCGTGAAGATGGAAATGTCGCAATACGACCTGAACAAGGCGCGCATCGTCTGGCGCATCGGTTGAAATCAAACCCAGCGGCAATTTTTTCCAAATGAACGCCGCCATTCTCGTCGCCGCCGGCAAAGGCATCCGCATGGGTGCCGGCATGGACAAACTCTTCCTCGAAGTGGCCGGTCGTCCGGTCGTCGCGCACACATGGCAAAGATTCAATGACGCGAAATGCATCGGCGAAATCATTCTGGTCGTGCGCGACGGGATGCAAAAGGAATTTTCAGGACTTGCAAAGAAATTTCATTTTCAAAAAGTGTTTCACATTGTCGTCGGCGGAACAGAGCGGCAGGATTCGGTTTGGAACGGGCTTGAAGCGTTGTCGCCAAAAGTCGAAATTGTTGCAATCCAAGATGCCGCACGACCTCGCACGACGGAAGAATTGATTGCCGCGACGATTGAAGCCGCGTGCGAAACTGGAGCGGCAGTTGCAGCGCAAGCAATGACGGACACAATCAAGGAATCCGTTGACGGCAAAATGATTTCTCGGACGCTCGACCGCTCAAAACTCTGGTCGGTGCAGACACCGCAGACATTTCGGGTCGAGGTGATTCGCCGCGCGATTTCCGCCGCGCGGCAGAAAAATTTGATTTTGACTGACGATACGGCGGCGTGCGAACTGATCGGGCAACCGGTCCGGCTTGTGCCAAGCGCGACGCCGAACCCGAAAGTCACCGTACCCGGCGATTTGCAGTTCGTTGAAGCTTTATTGCGGAACAAAGTCTAATCTTTCGCTTATGAAACGACGTTTGATTTACGGTTTGGTCGCCGCGCTGCTCGTGTTGAATCTCGCCATCGGCGCACAGATTTATTTGAGTTCGTCCGGCGCGACGGATCAAAAGGATTCGATGGATGCGAACCTGGATGTCTTCGCTGGCGTGCTGCAAAAAGTTCGCACGAGTTACGTTGACGGCACCAATCTGACTTATCACGAGCTGGTCTATTCCGCGCTCAAGGGCATGGTCGGCAAGCTCGACCCGCACAGCGAGTTCATGGACGCGGCTGATTACCAGCAATTGCAGGATGACACGGAGGGACAGTTCGGCGGACTCGGCCTTGTCGTCGTGATGAAGGATGGTTTCGTCACCGTCGTCGCGCCGATGGACGACACGCCGGGATTTCGCGCGGGCATTTTGTCCGGCGATCGCATCATCAAGATTAACGGGAAAAGCGCGGACAAAATTTCCCTTTCGGACGCGGTGAAAGAACTTCGCGGCGAACCGGGCACGCAAGTGACTGTGACGATTCAACGCCCGTCGTCCGGCGCGGTGAAGGATTACACTCTCACTCGCGCCATCATCCAGAAGGAGATGGTGAAGGACATCAACGACAAAAAGGAATTTCCGCTCGGCGAAAATAAAATCGGATACGTGCGCATCACAGAATTCGAGGACAAGACTGGGGACGCTCTTGAAGCCGCGCTTCAAAAACTTCAGTCGCAGGGTATGAAAGCCTTGATAATTGATTTGCGCTGGAATCCCGGCGGTTTGCTCGATGAGGCCGTGGACGTTTGCGGAAAATTTTTGCCGCGCGGGCAGTTGGTGGTCACGACGGAGGGTCGCGATCCGAGCGAAAATTCCGCCCGTCATGCCGACGGTCGCGGCGATGAATTGAAAGGCGAGCCAATTGTCGTGCTCGTCAATCTCGGCAGCGCGAGCGCGGCGGAAATCGTCACCGGCTGTCTGCAGGATTTGCATCGCGGGATTGTTCTCGGTGAAAAAACATTCGGCAAAGGTTCCGTGCAGAGCATTTTCCCGCTCGACGACGGCTCCGCGCTCAAGCTGACCGTCGCCAAATATTACACGCCCAGCCACAAGGTCATCCACGAACATGGCATCACGCCCGACATCATCGTGCCGGTGAGCGATGACGATCAGGCGGCGTTGATCATCAAACGCTCGCCCGGAGGGATTGAATCGCTGGATGAAACGAATCGTGTGCGAGTCGAAAAAGTGGAGGACGTCCAACTCGAACGCGCCGACGATTTGCTCAAGGGAATGTTGCTTTATGCCGGACTTTCAAAGTCTGAAACAGTCGCGGCAAAATCGAAATGACTTTGCTTGCCTTTGAAACTTCCTGCGATGAAACCAGCGCCGCCGTCGTGCGTGACGGAAAAATCCTGTCCAATGTTGTTTCCTCGCAAGTCGAACTGCACGCCGAATACGGCGGCGTCGTGCCCGAACTCGCCGCACGCGAGCACCTGAAAAATCTTCTGCCTGTCGCGCAAGCAGCGTTGAACGCGGCAAAAATTTCCGCGCGGGAATTGGACGCCGTCGCTGCCGCGCAAGGACCGGGTCTGCCGACGGCTTTGCTCGTCGGATTCAAGGCGGCGCAAGCGGCTGCGTTCGCATTGCGGAAACCGTTCGTCGGAATCAACCATCACGAGGCGCATCTGTATTCGCCGTGGATTCGCGGCGAACCGCCCGTCGCGGACTTTTCCGATTTTCAACCGAACATTTCGCTCATCGTCAGCGGCGGACACACGATGCTTGTGCTGGTGGAATCCGAATTGAAGCATCGCGTGCTCGGCGCGACAGTTGACGACGCGGCGGGCGAATGTTTTGACAAGACCGGCAAGCTGATGGGACTCGCGTATCCCGCCGGGCCGGAGATCGACCGGCTGGCAGAGCAGGGGAATCCGAAGGCGTTCGACTTCCCGCGCCCGTTGCTCCACGACGCGGGCGACGATTTCAGTTTCAGCGGATTGAAAACCTCCGTGCGTTATTTTCTGCGCGACAATCCCGCGTTGCTAAACGACGCGCAAAAAGTGCGCAATTTGTGCGCGAGCGTGCAGGCGGCGATTGTCGAAGTGCTCGTGGCAAAAACCATCCGTGCTGCGAAACGGAGCGGCGTCAATTGCGTGACCGCGTCCGGCGGTGTGACATGCAATCGCAAATTGCGGGACGAACTGGCGCGTGCGTGCGTGCGCGAAGGTTTTGTGTTGCGCCTCGCGGAGAAAAATCTTTGCACTGACAATGCCGGGATGATCGGGATTCTGGCCGAGCGAAAACTTTTGGCCAACGCCGTGCCGACACCGCTGGGTCAGGAAATCACGCCGGGCTGGGTGCTGGTTTGATTATTTCGCGGCAAGCGCAGCTTCAATTGCGGCGGCGACTTGCGGTGAATCGGGAGTTATTTTTGAATCGAAGCGGTTAAGAATCTGGCCGTCCTTGCCGATGATGAATTTGTTGAAGTTCCATGTGATGTCGCCGGGAAAAGGCGAGTCCTTGCCCGCGAGGATTTGATAAAGCGGATGGCGGTTCGCGCCGTTCACTTCGATCTTGTCGAAGAGCGGAAAGGTGATGAAATATTTGCTGGTGCAGAATTGTTTGATCTCCTCGTCGGTGCCCGGCTCTTGGTTGTGAAATTGATTGCACGGAAAGCCGAGGATGACGAAGCCCTTGTTCGCGTATTTTTTGTAGGTCGCTTCAAGTGCTTTGTATTGCGGCGTGAACCCGCATTGGGACGCGACGTTGACGATGAGCAGCACCTTGCCTTTGTAATCGCCCAGGGAAATGTTTTTGCCGTCAATGTCCTTGACCGTGATGTCGTAAATGGATGCGGCACGGGCGGCGATAGTTTGCATGAGAAAAAAAGCTGCGAGCAGCGCGAATGTTTTCATAAAGGCGAATTTAGCGGAAGCGGAGGGATTGTCAAACTGCGGAATCCGGCGCGTTTCAAGCCGCGTTATTTCTTCAAGTCGTTCAGCTCCACTGCCGCACTGACATATTCCGCATAACCTTTTTCCCCGGTGCTGATGGATTTTTTGAAAAGAACCATCGCGGCTTTCTTGTCACCGGCGAGCAGATGTTTCATGCCGACATAATAATCCGCCTGACAGAGTTGACCGGATTGGGCTTTGGAATTCCGACCGGAAGTTTTCGCGGCATTTAGAAAATCATCTTCCGTTATTGTGCCTGCGAGAAATTTTCCAATCTGTGCCGTCCAATCATTTCCACGCGTGCCATGAAGCTGGCTCAAATGGCCGGTCAATTCCTTCGTGGCATCCGCTTGTTCGCCGAGTCGGGAAAGGATCAGCCAGATGCGAAAATACGGATAATCCAACAAGGGATCGATTTGCACCGCCTTGCGGAAATTTTCCAGTGCGGGCTGGAATTGCGACAGGTCGTTCTGGACGAAACCGAGATTTTCACAGGCCAGAGGATTTTGCGGATCGAGTTCGACGGCCTTGGAACAATCGGCGAGCGCCCCGTCATTGTCCTTGAGATTTTCCTCCGTCAAGCCGCGAAACGAATAGGCCAGTGCGTGTTTGGGATCTAATTCAATCGCTTTGTTGAAGTCGCTGATCGCCCCGTCGAAATCTTTCAGGAATCGCTTGGAAGTGCCGCAAAGATCATAGGCGTCAACATCGCCCTTGTCCAATCCGATGGCCTTGTCGCAATCCGCGATGACGCCGTCGAAATCTCGGATGGCGAATTTTACCCGGCCTCGATTCACATAGAAAATGGCGCGTTCGGAATCGAGTTCGATGGCCTTGTCAAAATCAGCCAGTGCGTCGTCAAAACTTTTCAAACGGATTTCTGCAAGACCGCGAAAATTGCAAGCCCATGCGTTTTTGGGATCAAGTTGAACGGCTTTGGTTTCGTCGGCGACGGTTCCGTCGTAATCCTTGAGAAAATATCTTGAAGCGCCGCGGTTGAAATAAGCCGGGGCATCGTCGAGATTCAATTCGATCGCCTTGCTGCAGTCCGCAATGGCTCCGGTGTAGTTTTTGAGATTGTATCTGGCGCCCCCACGCGCGCTGTAGGCGTCCGCATAACCGGGATTCAATTCGACGGCCTTGTCGAAATCGGCGATGGCTCCGGAATAATTTTTCAGTGCGGCCTTGCAATTGCCTCGGACAAGGTAAGCGGGGGCATAATTTGGATTCAACTCGATGACTTTGGCGCAGTCGGTGATGGCCGCGTCATATTTTTTTAGATTGTATCGCACGCCGCCGCGCGCGGCATAAGCTTCCTCATAGCGCGGATTCAATCCGATGGCCTTGTCAAAGTCAGCGACGGCGCCGACGTAATCGACTCTGGCGGTCTCGGCTTTACCGCGATCGTAGTAAGTCGCGGCATTGTCCGGATTCAACTCGACGGCCTTGTCGTAATCCATCATCGCGCCCGCGTAATTTTTCAGCACGGTTTTGGCGTTGCCGCGGCTTATGTAGGCGTCGGCATTTTGAGGGCTCAATTCGATTGCCTTGCTGTAATCCGCGATGGCCCCGGCATAATCCTCAAGATGGAGCCTGGCGTTGCCGCGATCGAAATAGGCGTGTGGATTTTCAGAACTTATTTCCATCGCCTTGGTGTCATCGGCGATGGCTCCGTCATAATCATTAAGGGATATCCGCGCATCCGCACGGCTTATGTAAGCGTTCAGATTTTGAGGGTCGAGTTCGATAGCCTTGGAATCGTCGGCGATGACGCCGGCAAAATCCTTTGTGTAACTCTTCGCGACGCCGCGGGAAATGTAGGCGTCGGCATTTTGCGGATTCAATTCGATGGACTTGTCAAAATTGCTGATGGCTCCGGCATAATCCCCCAACTGGCACGCATTGACGCCGGCATTGAAGTATAATTCCGCCGTGGACGCCTTGTGACGTTTCGAGCACGAAAAACAGCAGGCGATTAGAACCAACAAAAAACTCCAATAAAATCTTCTGAAACAAGATTTCATACAGGGCGAGAATAGCAGCGTTGCGCCGATTGGCAATAGCCGTCAAATCCAGTTGATAAAACCGCGTTTCTGAATCACATTCCTGCCATGGCTTCGGAAATTTTTCGTGCGAGCCGCTGGACAGGCGGAAACCATCTGTTCCCAACCGTCATCGAAGTGACGGACAAGGCCGTCATCCGGCACAAACGCTCGTGGTTCAGCAAGGACGAGATCAGCATCAGCATCACCAAGGTCGCCTCCGTCCACATCAAGACCGGAATCATCTGGTCGGACATTCTCATCGAGTCCAGCGGCGGCAGCGACCCGCTGGCCAGTCACGGCCACAAGAAAGCCGACGCGCGCCGCATCCGCGAATTGATTGAAGCAGCGCAGGGAGATTTGAGCGTCCCGGAGAAATTGAAATTATCTTGAGTGGCGAGGCGAGCGTCGTCGCGAACCGAAAACAGCCTGCATGAAATTATTCCGATGCGTTTTGATTTTGCTGGCCGGTTCATGTTTCGCGCGGGCGGATGACACGGTCACCTTGCCGGACATCCTTCAAGGGGCGCAGCAATGGGCGCAGGAAAATCTCGACACGAATTTTCTCAACTCGCTTCCCCAAGTGGACGAGGTCGCCGTCCGGCAATTCTTTCGCGACATGCAGCAGCGCTTCCAGGGCGACTATGTGGTGGACATCGCAGCGCTGCGGCAGACCGCCCAGACCATCCTGCCTTTGCTGCAAGCTCGCGATGCGACCCGGCCTTATGCCGCGTGGCTCGCGGCGCAAATGGATTATCTTGATGTCGCCGACGAAATCCGCATCTCGATCCCGCCGCCAAAAGTTGAAACCAATCAGCCGCCGGTTGCGATGACCAATCCTCCGCCGCAAACGGAACGCGAGATTTGGGCGAATAAAGTTTCCAATCGTCCGTGGTCCGATGCCGCCAAGGAATACGTGCCGGAGTTGAAGCCGATTTTTACCGCGCAAAAGATTCCGCCGGAACTGGTCTGGATGGCGGAAGTGGAATCGGCCTTTGACCGGCGGGCCGAAAGCCCGGCGGGCGCGGCGGGACTGTTTCAATTGATGCCGGACACAGCCAGACGGTTCGGACTTTCCCTGTGGCCGCGTGACCAGCGTTTTCAAACCGAACCCAGCGCGACCGCCTCCGCCCAATATCTGAAATTTCTTTACGACCGCTTCAAAGACTGGCGGCTCGCGCTGGCCGCCTACAACTGTGGCGAAGGCACGGTTCAAAAACTTCTGGATCGCTATAAGACGCGAAGTTACGACGACATCGCCACGCATCTTCCGGCGGAAACGCAGATGTATGTGCCGCGCGTGGAGGCGATTGTTTTGGAGCGTGAAGGCGCAAAACTGGAACAGCTTTCCTTGCCGCAGAGTTGAATAACCAAGAAAAAACCGGCGAACGTAAATGAAGGCTGGCTTCTAAAAAACTCTCGACACGGTTCGGAAACGGGCGTATTCAGCCGATTGAATCCCTGCCTATGAATGCACAAAATCCAGAAGCTGCGACCGTTGAACCGACTGCGTTGCCCTCATATAAAGACCGCTCGGTCGGCCTGATTGTCTACGGCATATTGACAATATTACTGGGTTGTCTGATCGGGCTGTTTATTCCCTTGATACTGGCCGGACAGGCCGCTGCCGCCCGGACTCCGAATGCGGCGGCTCCATTTTCGGCCATCCTGCCCGTCATATTCCTCTACGGCGTTTTGGCGGTGGCTTTAGTGTGGCTGGGAATTGGCTCCATCAAAGCCCGGCGCTGGGCAAGGGCGTTGCTGCTCATCTTTTCGTGGAGCTGGCTTATCATGGGAGTGATCATGGTGACCGCCATGGCGTTCATCATGCCGAAAGTTCTGGCTGGCGCATCTGCCGCACCGAATACAAATCATGCAACGCCTCCGGTGCCGGTGGGCGTGGTGATGACCATGATGTTCCTCGTGTTCGCTGTCTTTTTCATCATCGTACCTGCGGCCTGGGTTTTTTTCTATAACAGCCGCCATGTGAAGGCGACATGTGAAATGCGCGACCCCGAGACGCGCTGGACCGATGCCTGTCCGTCGCCGGTGCTGGCGATGTGTTTATGGTTGTTGTTTTCCGTGCCGTGGATGCTGTTCATGCCCGTCACGGGACATGCCGTGATGCCGTTTTTTGGAATGTTTCTCACGGGTCTGCCGGGCACACTGCTTTGTCTGGCCATCGCCGCGCTCTGGGCTTACGCCACGTGGTTGCTGTATAAACTGGATGTGCGGGGATGGTGGCTGATCTTGATCGCGATGGTTGTGTTCATGGCGTCCGCCCTGATGACATATGCGCGTCATGATACAATCGAAATGTATCAATTGATGGGCTATCCACAGGCGCAGATTGAACAGATTCAAAAGTCCGGCCTCCTGACGGGAAACCGCATGAGCTGGTTTATGTCGCTTTCCATGCTGCCGTTTCTTGGCTATCTCCTCTTCATCAAAAAATATCTCCGGGGCAAATCATAAATGCCTTCGCCCAATGAGTGGCGGATGGGAATGGGCGTGTTCAGCCGGCTTCATTGGGCGCGCTCGATCACGATATGCGCGTTGCTCAAACAGACGACGACTGTCGCCAGAAAAAGCGCGGCCGCCGCGATCGTGCGCTTCCGGCGCTCATACCTGGCCAGCTCCACGACGGTGAACAGGAAGAAGGTCAGGCTCAAGATCAGCGTGCAGATTCCGCAAAAGCGGAAAGCCTGGAGCATCGACCACTGCGTGGCATTCGCAACCGAGGCCAGAAAAATCAGGATGCTGATGACCAGCACCACCGTGTCGCCGCTGAATATCAATCGGAGATTGGAATACAATGTCTTCATAACGTGCTCATAATATGGCCGCAAATCAGCAAACCATGTGCCAGCAGGGCATCTTCCGAAGCTGTCCAGTTATGGCGATTCTCCCAACCGATTCTTACTTCGACATCTCCAATGGCACATAGATATCCGTGAACCCAAACGCCGGCGGCATTCCCTCCGGCCCATTCACCGCCACCAAAAGCGACGGAGCCTTCCGAACTTTGCGGCCGCTTTTAGGCAGCCATGAGCGGTACAATTTCTCATAGCCCTCGGCGATCGCCCCTTTCGGACAATTCCTCGCCACCACATAATCGCCACCTGCGATTGTTCGCACGCGCACCGGCTTTGTGGGCAGGCATTTCTCATCCACCGTAACGCAAGCGTCATAACGCAATTTCTCTGGCGGTGTGACCTTCGGATTATCCATGGGCACGCCGATGAACAACGAATCCTTGCGGGGCAGGCCGTCCTTCTTCAGCCTCGTCGTAAAATCCATCCATACCCGATACGCCCCGTTGTACGGCCCCACATGCCGCATATACGCGACCCGCTGCGGTTCCAGCGTCGTCACTTCGATGTTCATTTGCTCCGCTTTATTCGCGGGCCTCTTCGGCTGCAACGGCATATAAATATCCACCCGCCATTTCCCGGGCGCGACCCCCTTGTAGGCGTCCACGAACACAATAAAGGCCGGCGCAGGCCGCAACTGCCGGGAACTTCGCGCGAGCCATTTGCCATACAGAAACTGGAAGGCATCCTTGATTTTCCCGACCGGGCAATTTTTCGCCACCGCGTAATCGCCACCGGCGATGGTCTGCAACTCAACCGGTTTCTTCGGCTTATAGTCGCCATCCATCGTGATGCACGCATCGTAACGAAGCTCCGCCGCCGGGGTCACCGATGGATCATCGTGCCCGATGCCGATGTATACCGAACGCTTGCGGATCTGCTTTTCCGCCGATAACCGTGCCGTGAGGTCAAACCACGTTTGCTTGGTATCTTCGTATGGCCCGACATGCCGCAAATAAGCCACGCGCATCGGTTTGATTTTCCTGGTGATGACTTTCATAACTTTTGTTGTGATGTGATTTGTGTTGAATGTGGTCAAAGGAACTCCCGGCCGAAAATGCACGCCGGACGGCGCGGCGAGAATGGCGATGGGCCCCGTCGCGCGGCGAAACTCCGCGGGCGAAACTCCGTAGGCCGCCTTGAACGCCCGCGTGAACGCCGCATGCGCCTCGTAACCCGCGTCCAGCGCCACTTGGATCACCTGCTTCGCGCCCGACCTCAATTCCATCGCCGCCCGCTCCAACCGCAGCCGCCGCACATGGTCCGCAATCGTCTCACCCGTCATCGCCGCGAAGACGCGATGAAAATGAAAACTCGAAAAACAGGCCACCTGCGCCAACTCCTCCAGATCCAACGCCTCATCCAGATGCTCCTGGATATGCGTCAACACCCGCAGAATGCGCTGCTGATAATCATTCCGCGTTGTCTCATGCTTTGGCCGTGTGCCGCTCATTTGCACGCTAAACTAGCAAACGCCATTACGGGCCGCTTGACTATTTTTGCGGGTTTGCAACTCCGACTTTTTTCATGTGCATAGGTCTGAATTCCGATTGGAGTCTCGTCACCTCGACTCCTACGATTTTTGTTCGTAGCAGTGGATGTCAGTCCGCTCATTCTGATTCCGGCGCGGTGAAAATGTTGGAGCCGACTCACGTCGGCGGTTACGTCATCCATCTGCTGGCGACTTGGGAAGCCAAAAAAATTCTAGACACGGTTCGGAAATGGGCGTATCAAAAGTCGGTTGGGAAATCCGGGCTTCAAAGTGCCGTGTGTTGGGGCTGTTTTCTTTGGGACTTTTGGGTTCTCTTCAAGATGAATCAATTCCAAATGGCTTGAAGGCATTGGACGCTAAAAAACTCTTCGCGAAAGTGAGGTTTAAAGGAAAAAGGAGACGATAATATGAAAAATGTTTTTAAGTTGATTCAAATTCCATTGGCAGCCGTTGTTTTGTTTGCCGGATGCTGCACAACAGGCTCGCAAAAACCTGGTGGTGCCAACGGAGGTGCCGGCACCGGTGACGGCATTAAACTGGAAGACGCCATGGCCTCCATCGGCAGGGGGCTTCATGATATGAAGGACGCGGAAGATGGAGTCCGCACCGGATTATTGCCTGACACGATTACCATCACATTGAATGTTGCCGTGACCAAGTCGGCTTCCAACGGTGTTTCAGGCGGCCTGAACCTCTCCGTGCCTGTTTCAGCCGGGGCAAGCGCCGGTGCGAATGTGAGCGGCAGTCACTCAAGCAGCGATTCATCGCAAGCGGCAAATACGATCACCATCACCTTCAAGAACATCATGTTTGCCGGCGCGTCGACCGGCAACGCCGGTTCAAACCAGTCTTCTTCGAACACCGTGCCGAAATCGCCGGGCGGTGAAGCCGGTTCGACCAATCCGCCGCCTGCAAGCGTCACCAGTTCAATGCCGCTTCTCAAAGACCCTGACACGGCCATCAGGATGCTGACATGGATCAATACAAATGAAGTTGGGGGCACTTATCTTTCACAACAGGCAATGGATTCAAATCAGAATCACATCACCAATCACACCAATTGGGGAGGAACACTTTCTGTCCCCGACTTGGATATGAAGAAGGGCGAATGACTTTATGAAAAAAATTCTCCTCCTGTCCTTTGGCCTGCTCGCTATTTTCATTCTCGGATGCACACGCCCCGAAGGCCCTGCCCAGCCGATTGATTTGATTGATGGCGTTTCCGGCAACTATCTTGATTATACCGTGAGCGGGCAGGGAACCTCCACCAACATCCAGCTCCACCTCCACAACAAAAGCAATGAGCACTGGGAGGTTCATGTCAAAGCGGGGACAAAATTGGAACCGGCCGGCGGGAGCGTTCAAAACATGGTCATCACGGAAGAAGTTGAAGTGGAAATCCACCGCCATGCCGATGCGGACACCTTGATCCCCGCCGCCTGTCTCGACATCAACAAGGATACGCCTATCCCCGACAACAAGGATTGGACCATTAAAAGCTCGGCGGCGCTGGCCGGCTTCATTCTCGCGGCAAGGAGCAAGATTGTAGATTACATTGCGAACCATCCTGACGATAAAGTTGATCCGGACTCCTTTCTGCAAGCTCTTTTATGGAAATCGCGTGGTGCCACGGAGCAGGACATGATTGATTGCACGGTCCATTATCAGGGAACACCGCCGGACGAGGCGCGCGAGAATGAGGATTATTGGTATCCGATATTGGAAGGCATGGTCGCAGATTTGCCGGACATAACCGATTGAACTGGAATCCGTAGGAGACGACATACGGAGTCTCTGATTTTAATTCTGGATTCCGGCTTCTGAATTCTGGTTGGAGTCTCGTCACCTCGACTCCTACGATTTTTGTTCGTGGCAGCGGACGTCAGTCCGCTCGTTATTCCGGCGGAGGGAAGTTTGAGCAGAACTCACGTCGGCTGCTACGGCAAACGGTGGCCACCCGCAAGAACTGCCCTTGTTCCGCTTCGGTGCCGTGTTAGTTTAGGCGGAACGATATGCTCCACTGGCTGCATTCCTTACTGCCCCGCATCCCGCATTATGGATATGTGCTCGTCTTCATCGTCGCGTTTCTGAACAACATCGGTTTTCCGCTGCCGGGTGAGACGATTCTTTTGGGCGCCGGATTTGTTTTGGGAAAAACAGCCGATTCTCTGTGGCAGCCGATGGTGGCTGGAACGGCGGCGTGTTTCCTCGGCGGCATCTGTGCCTTTTGGCTGGGACAGCGGCTGGGTTATGGCCGTCTGGAAAAAATCTGCTGGCTCCATCTCACGTCCGAAAGGATGAAATGGCCGGAACGGTTTTTCGAACGTCATGGCGCCAAGACGGTTTTTATCGCGCGGTTCATATTCCTGTTTCCGCCCGTCGTGGTGAATCTGCTGGCCGGCATGGCAAAGATGCCGTGGCGCACGTTTCTGTTTTACAACCTCACCGGGTCGGCGGCCTACACCGCCACTTACATCCTGATAGGATATTATTTCGGAAAGGAATGGAAATGGCTCGTGGCGCGTCTGGGTTCCACGACGCTTTGCCTGATCCTCGCGGGGCTGGCGCTCATGGTTCTGGGCGTGATTTACAGAAAATCCTTGTCTGCTTTTCTGGCGCAACATTTTTCCAAGGAACGCAGGCGGCGATAGGCGCTTCCACCCGGGCAAACCACGCACATTGAACCGTCCCGGCGACGAGCGATAAAAAAGAGAGAGCCGGACACTACGCCAGCTCTCATGAGAATCGGCCATTTATAATCCAGCCTTTTTCAACACAGGATGATTGTGGCGCAATCAACACGAACCACAATCAGGTGTTCTACCCATGCGCATTGAACCGGTGCGGCGGTTGCGCTAGTCTCCGCGCATGGCAAAAAAACCGGAGGCGGACGCCGGCAGCACACCGGCTGATGCCAATGTCATTTTGACACCTTCGGCGATCTCAATCGAAGCGGTGAAGCGCTTTTTGCCGTGGCTGGTGGCGGTGGCTTTCTTCATGCAATCGCTGGACACGACGATCCTGAACACGGCGGTTCCGGCCATTGCCAAGGCACTCGGCGTCGCGCCGTTGAGCATGAAGGCGGTGCTGTCCAGTTACACGTTGAGCCTGGCGGTGTTCATCCCCATCAGCGGCTGGATGGCGGATCGTTTCGGAACGCGCCGCGTGTTTGCATGGGCAATTGGCACGTTCACTTTAGGCTCATTGCTTTGCGGCATTTCGAACAACATCCATCTGCTTGTGGCCTGCCGCGTCCTGCAAGGTTTTGGCGGGGCGATGATGGTGCCGGTGGGGCGGTTGACGCTGGTGCGGACATTTCCAAAATCGGAACTCATCCGCGCGATGAGTTTCGTTGCCATTCCGGGTTTGATCGGCCCGATGCTCGGCCCGGTCGCCGGCGGTTTCATTGTCGCATATTTTCATTGGCGGATGATTTTTTTCATCAACCTGCCGATTGGTCTGGCGGGACTTTATCTGGTTTATCGGAATCTGCCGGATTATCGTCAAAAGGATTCCCATCCGCTAGATTTTATCGGGCTTGTGCTGTTCGGCGGCGGCATTGGGCTGCTGGCGTATGTGCTGGAAGTTTTTGGCGAGCATACCTTGAGCACGAGCGTCATAATCGGGTTGCTGGTAATTTCCGCCATTTGTCTCGCCTTTTATGGACTGCGGGCGGCGCGCATTAAGTTTCCTTTGCTGCGGCTGAAACTGTTTTGCATCCGGACGTTTCGCGCGGCGGTCACCGGCAGTTTTGTCACGCGGCTGGGCGTCGGAGGAATCCCGTTTCTTTTTCCGCTGCTGTATCAGGTCGGCCTCGGGTTCACGCCGGTTCAATCCGGCCTGCTCATCATGCCGCAAGCGGTGGCGGCGGTGTGCCTGAAGATGATGATGCGGAGAGTTTTGAGGCGATTCGGTTATCGCCGCGTGTTGACCTTCAACACCGTTATGCTCGGTGTGATGATTGTCTCCTTTGCGACCATCGGCGCGGGCACGCCGGTCTGGCTCATCGTGATGCAAGTGTTCGTCTATGGCTTTTTCACATCGCTCCAATACACCAGCATGAACACTTTGGTTTATGCCGATGTGACGGAAGAACAGGCCAGTAGCGCGAGCACCATCACCAGCACGGTGCAACAGATGTCCATCAGCTTTGGCATCGCGACGGCATCGCTGCTCACGGCGTTTTTTATTCCCGACCGTTTTCACACCGACGCGCCGCAGATGATTCACGGCATTCACCGGACGTTTTTGGTGCTGGGCGGATTGACCGTTCTCTCATCCCTGATTTTTCGCGAACTCAAAAATGATGATGGCGACACTTTGAGTCTGCACAAGGCGCTGCCACATGCCGAAACGTGATGATATCCCGCAACTGGCGGCAAGCGAACGTCTCATTTGGGAAGCCGAAAATTTCTCGACTCGATTCGGAATTGGGCGTATTCAGCGAGGCAATGAAAATCCTGTCCCTGCTGGCTGGTTTTTTTTTCGCCGCATCCATTGCGCTTGGCGATGATAAACAAACCATCACGATGGACGACGGAACAAAACTGACGCTGCTGGGTACGACTTTTGGAAATCGCCACATGGCGCCGGGTTTCGAAAACCTGCGCACGGCCAACTGGATTTACACCGTCCCGGATACGACCGTTGTCTGGATTGAAGAAGAGCATAAAACAAATGAGTGGCCGAACTACGAGTTGCTGGTTTCTGACCGGGCGAACACCGGCTGTGTCAGCACAGAGACGAGCACCGGGTCACATGTCAAAGATGGCGTGGATGTTCAAGGATTCAAATTGCTGGCGTTTCCACGTTGGGACAAGGAAACGATTCTGCGCGTCAGGCCGTATCGTGGGAGTGTTTCCAAAGGGCAATTCGTCATCACCAATCCGGTGCCTGGAACATTTGCGCAGTGGACGCCCAAGCCTCTGCCGGACACGGAATCCGCTGGCAATCTTGACGTGACGCTCACCAAACTGGTCGCCGGTGTGCCGGAGCCACACTACCAGGGCAGTACCAACGAGTCAGCCAGCGACCCGGCGAACCAATGTGTCCATCTCGATTTTGTTTTCCGCGAAAACGGCCGGTCCACGACCAACTGGTATCCATGGCCGGTGCAGACGACTGATGCGGCCGGCAACCAGTCTCGCGGTTTGATCCATGGTTATCCCACAAATGGTATTTATCCGAACAGGCCGTTGAACGGCGGGCGCAATGGATATTTTTATCAACCGGGTTTGTGGCCGGAATTCATGCAACGGTCGGGTTTCAGCGATGATGAAATGGTGACGTTCACCAATCTTCCCGTGAAAACGGGCAGCCAGCAGGAAGCGGACGACGAGTGGACCGCATGGGATGTTGGAAAACCAAATATTCCGTTCATGATCCCCGACTCAACGGCTTTAACACCGGACACGCCGCAGCGGGATGATGGAGAAACCAATTTTCCGTTCAAGATCACCCGGGCCACGGTCAACGGTGTGCATTTGAAATTGCTTCCGCCATTGCTCGTCACCAATCGCTGGCAAACCGGCGAAAACGACATCGACATCGTCATTGGGGCGGCCGGCCCCGGTTTCAAACCGAGAGACATGAACCTGACCGTGGTGTCGGCCACCGACGATCAAGGACGCGAACTATGGAGTTTCGAGAAACCACCTTGGGCCGGTCATTATTCGATAGAGTTTGGACGTGTTCACGATGACATCAAATCGTTGAACCTGAAACTGGCCTTGCACAAAAGCCGGTTCGTCGAATTCACCATAAAGCCCGAAAAGGCCGGCGATGCCACTGCTGCTCCTTGATTCGCGCGAGCGAACGGCTCATTTGGGAAGCCGAAAATTTCCCGACTTGGTTCGGAACCTTTTCAGAAGGCCGGTGATTTAAACCGCGCTTGCCCTGTCGATTTCCCTCATCGAAACGTTTGTTGACTCCATCACATCAAAAATAGAGGAGCGTCCGATGTTCCATACTCCAAGCTCGTTGAGCCGGTGCAAAATATCCAGTCTTTCCTGCATGACACCCCGGGCAGCGATTGCGTTGCCGGGTTTGTTGAGCAGGACATCCCATCGTGCTAAAAGTTCTTTGGTTTCCATTTGATAAAATTCAAATCATTCAGGGGTTGTTTGATTCTTCAATGACGATAAGAACGAGGCGGCACCATCACAATGGGGTGAACACCCCATTGTGGCAGTCCGCAAGGACTGTCTTCGCATCTGGAAGAAACAGGCCATGCAAAAAAAGCTTTGCCAATCTGTGGAGCAGGCAGAGAATCACAAAAAGCCCCGCGCCGGTCGTGGGTTGGAAACTTGACCAATATGAACAAAGAACGCAACTCCAACGGAATCAGCCGCCGCCAATTCTTGCAGACCGGCGCCGTCTCCGCGATGTTCCTTAGTCTCGGTGGCGCGCAGTCGTTTGCCGCGCCACATACCGGCACCGGGAAAAATTTGATCTCGTTCGTGACCCTCAATAACGGCGTGCAAATGCCACGTCTTGGATTGGGCACCATGACGCTCACCGGCGACGTCGGAATCAGGTGCGTGGCCGATGCCATCGCGCTGGGCTATCGTCTGATTGATACCGCCATGATCTACAACAGTGAGAGGTCAGTAGGCGCCGGGATCAAAGAGAGTGGAATCAAACGGGAAAAACTCTTTATCACCTCAAAACTGTGGAAGACCGACATGGGGTACGAACAGGCCAAGAAAGGATTTCAAACTTCCATCAATAAGTTGGGCACGGATTATTTGGACCTCTACCTGATTCACCGGCCTTCCGGCGGCGATTGGAAGGGTTCCTGGAAAGCCATGGAGGAGCTTTATCATGAAGGCAGAATCAAGGCCATCGGCATGAGCAATGCCAGTTTCGACCAACTGGACGACTTGATTGCCAATAGCGAAGTCAAACCTGCAATCCATCAGATCGAAACCCATGCGTTTTTTCAGGAAGGCAAGTCGCTGGAATACTTGAAGCAACATGGCATACAGATGCAAGCCTGGTCGCCGTTTGCGGAAGGCCGTCACGGGCTTTTCACCGATGCCACTCTTGCGACCATCGCAAAGAAGCACGATAAGACCGTGGCGCAGGTGTGCTTGAGATGGCATTTCCAAAGAGGAATCATTGCCATCCCCAGATCGCACCAGAAAGCGCATATCGCGGAAAACTTGAATATCTTTGATTTTAACCTTGAAGATGCCGACATGGCCTCCATTGCCACGTTGGATTTGAATACCACTCAATTTCCTGAATGGAGTTAAAAGCGAAGTCCGCGTCCTTGGCGACTTGATGGTCGTGGTAGCAGCGGACGTCAGTCCGCTCATTCTGATTCCGGTGCGGGGAAAATGTTGGAGCCGACTCACGTCGGCTGCTACGGCAAAGACTGGTGGCGGCCTTGGGAATCTCAAAGTGACTGTGCGAGAGGCAAAGAGTGCGTGGAAGCCCCGCCACAATTAAATCCATTTGCCAAGGCGCAACGCGAAGGCAACGCGGAGAAGCAGACGGAGATGATTTAGTTTATTTGCAGTTGCAGGAATAGTAATTACAAACGTAGGTTTTCCAATAAGCATGGCCGTTTGCGTCCAATTGTAACTCTTTGCAATAAATCGGACAAAGTTCACAATGAACAGCATGTCCTGATGGATCTACACTCTCGCCGGTTGCACTTACGCTTTTATCCTCTTGCCGGACGGGAGTACCACCCTTTATTGACATTTTCATGAAATCCGAATCGGTAGCCCAATACACATTGTTGGTGGTTGTACCTACAACAGATGGATGATTTTGCTTGCTGGCAATTGTTGCAGGCGTGCCACCATCAGCAGAGACGGTCATTATTGTTCCGCCATTAAAGTTCGCCCAAAATACTGAATTCCCAACAACAGAAATACCGCAAGGCCCGGACTGATTAGTGGCCAAGGTGGTGGTTTCACCGCCCGCAATCGGAGATTTCATCACCGTCCCCGCTTTATAATCTGTCCAATAATTATTAACCCCATCGCTCACAATGTGCCAAGGCCCCGGTTGGGAGTAGATTGCCGTCTTGTCTGCCTGCTCATTGGTCGGTTGCGCCACGCAGACGGTGGAAAAGGTAGCCGCTCCCAAAACCACGCCTGACAGTATTAAAAGTTGTATTTTTTTCATAGTCCCTTTCTAAAATCGAACATTTTTAAATTCATACTTGATTGATGTTATTATGCAATGAAAATGCAGATTCTCATCTCCCTTGAAAATCCGCACGATTAAAAAAGCGGCCTCCGCCGGTCGTGGGTAGCATGCTAATTTGAAGTTTTACGTTTCTTATCTTTGGCAGACTGGATTTCCTGTAGTTCTCTTTTTCGCGCCTCTTCGATTTGGATTTGTAGAAGCCTCATCTCTTCAATTTGAATCCACGTCTTATTGAGTAAGGCCGCGCTTTCATCGAATTTTTTCTGCAATTCCACCACGCCCAGTTTACGTCTTTTTGTCAGGCGGCTTTTTCATAACCTGCCCGGCTCAAATTTGCACTTTAATTATCAAACTATTTTTGGCGCGGCGCGGTTCTCTTGTCGTCGCGACTGATTATTTCCCATCCGGTCGGAAATAACAGGGATGTTTCTTTAAGGAACTCCCTTCGATTCGCAGGGCTTGTGAAATAGAACGTTGCGTTGCCGTGGTTGTGTTTCCATTCATCATTGCCCGTTCCGGCGGTTGCGATCTGGCGGTTGATTTCCGGCTGACACAGCCACGCAAGCCTCCGCATCGCCGAAACCATGAACAACTCCTCGCTTTGAACGGTGACGCTAAAATGGAAATGTTCGCGCTGGTTCATACGGACATAAGACAACTTTGCGCCGATTCGGGCTGAATGCAATGGAAAGTTTGAAATCGCCGTTTCAAACTGGTTAAATCCGAATCTGTGAAAATCCGTGCAATCCACTTGCCGTGCCGAAATAAAATGAAGGCTGGTGTCTGAAATTTCTCGACTCGGTTTGGAATTGGGCGTATCAAATCATCAGTTGGAAAATCCGGGCTTCAAAGAGCTAATGTTGTTTTGTGCTGTGCAAAGCATAACCTTTCCAATCAGATTTAACTGGTCATTCAAATGAATGCGAATTCTAGTCCATTGGGCTCAGTTTGAAACAAATCCGTTTCCGCCTTCGTGAGACTTCGGCGCGATGAATGCGGAGAAGGAATTATTTTGCGGGACGTTTTCCCATCAGTTCAAGGAGGCAGCAGCTCCGTCCGATATTTCGCAGCGAGTTTTCCGGCTTTCTTCCTAAAAGCTGCCTGGGCTGTCTGGTCAAGCTTTGGTGGTGGCGTTGTCCGATGCTTGAGACTCATGCCAACGGCCTTAAAAAATTCATCCTGTCCCGCTGGCGAACACAGGCATAACAACCGCGCCGGTCGTCCAGTCAGATTGTGGAACTGGTGCGGCGCATTGGCCGGAATATTGACGGTCTCGCCTGCGCGCAAGGATGATTTCGCGCCGCGAAATATGAGATCAACCTCGCCTTGGAGAAGCGTGAACATCTCCTCGAAATCATGACGATGCGGCGGCGGACCGCCACCGGGCGGAATCAGCATATCAATCAGGCAAAATCGTCCGGCGGTGTCCCGGCCGGTCAAAAGGATGGTGTAGGTGTCTCCCACAATTCCGAGGTGGGTCAAGCTCTGGTCTGTGTTTGGCCGCGCGAACACGGCCTTGCGTTTGGGATTGTCGTTGGGAATCGTTGAGGCTTTGGTCTTCATGGGATTTTCATTGACGCATTTGATGATGCTCCGCGCCTTCGATGCCTTCTTCAACGAGTTTTTTATCATCGCTTCTGATGATCAACGCCCGTGCGGAAGTGTTTGTGAGTCATGCAATGTTTTCCCCTGGCGCGCCGCGATCTTCGCGCGTGTCGCGGGATTTGGAAAAGATGTTGTCGCGCTTTGCGGGCTTTGGATCTTGAGGCGGTGTCGCAGGCTTGGCGGGGGAGTTTTTCATAAATGGATTTTTCATGACGGTCATTGGAATTGCATTCACGAAGAATAGAACTTGTGACGACATTGCCGCTATGGGGTGTTCACCCTATCAATAAAAAGATCAGTCCTTTGCAATTAAACTAATCCGTTCGTGTGGTTCATGTATTTCGCAGTTCACCTCATCCGGCTTACTTCGCAATTTTCAAGCCGTTCTCTTTCCAGGATTCGAAACCGCCTTCCATTTCCATGACGGAATAACCCTTCGCGGCGAACTGCATCGCGGCGTGCGCGCCCATGTGACAATTTTGGGCATAGCAGTAAATGATGTTCATCGTGTCCCGGCGCAGACCGGCGAGCGTGCCCCATTTTTCCTGCGGCAGATTGATCGCGCCGGGGACGTGGCCTTTCTTGAAATCTTTGGCCTCGCGCACGTCTATGATGACGACATCCGCTTTTTTCCCGATCTGGTGGCTGATTTCGACGGGGCCGGTGGTGAAAGCCATTTTGTCGGCGAAGAATTGCTTCGCCTTCGCCGCGTTGCCCTTGAATGTCATAAGTGATTTTTCGGTTTAATGTTTGTTAAAAACTTTGCCGTAAAAAATATCCCGCTGGCTAAAGGCGTGCCATGGGGTATTCACCCCTCTTGCGAGACTGACGAACGAAATTAAGCTGGGCGATGAACCCTTGCACGAAGCGAGACGGTTCATTGCAAGGTGCGATGAGATTTCC